>JAJACI010000023.1 GCA_022601595.1 Chlamydiia bacterium | reverse complement strand
GGGTCAATTAAAAAAATGGTAATCCCTTCAAAAACTGCTTTATATACAGTATTATGGTACTCTTTACCCCCTTCATAACACCAAAGATGGTGCATAAATATCTCTATACTATCAAAAATACTCATATCGATGATGTCGTATTTAGGAAGGATAACTTCTACATGGTGGCCATCTTCCACCTGCTGTTTCGAAAGTCCGTGAATGACATCTCCAAGGCCCCCTGCTTTTGCAAAAGGGCTAAATTCTGATGTGACATGTGTTATACGCATATGCCTTCTATATATAAGTAGCGCTAATTAAAGCAAAGTTTTTCTACTTGTTAAAAGTGTTTTATGCTATTTTCTTTCCTTTTTATCAAAAGGAGATATGTTATGAGCGCAACGATTGGATCCCAAGATGCGAATGCAGTGACCATGAATATAATAGAAGCTATGGAGAAGGATGGGGCGGCCGTAACGCAAGAGTTGTGTAAACCTATTAAAGCGCCTGAAAAGCAGAATGAACCAGATGATAAGATTCGCGGTATTGCGCATGGTATTTTTAAGGAGACAGCAAGCCTTCCTGCTTCAACCTCCTTAAAAGATTGGTATACGTGTAAGACTTCGAAATTAATGAAGAGGGTATATCTTAACCCTCATAAAAAGCAATCCAAGCAAGATGAGCGTAAAAAAGAGACTCCAGTAAAGTGTATGGAAGCTTTTGTTGGCTATATGAGCAAGTTAAGAAAGGGGCAACTCGAAAGGTTCGATCCAAATGGATTGTTAGCGAAAAATTTTCCTCAGTTGACTCATAGGTATTTAGAAGTGATACCGCCACCGCCGCCACCAAAAGGGCCCAGTAAGACTCCACAGAAACAACAACAGCAACTCCGAAAGATTCCAGAGGCTGCAATAGTAAATTTATCGCATTTGATTGCGCAGGTGAAAGAGGTGATATCAGAGCAAAAAACAAAAGAAGCGAATAGAAAAAAGGCATTGGAAGAAGAAAGGGTGGAGGCAGAAGGAGCTGCAAAAGCAAAAGCCCAAAGAGCTGAAAAGCTGGAAGCTGCAAAAGCTAATCAGCAAAAGATAGATGCTAAGATTTACGGATTTGCGGCGAAAGTTGCTGACAACTTGAGTAATTTTCCACCTAAAGATGGATTGAAAAAGTATTATGCTATAGCAACAAGCAACTTGATGGAAGAGGTGTATGGAAGTGCCCCTCCTAAGACCGCCAATCTTGAAAAGAAAACTCGTGTAAAATGTATGAAATATTTTGTTACGTATTTACGGATTTTGAGGCAGAAAGAGATTGATTCTCCATCTTGGCCACACCTATTACAAAGTAAATACTCTCGATTAGTTCGTAGCTATTTACATGTGATGCAGCTACCCAAAAAAGGAAAACTCAAAGCGATTCCAGAGGGTGCGATAGTAAACTTCACTGATTTGCTAAATCATACACCAGAGGCAAGGAAATTAATCGAGAAAAAGCAGAAGGAGGTTGATGCTGATGTAGCGCATATAGATGAGAGTAAGGAGGTGAAACACCTTGAAAATGTGAAATTACTGTATGAAAGTTTTGAACAATTATTATTTCGATTTATAAGAGGTTTTCGTAAGTGGGAGCCTTTGCAACAGCATATAACGTCTAACAAAAAACAAAATAAGGAAAGCATAAATATGCTATATTGTCAAATGTACTCTTCACAAAAAAGAGTGCAAGCGCAAAAGCCAATTACTAAATATTTAGAAGAATTGAGGAGCAAAGCTCCTGAGAATGATTCATCCATTGCCTATCGTATCTATGACCTTACTATATCATTAGCACAACGAGAATTAACAGATCTTAAGCCATCTGAGGTGAGGATGTTTAATTTAAGAGATTATGTAAACTCTCTTGTCCTAATTACTACTTTCAATGGATGGGATGAGCGTTTTCAGAAAGAGGTAGCTAATTTCTTGGAATTTGCTAGGCAAAAGAACTTTAAAGAATTACAGGGGATATTTTCCCGCCTATCCACCTTAAAAAATTTAGATGAGACGACCTTGCAAGATATAGATAATTTAACAGTATTTCTGAAACCTTATAGTGCAAACGATTCCATAGTCAAGCAGATAAATAGCATTATTGAGAACCCTGAATTACAGGGTGTAAAAGGTGTTTTAGGCGGTTTGAGGGGATGTTTAATCCATCAAAAGGCTTTTCTGCGTAGTATAGGAGGAGGACAAGGTGGAGGAGGAGGAGGGGGAAGTGGTGAGTAAATACTTGAAAAAAAAATAAATGAATCCTTGTGAGAAAAAGGGTTTTCTTATATGATATTTGACAAAATAGATTGGGGTGTGGCCAAGTGGTAAGGCAGCGGTTTTTGGTACCGCCATGCGTAGGTTCGAATCCTGCCACCCCAAAATACGATGAGACTTAAACGCCATCAGGCGGGGACTATAGATCCTAATTTTTTTTAAGATGAATTCGTAATGATAAACTGAGGATAAGTATTCTGGAAACAGAAAACCCATAGTTGTATTTAAAAATACAATTCTTATCTTTGAAATCTTTTAGGTCTGGGAGTTCTTCCCTTGCTTTTGTTTTCAAATGAATAAGTTTTGCCTTTAGATGCTTCTATATTCTCAAAATGAAGTATAATAAAAAGGTGGTTTATGGACATTACTTTAGAAGAAAGAGAGAGCGGAAAAGGTATAAAGCTTGTAAGAAGAGAAGGCTTTATTCCAGCGGTAGTATATGACAAGACAGGAAAAAGTGTTTCTGTAAAAGTAGACAAAAAAGTTTTTGATACGCACATGCGTCATTTAGAGGAAGGGTCACTTGCAACGGCACGTTTCAAATTAACATTAGGCAAAGAAACTTTTACTGCTTTTGTAAAAGATATCACCTATCACAGAACTACTTATATAATACAGCATATTGATTTCATGAGGGTAAATGAAAGTGATGTGGTTACTTTAAATGTTCCTGTAACATTAAAAGGGGAAGATGCATGTATTGGTATCACTCAGGGCGGCAAGCTAAAGAAGGTGAAACGTTCTGTAAAAGCATCATGTATTGTAAAAGAGATGCCTGAGCATTTTATGGTAGATGTTACTCAGCTTCCACTAGGAGGGCAGATTAGAGTTTCTGATTTAACAATAGCCTCTTCTATGAAATTAAGAATTCATGAAAAGCAAGTGCTTGTATCGGTAACTAAGTAGGTTTATGGATAAGAATTTTCCTCTTTTAGTGGTAGGTCTTGGTAATCCTGGAAGGGAGTATGAGAAGACAAGGCATAATATAGGTACGTATGTAGCTTATTATTTTGCGCAGTCTGCGCATGTGACTTTTAAGGAGAATTCCAAGCTTGAAGGGTATGTGGGGTCGGGACTTGTAGATGGCCAAAAGGTTATCTTCTTAATCCCTACTACTTTTATGAATCTTTCGGGAAGATCAGTGCACAAGTGTATGGATTATTACAAAGTGCCTCTTTCCAATCTTTTAGTGCTCAGCGATGACACTTATTTAGACTTTCTTGATATTCGCTTAAAAGCCGGTGGATCAGCAGGAGGTCATAACGGTCTTAAAGATATTGAAACAAGACTGGGAACAAAAGATTATGCCCGGCTACGGATTGGAATAGGGGAGAAAAAAACGGAAGATTTAGCAGATTATGTTCTGCAGCCATTTACTAAAGAAGAAGAAATAAAAATGGATGACATAGTAAAATTATGTATTCAAGAAATTAAGACAAAGGTTTTATCAGCTGCATGCGGGTAAATAAAAGGAGAAATTAGATGAGAGAAAATAATACAAAGAATTTATACGAAGGTATATTCATTCTTCGCACATCACTTTCTGATGATGCTAAGGAAAAAGCGCTAGCAAAAGTTACAGCGGTAATCACAGAAGGTGGCGGAGCAGTTGCTAAAACAATTGATTGGGGAAGAAAAAAGCTTGCTTATCAAATTAAAGGTGCTCGTGAGGGCCATTTTTATGTACTTTATTTTGATCTTCCAGCGAGTTCAATTAATGAATTTATAAGAGAAAATTCTTTAAATGAAGATCTTTTACGTTCTATGCATGTACTTGCAGAGAAAGTTCCAGAAGAAGATGTTATTGCATTTAAAGAAGTATAAAGAATTAAAAAAAAAGAAAATGAAGGTATAAAAATATGGACAGAACTAGATCAAGTTCACAGTTTTCAAAAGGGCGTAAGGCTCCTTTGAATCTAGCTGAAATCAAGGAAATTGATTATAAAGACACTGCATTACTCAAGCAGTTTGTTACTGAAAGAGGAAAAATTCTTCCAAGAAGAATTACAGGTCTTTCATCAAGACAACAAAGAATTTTAACAAAAGCAATTAAGCGCGCAAGATGTATTGCATTGATGCCGTTTGTTGCGACAGACATGTAGGAGAAACCATGAAATATCACGTATTATTATTAGAAGATGTGACAAACCATGGCCGCAAAGGTGAACTAGCCTATGTAGCTCCTGGATTTGCACGTAACTATTTATTGCCCCATGCAAAAGCGATACTTGCAACTTATGCAACAGTTAAGACGCAAGAGAAACTAAAAAAAGAGAGAGAAGCGCAGGCGATAATTGATAAGAAGGAGTCAGAGAAGACTGCTGCTATTATTAAAGAGAAGAGCTTTTCAACGATTGTAAAAGTAGACAGCGATGGTCATATGTACGGTTCTGTAACTGTTAAAGATCTTGTAGAGTTCCTATTTAATGAAGGCATAAAAATTGAGAAGAAACACGTTTTACTTCCTCTGCCAATAAAAACATTAGGTACTCATACTGTTAATTTAAGACTTCCTGAAGAGGTTCTTGCTACAGTGTCTATAGAAATTAAACCGGATAGACTGGTAGAGAAGAAGAAAAAAGCTCCTAAAGTAGAGGCTGTTTCTGAAGATGCAGAAGAGGCTCCAGCTCAAGAGACAAAAGAGGGGGAATCAGAGTAATCTGATCTTCCATTGATCTTAATAAGCGATATGTTTTTCATATCGCTTTTTTTATGTGCTAACTGGATTGAGCTGCTTGCCATTAAGTTGCGCGCCTAGTCTATCTGTAGAGATGATAAGGCTTAAGCAAATTCCTATTGCTATGATTCCTGTAAGGGAGGCGCTAGCCATTAATCCGCCTGAAATGGATATCAGAGATATGGCTGCCCCAGAACTGGCCCCTTTGCCAAATTTTGCGCATAATCCGTCTATCACAAGTTTCCCCTTCATTCTATCAGCCCCCGGCATTGACACAAAAGCAAGCTCTTTACATGGATCAAATATGGTATATTTCACGGCCCTGCAAACACAAAAAAGTGCTGATCCAATAAATACCAGAGCAGTTAACCACTGTGAGTGGGTAAGATTAAATAGTTTTGATGCAAGGCTTTCTTGGCACAAGAAAAAGAAGAAAACCCCTTCACTTACAAGTAGTCCTACAGGAAGTATAATGGCGCAGGTTACCCATTTGATTTTTCTAAGGCAAATGGGGGCTACTACAATGGCTAGTAAGATAGTTAATGCACTATGCCAAGAGGAGAGGTGCCCCATGAATGTGCAGTAGTCCTGAGGTAGCGGATATTTTATTTTGAGTATTCCTAAAAAAAGTACTTCAGCCAATGAATAGGCAATATAATCAGCAAAGACGATCCATCCCATTAATTTTAACGGTCTGGAATTTTTGAAAAAGGAAACAGCCTCTTTTAGTGAGAATTTTTTTTCTTTTTCGTAGCTTTTTTCGGTATTCTTAAAATATTTACAAAGGCTCTGAAAAAGTATTGCTACTATACATCCTGTAATAAAGACAAGGCTCATCATAACAATAAGAGAATGGTTCCAAATATTTATTGAAAGAGGAAAGAGTGTCCAGAGTAATTTTGAATTACAAAAAACGGTAAGTGGTCCTGCAAGCATAGCTCCTAAGCTTGCGCCGAGCATTAACGGGGGGTATACGCTTTTAGCTTGATCCATTGTCAGGTTGTAATTGATAAGCCCGAGGAAAAGGATCTGAATGAGTGCTGGTTTCCATAGCTCTCCCATGACATAAAAGCTCATAGAAGCAAATTGAAGTAGTTGCGGGGTGCTAATTTTTTCTTGAAGAAGAATCAGTTTTGGATAATAGATACCTGCAAATAAGATAAAAAAGGTGGTAAACAGAAACAACATGAAAAGAAAAACTTTTTTGAGCGAGTATTTTTTCAAAATTTTTGACAAGAACCAGGCCATAAAAATAGCTGCAGGAAGTACTCCAAAAAGCTCAAAAAAAGGAATAGAGGTGGCTGTTCCTCCTGGTGCCGCAATAGCTAAAGTTTTTCTTACACTCTTTAATATCGTATAGTTTAGATTTAAAAGAAAAATGATACTAAACATGAGGGTAAAAGTCTTTACAGATGAAACCTTTAACGTCTTAAACATGATTCTCCTAAGGTGAATTCTGATTATAGAGAAGAAGCTCTTTTTTTTGTAGGTTTTCTAATACTTGACTGTCTCTTTTCCATCGTGTATGATAGGGTAGATTTACCCAGCTAAAGTATGTTTTATAGAATATTTAAAGGCATTATTGATCCAATAATGGCATTTTTTTTAGGCGGCATAGAAATTATCATTTTCTATATAAGGCAGCATATATTTGGAAATACCATACCAAATTATACTGCAGTAAAAGACGCTCGCCTTTATCGCGGTGGACAGCCTTCTGTTGCAGGCTTGCGCACGCTTGTGAAAGGGGGAATAGCAACCGTTGTAAACCTGCGAGCTGGCAATAGAGATAAAAAAACCATATCAAAATTTTTTGAAGGGAAAATTCATTTAATTCATGTTCCCATTATCCCTTTCCATCCGCGTGAATCTTCTGTTATAGAATTTTTGAAAATATTTACAGGTACTCATTCAGGCCCTGTCTATGTTCACTGCTTTCATGGGGCTGACCGAACAGGTCTTATGTGCGCCATGTATAGACTTGTATTTGATGGTTGGGATAAACCGTCAGCTATTTCTGAAATGAGAAAAAATGGTTTCCATTTTTGGCATAGAAAGATCATTACCTATATTGAAAACTCTGATGTAGAAGCTCTCAAGAAAAAAGTCTTCTCCTCCTAGCGCGCCCCTGCCTTAAGGAACCTCTGAAAAAATTATTGAAACCAGCAGTTATTCAGAGTCTCCTTAAATAGGGTTTCTTGTATAGGAGTCGGTACTAAAGTATCTCTCTGAGAGGCTTTCAAGATAGGCAATTCTTTCTTCGATGGTTGGGTGCGTTGCAAAGAGTCTGGAAAAGGTAACTTTCTTGGTAGGTTTTATCATCATGGCCGCAAAACTTTTTTGCTTTTCCCACTCTTTTTTTGTCATTTTCTGGGAGAGATCCAGCGCTTTTAAAGCATCAATCATTTGTTCTTTGGAGGTAAGGCGGGCAGCTCCTTTATCAGCTGCATACTCTCTTTTTCTTGAAACAAAGAATATCAACAAAGAGCCAAGTGATAAAAATATCATCTCAAATAATATGGTAAAGAGGTAGAAGGAGATACCATTTGATGCTCGGCGATTATTATCCCTTCCAGCATTAACAAGAGCATAGGCGCAAACTCTAGACAGGAACATTACAAAAGAGTTTATCACACCTTGAAGTAATGTCATGGTCACCATATCACCATTGGTAATGTGTGTCATTTCATGGGCAAGAACTGCTTCTAGTTCACTGTCTGATAGGGTGTGTAAAAGCCCTGAAGAAACAGCGATTAAAGCAGATTTTTTAGACGCCCCTGTTGCAAAAGCGTTGCACTGAGCATTTTCAAAGATACCCACTTCAGGTACGGACATAAGCCTTGCTTTGATGGAAAGTTTTTGCACCATTGAGCAAAGGTTTCTTTCCATATCTGTTTGATTGGCATTATTACTAATAATACGTACAGAGAGCATCCATTTAGCAATTTTTTTGGAAAGGAGAAGGGATATAAACGATCCTACCATTCCCCAAATAAGGCAAAAAATAGCAAGAGAAGTGAGGTCGAGCCCTGATCTATTGATATAAGGTCGTAATCCTACAAGGTCACATAAGATGGATACACTAGCTACAATTAAGATATTTAACCCTAAAAACAAACAAATTCTTTTAAACATGAAACCTCCATACTCTTATTTATGGAGACTCTGAAAAACGAGCAGTTTATCAGAGTCTCCTTATATAAATTATAACAGTTATTTAAGAAAAAAGCAAATTTATAGGTAATTGTAGCGCGACAATAGAATATTTTGTATGATATAGGAGACTCTGATAAACTACACATTTTAGAATTTCTTCAGATTTTTTGAAATGAATCTTATTTTGGAGTAAGCGGCATCCCTGTAGGGATGGGGCGAAGCGAAAAATAGGATTTATAAGAAATCTGGGAGATTATAAAACTGCCGGCTTTTCAGAGTCTCCTATATCGAAAGGAGATGATCTATGTTTTATAAAGAGTGGTTCGAGCAGAGGGAAGAGCAGATATGGAAAGATTTTTTTACCTACCTTTCTATACCAAGTATTTCTGCTGATAAGGAGTATAAGGGTGATGTGTTAAGGGCGGCGGCGTTTGTAGAGCAGAGGCTTAATAATCTGGGTATGAATGTATCTCGCTTGGAAGATTTAGATACCCCTATTTTATTTGCAGAAAGGGCTATCGATCCTTCATACTCTACTGTTTTAATTTATGGTCATTATGATGTGCAGCCAGTTGATCCCATAGAGCTGTGGGATAGCGACCCGTTTAAGCCAGAGACGCGCGACGGGAAAATTTATGCCCGCGGTGCAGAAGATAATAAAGGGCAAAATTTTTATGCAATGCTTGCTGTAGAGGCTTTTTATGCAAAGCACAAAGATCCTAAGGTGAATATTAAGATTATTATCGAGGGCGCCGAAGAGATAGGAAGTCCGGGATTTGAAAAGGTAGCTAAAAAGTATGCAGACAAGTTAAAAGCAGACTCTATTTGGATCGTAGACATGGGAATTGAGTCCTATAATATTCCGGTATTAAGTTTGGGAGTGCGAGGAATAACAGGTTTAGAAGTTACGGTTTCTAATTCAGAGTTTGACTTGCATTCAGGATCTTATGGCGGCGCTGTGTATAATCCTATTCAGGCATTGTGTGAGATGATGGCCGCGGCCTTTGATGAGAAAGGGCATATTGCAATAGATGGTTTTTATGATACGATCCATCCTTTAACAGATGAGGAAAAAAGTTCCCTCTACTTAGCAACCGATCAAAAGACCTATGAAAAAGAGACAGGAGCTACTTGTTTTAGAAAGGAGGAGGGCTATTCATTACAGGAAAGTATTTGTATTCGCCCCACATTTGAGATAAATGGTATATATGGCGGCTATCAAAAAGAGGGAGGCAAGACTATTATCCCTAAAGAGGCGACGGCTAAAATCACCTGTAGACTGGTTGCTGGGCAGGATCCTGAGGACATTGCAAAAAAAGTAGAAGCACACTTAAGAAAAGTCGCTCCATCTGGTATTGTCGTGAGCATTTCTCTGGAAGGGGGAGGGGAAAGCGCTTGGGCAAGACCATCGGATTACTCTGCACGTGTTTTTGTGCAAATACTTAAAGAGATAACTGGCAAGCAGGTAAAATTTTGTTATAGCGGAGGCTCCATTCCTCTTACAGCAGTACTTGGAAAAGCAGCAGGTGGGGAGTGTATATTTTTAGGAACAGCTCTTCCAGAAGATCGTATTCATGCGCCCAATGAAAATTTTAGTAAGAAACAATTTATCGATGGGTACCATATGATAGCAAAAGGGCTAGAAGTGTTTGCACAAAACAAAAACCTTTGGTAAGTTAGGAAAGTACCGCGAATTTATTTAGGACTCTTATGAAAGATGTGATATTGAAACAATTTTTTGCTCCGATCAAAGCACGTTTTCGTTTGCTATTGCTATTACCAGCTCTTAATTTGCTTATACTCTCTATTGTATTGTTATTTAGAAGCTCTCCTAAAGAAGCAATTCTTCTTGCTATGGCTGGCATTTCTTTAACGGTGTTTTTGGTAGGCTCAAAACGATTTGTTTCTCTTTTTTACTATTCTTCGCTTTTATTTAACCTGATGATATTTGTAGTTACCTGGTCAAATGATGCTCTGTGGACAAAAGTATGGAGCCTTTCGATGATGATCTCTTTGAGCATCGCTTACTTTCTATCCAAGGAGGTGCTTGATTTTTTTTATAAAGAGGAGCGTGCTGCAAAAGAGAGTGAAGCTGAGAAAGGATTATGGCGTAATCGTTTTGAAACATTGCGAGACACCCATAATATGGAGATTGTAAATTTAGAAGAAGAGCTTAGCAAAAGTTTAGACGGCTTTACGGAGAAGAATAAGCAGATAGAGGCTTTAGAGAGACTTGTTGAGGTAACTCATAAAGAGGCGGGCATTTTATCAAAACAAAAGCATGAGCTGCTAGATAAAGTTAGGTGCCAAAGTGATGGTAGAGATGGCGAGGAAATAAAAAAGCAAAACATTACCTTACAAAAAGAGATTGATCGATTGTCCCATGTTCAAAGAGATGCTCAAGCTTTAAGGGAAGAACAATCTGCTACTATGGATAAAATTTCTGCTTTGAAACAGGCAAATAAGGAATTTGAGGAAACATCAACTGCAGAAATAGATTCACTGAGAAAAGAAATAGAGACTTTAAGGGTGTCTTCTCTTGAGAAAAAGGGTAAAGGGGGATATTCCCCAGAAGATATTATTAAAATGCTTCAAGGACTGTCGTCTTTTGAAAAAGATAAAACTCACCTAGAGCTGGTCACCAATGAGTTAAAAGAAAAGTTGAATGTAGTGAATAAGCCATTTAAATGGCAGGTGTGGAAAGGGGAGAAGAAGGAGAAATCTATTCCTACTTCTAAAACAAAAATATCTATGACCGATTTAGGAAAGGGCTTGAAGATATAGAGTTGTTTTTTTATACTCTTTTGTATGATTTCAAGAAACGACCCGTGCTGGTGTGGTAGCACAAAAAAATGGAAGAAATGCCATTATCCTCAAAAAGCTCCTTTAACCACTTTTTCCGAAAAGGCAGCTTTATATAAAAAAAGATATAACATCCTCCTAAAAACAGAAAAGCAAATAGAAGGTATTCGAGCAAGCTGTAAGCTTTCTGCTCAAATCCTTAAAGAATTATGCGCTATTGCAAAGGCCGGAGTGACAACTGCCGAGATAAATAAACTCGCCCTTAAATTGAATAAAGAGGCAGGTGCCACTGCTGCAACTCTAGGATATGGAGATCCCCCTTTTCCTGCAGCTATATGCACCTCTCTAAATGATGTTATCTGTCATGGTATTCCCGATGATAAACCTCTCCAAAACGGCGATATTTTGAATATCGACACTACCTCTATTCTCAATGGCTATTACGGCGATTGTAGCGCTATGGTGGAAATTGGTGAAGTTTCTGCTGAAAGGAAACTGGTTGTTGATGTCTCCAAAAAATGCCTCGATGCTGCCATCGCGATAGTAAAGCCCGGTGTTGCTATTTGCAAAATCGGAGATGTGATAGAAGATACTGCTGCCTCCTACGGATGCTCGGTTGTTTATCAATTTGTAGCACATGGCGTAGGAATAAAATTTCATGAAGAGCCACAAGTTTGCCATCATAGAAATAACCTTCAGATACCTCTTGAAGAGGGGATGACCTTTACTATTGAGCCTATGATCAACGCAGGTCTTAAAGAGGCGGTGATCGATGAAAAAGATGGCTGGACAGCTAGAACAATTGATGGCCGGGCAAGCGGTCAATGGGAACATACCTTGCTGGTTACAAAAGATGGAGTAGAGATCCTAACCATGCCGTGACATCTTCTTTGTAAGTACAGTACCATCCCGATAAAAACATCTCAATAGCAATCATTATCAATATTAATCCCATGAGCCTTTCTAATGCTGCAAGTCCTCTTTTGTCTATCCACTCAGAAAGATACCCTCCAGAAAGGAGGATAATAGAGGTTGCCGCCCAAGCAATGACAATTGCTGAAATAAGCGCATAGTCAGTGATGCTTTGATGAGAATAGATCATCACCGCAGCAAGTACCGCAGGACCTGCTATCAGAGGAACTGCCAGCGGGAAAATAAAAGGCTCCCCATCAAGCCCGTAGTTATTTGCATCTTTTTTAGGGAAAATCATATTCAATGCTAAAATAAATAAAACGATCCCTCCTGCTATTTGCATCGATTTTGTTGAGATGCCTATAAAAGAAAAAAAGTTGTTTCCAAATATTGCGAAGATAATAATGATAAATAGAGAGATCATCATCTCCCTAAAAATGATCCAGACCTTTCGCTTTCCAGAAATGTCTTTTAAAACGGCAAGAAAAATAGGGATACTCCCAAATGCATCCATAAGAATGAATAGAGCAAAAGCTATTGATAAAATACTTTTAGGCATATTTCTGATTATACAAATAGCCGCATTAAACGATATACTTTTTCAAGATAAAAGCGCTGCCCCTTTTTAAATCTTTTTAGTAAAAATAATTTGGTTACTACAATTGTAGTAACCAAGCACTTCTTAATTTTCTTTTAAGATGTTGGGTAGGGCCTTGCTGTAGTATTTTGTGTTTTTTAGGAAGGTGTTCATATTAAGAAGAAGTTTTTCTGGGGGATCTTTGATAAAGAGGAGCGTCTCTTCATTTTTTTGAAAGCCAGATGCGGACCAGTTGGCCGAGCCAAAGATGTAGGTGGTGTCTATGAGCGCGCTTTTGTGATGCAAAAGACCTCCTTTTTCTCTGATGAAAATAGGAACACCCTCTTTTTGTAAAAGAGCGATATATTTTTTACAAGTACCATTTGCCATCCCTTTATCCAGGTAAAGTGTGGTGTCCACCCCTCTTTTATGTGCTGCTATTATCTCTGCTATTATCTTTTTATGGGTGAGTGCGTACATGGTTATCGAAATTTTCTTTTTTGCCCCTTGTATGGTTGTTAAGAGTTTTTGTAGGGCAATTTTTTTGTCTTTTGGGAGAAGGTAAAAAGTGATATTATCTTTTTCAAAGGAGTGGTTTGTAAGGACAGCGTTGATAAAGTCTTTATCACAAAAGCCAAATATTTGGTTACCATGAAAGGTGAGAGAGGGTTTGCTGCAATTGGCAGAGCCAATATACAGCTCGCTGTCATCTATGATGAGCAGCTTTTTATGATATAGCCCTGATGTTTTTTTACGAAGTTTTTTTTCTTTAGCAGAATTATGATAAGTGATTTTTATCCCTTCCGCCTTCTTTTTCTTTAAGATTGCGAGGATATCTGTGTCTGATAAACCAAAAGAGGCGATAAAAATACTCTTTTTTGCTTTTCTTAGGAGGGAGCAATAGATATATTTTAAGTCTGATCCTGACTCTTCGTAAAAAGAAATTATTTTATTATCAGATGTTGGAGCAATTACTGCTGTCGAAAGGTAGATATAATAAAATAAAAAGGAGAACCAGACTATATAAACAACTTTAAAAAAGGGCGGCTTAACCAGCTTTCTTAGCTACTTTTTTCTTCATAGCTTCTTTTCTTTTTTCCCTTCTAAGCACTTCATCAATACCCACTTTGTCGATAATACGTAAGGCGTGCGCTGTTAACTTAAGTTTGATCCAACGTTTTTGCTCAGGGGACCAAAGCTTTTGTTCCATTAAATTAATTCTATGCTGTCTTTTGCAAGAACCTGTAATATTAAGGCCAATCCCGCCTTTATACTTAGCAATACCACGGTAGTTGTAAGTCTTTCCTTTACCAAATCTCTTCTTTGTAATTTCACATACTCTGGACATAATATACTCTCTTTGTAATTTTGCTGTAGATATTACCAAATGGTGTAATTTCCTGCAATAGTAGATACTCTTTAAATTATTTTTTATACCACATGCTTTCTATAGGAGACTCTGATAAGCCGGCAGTTTTATAATCTCCCAGATTTCTGATACATCCTATTTTTCGCAGCATTCCATCCCTACAGGGATGCCGCTTATTCCAAAATCGGATTTATTTCAAAAAATCTGAAAAGATTCTAAAAGGTGTAGTTAAGGAGACTCTGATAAACGGACAGTTTTATAATTTTCCAGATTTCTTATACATCCTATTTTTCGTTTCGCCCCATCCCGACAGGGATGCCGCTTACTCCAAAATCGGATCTATTTCCAAAAATCTGAAGAAATTCTAAAAAGTGCAGTTTATCAGAGTCTCCTTAATCAGAGTCTCCTTAACCAGAGTCTTCTTAACCAGAGTCTTCTATATAATACTCGACAGGGATGGAAAATTTGTTTATTATAAAGGGATGGAAACAACAGATAGCAATGAGTCGGTAGCAAAAAGTGCCCTTCACTTTTTAACAGGAACATTTATGAGTCGTATTACAGGGCTCATACGAGATTTATCCATGGCATTTTGCTTTGGTGTAACGCCTGCGGTAGCTACTTTTTTAATTGCTTTCCGTCTTTCCAATCTACTACGCCGAGTATTTGGGGAGGGGGCTCTTCTCAATGGGTTCATCCCATTTTTTGAAGCGAAACGACGAGAAAGGGAAGAGAATGGGGCTCTCTTTTTTAGGGATTTATTTTGGTCTTTAGGGTTTATTTTACTTTTAACGGTTACATCTGTGGAAGCATTACTCATCCCGCTTTATTCTTTAGCGCCTCTTTCGGCGGCCGTTTCAGACACTTTACTTTTACTAATCATTCAACTGCCGGGACTTCTTTTTATTTGCCTCTTTGGGCTTTCTATGGCCTTGCTTCAATGTGAGAAAAACTATTTTATACCAGGGGTTGCCCCTGTCGCGTTTAACGTTATTGCCACCGCTGCTGTTTGGTATTTAAAAGATGTGGTCCCAATCACTGCTATGATGGGGCTCTCCATTGCCTACGTTTGTGCTTTTGTCTTCCAATGGCTCGTTACTATTCCAACAGTAAGTAGATATGTATTTGCCCACATTTCCTTCAAGCAATGGATAGCGCCAAAGCTTTTTGGGAAAGATTTAAAACTGATGATTACCCCTGTCCTTTTTGGTATCGTTGGCGTCGCCGCGGTGCAAATTAATAGTGCATTGGATATATTAATGGCACGCTTTATATCTGCCTCAGGACCCACTCTTTTAAGCTATGCCCATCGCGTGCAGCAATTACCCATTGCTCTTTTTGCCATCGCTATTTCCTCCGCCTTGCTACCGCCTCTTTCTCGCGCTATTAAAAAAGATAAATTTGATGAATATCGCTCTTTATTGAGGTACGGGCTAACCAGAACCTATGCTCTTCTTTTCCCAGGAACCATTGCCATTTTTGTTCTAGGCCTTTCATCTGTTAATTTATTGTATGGTCGAGGGCAATACTCGGTAGAGGCTATTTATGCTACGACCCGCTGTCTGTGGGCATATGGACTTGGTTTGATTCCTATTGCTTTTATCTTGTTGCTCGCCCCTGCCTACTATGCAAGACGAGATTATAGAACCCCAATGATCGCATCGCTTATCGCAATGGGCGTAAATATCACCTTAAATCTCTTGATGATCTTTGTCTTTAAATTCTCTCCTATTGCAATAGCCCTTTCCACAAGCGCTTCCTCCTATGTTAACATGCTTTTTTTGATGAGACGTTTGCAAATTGATATCCTTTATAAGATGAAATCTTCTTTTATTTGTGTGGGAATCTCCTCCATTTGTGCTGGTGTGGTAACGGCGGCGGCTGCCTATTTCCTATATGCTGATTCATCATTTGCGCTTCTTTTAGGGGATATTTCTGCTCCACTTGCCAGAGATTTTACCGCACAAATTACCAAGTTTACATCGCTAACCTTTATCTTTGGTGCAGTGTTTTTCTTTTTCGCCTACCTTTTCAAAGCAAAAGATGCTCTATCGTTAGTAAGCGGTATTATTTCTAAAGCCTCCACAGACAAGTAAAAATAATTATAGTATTGTTTTCGCGCTCTCTCTGTTAATATATTGTATATATATTGTGTGCATGGTATATAGTGATTGCCGTTTTTAAGTTAACAAGAGAGGTTTATAGTGGATTCAAGTGTTAGCCCGGGAGCTTTTCCTTTAGAGGGTGGATTACCAGCATCGCATACAACAAATGGATTGTCACCTAAAGATCAAAAAGCATCAGTAAATGAAGTGAAAACACAGACAGTTGCCAGAGATAAGTTAGAAAGTGTTGGCGCTTCCGCGTATGATTCAAAAGCGCGAGCAACGTTATTAAGAGAACGTGCAATAGAATTATTACAAGATATTTCTGAACCTTCTAGTAAAGCTATAGCTTTAAGTGAAATAGCAAAACATCAAGCAATAGTTGAGGAGGGAGAAGAATTTAAACAGCTATTTCTTCAAGCCAAAGCTGCTGCCGCACCTGATCATGATTTCGTTAATGATAAGTCAGCGGTAACTCTAAGCATTATTGGGCTAGATCAGGCAATTGCCGGTGATTTTATAGGAGCGAAAGTTACAATTTCTGATGTAAAAAGATTAGTAGAGGATGTCTATGATCCTGATAACGCGCCAATCATTTTAGAGAATATTGCAAAAGCGGAAGCGGTGATGGGTTACATTGAAACAGCAGTAGATACTGCCTTGACCATTGCTGGCCCTTATAATAGAGCAAACACTTTAAACCAGATGGCAAAAATATGTGTGATGGCTGGTAATTTAAGGCAAGCAATAAGGACACTTCTTTTTGCAAGAAAATTTGCCTTGGATCCATCTGACCCTGTGTCTGGAATGTATAGACTATGGGATATTGCACTAACTCAACTGGAAGCTGCTGATATAAAAGAAGCTGAAATTACTGCAGAGGCCATTTGTTGCCCTCTTTTGCAAGCGCGAGCTCTAAGTGAAATAGCAAAACATCATGCACAACAATCTAATGAAGAGCGAGCAACAGAAGTGTTTGCTCGAGCCAAAAAAATAATAGAGGGTATTGTTGATCCTGGTGATGTTGCGCTTACTTTAAATTATATTGCCGGAAATCAAGCCTCTTCCAATCATATCGAAGGGGCAAACCAGACGTTTGATCAAGCCAAGAAGAAAGCTAAAGCCATTACAAAAGTCAATATTACAGCGCTGGTTTTAAGAGATATTGCACTCACTCAAGCAAATGCAGGTCAGGCGCTGGGGGTACAAGCAACATGCGTGGATATTAAAACTACAGCCAAGAAGATGAAATTTTCTTTTAACGATAAATCGATAACTTTATGGAAATGTGTAACAGCGCAGGCAAAAGTTGGTTGCATAGAAGAGGCAAAAGTAACAGCAAGCGGCATTACAGATTCTTATTATCAAGTGATGGCATTACGATCTATTGCACTTGCTCAAGTTGCCGCTGGAAATAGGAAAGAAGCTCAACAAATTTTCATTCGAGCAAAAACCGTAGCCGATAAGATTGTTGCTCCCGGTGATAAAGCTGCATATTTTTCTGTTGTTGCAAAAGACAATGCGCTAACGCTTCTTGCAAAAGCGGAAGTGGAGAGCGGCTTTATGAAAGAAGCGGAGGAGGCTGTCGAGGAAATAACAAATCAATCTAAAAAAATTAAAGAGTTATTAAAAATTCTATAAATAATAGAAGAACCTATTATTTATAGATAACCGGTTTATAGGGGCTAGAATAGCCGATGAGGAGGCCTATCTTCAAATTCCCCCTCTTGTGCAATAGCCCTTTCCGCAGGTGCATCCTCCTATGTTATACTCATTACCGTTTCATATGGCTTCCTTCACAAATTTTTGTAGCTTTTTGATAAATGCATCTTTTTAAGGAGAGTCTGATAAACTACACTTTTTAGAATTTCTTCAGATTTTTTGAAATAAATCTTATTTTGGAGTAAGCGGCATCATTTCTAAAGCCTCCACAGACAAGTAAAAAGAATTTGTTGTGTATTTTTTTAACTCTTATTAATTCCTTATTAATGTATAATAAATACGCTTAACAATGAACCGAAGGTTTTGAGTAATGGATAGAGCGACAATTAGGAGTGCAAGTACAGACGGGTTTACAAGGATGCCAGTGGTGCATTCACCAACAATAACGATTACTAAGGATGCAGTTGAGCAAATATTCTCCTTTTTAATGGATTTCGGTTCGCCAACTGTCCAAGATGCAAGAAACTTAGCGAATTGTATGACTTTAAGTAAAGAGTGGTGCACTATCTGCCGTGGGAGTTTTCGAGTCCAGGGAACTTTATTAATGGCGCAGGCAATATGGGTGGAGCAAGCGCTTCCAAGCAGTTGCGCTTCAGGCAACACGAAACCTACTATGGATAAAGCAAGTGCGCTTTTCGACCTTGCTGTAGCCCATGCGCAGGCAAATCAAATAAGAGAGTCAGAAAAAAAAATTCTTATGGCGCAAAATCTTGTGCTTAATATTCGATCTCCTATTGAACGAGTGAACGGTTTGGTTATGTACGCATGTGCAATGGTAGACGCTCGTTTTAACGATAAAGCTCGTTTAGTGTTTAATGATGCAAAAGCTAGTGCATGTCGGTTGGATTTTGAGAACGATAGATCAGCAGCTCTTGTAAATATTTCAAAGGCCCAAGCGGAGGTAGGTTTCTTTGATGCGGCAAAAAAGACGGCAGATATTATTCCCATGCCCTATTTTAAGATCAAGGCAGTTGCCCAG
>JAJACI010000022.1 GCA_022601595.1 Chlamydiia bacterium | reverse complement strand
ATGCGCCTTTTTCCTAGATCAGATAGTAAAAAGCAAATGGTTAGCAAAGCAACTACTCCCCCTACAAAAATAGAGATGGTAACGTACCAGGCAAAAGTAAATGGTATAATATATATGTAAGACATAAAACACTCCTTTGGAAGTATTTTATCATTATCCTTACTTGCGAATGTAACCGACTGATAATCAGAGTAAAGCTTTTGCAATTAGGTGGTAGGAGAATCCTCGGCGCATGAAGAAAGCGATGGTCTTCTCCCGTCCTTTTGTTTTTATAAGGTTGCGGGCAGATTCAATCGAGCTGATTTTTTCAATCACTGCATCATCGGAGCAGTATTCATAGAGCATACAAGTGAAAATATCGCTCGAGAGGGAAAGGTGGGGTTTCATTTTCTGTTTTATCCAGGATTTTCCTTTTCCGCGGGCAAGATAGCTCTCTATTCGTCTTCTAACCTCTTCTTTTTCATCGAAATAAGGGGAAAGAAGGTCATTATAAACAGATTCAATTAAGGGGGCGGGAAATAGTTTATCGCTCATTTTAGAGCTCCATTCCTTTTTGAGGTAGCTTCTTCTAGATAAGAGATATACGGATACATTAATGCATTTCTTCCTCTCCAGCTCTGCAAACTTCTCTTTAAAATTAGCAGATTTGACAAGAGCAGGCAATCTCTTCTCAAAATAGCTTGTTTTTACCGTTCTCCAAAGAAAATCATCAATATAAATATTTATTTTACAATGACCTAGCCCAGTTTTCTCAAATTTTACTTCCAATTGAATTCCTTTTCCGTATGGTTGATAGTAAAGATAGCAGGTATTATGTCAGATATCAACCCACCAGCTCCGATCACGCCGGGCGATCCAAATAAGGCTAATGACCCGAATGTAGGGAAGAAGCCTACGGCCTTTGAGGCTGATGGACCGTCTGGGAAATCCTCCAAACCAGGAACCTTTGGTAAAGGCGGAGTATGGTTTCCCAACATGACCCCAAAAGAGAAAAAAGAATTAAATAATAACTTATGCCAATCCATCTCTTATCAGATTGGTCAGCAGAAAAAAGCTGCTGCAAAGGCGGCTCGCAAGCTAAAAGCATCTGAGGAAGGAAAAGATCCTGATGATGTCCAGTAAGGGTAGATAATAAATATTTTAAATACTTTCTCTTTCTTTCTGCCCTCCTATTCTCTATAATAGATGCTAAAAGAGACTCTGATTATGGCAATTTCCCACCCAACAAAGGCTATTGATAGGCAGCTAAGTGCATTTGAAATGGCTGTTAATGAATTCAAGAAACCCACAAAAGAGCTTACCGCGCAAGAGCGTTTGTTTGCAGAAGGTAAAGGCGGCTTTGAAAAGTATTTTAACAAACAAGAGTTAAAAAATTTTTACAGCAATCTATGCTGGTTTATTTCGCAGGAAATGGACAAGCTAAAGGCAGATGCTAAAAAAGCGAATGAAAGGCTGAAAAGAAGTCAGGAAGGGAAAGAACAAGATGACGAATAATGCTACCATCACCATCGCTAAGCAAGAAGAAAACACCCGGCTAGATAGCCTTATATGCAGTAGATTTTCAGATAAATCTAGAAATTATATTCAATACCTTTTTAAACAAGACCTCATCTCAGTAAACGGTAAAAAGGTAAAAAAGAAGACCATTTGTAAAGAGGGCGATCTTATCGAAATTCTTTTTAAGAATCTTCCCGATATCAAGCTTGATGCAGAAGATATTCCTTTAGATATATTGTTTGAAGATGCAGATATTATCATTTGTAACAAGCCTGCAGGAATGGTCACCCACCCGGCGCCTGGAAGTTATTCCAATACTTTTGCAGGAGCGCTACTTTTTTATCTAAAATCGCTTCCCCCATCAAACGATCCGCTAAGACCAGGTATTGTTCATCGCTTAGATAAAGAGACATCAGGGGTGATTATCGGAGCAAAGACTGCTCGTTCTTTAACAGCGCTGCAGAAGATGTTTGCAAACAGAGAAGTAAAAAAAACATACCTTGCTATCTGTCACGGTTACATCGAGCAAGGTCCTATACAGGCTCCTATTGGCCGTCACCCTCATAAAAGAAAGCTTATGACCGTGCTATCAGATGGGAAAGAGGCACTTACCAGTTTTGAGATCAAAGAAAAACACCAAGGTTTTTCTCTGGTTGAGGCTTGTCCTTATACAGGGCGTACTCATCAAATTCGTGTCCATGCAAAGCATCTAAATTGTCCTATTGTTGGTGACAATCTTTATGGTCCAAAAAAAGCCTGTGCTGCAAGACAGCTACTACATGCCCATAAAATTTCTTTCACACACCCTTTTACACAAAAAACCTTAGAAATCACCGCCCCTATCCCCTCTGATATGAAGCATTTCTGGGAAAAAATGCATTAAAATTTTTCCTTTGCTCTAGTAATTTCAGGTGTTTACAAAAAAAGAAATTTTAGCTAAGATTAGATATCTATTAACCAAGGATCGACCAATGAAAGAATTTGTAGCGTATATCGTAAAAAACCTAGTAGACAACCCTGATAAAGTAAATATTAAAGAAATCGGTGGTACTCAAACATTAATTATAGAGCTTAGCGTGGAGAAAAGTGATATTGGTAAAATCATCGGAAAACGTGGTAAGACAATCAATGCTATTCGCACCCTGTTAATGTCTGTAGCAAGCCGCAATGGGCTAAGAGTAAACCTAGAGATCCTTGAAGAGGACTCCGAAGAAGAAGCATCTACAGAAAAAACAGAAACTGCAGAAGCGCCTCAGAATGAAGAGGTTGCACCTTCTCAAGCAGAGACAGTAGAAGTGGCGAAGGCTCCTGAGTAATACATATTTATTACCATCAATGTTTCAAAGGCACTATATTATTATAGTGCCTTTTTTTTTAATCTTCATATATACAAATAATCCGTTAATTATGCTATAATAATCCTATTATTAATAAAAAAAATGAGATTTACATGGAATTTTCATCTTTATATGCCGCTTTAAAACAGAACACAGAGCTCTTGGACGAAATCGGTGACGAAGAAGCAACTACCAAAGATCCTGAAACATTGATTAAGTTTGCCACACTCCAAAGGAGACAAGCCCAGCTAGCAAAAAAAGTGAATCAGCAATCAGCTGCTTTTTTACAAAGTGCAAAGAAAATACTCCCGGAAGAAATGTTCAAAGAAATGGTCGCGGGGGTTCAAGCAATAGACGCTGAATATGATGCTTCCAATAAGAGAATAGAAGCTTCACCTGACCTATATAAACTAAACCATAAGTTTTCCGGCGGTCAGAAGAAAGGAAAAGAAGCTCTGCGACTACTGAATAATCCTCAAGAGTTTTTGAAGGTGATCAAAGAGATGAAAAGGCAACAGCAGCCACCCCGTTCTGCAGAAGATCAGGCTGCGATAGAAGCAGCTTTACTTGCAGAGTTTGAGGGCGAAGCACCAAAAAAAGCTCCTTCTAAAAAAACGTCTAAAAAGAAAAAGGGTAAAAGAAGCAAGAAAGGAAAAGCGCTGGCTGGACGAGCAATACCTGGACGAGCAATAAGTATTTCGACAGATGCCCCTCTAGATTGTGCAGAGGCAGGGCCTCAGATTTCACCACTGCAAAGGCTTGTTCAACAAGCACTATCCAATACTGTGCCTAAAAAAGATGCCCATAAACTACATGGACGCGTAAGAAGATGGGACGCCCGTGGGCTAACGGGTAAAATGATAGCTGACTGGAAGGGGTATACTCAGCTTACTAAAAAAGAGCGTGTGATACAGGTGATTAAGCATATGGGTATAGGATTGCATAAGCTTCTAGACTCTCCCAAGCTGTATCGGGATTATGTATTTGAAAGTGAACGCGGTCCTATAATGTGGTGCACCATTGAAACCAAAGATAAAGATAAACGACAATTCACTGGAAAAATCCACTTTGGCGTGGAGGAGCAGAGCAATGGAAAAAGACTTGTTTATCACCGAATGTTCACAGAGGCTGAACCGGGAGCATTTGGAGCATTTATCGATCAAGATGCACCTGAAGAAGTATTGGAAGAAGAAGAAGATCCTCAAGCTGAAGAAGTAGTAGGAAGAATACAAGCTACCGCTCTTGCTAATGGAGAACTTCTATTCAAGCTACAAGATCATGCTTATATCAAAGAATATACCATCCACCGCCTTGTATAGTTATTACAAGTAAGGGGCTATATCAGATTTTCTTGATTTGAGCGATTTTAGATCGACAAGCAATTCTGCAATAGGTATTTTTCCTTTTGAAGCATTGACATTCACTCTACCAGAAACCTTGCTTGTCGCGTCTTTTAATTCGGCAAGCGTTCCGTGTAAATGTAACTCTACATTTTGAGGGAATACTTTTGGAGATTTTAACAGATTAAAAAGGAATTTCTTCGCCTGTTCAAACGCATTTCTATCACCTAAGATACAAGTAATCCAAATCTCATCTTTTATATTTGATTTCCCTCCAGCTACCCCGGAAAAGAGATCTTCAGCAGAGTCTATGGTAGAGACCATAAAGGCAAAGATAGTAAGATCACTATTTTTATCTGCAGCATTGCTACATCGTTTCAGCCAATGTTTTTGTATATCAGCTTTCTTCTTGGCAAAAGTTGCATGGTTAGAGGAAAATAGTTTGCATTGCCCAATCTGGGCATGTTTGGAAAGCACTTTTGTATCCTGAAAGAAAGGCTCTTCCATGGTAGATGTTGCCTTTTTCAGCATCTCATCAATTTTTAACTCTCTTTTGCTATAGCTGGAATGGTAAAGTGAATACAAATCATGCGTTTGTAAGAGTTTTTTTGCTGCATTTTGTGCAAATTCATTACTTTCGGCATTTAAATTATCAAAATGGACAATCTCCACTTCTCGACAAAGCATCAATGACTTCATTTTATTCAACAGGTCACGCACCACATATACATCGTAAGCGGTAACTTTTGTTAAAAGGTCCGTATCATCGAGTATAGCAAAAAGAAAGTGGTAGTAATCTAGGAACACTTTATCTTTCGAGACAAAATACATAGTTTTTTTCATCAATGCTTCTTTCTTAGAAAGAAGTCGCTTCATAATACGCATGCCAGAAGGTGTATCTAACTCCCCTTTTAATTCTTTTAACTGCTCAGAGATCTCTTTAGCGTTATACCCACCTGTACAATACTTCTCATTGATGGTCATATTCATACGAGCGATAATAGAATTAGAACTTTGTGCATCCGAGACAATCATCCGAGACGGGCTCTTAGTTGTAAGCTCACTTTTATGATGGTCAATGCAAGAGATGATATCAATATAACTGGCTTTATTCATCTCATCGCTATTAGAAAAATCTCTTATGCTTACTGTAGCAAGAGAATCCTTCTTTAGATCCTTTGCATGGATAACACCAAGAGGTGTAAGAGCATTTTTTTCTTCATGCACTACCGTAAGATGAGAAAAGGTTCCCATCTTCTCTATCACCGTATCATAATCATCTAAATGAGAAACAGTCACAGGAGAAATTTTCAGCACCTTACGCTTTACTGCAACTGCAATCTCTAAAGTATCAAGATGGGTAAAGTATCCTTCAAATGCCTTATGAAGGAGCTGTAACCCTTTTTCTACCTGGGCACCTTTTTCGATAGATTGCAAACTTTTATAAAGGTCTTTAAATATTTCTGTTGTAGAGAGGAAGTTTTTTATAGAGCTACTTATTCCAGCGCTAGATCCAAGCACCTGCTTTAAAAACAAATCTTGCCTTTGCATAGACTGCTGGTTCTGGGAGTCTTTACTAAAAAAAGTAGAGATCTTTCTCTCCATTATCTCAGAGGCTTTTTCTTGAAAATTTACCTTCTTCAGCAAAAATTCTATAGCAGTCAAATAAAGACTCTTTTCAAAGGATTGAAGGGCCATAACAAAGTGGTTAATAACCATACGCACTTCATCAAAATCTACCGCTCTCCAGTCTGCGTAGTACTCCCCTTTCTCTGTAGTAACAATCACAGAGTTTTGCATTCTCTGGTGCTCAATACCAATAGATCTATCACTAAGTTTTTTAACTACTAAATTGTCTTGAGAGACAAGATCTAAGGAGGTGATAAAAAGATTACGAGATGTTTTAACACATACATCGAAAACATTTTTTCCAAGAGCTTTGAGGAATAAATTTTCTATCTCCACACTTTCTGCAGGAGGCCCCGAAGGAACCTGCCAGTAATGAACTCCTGTCCCCACTTTTGCCGCAAAAGCATCTAAAAAACCATGGAAAGAGGCAATAACGGTATCTACATCTGGCGAAAAGTGTGCCACAGAAAAATGCGATCCTTTAAAAGTTCCGCCCATTCCAATGGGGAAAAATGCCTGATATTCAGATCTAGGGATAAACCTACCCACCACCTTACCTCTAAGAAAAATAACCTCTTTAGCAGAGAGATTTGAGTAGTTATCTAAAAATATTTCAAAGCTATTAAAGGTATAGGTTGGCAGGATAGTGTCCCTTACCTTGGTAATAAAATCAACAATTGCAGGAAAGATAAAAGCTTCTGCAGCACTAGCTTTGATTTCCTCAAGGAGAATATTTCCTACAAAACGGTGCTTTTCAAAAGAGGTCATCTTTTGTAAGGATTTATCTTGCAATTGGTTATAGATGGATTTTTTGAAGAATTGAGGAGTGAATTTTACCTCTCCTAGCCACTCTCCATCGAATGAAATATACGTTTTCTTATTATCTAGCACTTGCCTCTCCTAAGATGGAATCGGACCGAGCAGGATTCGAACCTGCGACCGCCCGCTTAGAAGGCGGGTGCTCTATCCACTGAGCTATCGGTCCAAAGTTAAGCGCATATCTTATCTTGAATTCTTGAACAAATCAAGAATAATCGTATATCTCTCTTTTTTCAGAACAACTATACCCTAAATGAAGGTTTATTGTATAGTAATCTATATGAAAAACATACATATTTGCATTATTGGGGGTAATGGGCGCCTTGGAAAAGAGATTTCTCTCCTATGCACGAGCCCTGTAATTATCGATAGTAAAACAAAAATAGAAAATATCGATTTTAAAGCGATTGATATTTTCATCGATGTATCAAGTGCTGATGTTATTGCCCATTACATAGAGAGTATTAGAAAAGCAAAAAAGCCCCTTGTTGTAGGATCAACAGGTCATAGCAAGAAAACAATCATGCAGCTAGAGAGTGTTAAAAATGAGATCCCGCTACTTATCGCCCCCAACTTTTCTAAAGGAATTTTTTTACTCAAAAAATTAATCAAGCAGATAAAAACTTTACCTGCATCTATCACAGAAACACATCATATCCATAAAAAAGATAAACCCAGCGGTACTGCAAAAGAAATATCTACGCTGCTAGAAAAAGAGGTGCCCATTACATCTATTAGAAAGCAAGAGGCTTTTGGTACACACACTATCACCTACCAATTTGGTGGAGAAGAGCTGGAAATAACCCATCGCGCACAATCAAGAGAGCTTTTTGCAAAAGGGGCGATGGCCGCTCTCTCTTTTCTTTATCAAAAAGAGAAAGGGTACTATACTATGGATGATGTTTACTCAGAGGAAAAAAATGAAAGAGATACAAATTAATAAAACCTCTTATGGCGAGAAAAAATCTCTAGGATTTATCCTTGGACCATGTGTGATTGAATCGCTTGAGCAATTGCAAGAGATTTGTGGTTATCTAAAAGAGCACCTCCCCTTTCCGTTTATATTTAAAGCAAGCTTTGATAAAGCAAATAGATCTTCTATTGATTCGTACAGAGGGCCTGGAATAGAAAAAGGGCTTGAGTATTTAGCAAAGATCAAAAAAGAGTTCGACGTTGCAGTGACTACAGATATTCATTTGCCAGAGCACGCAAAAATAGCTGCAGAAGTGTGCGATATACTGCAAATTCCAGCATTTTTGGCGCGACAAACAGATGTGCTTATCGCAGCAGCAAAGACCACGCTTCCTATCCACGTAAAAAAGGCTCAGTTTATGGCTCCATCAGATATGCAGCATGTGGCGAAAAAAATTCTTTCTACAGGTAACGAGCAAATAATCTTTACCGACAGAGGAACATCTTTCGGATACCATAATCTAGTAAATGATTTCAGATCTATCCCTATCATGAAAAAATATTGCTCGGCCACGTGCTATGATGTAACTCATTCAGGACAGCTTCCTGGACAAGGACAAGAAAGTGGCGGTGAAAAGGCTTTTATGGAGCCTCTATCAAAAGCAGCGGTAGCCGCAGGAGCCGATATCCTCTTTTTAGAGACACACCCAAACCCATCAGAGGCAAAAAGCGATAAAACAACACAGTGGCCACTGAAAGAGACTCCTGCGCTGCTAAAAAAGCTATATAACCTCAGAGAGCATCTGCTTTTAGCAGAAAATAACCTTAGTATATGTTAAGTAAATACAAAATAGCACTATTTAACGCCACCTGGAGCATTATCTTGATGGCAGCTGCTGCATATCTCTACCCATTTATCTTTTCCCCTCCCCCAAAACAAGAAGAAAGAGTCTTTGAAAAAGGTCCCATCTTACAAGAAGGATCTTTGCGAACTATTTGGAAAAGAGGAAAACATAAAAGTACTACCACCATAAAAGAAAAAACGTCTCTTACACAAACAGAAGAAAAAAAATCCCATTCCTCCACAGGATGGACAACGATAATCTGGAGGAAAGGTGATACTTGAAGTAAAAGACCTTGAGATAACCACTGGTAAACATAAGATTATCTGCGGCATTAGTTTTTCCATAAAAAAAGGTGTAATAACAGGACTGCTAGGTGCCAACGGCGCTGGAAAAACCACCACCTTTCATGCTCTGATCGGACTTACAAAACCATCAAAGGGAAAGATCTATTTAGATGGCGAAGATATAACATCGCTTCCCATGTATCAAAGAGCGCGTAAAGGGATAGGATATCTAAGTCAGGAACCATCTATATTTAAGGAGCTCACCGTAGAGGAAAACCTGCTCATCTATCTAGAGATACAAAAAGTTTCAAACAAAAAGAAGCAAGAGATTGTAGATAGACACTTAAGTGAGCTCAAGATACTCCATCTTAAAAAGAAACAAGCAAATCATCTATCAGGAGGAGAGCGCCGCCGCGTAGAGATAGCACGCGCGCTCATCACAAACCCAAAGATCCTTTTTTTAGATGAGCCTTTTGCAAATATCGACCCAAAAACCATAGAAGATGTAAAAGGATTGATACTCTTTCTAAAAGACCGCGGAATAACAGTATTTATAACAGATCATAATGCCCACGAGCTGCTATCCTTTATAGAGCGCGGCCTGTTCCTGCACAGAGGAAAACTCCTTGCCACCGGAACCTCCAAAGAGCTAGCCGTAAATCCCTTTCTAAAAGAGCACTATCTAGGAAACAGCTTTTGCCTACGATCTTAGACGGCAAGCCGCCCTAAGAAAATAGAATCATCTTATTTCCTTATTTCTCCTAGAGCATTACGCTCCATCCAGTAAAATCCAGCTTACCTTCTTCTAATGGAGGAAATTTTGCGATAGTTGTTACCACCCAAATATACTAACTGGTGATATACATAATAAAAAGCTGGATCCAATCCAAGTTTACTTAATGTCTCTGTATCAAGCCTCTCTTGCCAATGCCAGAAAAAAGAAAATATACTCTCATCGCCTAACTTGAGCCTCTCATATTCACTAGCTAGAGTTACCTTATAAATTAAAGCACACACTAAAAATATTGCTCCTACTTTTAATAAGCCCACTGCTACTTTTATTGTTTTAGCAACTACAGAAATAAGGATTCTTGATCGCTTATAATTACCAGTTCTTTCTGCATAATTTACCACCTTATTAGCAAACTTTGCTAACAAGCCACTCTCTTTGAAACCAGGGCATGTTCCCAGGTCTCTAACCACAGAATAAAGAAGTTTCACCCTTTCTGAGTTTTTTATATATTGTTCTATTGTCGGAACTTCATCGGCAGATTTATCTACTTTTAAAACAATGATTCGAACAGGAATACTCTTAATAGTGCCACTTCTAATTTCAACAAATTTATAAGGAATATCCCCATCTTGAGTTTGGAGTATAAATCTATTTATTACTGGAAAATTTTTTACAGCACTATCTACCCAAGGAACACTCCTTTTAACTTTCATTACAAGAGCAGAAAAGGCTTGATGACCATATAAAGTGCCATCACTCTCTAGTAACCTTTTTACTCTCTCTGCATATTCGTCTTGAGGAGTTGCAAATATCGGTAAGGGATATAAATAACTACGATAACTAGGTCCAGGATTAGAAGAGCACGCTCTAGGATAACTAGCTGCAAAAGGATAATATGATATATAGCCCCCCCCTCTTTTATACCTTTCCATTACTGATAAATAATTCATTTCTGATGAGGCATTGACACAGAATCCTATGTAATCAATGGCTACGGAAGCTGTAGATCTTTTACCTCCTGTGTATTCACAAATTTCTGTACCGACTGAGCATCTTTTTGAAGCTATATTCATATCCTCTACAACCTGATCTAACGTAGGAGCTTTAGAGCCTGATAGTTGACAAAGTTGGCTATATGTATCATGAAAATTGAGAGAGATTTTGTGCATTTTTCTTACCTAGTAGGAGACTCTGAAAAACGGACAATTTTATAATCTTCCAGATTTCTTATAAATTCTATTTTTCGCCGCGCCCCATCCCGAGAGGGATGCCGCTTACTCCAAAATAGAATTCATTTCAAAAAATCTAAAAAGATTCTAAAAAGTGTAGTTTATCAGAGTCTCCTATATGAATTTTTGAATAAGATTATACCCTATATTGTTAATATTAACAATAGACTAGCCCTAAATGAGGGTTTGAATTACAATATTTTCACTTAAAATAAGGAGTAACCTATGGCTATACAGCAAACATTATCAATCATTAAACCAGATGCAGTAAAGAAAAATGTAATTGGAGAAATTCTTACCCGTTTTGAAAAAAATGGCTTATCAGTAATTGGTTCAAAATTACTTTTCTTATCCAAAGAGCAGGCAGAGAAATTCTATGAAATTCATAAAGAGAGACCTTTTTATGCAGAGCTAGTTGCTTTTATGACCTCAGGACCGGTACTTGTATCTGTACTGGAAGGCGAAGAGGCTGTTGCTAAAAATAGAGAGATTATGGGAGCTACCAATCCAGCAGAGGCTGCTGAAGGAACCATTCGCAAAGATTTTGCTGAGTCTATCGATGCCAACGCTGTACACGGATCTGACAGCCACGAAAATGCAATCAATGAAATCCTTTTCTTTTTCAAAGAAGACGAAATTTTCTCAAAGCTTGAAGTGTAATCTATTATAGGAGACTCTGAAAAACGAGCAGTTTTATAATTTTCTTAACCTACTACAATTGTAGTAGGTTTTTTTGTTCTTTTTTTTTACTAAAAAAAAGCAAAGATGGGATTGTCAAGGGCGTGGCCCTTGACTAGGGTTTGGGACAAAGTCCCATTCTTCTATAAAAATGCTTTAGGGCAGCGATCGCCGAAGGTCTCTTTGAAATAGGCTTTTATTTTTGCTTGCTCGAGGGCATATTCCTTTTCATCGATCGCTAGTATCTCTTTAAGGTTTTTTACATCTACCGGTATATCTTTTGGGAGGAAGCCAAAAGGCGTCTCTACTTGATCTACCGTCCCTTCTATGGAGGCAAACATCCAAGCAATCACATGCATATTTTCTAAATATCCTGGCCATATAAATTTCCCGTCCTTATCTTTCCGAAACCAATTTACAGAAAATATTTTTGGCATTTTCCGCCCTTGTTTTTCCATAGAAAGCCAGTGGGAGAAATAGTCTGCCATGTTATAGCCACAAAAAGGGAGCATCGCAAAAGGATCATGACGAAGCTCTCCGGCGGTACCTTCTGCTGCCGCTGTCTTTTCAGAGCATAGCGAGGCGCCATAATACGTTCCCATCGTCCAATCTTTTGCCTCTATCACAAGAGGCGCAACAGATGCTCTTCTGCCGCCGAATATTATCCCTTCAATAGGAACGCCGCGCTCGGAGTAGGTATTTGGATCTATATTTGGGCACCTTGATAGTGGCGCTGTAAAGCGTGCATTAGGATGCGATGCGGGGCTATCTCCATTTTTATCGTGTTTTTCCCCTTTCCAATTTATTAACCCTTCTGGCACCTCTTCACTCATCCCTTCCCACCACACATCATCGCCATTTAATGCAACATTAGTAAATAGAGTATCCTCGGCTATTATTTCCATGGCGTAAGGATTTGTCTTTTCTGAAGTTCCTGGTGCTACACCAAAAAAACCATTTTCTGGATTGATTGCATAAAGACGCCCATCATCTCCAAATTTCATCCAAGCAATATCATCGCCTACGCACTCTACTTTCCATCCTGGAAGCTCTGGTTTTAACATTGCCAAATTTGTCTTCCCGCATGCCGAAGGGAAGGCTGCGGCAAAATATTTCTTTTTTCCCTGAGGATTGGTTACGCCAATTATTAGCATATGCTCGGCAAGCCACCCTTCCTCTTTTGCCATGGTCGATGCAATTCTCAATGCAAAACATTTTTTACCTAAAAGAGCATTCCCTCCATAGCCGCTTCCAAAAGAAAAAATTTCCTTTGTTTCAGGGAAATGAGCTATCACTTTTTCTTGGTTACACGGCCAATGCACATCCGCAGCGCCATCGACAAGAGGCATTCCTACGCTGTGCAGGCCCATAACAGGGACCCTCCCCTCTTTCATCCTATCAAGAGCAACTGTCCCCATTCTCGCCATTATATACATATTCACGCATACATAAAGTGAGTCGGTCACCTCGATTCCCACTTTTGACATCTTATTTTTCTCTGGCCCCATAAGGTACGGCACTACGTACATAGTACGCCCTTGCATACATCCTGAGAAAAGTCCCATCAGCCTTTTTTTCATTACCTCTGGATCTTCATGATTATTAGTAGGCCCTGCATCTTCCTTTTTTTTGCTACAGATAAAGGTACAGCTTTCTACGCGGGCCACATCTTTTGGATCGGAATGAAAATAATAGCACCCTTTATTCTTTAGCTTTTTAGCAGTTCCTGCCTTTTCCATCTGATCGAGAAAACCTTGATATTCTTCTCTTGATCCATTGCAAATCACTACATGATCAGGTTTACATAGTTTTATATAGCTTGCAATCTTGTCTTGTATTTCAGCTTTTAGCTCGTTCACAGGAACCTCTTTTTTAAAAAAATCTAAAATCTTGAGGGTTTTTTACCCTTTTTAAACTGATCGATATATTCCAAAGCGTTACCAGTACCTAGACATACAGCAAGCAGTGGATTAGGAGCGATAATCACTGAAAGTCCGCATTCATTGACTAAAAACTTATCCAAACCTTTGATAAGCGCTCCACCGCCAGCAAGAACCATACCTCTATCAACAAGATCCGCAGCAAGTTCTGGCGGACATTTTTCTAAGGTTAGTTTTACGCTTTCTACAATTTGTAATATCGGCTCAGAAAGACATTCTCGAATTTCTACAGAATTGATTTTTTTGGTAATAGGAAGGCCCGCCACCTGATCACGTCCGCGAACTTCCATCTCAAGCTCATTATCCCCTAATGGATAAGCAGAACCAATAGTCATCTTAATCTCTTCTGCCGTTCTTGGACCAATCATTAGGTTGTAGGTTCGTCTCATATAATTGATAATGCACTCATCAAACTCATCGCCGCCAATACGCAGTGATCTACTCTCTACAATACCGCCTAGTGAAATAATAGCAATTTCGGTAGTACCACCACCAATATCAATAATCATATTTGCAGCAGGCTCATGAACAGGAAGGCCTACACCAATTGCAGCTGCCATCGGCTCTTCAATCAGCACCACCTCTTGAGCTCCTGCACGGAGCGCTGAGTCTTCTACCGCACGTTTTTCAACACCTGTAATTCCAGATGGAACGGCAATTAAAATCTTTGGACGAAAAATACTTCTTGTAGGAGTGATCCTTTTAATAAGCTCTTTTAACATCCCCTCGGCAATCTCAAAATCAGCAATAACTCCATCTTTCATAGGACGTACTGCGTGAATTTTTCTAGGAGTTTTTCCAAGCATAGCCTTTGCTTTTGTACCTACTGCAAGCACTTCATTGGTAAGGGAGTCAACAGCCACTACTGAAGGCTCTGCAAGGACTATGCCCTTACCCCGAACATATACTAATGTATTTGCCGTTCCTAAATCAATTCCAATGTCACTTGCAAATAAACCCGAAAGTTTTTTCCATTTTCCTGAAGCAAGCTTACTTATTCCCGCCACTTTTTTCTTGATAAAATCTAATTCTTTCATATAGCAGATGCTCTTTTAGTAATACATGTTCTGACATGGTACCAAAGAATATATTTCACAGCAACATGAAGATTATTATCTAACTTTTTTCTTGTAGAATCTATTCAAATAAGGTAAAAAGGTTGTTTTTAGAACTTTTCAAGGTTCCTGGGGTTTTTATGCTAAATGTTAGAAAATTAAAACAAGATTTTTCTCAAAATGTATTACGAGAAGGGAAAGAACTTTTTACCGATAAAAAAGTCACGTCGGCAAAAATTGTCAGCTTAGATACCTCTTCTATTAGAATATCTGCAAAAGTTGAAGGGCAATTTGAAAATGGCTATGAATGTGAAATTGAAATCGATCGTGTAGATTGTGAGACCATCGATTCTGACTGTGACTGCCCTTACCATTATGACTGCCAACACCTTGCTGCATTACTTTTTTACTTAGAGGAACACCTGGATAAGATGCTTGTTTCTTATTCTAAAGATTCTGATTTGGTAGATGATCCCGAACAAGGAAAAGATGAGATTTTAGAGGCGGTAAAAGATGCTGTGAACAAGGAAGAAAAGAGAAAGGATTTACAATTTCAAAAAGAGCTGATGGAAGAATATATCCTTGCCTCAGGTATCTTGGCCACCTCCCCTTTCTTTCTAAACAAGTCCGATGCCCAAGTAACTCGTGCCTCGATAATGATCATATACAGTTTTCCTGAATCCAAAGATGGCCTGAAGCCTATCGTAGAATTACAGTTTGCACTACGTCTACCCTCACGATCAAAACCCCTACACATTCCCAATGCTAAAAAGTTTTTAGATGGTATACGATATGAAGAGGCTTTAAGCATCGGCGGAAAAAAATACCTTTTTACCGCAGACTCCTTTTCAGAAGACTCTAAAGATGTAGTTCGTATGTTAATTGACTACGCTCGCGTTCATGACAGAGCAACAACAGAGCGAGGTCAAAAGTGCGCTTATATTGAAACAAAATCTCTAGGACTCCTTCTTGCAAAATGCTTTAAAGGGGCGTATAACAACCTTCCTGCTGGGGCAAAAAACAGCGCTATCTCCCATATTCTTCCAGGTGTTTATGTAGAGACGCTAGATACGCCGCTACACTTCTCCCCGCTTACCGCAAACTTTAACATGAACCTAGAATACATAAAGCCGCCTGCATCAAAAATCTTAATCAATCCTACCATTTTAGCGGGGGAAACATCTATCCTCCTTGAGGATGCACTATTTTTTGAATGCGCCTCCCCATCCTTTATTTATGATGGCACTTTCTACTTATTTAGCAAAGCCATCACAAGACAGCACCTCCTTCATCTCATGGCATTAAGAGAGATCACCATCTGTAAGCCACTGTTTGGAACGTTTATAGAAAATGGTCTTGGTAGACTTGCGAGCTTTGCAAACATCACAGGAAAAGAGATCTTTAATGAATTTACAACCCTGCCTTATGTAAAAAAACTAAAAGGTGAATGTAATATTTCCTATTTAGATGGTGAGTTAGAGGCTACCATGAACTTTATCTATAATGACTTTAAAATCCCGGCAACACCTGATCTACTTACAGGAGAGCATTTAGAGCCTTTTGCAAAAGACTCAGGCCTCCTTGCAAGAAATCTTTTCGAGGAGAAACAGCTGATAAACAGCCTATTTCTTGACTTTCTTTATGACAAAGAAAATGGTTCTTTTGTAGCAAAAAGCGAGAAAAAAATTGTAGAATTTATGACAGAAAGGCTCCCTGAATATAAAGAGAAGGTGACCTTTAACTGCCCGCAAAACTTACTAGACCAATTTATCTACGACACCTCTAAATTCACCTTATCATTAACGCATACCGATCGCTTAGATTCTTTTGCACTAGAGATTAATGTCGATGGTGATTTAAAAGGGATCCGCATGGATAGTTTGTGGGATTGTATTCTCTCTAAACGCTCCTACCTAGAGCTCAGCTACAAAAAGAAGGGAGCTGGCAAAGAGATTTGTTCGAAAATGCATAAAATCCTAGTGCTAAACTTAAAAACCCTTGCAAAAGTTGTCAATTTATTTGATGAGCTAGGAATTAAAAAACTGGATGATCATACGATCACAGCGCCTATCTGGAGCATCGCAAATATAGATGAAAGTCAGTTTAAAAACCTTCCTGTCACCTTCCATATTACAAAGCAGCTAAAAGAAATCCGCAGCCAAATGCTTGGAGAGAAAACGCTTACCTTCTCCCCTATCCCTAAAACTATAAATGCTACCCTTCGCCCATACCAAACAGAAGGGGTAAACTATCTTGAAAGACTTAGAAATATGTATCTTGGCGGAATTCTTGCCGATGACATGGGTCTTGGTAAAACGCTACAAACTATCGTTACCCTCGAGCAAAGCAAAAGCACGGCTAAAACTCCTTCTATTATCATATGCCCAACCTCTCTTTTGTATAACTGGAAGGAAGAATTCACCAAATTCAACCCAAACTTTAAGATCTTAGTAATTGATGGCATTCCTAATCACAGGAAAAAGCTTATAGCAGGAATTGATAAGTATGATGCGATCGTCACCTCTTATTCGCTGCTGCAAAAAGATATTGAGCATTATGGAGATACACAATTTCATTATTCCATACTCGATGAAGCCCAGCATATTAAAAACAGAAGCACAAGAAATGCTAAATCAGTGAAAATGCTCAAGTCCAACTTTAAGCTTATCCTCTCTGGTACGCCAATAGAGAACTCTTTAGATGAACTATGGAGTCTTTTTGACTACCTTATGCCAAATTTCTTAAACACTTATGATCGTTTCCTAGAGAAATATGTACGTCAAAAAAATGATGACCTCAAGAAAAATCTTGAATATCTTAAGAAAAAAGTCTCTCCTTTCATCTTGAGACGTATGAAATCTGATGTGCTTGACGATCTGCCGCCGGTATCTGAGATTGTATATCACAGCAGGCTCTCCAAATCACAAAAAGAACTTTACAACTCCTATGCCACTTCTGCTAAAGATGAGCTTACCAAGCTGGTGGAAAGGGACGGCTTTGATAAAGTTCAAATTCATGTGCTTGCAACACTCACTCGCCTAAAACAAATTTGTTGTCACCCGGCAATCTTTGCAAAAGATGCAAACGAGGCTGGTGATTCGGCAAAATTTGACATGCTCCTTGAGCTTCTCCAAACGCTTATTGATGGCGGTCATAAAACGGTCATCTTCTCTCAATACACAAAAATGCTGAAGATAATGAGAGATGAATTTGAGGCAAATGGCATTAAATATTCCTATCTCGATGGATCGTCGAAAAATCGCATGGGCATAGTAAAAGAATTTAATCAAGGAGATAACCCTATCTTCCTCGTCTCGTTAAAAGCGGGTGGAACAGGGCTCAACCTAACAGGCGCCGATACTGTCATCCATTACGATATGTGGTGGAACCCTGCGGTAGAAAATCAGGCAACAGACCGTGTACACAGAATGGGGCAAAAACAAAATGTCTCTGTATACAAGCTTGTCACCTTAAATACTATCGAGGAAAAGATTGTTGCCATGCAAAAGAAAAAGATGGGCGTGGTCAAAAAGATTGTCAGCACAGACGAGGATGTCATTTCCAAACTCACCTGGGAAGATGTGCTTGATTTACTTAAGACAAATGATTAAGGAGACTCTGATAAACTACACTTTTTAGAATTTCTTCAGATTTTTTTATACAAAAAAATAATATCGTATGACTTTTAAAGAAAATTGGGAAAAGACTCAGTCTCGCCATCATTTATCTGATAAAATTATTAGACAAATGCTAGCAATGTGCTACCCTGATACAAAAATCAATAACTATAAAATTATTGATGGTGGATGCGCGAACATCAATATCAAAGCTGAAATAACAAACTCATCATCACCTATACTTTTAAGAGTATATATAAGAAATCCAAATAGTGCATATATAGAGCAAAAAATAGCGGAAAAGCTTCAAGGTAAAGTCCCTATCCCTCAAATCTATTATATTGGAGAAACATCAGGATATACTTTTGCAAGAGCAGAATATATATATGGATCACCTTTACGTAAAACGTTGCTTACAGACAAGCACTACCATGTAGAAGAAATTATGCATAAAGTAGGCTTGCTTCTTGGGGAAATAGCTCAAGTTAAATTTGATAAAAGTGGATTCTTTAACGAAGATCTAAAAATTTTAGAACCATTCGCAGAGTCAGGTTCTAAATATTGCTTAAACGCTTTAGAACATGAAAACAGCCAAGCAATCCTAACTGAAATAGAACGAAATACTATACGTCATCTGATAAAAGAAAATATCCATCTTTTCCCAGAGAGCGAGGAAAAAAACCTAGTTCATGCTGATTTTGATCCTGCTAATATACTAGTTATGGATGATGATAATGATCACACACAAGTTACAGGTGTTTTAGATTGGGAATTTTGTTATTCAGGATCTACTATTACTGATGTTGCTAACATGCTTCGTTATGCTCACCATATGCCGCCCTGCTATGAAAAAGGATTTCTAGACGGCCTTCTAGAAAGTGGCTACCAATTACCAAAGTATTGGAGAAAAACTATGCATCTGCTCAATCTCATGTCGCTACTTGACTCTCTAAATCGTACAAAGTTAGAGGACAAACCGAACCAAATAAAAGATATAAAAGAGCTCATTTCTCATATTCTAAGTGATTTTTTTATACAAAAAAATGAATAAAACTATTATTCTCTTAAGGAGACTCTGAATAACTGCACCTTTTAGAATCTTTTCAGATTTTTTGAAAGGTATTCTATTTTGGAGTAAGCGGCATCCCTGTAGGGATGGGGCGCCATGAAAAATAGGATTTATAAGAAATCT
>JAJACI010000021.1 GCA_022601595.1 Chlamydiia bacterium | reverse complement strand
GCTTACTCCAAAATAGAATACCTTTCAAAAAATCTGAAGAAATTCTAAAAAGTGCAGTTTATCAGACTCTCCTTAAACAAATAGATCTCGGTAGGTTTTAAAGTGCAGCTTAGAAACCTCAGAAAGTCTTCCTCTCCCATAGATGGAGAGGAATTTTTTTGCCGCTAGAATGACCTTTTTAGAAGCCCCTTTGGGGATTTCCATCTCAAAGTCTTTGGATAGCTTATCCATCCCTTTCACAAAAGCATCTCTTGCTAGAATGGATGCACAGGCGACAGCGATATCCTCTTCTGCTTTGGTTCTTTCGGTAAGCTTTATATTGGTATGGCCAGATTTTTTAAGTAGGTTTGTCATAAACGACCCTTTGGAAAACTGATCGAGCAGAACATCTGTGCAATTGACTTTCTCAGCAAGCAGGGTCATTGCTTTAACATGAGCCCATCCAAGGAGGATGTTTAAGTTTTTAAACTTTTCATAGAGCTCGTTATACTTTAGCGGGAAGATAGTGACAATTTCATATTCGCAGTTTTTCTTTAGTTTGTCGGCAATAATCGCTATTTTACTATCGTTAAGAGTTTTAGAGTCGCAAGCGCCAAGGGACAGCAGAAAGTCAGTCTGAGCAGGGTCATAGTAAAAACTTGCGCAACAAAGAGGGCCAAAAAAGTCACCTTTACCAGCTTCATCGCAACCAATTCTCTTTGTTTGGGCAATAGCACTCTTTGGGTTGGAGTAGGAAAACTCTTTTAAAATCTCAGGCTCTAAATAGAAAAGAATAAAATCATCTTTCTCCTTTCCCTGAACAGTAAACTTCCCGGAAAGGTAGAGGCAGCAAGAGATGCCAGGTTTTTTTGCGCAGAAAATAGTATAGGGAGGAGTGGTTATATTAAACCCTTTCTCTATAAGATCCCTCTCCATTTTTTCTGCCAAAGAGGTGTCTAATTTTGTTACATAACAATTACTCATGAATATATCATACCTATGATTGAAGTAATTGTCTATATCAGTTAGTATTATTTTTTGATCAATAAATGAGGCAGATAATGGTTTCAGACGCATGTTCTCTTGGAGAGCTATATAAAGCGAAAAGATGTGAGCTTGGTATGTCTATAAAAGAGGTGGAAAGCGCAACTTCAATTAGAGGAGCATATTTAGAGGCAATAGAGGCAGGGTCTGAGGAAGAGCTCATCTCTGCTGTTTATATGAAAGGTTTTATGAGACAATATGCTATCTTTCTAGGGCTAGATCCTGAAGAGCTTGCTACTCATTATACCGGTGTTTTTAGTACCGATGTAAAAGCCGAGCCTGCTAAGGAATTTTCTTTTGGTCTTGGAGGAATTGAAATGCGTGCCGGTTCATTGAACCGCTCTTTTTTAAAGTCTAATAATGTTATTTGGGCCGTAGCTTTTGTAGCAATTTTTGCTGCAGCTTTTCTCCTAACCAAGCTTTTAGGAATTTTTTAAACTACCCTTTTTAGAATTTCTTCAGATTTTTTGAAATGAATTTTATTTTGGAGTAAGGCTCAGACCTGTAGAGCTGGAATGCATCGAAAAATCTCATTTAGGAGGCTCTGATATGTAAAAATCTTTTGCTCTCTAAGTTTGTTTATCCTATAGTCATTATGATGGTAACGACTATATAATAGAAAGGGGCTGTAATGGAAGGAAAAGATGTTGGTGATTTTGAAATCAAGAGAATTATTGGAGAGGGATCACTCGGTCCTGTCTATCTAGCAGAGCATAAGTTTATAAAAAAGCTCTTTGCTCTGAAGTTTTTACCTTACTCGCTGCTGGAAGATGCGACCTTTAGAAAAGCATTTGTTGATGATATGTCAAAAATTGCGGCTTTAAGTCATGAGAATTTGGCGGCAGTACATAATGTGTCGACATATAAGGATCAGCTTTTTATTGTTTCCGATTATATACCTTATAAATCCCCTTTAGCTATGAACCTGGGAAGCTATCTTTCCACATGTGCAGAAAGGCTCAAAGAGGAAGAGGTGCTTAAGATTTTAAAAGAAACGGCATTTGCGTTAGATTACATACATAGCCAGCATGTGATGGAAGAACCTATAGTTCATGGCGGCATTAAACTTGGGAACATTCTCCTTTCAGAAAAAAAGGATGGAACATACCAGGTAAAGCTTTCAGACACGGGACTGGTGGGACTTTTAGGGTCCAATTTTGTATTAGCGCACATGGTAAAGACATTATCTAACTCATTAGAAGATGGAAAAAAAGCAGCTACTCAAAAGCGTAATTTTGTCCAGACGTTAGCATTTTTAGCGCCAGAGCAGCGTTTTGCAGAGGAGGTAAAAGGGACCTTTAAATCAGACATCTATTCATTTGGAGTGCTTGCCTATTTTCTTTTGATGGGCTACTTGCCCGAAGGAAATTTTGCATTGCCTAGCACTATATATAAAAATAGCGGGATAGACTGGGATATGATCATAAAAGCGACGATGAAGCAGCTGCCAGAAGATCGTCCAGACAACCTTACAGAGTTGTTAAAAAGAGCAAATTCTATGGTACGACTCGAAGAGACCCCTGTGCCCGAGCAAAAGTCAGCATACACGTATCAGGCAGCGTACAAAGCGCCGCCTTCTATGCCAGCAAAAGAGGAGAGGGAGCTTGTATTTGCAGCAGCAGAGACACCTGCTGCCGCAAAAGAAAAGGCAGAGGAAATGGTACGTGAAAAAATAGAAAGAGAGAGGCCTATAAAAGAGGCAAAAGAGGAAGCTCTTATATCTATTTCTCAGCTTGAGCAGAATCTAATTGGCGGGATGACAAAAACGGTAAAGGCAAGGCCTATGCAGTTTACACCTCCGTCACCAACAACTACACAAGTCAAGCAAGAGACAAAAGTTCAAATAGAGGATCCAACAGCAATTTTCAAAAGGGAGAAGTATGTAGGCGCATATAAGCCAGAAAAAATAGATACAGATGGAATAAAACCGTTGCTCAGTGAATGTATTACAGTGGAGGGCGGAGATTATGAGAGAGGGAGTAATATTGGCGCCCGTGATGAAAAGCCTCGCCATAAAGTAACTCTGAATACCTTTATCATAGATGTACATCCTGTAACCAATGAGCAATTTCTCCGTTTTCTTCAGGTAATGGAAGGAGAGAAGGATGGATTCAATCATGATACCATCTTATTAAAGGAATCAAGAATAAGGCGCCAGGGCGGAGAGATAACAATTGAAACAGGCTATGCCAAGCACCCGGTAGTAGGAGTAAGCTATTATGGTGCCAAGGCGTATGCTAAGTGGGTAGGAAAACGTTTACCAACAGAGGCAGAGTGGGAAGTGGCGGCATCGATGGGAAATGCTAAGAATATATTTCCTTTTGGCGAAGAGATAGAAAGGACGCAGGCAAATTTCTTCAGCTCAGATACCACGCCAGTAAAAAGTTATAGGCCCTCAAAAAATGGCCTCTACGATATGTGCGGAAATGTATATGAGTGGTGCGAAGATTGGTATGATTATAGCTTCTATGAAGCATCAGAATTAGAGCCAGATAATCCACAGGGACCAAAGCAAGGGGTATACCGCGTATTAAGGGGAGGATGTTGGAAGAGCCTAGTCGATGACATGAGATGTTCCCACAGATTCCGAAACAATCCCGCCACCATGAACAAGACCTACGGATTTAGGTGCGTGTCATCGGTTGAGGCTGAGTAAGTTAGAGGCGCTTTCCCTAAAACCCTGCTAAAGGAGACTCTGAAAAACGGACAGTTTTATAATCTCCCAGATTTCTGATACATCCTATTTTTCGTGGCGCCCCATCCCTACAGGGATGCCGCTTACTCCAAAATAGAATTCTTTTCAAAAAATCTGAAAAGATTCTAAAAAGTGTAGTTTACCAGAGTCTCCTTATGGAGACTCTGAAAAACGGACAGTTTTATAATCTCCCAGATTTTTTATAAAAAAAGAGGTTATAATCTTTATTACAACAAGCTGTAATATATTAATTTTAATTAATATAGTTAGATTTTTAATTTGAGTTACCCTTCTCTTTAATTATTCTTAATGATAGAATAATAGTATTAACAAAAATAAGATGGAGATATTATGCTAGTACAAAAATTGCCACTGGATGCTATGTTGATTGGTATTGCTATTGGTGCAGGCTGTAGCATACACAAAGAGTTATCAGTTGAAAAAGCTTATAATAGGACTGTAGCAAATCAAAAAGGACTGAGTAGATATTATCAACAGTCAACAAGTTATGTATCGTTATTTTTGAATACTATTTTTATACTGGCAACGACTATTTTATGCATGCCAAGTAATATAGCCAATAAAAAATTGTCCGCATTTTCTTTTGCTTTAGGAAGTTGTGCTTTAGGTTTAAGTATCGCGCGTAGATTGGATCGGATAAATAATACGACAACAAAAATGCAGGAATTGGTGCAGACAGCTGAAAGCTCATCGAAAAAAATGGAAGATGGATAAGCATTATATAATTTATAGGGAAGCTATTAATAGGGAAAAGCCTACTACAATTGTAGTAGGCTTTTTTTTATACCGAGTGTTGCACTTCAATCTTGAATTGGGGAATGACTATAGAAAGGGTCTTTTATTATTTATGTTGCAGGGGATTTTCTTTTGTGTTACCAGAAGAATATGAAAGATAAAATAAGCCAGATTGATAAAGGAGCCATGAAAAGGATCCTTGGCCTGTTTGACATATTCGCTATTGGATATGGAGATATGGGCTCCTCTATTTACTATGCCCTTGGAATAACAGCTTTTTTTGCGTTAGGAGCAACGCCTATTGCTCTTTTAATGGCAGGAGGAGTTTTCATATGCACTGCATTAACGTATGCAGAGATGACCTCGGTGTTTTTGGAGTCGGGAGGCAGCGCTACTTATACTCGAAAAGCTTTTAATGATTTTGTCTCATTTATCGCCGGCTGGGGTCTTCTACTTGATTTTATTGTAACCATTGCAATCTCCAGTTTTGCAATAGCTCCTTACCTTTCTTATTTCTTTCCTATATTAATGGAAGTGGAATCTAAGGTGTTATTGAGTTGTTGTATTATTATCGCTCTTTTGTTCTTAAATATTCGTGGTATCAAAGGCTCTACAGGAGTTTCAATAGTATTAACAAGCATTACCATTATCACTCAGCTGGCTATTATTATCTTTGCGATTTTTACGGTGGTGAATTTTCCTAAATTTATTGAGCATTTAAAAATTAATGGTACGGATCTATTATGGTCGCCTACCTGGGATCATTTTTTCCATGGTGTGGCAATGGCGATGGTTGCCTATACAGGAATTGAGTCGATGGCGCAGCTTTCTTCTGAAGCCAAAAACCCATCAAAGACTATTCCTCGAGCGATTATGCTTGCAATGGGGGTTTTGATATTAATGTATCTAGGGATATCATTGGTAGCCTTATCTGTTCTCACTCCAGAAATGCTAAGTACTAAGTATCTTGATGACCCTATTTCTGGAATAGTTGCCCATTTACCCTATATTGGTGGAGTGTTGGGTCCTTGGATTGGTGTCCTTGCTGCAGTTATCCTTCTTGTTGCAGCAAATGCTGGGTTAATAGGATCTTCTAGGTTAGCTTTTAATATGGGAGAATATTTTCAGCTGCCACGCATTTTTTATAAGCTTCATAAAAAAAAGCAGACACCGTATATTTCGTTATGCTTTTTTGCCTTGTGTGCCATTTTGATATTAATAGCCAGCCGAGGTAGGCTAGCTTTTTTAGCTGATCTATATAATTTTGGTGCTATGCTTGCCTTTTTCTGCGCGCATACCTCATTGATTGTACATAGGATAAAATTTCCAGATATGCAAAGACCTTTTAGGATAAAGGGGAATATTGGCTGGGGGAAAGTGAAGATACCGGTAACCGCTATTATAGGAGCTCTTGCAACTTTTGGCGTGTGGGTCCTTGTAGTATTTACCAAACCTTATGGTAGGGTTTTAGGATTTTCATGGATAGGTATTGGCTTGATCATGTATTTTGCCTATCGTCGTAAGAGGAATCTTTCCGCTTTTGGTCAGGTAGAGATTGAAAAGATTAAGATCTCTGGGTTAAGTGATGTACCTGTACAATCTATTCTTATTCCTACAAGAGGTCACCTTGGATCAGAGACTATTCAAGTAGGATGTAGGGTTGCAAAAATGTTTGGCGCCAAGGTAACGGTTGTACATGTTATAGAAGTTCCTTTGACCATACCACTTTCTATTCCGCTGGATAAGAGAGAAGAGTATTCATCAAAAATTTTGAAAAAGGCTCAGGCGATAGCTCTTGATGCAGAAGTGGAAATAGAGCTTAGATCGATGCATGCAAGATCATCTATAAAGGCGATTAAAGAAATTACAGAAGATATGGATTTTGATTTGGTAATACTTGGTGCTATGATAGGTAAGAGCATTGGACCGATGGCACAGAGCTTGATGAGAAATATCACTAAATGTCGAGTATGGATTATTGGTAGCTCTTGTATGGAGGTTTCTCCTATTGTAAATGAGAAAGAGACTCCAGATCAAGAGAAACAGTAATGACTATAACCTCTACTTATTTTTTCCAGCTAGATGACATAGTGTCTGGTGATCGGATTTATTGCTAAGTTTTCCAACGGGCGTTGTTTCGCAAATATAGGTTCTATCTTTACATTTACCTAGGTAGGGGCATTTTCCTTGGGTGGTATTTGCCGAAAGATTTTTTTTTGTAAATAATGATATGGACTTTTGGAGATTATTTACATAGGAATGTAGGATTGGGCTTTTCATGGTGATAGGTTCTTTATAGACTTCTCTTTTTGGCTCGGTATTTATGTATAAAGGAGCTTCTTTTTCGAAGTGAGGAATAGATGCCAGTAACCTTTTTGTAAAAGGGTGCTGTGGTTTGCTAAAAAGCTCTACCACACTTGCAGCCTCTACAATCTTCCCGCGATACATCACCAGGCAGCGATCGGAGATATTCTTTACTAAACATAGATCGTGAGAGATGAATAATATGGATAGATTGTAACTATCACGTAGATCTTTTAAAAGGTTAATAATAGATGCCTGCACTGAGACATCAAGAGCGTGTGTAGGCTCATCACATATTAGTAGTTCCGGTTTACAGGATAAGGCGCGGGCAATGCTGACACGCTGTCTTTCACCGCCACTTAGTTCATGAGGGTAGCGAGATCTATAACTTAGAGGAAGCTTAACTTTTCCAAAGAGCTCTTCTACGCGAGCTTTTCTCTTTGCCTTTCCTCCAAGCTTATAGACGATTAAAGGCTCTTCTATGATCTCTTCTATAGTCATTCTAGGATTAAGAGAGCTATAAGGATCTTGGAAAATCATCTGTATATGCTTTCTGTCAAACTTCTTTTTTTTTCTGTAGGTTATTTTTCCGCTAGAAATAGTGGCAATTCCTAAAATAGCTTTTGCTATAGAGGTTTTTCCACAGCCGCTCTCTCCTACAAGAGATACGGTTTCTCCTTTTTTAATGGTAAAAGAAACCTCACTTACTACAGAAAAGGTTACTCCCTCCTTATGATGGGAGATAGTTAAACCATCTACTTCGAGAAGAGCGTTTTGGTTGTGCATAGTACCTCCTCTTTTTTCTGGTTAAGTGGAAAATGACATAAAACAGAGTGGTCTTTGATGTCTATTTTTTTAGGGATATTCTTTTTACATTCTTTTTTAGCGTTGCTACATTTATTATAAAATATACAACCGCCCCGGTCATTCTCTCGCAATACTTCTATGGATTTAAGCCTGGAGTTTTTATCCATACTCATTTTAGGAATAGCTCCTATCAAGGCCTCTGTATATGGGTGCATGGGGGAGAAACAGACATCATTAGTAAGCCCTTTTTCCATTACCTGCCCTTGATACATAACTACCACTCTGCTTGCAAATTTAGCGATAATACTTAAATCGTGTGTGATGAAAATAACACTCATAGCTAAGGTTTTTTGTAGGTGTTTTAATAATATAAGGATTTCGTGTTGGACAGTAACATCTAAAGCGGTAGTGATTTCATCAGCAATAAATATACGAGGATTAGGAGCTAAGGCTATTGCTATCATCACACGTTGGCGCATACCACCTGATAGCTCATGGGGATATCTACTATACAAGGATTCTCTGTCAGTTAGCTCTACTGTTTGTAAGAGATCTAATGTTTTGTTATATAACTCTTTTGAGTTGTAATGTGGAAAATGAAGATGTAGAGACTCTTCTATCTGAGCGCCTATGGTTGCTGTGGGATTTAAATAGATCATCGGATCTTGAAAGACGATAGCTATATCCCTTCCGCGTATTCTTCTTATACTTTCCTCTTTTAGGGTGAGAAGGTTTTCTCCTCCGTATATAATCTTGCTTTTTGCATCAGCCTTTCCTTTTGAGGAGTTTAGCTGCAGGATAGCTTTTGCTGTAACAGATTTTCCACTTCCTGATTCTCCGATAATCCCTATAAACTCATTAGGGTATAAATCAAAACTCACATTCTTAACTTCAGGAGGGGTTATTCCTTTGGAAAAACTATAGGTAAAATTTTGTATTTCTAAGATGGGTCTGGAAGAGTATTGGTTTTTATCCATTATCGTAGCCTTGGGTCAAATGCATCTCGTAATCCATTGCCAAGCAAATTAAAGGCTAGCATGGTAATGGTGATAAAAGCTGCAGGGAAAAAAAGTCTCCACGGGTAGTACGCAAGGGCGCCAAGGCCATCACTGGCCATCACTCCCCAGCTAGCAACAGGTGCTCGAACTCCTAGTCCTAAGAAACTTAAAAAGGCTTCTGTAAAAATCGCATGTGGGATGGTTAAGGTCACTGCTGTAATGATGGTTCCAAAGCAATTAGGTATAATATGCTTGAGAAGAATCCTTCTGCGAGAAGTACCAAGGGATAAGGCTGCTAGAACAAAGTCTTGTTCTTTTAAGCTGAGCGTCTCTGCTCGGATAATACGCGCCATTTTTATCCATCCGGTAAGCGTCATTGCCAAAATGATAGTAAAAATTCCTTGTTTCATAACCACGGTTAATAAAATGACTACAAGCAGATAAGGTAAAGAGTAAAAAATATCTGCTATTCTCATCATTATTTCTTCTGTTTTTCCACCAGCAAGCCCTGCAAATGCGCCGTAACTAACACCTATCACCATATCAATAAAAGCTGCGGTTGTACCAATAAATAGAGATATGCGCGCTCCCCACCAGATTCTTGCGTACATAGACCTTCCAAGGTCATCGGTACCAAAATAATGATTTAAGTTAGGGGCAGTATTTTTCATGCTCAGGTGAGTTTCGTAATAGGTATTAGGCGTTAGAAAGGGGAGGATAATGGAGCATAGGATGAGCGTTAAAAGCATATAGATACTTACCATAGCCAGGCGGTTTTTTGAAAAACGCTTCCAGCTATTTAAGATATAACTTTCATCTAGACTTCGACTATGTGAGTTCATAATTTTGGAACCTATCTTTTATTCGGGGGTCTAAAGCAAAATAGATTATATCAGTAATGGTAATAGATATAAGTAGAATAAAGCTATAAAATATTGTTAACCCCATGATTATTGTATAATCTCTGTTGGTAATACTAGAAACCATCCATCCACCAAGGCCTGGTATTCCAAATATTTTTTCCACGATAAAGCTTCCTGTTATGATGGAGGCAAATAAACTACCAAGATAAGAGATAACAGGGAGAAGGCTGTTTTTTAAAACATGACCTTTCCAAATTTGAAATTTTGATAAACCTTTTGCCATTGCAGTAAGGATATACTCTTTTTGTAAGACCTCTACCATAGAAGCCCTGGTCATACGTGCAATAAAGGCTGATGGAAAGGCGGCAAGAGCAAAAGCAGGAAGGACAATATGTGAGATGGTTCCCCATCTAGCAATGGGAAAAAGAGCAAGTTTTATGGAAAAGACATATTGTAATATGGTGGCTGTGATAAAACTTGGAACACTCATTCCTCCTACAGCTAGAACCATAGCAAAGTAATCAAGAAATTTTCCTCGGTAGAAAGCTGCAATAGACCCCCAAAATACTCCCCAGATCAATGCTAAAACAAAAGCAACCAGGCCAAGGGTAGCAGATACTGGAAAACCTTCGCTAATAATTTGATTGGTTGTCCGTCCCTCATATTTAAAAGAGGGACCAAAATCAAGGGTTAGAAATCCTTTTACATATTTTAAATATTGTATATGCAAGGGTTTGTCAAGCCCATAGTGCTCATATAGATTTTTCATGATCTCTTCAGGTATTGCCTGCTCTTGGGTGAACGGGTCACCTGGGATAGATTTCATAAGGAAAAAGGTGAGAGTTACAACGGTAAAGAGGGTGATGGCAAAAAAAACTAGTTTTTTAAAGATGTACTTGTAGATCATTTATTCGCTATTCTAGTTTATAATAAAAGGCGAGTATATAGAGGCGCTTAATATCTGTCAAAACGAAACGGTGGTATCACCAGCTTTTAAAAAAAAGACTTGCTTACCAGGAGGCTCTTTGTAAACAAGCGGTAGTTGGATGCAGTCAATGCAGAAAAGATTTTGCATAAAAGAGTTATTGAGTTTTTTAGCGCCATCTTCTGTGAGATGCTTTGATTTACTTATATAAAAGGTGTGTAATCTTAGAGGGGAGATATACTCTATCCCTTGATCTGTAAGATTCTCTCCTTTTTCAAGGTGCAGCACCTCTAGCGAGGTGTTTTTTAAATAGCTAAGAGAGAGATCTGTGATATCTACGCAGTTATCACACATAAATATTTTTAACTCAGGAGAGGCAATAGCTTTGATAAAGGCGTCAGAGAAGTTTCTTGTTCCAGAAATGGTAATTTCCTCAAGGTCATGCTTTGCAAAAGAGAGAAAGAATCTATTATCGATAAGATCGCTATCTGTAACCCACACCTTTTTTAATAAAACTTTTTGTAAAAAAGTGGTAAGGGCTTTTTCTCCAAAATTCTTACAAGAAAAAGAAATTTCCTTGATAGACAAAGATGGTAGGTAAGAAAGGGTTTGATCTGTAAGGTTTCTACAACCTCCAAGAGAAATATGATCTATAGATTTTGGCAGGAATAAAATATCATCATCAGAAATTAAAATATTGTTATCTAAAACGATCTTTTTTAACGTTTTTGGATATTTAAAGTCTAATGAATGGAGAAGTGGGGAGTTGGAGAGAATGAGCGTCTCTAAATGAGAGTTCCTATCTAATATAGCTTGCAGGTCATTATTAGTAATAGAAATGCCATCAAAATTCAAAATCTTTAGATCTTCTTTTGATGAACTAATTCTTTTTTCTTTATATAGAGTGTTTAAGGTCTCATATAAAGGGAGGTACTCATTTACTGTCTTATATTCTGCTGGTGTAACCATTCCTGAAACAGGAACCACAGCCTCGTTTAGAAGGTATGCACAAGGTGCTTTCTTTTTTCTATATAGTGAGGAGCCTATGGAGCTGTTTATCCCCTTGAAATTATATATATCCATCATCATGGGAAGAATATCTATTTGGGATGAAACGCTCTCAACCCTTTGAGGGAGAGCTTTTCCCATATGAAGAGGGAGTATTAGTAGAGGAACATGGGTAACCTCTTTTTTGAGTGATGTTGCAAGTATAGGCTTTCCATCATGATCTAAGGGATACCCATGATCACCCATAATATACACATGCATAGGTCTATTTAGCGCGGTAAGCTTTTTTATACACTTTCCAAGCGCCAAGTCACTATACTCCATCGTTTTCGTAAAGGGAGTATCACCATACTTAGCTGTAAATCCCTGAGGTAAAATAAAGGGATGGTGGTTGGTAACAGATGCTGCCGATATAAAAAGGGGCTCTTTAGAAGAGGCAATTTTTTCTACTAAAAAATCATACATAAACTCATCATGCACGCCCCAGCTGGTGCCGTAGGCATTTGGATTAGATGCTTTTATATCTTTTTCATCATAAAGAAACTCATAGCCATGATTTTGTAAAAAATCTCCTTGATTTTCAAATTGGAGACTTCCTGCTTTTAAAAAGACATTATTATAACCATTTTCGGCAAAGAAATCTGCAAGCCCTTTTACCGGAAGAGCACCTACTGTAGAAGAGCTTTCTGTGAAATCGCGACCGAAACAAGGGGGTATACCATACATAGTGGCAAACATCGCCTTAAAAGTTTGCGTTCCATTTGCATAAAAATGAGGGAAATAGATACCCTTTTCTTTTAGCTGATCAAAAATAGGGGTACATTTTCCCACATCATGCCCTCTAAAAGACTCAAGATAAAGAAAGACCACATCTGTTTTTTCCCCAACCTCTAAAGTGAATGCTTTTTCCCCAGAAAAACCCATTGTATATTTTTCCAAAGGAAATTTATTATCTGTCCTATGGAAAATTTCATTTTCAGGAGTGGGGATCTTACAGAAAGAACCTCTTTTTTTCCTCTTAAAAAGACTTGCTACTAAATAAAAGGGATAAGGAAGCCATTTCTTGTTGAAAAGAAATAATAAAGGTAGCGTCATCAAAGACCAGATAGGAGATGGAGAAAGGAGAAAGGTATAGAAAATAGCACCTAAAATAATAAAAGGAAGGCTAACAAGAGGTAACTGCTCATTGAGAGAATCCTTTAAAGAGGGGAGATGCCTTATCATTTTTAAGCTAGAAAGGGGCATGGGATTTCCAAACGTCCTTAGATGCACGGTATTACAAAGACTTAACAGAAAGATAGCTGGGTATAAGATAAGAAGAGCGGGGAATATAAATAAGATACTAATACAAAGCGCTGAAGGCACAGCAAAGAGCGAGCGCCTAATACTCTGCCCATTGCAAAGCTGCAACAGACAAAAAGGAAAAATAAGTAATAATAAATCCATAACTCTATCTAATAAAGCATGGATTTTAAACTCAAGAATAATAAAAAGATAGCATATTTTCCTTGAAAATTTATCTTTAAGAGACTTACTATTACCCTCTTTAGAAAGTAAGTAGGAAAGAGATTTATGCCAAAATATATGCCAGTACTAGGCACTTTAGGGTATGTTTTATCTAAAGATGGACAGAAAGTGCTGATGATCCATAGGAATAAGAACTTAGACGACGACCATATTGGTAAATATAACGGCCTTGGCGGTAAAGTAGATAGAAATGAAGATATAGCCTCCTCTATGGCTCGAGAGATAAAAGAAGAGGCGGGGATCCTACCTACAAAAATGAGACTAAAAGGGACGATCAACTGGACAGGCTTTGGTAAGAACGGCGAGGACTGGCTCGGCTTTATCTTTCTTATCGAAGAATATTCAGGGACGCCTCTTGACACCTGCCCTGAAGGTGATCTTGAATGGATAGATATAGATAAAATATACGATCTTCCTCTATGGGAAGGGGATAAACACTTTCTCCCTAAAGTCTTTGATAAAAAAAGCGAGCCCTTTCATATATTTATGCCTTACAAAGGGGAAAAAATGCTTTCATACTCCACATATAAGGGTATACCTTAAGGAGACTCTGAATAACTCATGCTGAATAATTAGTCCAGCTTGCTTATAAATGAGATTTTTCGTGGCGGCCCAGCCCTACGGGGCTGAGCCTTACTCCAAAATCAAATTTATCGAGTAATCTGAAAAAATTATTGAAACCAGCAGTTATTCAGAGTCTCCTTAACTATTGCTCGTGTCTTTTCTAACAGCTAATCCTATCTAGAATATGCGCCGGGATAACGCTACCAACACATTGGTTTATAGACTCTCTTGTTATCTTTGTCCAGGTATAGCCACATAAACCACCTGTCCCTAATAAGTAAATCACAGGGAGAGCAATACATACATAGGCTACCGTTACGATTAGAGGTACATCAATACTTTCATAAATACTTTCATAGCTAATAGACACTAGAAAGCTTTGATTAGAAGCGTAAGTTAAATTAGTAACTGTATCCATAAGCTATTCTCCTGCGAAAAAAAGAAATTCTAGCACGCAAACAAATAAACTTCAAACTATAGTTATTACTGGCGAACTATAGATCTTTCTCTTAATCCTCTACACCTTTGATATAAAGTGTGACACACACTATCTATCATATTCAAACCCACTAATGTTATGGCATAAAGTACACCTGCAATTTCATTGGAAGTAGTTTCATCTCGAATAATACATTGATTAGAAGCGTTAAATATATTGGCTATATTATCCATATAATATCCCTTGAGTAAAAAAAAGAAATTCTAGCACGCAAAGAAATAAACTTCAAACCGTTATATACAATTTTTACAGAGTAGGTTTTATATCAGAATTTAAATATACATCCTGGATCATATTAAGAAGCTTAATACCTTCTTTCATCGGCTTTTGAAATGCCTTACGACCTGATATAAGACCACTTCCACCTGCAAGCTTATTGATGATAGCAGTCTCTGCCGCATCAGATAGATCATTATCTCCCGATGCTCCACCTGAATTGATCAGCGGAATACGTCCTGCTGAGCAATTAAGCACCTGGTAACGAGCAAGATCTACCGGATGATCAGAACAAAGATCAGAGTATACTAGATCACTTGTCTTGCCAAATTTAAGATCTCTAAATCCGCCATTACAAGTAGGAAGCTTTTGCTTGATGATGTCTGCGCCCATGGCACAACCAATATGATTTGCTTGCCCCGTTAAATCAGCTGATGTATGATAATCTTCTGTGTCTGTCTTGAACTTTGGATTTCTTAGATAACACCAAAGAACAGTAACCATCCCAAGCTTATGGGCATGATCAAAAGCTTTTGCTATTTCTACAATCTGACGATCACTATTTTCCGAACCAAAATAAATCGTTGCACCAATAGCACGCGCACCAAGCTCCGCCGCCTCTTCAATCTTACCAAATAAAATCTGATCAAAAGTATTTGGATAGGTGAGCAGCTCATTATGGTTTATCTTACATAGAAAAGGGATCTTATGGGCGTATTTTCTGGCCATAATACCCAAATTACCAAAAGTGGTCGCCACCGCATTACACCCGCCCTCTATGGCAAGCTTAATAATATTTTCCGGATCGAAATAGATAGGGTTTGGAGCAAAAGAGGCGCCCGCTGAATGCTCAATACCCTGATCCACCGGAAGAATAGATAGATAACCAGAGCCTCCAAGCCTTCCACTATTATAAATAGTCTGCAGGTTTTGTAATACCTTGATATTTCTAGAAGACTTAGCAAATACCTCATCAACAAAATCAGGCCCAGGCAAAGAGAGCATCTCCTTTGAGACCTTGCACTTTCTCAAGTCCAGTAACCGCTCAAGCTTTTTTCCCAATAATTTTTCTAGTTCACGTGTTGACATATTTCCGCCCTTATTAAATAAAAGTCACACCATAGCACATAGCCCAACCTATTTCAACGACAAATTAGGAATGCTGCCTTATTTCCAGCCCTTTTTCCAGATTTTTTTTATACGGTTAAGGAGACTCTGAAAAACGGACAGTTTTATAATTTTCCAGATTTCTTATAAATTCCATTTTTCGCCTCGCCCATCCCTACAGGGATGCCGCTTACTCCAAAATAGAATACCTTTCAAAAAATCTGAAACAATTCTAAAAAGTGCAGTTTATCAGACCCTCCTTTATGTTATTTAGTTTTTAGTATGCACTATTTTCACCGCCTCATCATATGGCTCTTTGAGTTTATTTTTCTTTTTAGGATTATCAGGATTTATGCTGTAATAGCAGATTTGTTTGTTTCGATCGACAAGAATGCTTGTGATACTACCGTCTTTGTAGGTATTTCCTGTTTTATCGAAAAATGAAAGATAAATTTCTGCTCGAATTGGAGTAAATGGATACTCCCTTAGGTAGGGACGTAATTTTTCATGTCCATTTATCACCTGTACAAACCTTTCTGTTAGTTGCACGAGTAACTCCCTAGCCTCTTCACGGGAAGCCCTTTTATAAACATTAAAATCAATACCAATCCTTTCCACATCAAAAGGACCACCAGCACCAGATCCACAGGCTTTTATTCCAAATTCTTTGTAAGCTATTTTTTTTAATTCACGTCTTACTTCACTTATATAAGTATCAGCGATACTTCTTTTGGGACGGGGCCTATCTATATTTTCCGGTGGTGGATCTTTTTGCAGGATACCATCCTTATATTGCGATGAAAGAAAATACTTCCGATTGCTATCCCACCCCTCTAACGGACCATTGGCTACTCCATTTTGGTAGGGAAGCACTATCCATAAACGCCCTGTTGGATGAAAGGTATCTTGGTCTCCATCAAGATTTCCTTCTGTATTATACGTTAGTATTCGGGCTTTTTTCATATTCTCTCTCGGTTCGGTTCGAAAAAAGGTTATATGAATTCCTTGTTTTACCCCCTCTTGAAAGTGACCTTTAAAGGCATCGCGTCCATTATCATACCATCCGTGAACATGTCCGTGTGCTTTTCCATCTTTATAGGGTAGGCGGGCTTTTAAGACGCCATTATCCCAGTACTCCTCATAAACTCCTGTTGTATTATTTGTTATTGCCAGCTGAATTCTTTGGATAAAGTTTTCATCAAATGCATCATCTATCAGACCAGATATCATCTCTTCAACTGCGTTATCCAAAGTAGTGACACCATATTTGATTCCAAAGACTTTTGATTCCCATTGAGAAGTAATTCTCTTTGGACTATCTACCACAATATGACTTGCAAAGATAGACCCTATCACAAACACAAAATAACAAAAAATCATCTTCATAATTACCTATGAGCCCTTTGTATGTACCATTTTCACCGCCTCATCATATGGCTCTTTGAGTTTATTCTCTTTTTTAGGGTTATCTGGATTTGCACTATAAAAGCAAATCTGTTTGTCTCGATCGACAAGAATGCTCGTGATACTACCGTCTTTGTAGGTATTTCCTGTTTTATCGTAAAATGTTAGAAAAATTTGAGTTCGAATTGGTGTAAATGGATACTCCCTTAGGTAGGGACGTAATTTTTCATGTCTATTTATTTCTTGTACAAACCTTTCTTTTAATCGTACAAGTAACTCCCTAGCCTCTTCATGAGAAGCTCTTTTATAAACATTAAAATCAATACCAATAGTTTCTACATCAAAAGGCATACCAGCACCAGATCCACAAGCCCTAATTCCAAACTCTTTTTGCGCAATTTTTTGAAACTTATGGATTACTTGAGTAACATATGTATCAGCGATACTTCTTTTGGGACGGGGCCTATCTATCATTTCCGGTGGTGGATCTTTTTGCAGGATACCATCCTTATATTGCGATGAAAGAAAATATTTCCCATTGCTATTCCACCCCTCTAACGGGCCATTGGCTATTCCATCCTTATAAGTAATGACTATCCATAAATCCCCTGTTGGGTGAGACCTATATAATTTTCCATCTAGTTGACCTTTTTCATTAAAAATTATTAATCGAGCATCTTTCATGATTTCTCTCGGTTCGGTTCGAAAAAAGGTTATATGAATTCCTTGTTTTACTCCCTCTTGAAAATAACCTTTAAAGGCATCGCGCCCATTATCATACCATCCGTGAACGTGTCCGTGCGCTTTTCCATCTTTATAGGGTAGGCGAGCTTTTAAGGCGCCATTATCCCAGTACTCCTCATACACACCTGTTGTGTTGTTAGTGATTGCTAACTGAACTCTTTGGATAAATTTTTCATCAAATGCATCATCTATCAGACCAGATATCATCTCTTCAACTGCGTTATCCAAAGTAGTGACACCATATTTGATTCCAAAGACTTTTGATTCCCATTGCGGTGTGATTCTTTTTGGGCTATCAACTACCATTTCTCCACCAAAGACACTGCTCATTAAAAAAAGCAAACTACCTACTCTTGCCCACATAAAATCCTCCTAATTCATTCGTAACTTTTTTCACTATTCTATTTTGTATTACACTGTGGTACGTATCACCTTTAATTGTATGATCAGCAAAGCCCATGGTTCTTTTACTCATGGGCGTTATAGCATCTACCCATTCAACATTATAACGATCCCCATCTTTACTAGCAAACCACCCTGTAATTGCATCTTGGTTGGAATAGTAGTTCCATGCATTGATCCCATATGCTTTGGGTATAGATTCGGCAGGGCCGACTCCAGTGACATAGACATGTTTCTCCATTTTTCTTTGATATTTCTCAGGCATGCTTTCAAACGAGCGGTTGTAGATTACCCCTGCTTCGCTATGTGGGATGTGGAGGATTTTTGCACCCGGGCAGTGTTGTTCTATAATGTCTAAAAGAGAGGTGTGCAAGGCGGCGAGGTTTTTAACCGTTTTACTGTACACGCCATTTTTTTCACTAAAGGTTCTACCAAAATCTTTAGGGAGGCCCTGTGTTGGATTGTAGAGTCCAATAATAAGGGTTCCCTGGGGTAGGGTACTTGCAAGGTATTTACCCATCGAAATCCATTCTTCGCGGGTGGTGTTGATCCCATTTTGGAAAGTGACAATGGCAATTTGGTCTTTTACCCCCGTCAATAGAGTGGGCAGCTTGTCTATTAAGTTGAAGTATCCATTTATTCTATCTTGCTCAGTAAAATCAAATTCATATTTTCGGGCGCATATCACCATTATGTCCATATTGCGGCCGTTAATATTTGCTTGCCCGCTGAAGAATGTGGGCGATGGATAGTCCATGTATTTTTGTGGATAGGCATTTACCCAACTAGGATAATTAGATTGCCCTGTATAGGATTGGTGATCATTATACATTTTAAAATTATAATCAAAATTATGACCAAAATCATATTCAAAATTATGGTTATTGTAATAATTAGAGTAGAGGCCAAACTCGTCAAGTCTATTAATGGGGCTGGCGCGTACGTAGGCGTAGAGGTTGCGCGAGTCGGCAAAGCCGAGAGGGTCGGGGGTGAGCCATCTTTTGAGTGCTGGATCGTAAAAGCGGCAGCCGAAAAAGATCAGGTGCTCTTCTGCCCGTTTGGAGGAAAATCTCCAGGGGTTGATGGAGTTTTTGTTTTCTTCTTCGCCAAAGGCGTTGGAGCGGTAGCTTTCAACGACGGCGCCATGGCGATCGAGGATGGCGATGATGTTCCCTTGCAGGTCATGGAGGGGGATGTAGATATCTCCTGCAAGTTCGATGGCAATAGCGGCGCCAATGTCACCTTGGACGCCCAGGCCCAGCACTTTCAGCTGTTTGATGGTTCCATCTTCAGTGATGGTTCCAATTTCAAAGTCGCCATCGTAGAGAAAGTGCGTTGTGGTATCCTCTTCCTTTTTCGAGACAAGGCGGGAGAGGGGATCGTAGGTATAGGTGATGGTTTTTTCAGGAGAGCGCATTTCCACGAGCCTATCGAGCGCATCGTATCTATAGGTGATCTCTTTTTGACGGATCAGGTTGCCATTTGCGTCGTAGCAATAGTCGTCAGAGACAATTTGG
>JAJACI010000020.1 GCA_022601595.1 Chlamydiia bacterium | reverse complement strand
CACTATTTAGACTTGAAGAGTAAACAAATTGCTCAAAAAGTATGATTATGGTAGGGTTTTTATAAAAAATGGAGGGATAGATGGACTGGGAATTTAAAGAGCTTGGGTATGATTTTGATGCTTTAGAGCCGTATATTGATGCACAAACAATGGAAATTCATTATACAAAACACTATAAGGCGTATCATACAAAGGCACTTTCGGCTTTATCCGGTGATACTTCAAAGTCTGTAGAAGAGGTGTTGCTCACAGATCTTCGTCCCGCGGTGCAGAATAATGGTGGAGGGTTTTTTAATCACACCATCTTTTGGGAAATTCTAGGAAAAAATAATGGAGAGGGACCTTCAGGGAATGTGGGTGCTTTAATAGACAAAGCTTTTGGAAGTTTTGATGTTTTTAAAGAGAAATTTGCAGAGGCAGGAGCGACATTATTTGGTAGTGGATGGGTATTTCTTGTTTATGATGAAAAAAGTGATGAGCTAGAAATTATCCAGAGGCACAATCAAGATCATCCGCTTTGCGGAAAAAAGATTTTGATGGGCTTAGATGTATGGGAGCATGCTTATTATCTAAACTATCAAAATAAACGCCCTGATTATATCAAGGCTTTTTGGGAAGTGGTTGATTGGAAAAAGGTAGAAAATCGTTTTTTAACCGAAAAGACTTTTGTTTTAGTATAAAAGGATCATCTATGCAGGCTGAGGTAAAAGAGAGTTTCACAGGATGGAGCAAATGCGTCTCTTGTGCGGAGATGATCCATGAATCGCAAATTGCAATGGATTTAAAACTTTGTCCAAAATGCGATTTTCATTTTACTTTATCTGTGCAGGAGAGAATTGCTTTACTAGCAGATGATGGAACCTTTGAAGAGAAATTCCAAGAGGTTAAGGCAAGTGATATCTTAGGTTTTGTAGATAGTAAGCCTTATCAAAAAAGACTTGAGGTTTTAGAAAAAAAAGCTTTTAAGGTAAATGCTATAACTACTGGGATTTGTAAAATCAATGAAAAGAGAGCGGCCTTAGCGGTGATGGATTTTGCTTTTATGGGCGGATCTTTAGGAAGAGGCGAAGGGGAAAAGTTAACCTGCTTGATTGAGTATGCCACAGATACCAAAATTCCTTTGGTGATTGTATGTGCATCAGGTGGCGCTCGTATGCAAGAGTCTATGTACGCATTGATGCAGATGGCAAAAACATCTGCAGCGATAAAAAAACATAAGAATGCCGGCCTTTTCTATCTTTCAGTGTTGACAAATCCAACGATGGGAGGAGTGTCTGCTTCTTTTGCCTTTTTAGGGGATGTGATTATTGCAGAACCAAAAGCGTTGATTGGGTTTGCAGGGCCAAGGGTAATAGAGCAGACTATTGGCGAAAAATTGGATCCGGGTGATCAGAGAGCAGAGTTTCAGCTAAAAAATGGTATGATTGATCAAATAGTAACTAGAAAGGAAATGAAAAATAGGATTTCCTATTTCATTTCTATATTCCATAAAAGAGGCGTTAAACGATGAATGAAAAAGAGGTAGAGGTAGTTGTAAAAGGGGAGCAGGATAGAATTCCTTTTTATGCAACTAAAGGTGCTGCTGGAGCTGATATACGAGCAAAGCTCTTAGAGAGTGTTGTTATTGCTCCAGGAGAGGTGAAAGTAATACCCACAGGATTGTTTTTTGAAATACCTGCAGGTTTCGAAATTCAAGTAAGACCAAGAAGCGGTCTTGCAGCAAAACATGGCGTTACTGTATTAAATACACCAGGAACGATAGATAGTGATTATAGAGGAGAGGTTTGTGTTATCCTTATCAACCATTCAAAAGTAGATTTTATTGTCGAAGATGGTATGCGTGTGGCGCAAATAGTTATCGCAAAAGCCTTACAAGCAGATTTTATTTTAGCCGAAGAACTATCTACAACCGCGCGTGGTAGTGGCGGCTTTGGGCATACAGGAGTATAAGTAGTGACTGTTTTAGAAGATTATATATTAGATGAAAAAGGAGTTCTCTTTCTTGAAAATGTTTCCTATGAGGAGGCAATAAAAACCCTTGTTAAAACAATGAGCGATCGCGTTGGAGATAAATGTGATCAAGTGATCGAAAAAGTGCTTGAAAGGGAGAGTGTGGTAAGTACTGCAATTGGAAAAGGTATCGCCATTCCTCATGGAAGATGTCCTTTCCTATTAGATTTTTCTTTAGCTATTGGTATTGTCAAAGAGGGCGGGATCTTTTGGAATGCCCTAGATGGAGAACAGGTAAAAATCATTTGCTTGATAGCAGGTCCAGAAAATAATCCTACAAGATATTTGTCCTTTCTTTCCTCTGTAACCTCTATTTTAAAAGAAGAAGTATTAAGGATGAAAATTCTTAATGAAACGGATAAAAAGAATATAGTAAATATATTTCGCTCCTGCTAGTATGCTATTTCTTACATAAAAAAAATAGGTGATATTATGGATCTACGCTTTGAAGATGTGGCTAACCTTTTACATATTAGCAAAACCACGTTAGAAAAATGGATGAATAAAAAAAATATCCCTTATTATACTATTTCTGGTCATCCCCGTTTTAACAGACAAGAGCTGGAAGAATGGCTAATGGAAGCTATTGCCAATGATAGAGAGCTTCCTTTTGGAGAAAATGATGATGGCGCCTCTACCTGGAATAAATATTGCCTTTATAGAGCCGTGCACAAAGGCTGCGTTATCAATAATATGCCAGCCTCTTCTAAAGAGGAGATTATCCTATCTGTAATGAACCATGCAAGTAGCGTTTTAAAGATTAACCCTGAAATTGTGGCTGAAATGCTAATTGAAAGAGAGAAATTAATGTCCACAGCACTTGGCGGCGGCATTGCGGTGCCCCATACAAGGGATTTCCTCTTACACGACTACACAGATGCTGCAGTTGTAGTATACCTTAAAGAGCCTATGGATTGGGGGGCAATAGACGGCACCCTCACAGATACGCTTATATTCCTCTTTGCCTGCGATGACAAAAGACACCTAAATCTACTGGCAAAGGTAGCTCACCTAACTACCATGGATGAGACAAAAGACCTCTTAAAGAGTAAGCCTTCTAAAGAAAAGCTCTTAGAATCGATCTTAAGCTTCGAAAAAGGGCTCTTTGAACATACACTTGTTACTATTTAGCTTGATTATTACCCAAATTCCGCCGTTTAGATAGGAAAAAGGTCAAAAAATGGCTTTAAATCTGTTTTTTTTCTCTCTTTTTGAAACAAATTTCCCCGGGAGGTATGTATACCTCTGATTATAAGCGCTTTACAACAAACTCCTTTTTGTTAAAAAAATATATACGATAATTAAAGTTAATTATATAATTATTGTAACATTAATTATAAAGGAGACAATTATGCAAACAATTACAAATTCACCAGCTTTTCAAACTACAACATCTAACCTACCATTTGTATCTAAAACTACAAGAGATCGCTTCAAAAAAGATTATAAACAATTTATGGAATACGCCAAGGTGGAGATGAGAGCATTTACCATGAGTTCAGGAAAAAAGGTCATTGAGTTTTATAAAGATACTGCATCTAAAGGGGTAATGAACTTTGTAAAGGAACATTCGAAATTTGGAATAACAGAACTTGCCTTGGTAGCATTGGCTGTTGGGGTAGCTGGAATGGTTGCCTATTTCTTTACTGAATATTGCTATAAAGATGAACAAGTAGCTTCTGATCAAAAAGATTTGACCTCAGGGGAAATTATCGATCTGGCAAAGAGAGCTTAGGGGTATAAGCCGCTAATTATAAGACTTTTATAAATGCAGAGTTGAATCTTTCCAATTTTCTGGTAGGAAAATATTAGAAGTCATGGATGTAGTGTACCTTCCTCATAAGCTCTTCGTTTAATAAAAGATGTTGTAGATCTTGTACATTAGCCTTGTAATAGCAAAACTCACCACCCATATCTTTATCTTTGTATTTAGACCACAATAAAATGATTTTTAATTGGTTGGAATTTTAACTTGGTTGTATGAAATCTTTTTTTTTAGTATAATAATTCATAATTAAAGGAGAGTTATGGAACCAAATAGACCGTGTAAAATATCCTATAGTCAGGTATTGGGTTGCAAGGAGCAGTCTTTTCCCACTGTGCAAGAAGCTTTTTCTGAAGCGACTAGACTGAGAGTTAAATTAAGCAGAATTACATTCTTTCCTCTGGATGGAGAGATTTGTGATCAATTACTAAAAACGATGTATAAATTACGAGATGCAACATGCACGCTGCTAAACACAAGACCCTTGGAATCTGAGCTTTACCTGCGAACAAAGGTTCGTAATGTGCTTTTTGACGCGAATGAAATGTGCGCGCGCGCACTTAGGGAAAATTCTATAGCAGATTCATCATTAGATGAGATAAAAGAGCAAGTGGATGATTTGCTACGGGATTTTTTGCGCCAAAATATACCAACCAAGACACCTGCAACTGCACCTACATCGCAGGCATTGCAGGCTCAACAAACGGCCGATACAGAGAGCTCTACAAGCCCCATAAGTCCTATAGATGAAGCGTGCACGATCTCATAGAGCCCATTATACGCTCTAAGCCTTGTCTGTAGCTTTTGCAGGAGCAGTGGCCGCTTTTTTCTTCTTTTCCTTTTTAGGTAAGATCTCTATAGCGTCATCTTTTACTGTCACCTCAAAAGTTCCTTCGATCTTTGGATTTTTAAGAATCATCTCAGATAGAGGGTCTTCTAAATGAAATTCAACAGATCGGCGTATTGGCCTTGCTCCCATCTCAGGTCTATATCCCTTATCTGCAAGAAAAGCTTTTGCCTGATCATTTGCTTCGATGATAATATTTTTCTTAGCAAGTCTTTTAGCAAGTTTATTCAGTTCAATATCAATGATATTTACAAGCTGCTCTTTGTCAAAAGATTTGAAGATTACGGTGCCATCTACTCTGTTTAAAAATTCAGGTTTGAAATGTTTTTCAAGCGCTTTTTGGATTTTTTCTTTCATAGCAGTAAAGCTTATTTTTTCCATATCTACGCCAAAACCAACTTCGGTAGTTTTGCGGATAAGGTCAGAGCCTAGGTTAGATGTCATTACAATAACAGTATTTCTAAAGTCTACCTCTCTTCCCAACGAGTCTGTTAGGCGCCCTTCTTCAAGGATTTGTAGTAATATGTTCATCACATCAGGGTGAGCTTTTTCTACTTCATCAAAAAGTACCACAGAGTAAGGGCGTCTACGCACCCTTTCTGTTAACTGACCGCCTTCATCATGACCCACGTACCCTGGAGGGGATCCTGTCATTCTGCTGACGGCAAATTTCTCCATATATTCTGTCATATCCACTTGGATCAAAGCATCTTCTCCGCCAAAGATCTCTATAGCAAGATTTCTAGCAAGAAGGGTTTTTCCTACGCCTGTTGGTCCAAGGAATAAGAAGGAGCCGATAGGTCTTTTAGGATCTTTAATATCAGCACGAGAGCGTCTTAAAGCTTTACAGACGGTGTCTAAAGCGTCATCTTGACCAACAATAGCTTTTTTCAGCGTCTCTTGCATTTGTAAGATTTTAGCTGTTTCTTCCGCAGTAAGGCGAGATAGAGGAATTCCTGTTTGTTTAGCAATAATAGATGCAATATCATCGGTATCAACAATTACTTTCTGCTCTTCTTTACTCTTTTCCCAGTTATCTTTTATGGAGTCGAGCTTTTCTCTTAGCTGCTTCTCTTGATCGCGTAATTTTGCAGCTTTTTCATATTCTTGGTTAGAAATAGAGTCCTCTTTAGCAATACGTAGCGTTTCGATTTCTTTAGCATAATCAGCAAGTTCTGTAGGCTGATGCATTACACCAATTCTCGCTTTAGCACCCGCCTCATCCATAAGGTCGATCGCCTTATCAGGTAAAAATCTCCCTGCGATATATCTATCAGATAATACCACCGCATCTTTAATAGCTTCATCGGTGTATATGCACTTATGGTGTTCTTCATATTTCTTCTTCAGTCCGCCAAGGATCTGTGTGGCTTCATCGATGCTTGGTGGAGCCACAAGGATTTTTTGAAAACGTCTTTCTAAAGCAGCATCTTTTTCAATATGCTTTCTATATTCATCAAGGGTAGTTGCCCCAATGCATTGAATTTCTCCACGAGAGAGAGCTGGCTTTAAGATGTTACTAGCATCAATAGCGCCCTCTGCAGCACCGGCACCTACAATAGTGTGAATTTCATCGATAAAGAGGAGGATGTTACCCAGCTTCTTTACCTCGTCCATCACCGCTTTTATACGCTCTTCGAACTGCCCGCGATATTTTGTTCCTGCAATCATTAATGTTAAATCTAAAGAGATCAGCCTCATCTTAGCAAGGTTCTCAGGTACCTCTCCATTGATAATAGCGTGTGCCAGCCCCTCTACGATAGCTGTTTTACCAACTCCTGCCTCACCAATAAGTACAGGGTTATTTTTTCTTCTTCTGCATAAAATAAGAAGAAGACGCTCCACCTCTTTTGCTCTTCCAATTACAGGGTCAAGTAATCCTTCGCGGCATTGCTCGGTTAGATCGTGCCCATAAGCCTTTAGCGCATGCATCTTTTCATTGCCAGGAGCACTTGCCTCAGCTCTTTTTTGTCCTGCCTGATCTCTACCTAGTGATACAGGAGGAACTTGTAGATTGAAAGTTTCCAGCTCTTTTAAAATCTCTTTGCGAACTTCTTTTAAATTTACGCCTAGATTTTCAAGAATTTGTGCAGCAACGCCGTCTTGAAGACGGATAAGCGCTAAAAGAAGGTGCTCGGTACCAACATAGTTATGATTCAATGCTAAAGCTTCTTCGTTTGCAAGCTCGAAACACTTTTTACATTTTCCAGAAAGCGCCGGATCGCCATAAACTTGAATTTCAGGACCGTAACCAACCACAAGTTCTACTTCGGCAAGGAGGGTGTCATATTCAATATTTAAGTTACGAAGGACGTTTACAGCAATCCCTTGACCAAGCTTCATAAGACCTAAAGCTAAATGCTCTGTTCCTAAATAAGAGTGATTTAACTTCAAAGCCTCCCGCTTTGCCAGCTTTACTACTTGCTTAGAACGACTTGTAAACCTATCAAACATAAGAACTTCCTTTATTTATGTTACATCTCTTTTTACTACAATCCAATACCTGATTATAGCATCATTTTTCTTTCTTGTAAAATATCTCGAATCTTTCCACAAGAGGTTTTAACGTTTTTAACTATTTATTTTAATAGGAAACGGGTAAGCTGTTGAATGGAGGGGATTTATGTGGAAGGTAATAAATAGCGGAAAAAAGAATGCATCTTTTCTTATGGAAAAGGATGAAAAGCTCCTTGTTTCTATGAAAAAAGAGGACGCTCCCATTCTTCATTTTTATGATTTTGTGAAGCCAAGCTTCACCTTTGGAGTATTTGTGAAACCGGAACAGATTATGAATCAAAAAAATTATATAAAAGATTTTGATTTTAGCAGACGGCCAACAGGAGGGGGAGTGCTTTTTCACCTGTGGGATTTTGCCTTCTCGTGCTTTGTGCCAAAAGATCATCCTGGATATTTTGAAGATGTGATGGATAGCTATAAATATATTAACGATAAGGTGATTCTAGCACTTTCTGATCATGTAAAAGAGCATGCAGGGGAGTTTACCCTCCTCCCAGAAGAACCTGTCCCTCACCATCCTGATTGCAAAAACTTTTGTTTTGCAAAGCCCACAAAATTCGATATCATGCTCCTTGGAAAAAAAATAGGCGGCGCCGCCCAAAGGAGAAAAGAAGGGGGATACCTCCATCAAGGGAGCATATCCCTTATCATGCCTGATTTTAATCAGATAGCGCCTCTTTTCCATAATGACTCAGCAGTTCTCTCTGCCATGAAACTCCACACCCACCCACTTCTTGGTCATAAAGCAGGAATCAAAGAGCTTGAAGCCGCCAAAAACGCTTTGATCCATTCCTTTGAAAAAGTCTTTAAGTAGACTCTGAATAACTCATGCTGAATAATTAATCCAGCTTACTTATAAATGAGATTTTTCGTGGCGGACCAGCCCTACAGGGCTGAACCCTCCTAAAATCCCTCAAAAATTCATTGAACAGTACGCCATATGAAACGCTAACGACTATAGAAGCTGAAGAGGCTAGTGTATTTTACTCGAGGTTGTCAAACACTCAAGTATGTGTTATGGTAACTTTATTTCAAACACAAAAAGAAGGGACAAAGAATGATTAAAGATAAAGATGAGTCGCTAAAGGTTAGTAAAAGTTATGTTGATATTCTTAGAAATTTGAAGTCTAAAATTATGCTTGCACAGCAAAGAGCAATGGGTGCAGTAAATAGAGAATTGATTATAGTTTACAGAGATGTTGGAAAAACCATTTATGATCAACAAAAAATAGGGGATTGGGGAGATTCAATAGTTAAAACCTTAGCAAGAGATCTTCAAAAAAGCTTCCCAGGAATAAGAGGTTTTTCATATCGTAACCTTTATGCGATGAAGGAGTTATATCTTGCTTATAAAAATAATGAAAAATTGCAGACACTGTCTGCACAAATTAGTTGGTCACATAATGTTATTATTTTATCTAAATGTAAGGATGATATTCAAAAAGAATTCTATATGAAAATGACAAAGGCAAATAGTTGGTCATATCGAGTTTTACGTCATAAAATAGAACTAGAAAGCTTTGAAAAAACAATGTGTGCACAAACAAATTTTAAAAGCTCTCTCCCATCAAATATGCTTGCTGAAGCTGCCTTGGTGGTAAAGGATGAGTATGCCTTAGACTTTTTAGATCTATCTGATAAACATAGTGAATATGAGTTAGAGAAAGCAATAATCAAAAATATAGAGGGTTTTTTGAGGGAAGTAGGTGCTTCTCTTGCTTTTTTAGGGTCTCAATATCGTTTAGAAGTTGAGGGGCAAGAATTTTTTATCGATCTATTGTTTTATAACAGGAACATAAAATCTTTAATAGCAATTGAATTAAAGGTCTCAGAATTTATACCTGAATATATTGGAAAGATGCAATTTTATTTGGCAGTGTTAGATGACAAGGTTCGAGTGTCGGGAGAGAATCCTTCTATTGGAATCATTTTATGTAAGAGCAAGAAAAGAACAGTTGTTGAATACGCTTTAAAAGATGTCAATAAACCTATTAGTGTTTCATCATACCATTTAGTTAAAGAGTTACCGCAAGAGTTAAGAAAAGAACTTCCCTCTTTAAAACAAATGGAGAAGTTGTTAGAAAATATATAGATTACTATAGGAGACTCTGATAAGCCGGCAGTTTTATAATCTCCCAGATTTCTGATACATCCTATTTTTCGTGGCGCCCCATCCCTACAGGGATGCCGCTTACTCCAAAATAAAATTTATTTCAAAAAATCTGAAAAGATTCTAAAAGGTGCAGTTTATCAGACTCTCCTTGACTAGTAGGATTTGGCGAAGATGGCGAGCACGGGATTGTTTTTTCCGCCGAAAATACAAGGACCTACTTGATCTGGCTGCTCATTTGGAATGCAGCGGATGGTTACGCCATAATCTTTTTGAATCTTATCTTCAAGCGCTTTGTCACCGCCATAGAAAACTTTGATAAATTTTCCTGGGAAGTCATCACTTTTTGCTATCTTTTCAAAGTCTGTTAAAGAATTTACGGAGATAGTATTTTCTTTTCTGTGAAGCGATGCTTTGTTAAAAAGAGAAACATGTATTTGATCAAGAATTTTTTCAATAGATGATTCAATTTCTTCGAAGGAAAGAAAGTCTTTTTCATTCTTCTCTTTTGTGCGAACAGATAGAGGCATTTTTCCAGATTCTATGTCTCGCGCGCCAATCTCAATTCGTACAGGGTATCCCTTCTTGATGGCATCCCACGCTTTTTCCCCAGCACGTCTATCATCATCTATGATATCAACGCCAATTTTTGCTTCAAAATATGTTTGGCAGCAGAGCGCACCTTTTAACTTTTCGCAATAGGCAAGTATGTCAGCATTTTTTTCTTGGTTAGTGAGGATGGGTATAATTGCAACATGTTTTGCAGCAATTCTTGGAGGAATAATCACTCCATTATCATCGCCATGTGTCATTAAAAGAGCGCCTATCATTCGTGTGGTTACCCCCCATGAGGTGGTATAACCATACTCTTCTTTTCCTGTTTTATTCAAAAATTTTATGCCGCCTGCTTTGGAAAAGTTTTGCCCCATGTAATGAGATGTTCCAAGCTGCAAAGCTTTTCCATCTTGCATCATCGCTTCAAACGTGTAGGTGTTTTCTGCACCAGGAAATCTTTCGCCTTCTGATTTTTCCCCTTTGATCACAGGGATGGCTAGATACTCTTGTGCAAAGGCTGCATAAAGAGATTGAATTTCTAGTGCTTGTTCTTTTGCTTCTTTGGAGCTTGCATGGACGGTGTGTCCCTCTTGCCATAAGATTTCAGCGGTCCGTAAAAATAATCGAGGACGCATTTCCCAACGTACTACATTACACCATTGGTTGATTTTAAGGGGTAGATCTCTATAGGATTGCACCCATTTGGCAAAACTTTCTCCAATAATAGTCTCAGAGGTAGGTCTTACTATCAATGGCTCTTCGAGCTTTCCTGCAGGAATAAGTTTTCCATTTTTATCTTGCTCTAAACGGGTGTGGGTAACAATAGCGCACTCTTTGGCAAAACCTTCCACATGCTCTGCCTCTCGCTCTAAATACTCTAGAGGGATAAATAGTGGAAAATAGGCATTTTGCACATCACGAGCTTTAAACTGATCGTCTAAAGTGCGTTGCATACGCTCCCATATCGCATATCCGCGGGGCTTAATAACCATACATCCGCGTACTGCCGAATGCTCTGCTAAATCGCCAAGTTTAATCACTTCCTGGTACCAAAGGGGAAAGTCTTCCTCTCGAGTTATATCTACTGCATGTTTTTTCTTTGCCATAAGTAAAAATTATACCAAACACCTCTGTTAATGTAAATACTATAAAAAAAGTTATCTATAGATCATGGTAAGTCCAATGACGATAATCAGTGCCGCAAATATTTTACGAATAATGTTTACAGGGAGAAAATGGGCAAGCTTAACACCGTAAAAAGAACCAAGCAGGGACCCAAGAGAGATTGTTAAAAAAGCTGGAAGATAGATATATCCATAACACCAGGGAATACTATTATCTCCATAACTTGTCAAAAGATATCCAGCGGTGCCGCAAAGGCTGATTAAAAAAGAGGCGGCAGCAGTGGTGCCTATTGCTTTTTTTCCAGGAAAATGAAGATAAAAAAGAATAGGAAGCATGATAAAGCCTCCTCCCAATCCTAAAAGACCGCCCATAAAAGCAGCGCCAAAACCGATGATAGTAAATGTCGAAAAACCTTGTAAGACATTCTCCTTTCTAGATTTTTTTAGTGGTTTTATACATAGTAGTCCAATGATGCATGCAAAAATTCCAAAAGTAACTCTTAGTATCTCTGTAGAGAGCTCTTTAGCAATAAACGATCCTGCAAATGATCCTATAACAATTCCTAAAGTTAAACGGGCTATAGCTAGCCAGAGAATATTTTTTTTTCTATGGTGGAAGTAAGTGGAAAAAAAGGTGTTAATAACCATTGATGATAGCGATGTTCCTATTGCAATGTGCATAATGCTTTCTTGATCAAATCCAAGATAGGTAAATGCAGCTAAAAGAGACGGCACTATAATCGCCCCACCCCCAATACCTAACAGCCCGCTCATAACTCCTGCTGCAAGCCCAATTATTAGGTAAATAAAAATAGAAAAAATCATATATAAATAGGGTGCCGGGTCTCTTTAGTTGGTATACCTAAGCCATATGGGAATAATAGTGTTCAAGTACTCCATAAATTTCCAAAGACCCACTCGGTGCTCAAGATTCATTAAAGGGTCATATTTAGCCTCGGGAAAGGCTATTCCAAACCCAAATAAACCTGGGGCGATGATTCCTGTTTTATTGTTATAGGTCATTTTTTCAGACTGCTCTAAGATGGGCAGTTTGCGATTTTGAAAACCAATAGAGTAAATGGCTTTATTACAAAGGCTTAAATTTTCTTCAAAGGAGAGATCAGTGGTAAGGATCCGTTTTAGATTTTTAGGAAGCGTGCCGTCTATGTTCTTTTTAGCCCAAGCAGCGGCTGCCCCTTTTAAACCGGTGTTATCAAAAAGAATCCATTCTCCAAGATCAACGGCATAGAAATGAGTGGACTTGTAGAAATTAATGATCTTTTTTACTTTTAATTTTACCAGATCAGCTAAAATAAGCATGGAGGAATGGGAGGATCCAAATACAGCAACGGTATCTTTGGCTGTGACAGTTTCTTTTAATTTTTCATAATTAAGGGCCGTTTCTAACGGAATGGTTTCTAATTCAGGGTGTGATAAGGTCTTATCCACACATCCTGTTGCCAAAATTACATTTTTCGCTGTATAGAGGTGTTTGTCTGTCTTAACCTCCCAATTGCCACCCATAAGGTTTAATGTTGCCGCTGAATCCTTGTAGGTGGTGACTCTTTTCTGTAGGCGCCCTGTGATCCACTGCAGAGGTTCTGCAACATATTTGAGCTGGCAGGTAGCGTCTGGGTCTAAATGATCAATAGGAAAAGGCTTAGGTCTCTCCTGATAGGTAAAAGACTTGCAGTCTAATAAAAAACGGATAAAGAGATCCACCTTTGTGTTACTAGATACGTTTTTCCATTTGGCGCCAAGATCTCCTACTTGAAAATAGGGGTCCATCCAGGCAATGTTTTTCTCCGATACCCCTGAATCAAGGAGTTTGCCTACCGCAGCAATTCCCGCCGGTCCTGCACCTATCACCATCCATATAAACTTTTTATCCTTCATGTGACGATTTCCTTTCATTATCACTGTTACCGCTACCTTAGGTAGATTTACAGGTATTAATGCAAGGGTTAATAATAAAACATCACAGTGAGAATGACTAAATCTCAGTCAGCTTTCTTGCATCACGATTAGGGTGGGGAGGAGGTGTAGGAGGTGCAACATTATCATCATCTGAATCATCATCTTGTGGAATATGCACAGCTGCAATGGCAGCACGCTCTAGTATTTGTTCTTCTGTTTCATGCACAGGCTCTGGTATCGTAATACCAAGCTTGGTAAGAATCAGATCAATGCTTTCTAAAGCTCTGCTTCTCTTTTCTGACACTGTATTTTTATTCAGGTGAATAATTTGAGCTTTAATACGTGTAAGCGGCTCTGCTATTTTTTCTCCAAAAATCAAGTGCGAGTTTAACCATGAATTGGTTACTGCTGCCCTCTGCCAGGTAAAAGATTGAACCAGTTCTCCTCCTTTTACAGATACGTCTACAACAATAACATCATCAGATTCTCTCCTATAATTTGCTAGTGTGTCAATTGATGAGGTTAGGTTTTGATCATATATATTGGTTGTCATATAAAACTCCTGTTTTTAATTATGCGTTAATTATAACATAATTAAAATAAAGTTTATATATATTTTATTGATAAACCTTAACTATCTTACATAGAAAGGTTTAGTGAGTGTGTCATTTCAGAGTCTCCTTAAGGAGAGTCTGATAAACTACACCTTTTAGAATCTTTTCAGATTTTTAAAATATATCCGATTTTGGAGTAAGCGGCATCCCTGTAGGGATGGGGCAAGGCGAAAAATAGGATGTATCAGAAATCTGGGAGATTATAAAACTGCTCGTTTTTCAGAGTCTCCTTTTTATAAAAGAGTCGTTAAGCCGGCTTTAGGCAAATGCTTGATGAGAGGAGAGAGGGGATCTACCGGCTTGATTAAAGGAGAGGCCTTTAACCCCTCTTTTATAGATTCGGTCATAGACAAAAAGGGCACAATGGGTGAAATCTGTCTGGTGAATAGCTGTGTTTTCTATAAGCGTCTCTATTTGAAAGTGCTTTTTTATGGAAATAAGTAGGTCCTCGAGCTTTAAGAGGTCGTTTTTAGGGCATTTAGGGCCCCATAGGACGGCGTTTTTATACTGAGAGGTGGTAAATCCAATAGGATCATAAAACTCGATGATACCGGCTCTTTTATCCACTATGATGGTTACAAAATGTCTGAAAAAGGAAAAAGCGGTAATAGCAATAGGGATGGCAATAATCTCAGAGTGTTGAGGGTGGCCAGAAATATGCTCAAGTAACTCTTGTTTAGAGCGATAGTTGTTTTGAGCTTTTACAAGGTTGGATACAGACAAAGCAGCGTTTGTTTGCCCATTTAGGGCGCCAGCTAATGCATTAAGATTACATCCATTTTTCTCTTTTCTTTCGATAAACTCCTGCAAATGAGTTTGTTGTGGTCTTTTTTTGCAAAATCTGAATAAACCTCTCTTAACAAAAGTCCTCCCTATGGACAGGGTCAAAATGGTAAAACGGAAAGCTATAGTAATGTGTCTTTTCAAAATCTTCATATTCCTATTATAACACATAATGGATTTAAAAAGAGTGGTTAACAAAATTTTTTTTGACGAGAAAATGGGGTTGTTTTAATGATCTTACCTCTAGAAACAGAGTGTTTTATAGGTACAAATATAATTTTACATTAAGAAAATGTTAAAAATTCTCTTGAGTTTTTAAATTTAATTCCCCATACTCTTGAACCAACAAACAAACAAGGAGTATCTAGTATGAATTTAGAGGTTAATAAAATATTTAGCGGAGCGTTAGAGAGTGCAACAGCCACGTTTAATGGTTTAAGTAAAAATCAACAAAACTTGGTAAAGGGAACAGGGGTTGTGGCAGGAGGAATTCTGTTGCTTGGAGTAGGACGTAGGATTGTTACTTGCTGTTCAAAGAAATCTACAACTAGTAGCAAAACTGAGGGAATATTCACGAAGATATCGAAAGGTTTCAAATCTATTAGAAAAGCACCAGGAGCGCTTTGTGGCCGTGTGAGAAGTGTCTGCGCTAGTTCTGCCAAATATATAAAAGAGTCCAGGATATGGAAGCGTTTTTTTGGTAAAAAAACAGGTACAGGAAGCAGTTCAACAACAAAATCATCAACATCATCAACAGAAAGTACAAAGTCTAAAAAGGAAATTGAGAATAATATTCATTCTGAAGAAGAAGAAGAAGGAGGAGGAATCGGCGGCGGAGGCGGTGGCGCCGCTCCTGCTATGACACTTGATCAAGCAAAGAGTGAAGCTGACCAAGCTAAAACTGATCTGGAAGCGGCAAAAAAGAAAAAGGCGATAGCAAAGACTGAGCTAGAAGCTGCACAAAAATTGCCAGAAAAGGATAATCGTTGGTTCCCTAGTTATAGATCTGCTATTATATTAAGGGATGCTGCAGTACCGGCAGCAGAAACTGCTCTAAACACTGCAACAACAAAGCTTAGTGAAGCAAAAGAAAGGTCTAAAGATGCGACTGCGCTGGTTAAGAGCATAGAAGAAGCAGAAGCAGAAGCAGCAGCAGCTAAAGAAGAAGCAATAGCAGCCAAAGCAAAAAAGAAAGCAGAAGCAGAAGCAAAAGCAAAAGCTAAAACAAACAAAGCTAAAGCTAAATTGGACAAAGAGAAAGCAGATGCGATTGCAAAAGCACAAGCAGAAGCAGACGCAGCAGCAGCAGACGCACAACCAGCAGCAGACGCACAAGCAGCAGCAGACGCACAAGCAGCAGCAGACGCACAAGCAGCAGCAGACGCACAAGCAGCAGCAGACGCAAAAGAAGCAGCTAAAGAAGCAGCTAAAAAAGCAGCAGCAGACGCACAAGCAGACGCACAAGCAGCAGCAGACGCACAAGCAGCAGCAGACGCAAAAGAAGCAGCTAAAGAAGCAGCTAAAAAAGCAGCTAAAAAAGCAGCAGCAAAAAAGTAGTAAGCGAAAGTTTGATGTAAGAAATCATTTCTTATGGATAGAAGGCAGAGGAGAAATCCTCTGCCTTTTTTTTTGTTTCTATAGATATATAGTCACCGTCGTTTAAAATGATTAGAATATGCAGATTCTTAGCCTTTATGTTAGACTTGAGCTTTGTTTATAATAGTTTTTATTTGAATTTGATGGTGTTTGTTCTTCTTTTAAAATATTTATTATCATAATCTTAGGTAGATTGTTGTTATATTATAATAAACATAATTTTAATTAGTTTATATTGTTAATAAACTTTACAATATCAGTATCTCGAATTATAATTATAGTATAATTAACGATAAGGATGGTAAAGATGAATTCATTTAATATAGTAAAGGCAATGACGAGCGTAATACCAAGTGGTGTAAAAATGTGTGCTGAGGCACAAGCCCAAGGAGGGGGAAGTAGCGGGGTTTTTAGTGCGGTTCAAGGCTCTGATACCAAAGGTGTAGCTGCGCTCTTAGGTGTAGGTATTGCTGCTGCGTGTATATCAAATCGTACATCAGAAGGACCATCTATTTATTCTGTATTATGGAAAATGGCTACACGTAACAAAGGGAGTAATCCTTTACCAGGGGTAGATTATGCAGCAATAGCAGTTGCAAGGGACTTTCTTCCGAAAACTGCCGCCGGTAATGTTAATCGTGAGTCTGCAAGAACTAGAGAGGGAAGTGCAGAGGAAACATCAACTGATGGTCAAGTAAATACAGAGGAGAAATCAGCTGGGCAAGAGACAGGAAAGGTGTGGAAAGAACTGGATAAGCTCCAAGAAGGGGCAGGAAAAGCAGCAAAAGTACTCCAAGAAAGGGCAGGAAAAGCAGCAAAAGTACTCCAAGAAAGGGCAGGAAAAGCAGAAATTGTATTTAATAGTGGGGTCCAAGTAGCAGCTGTAAAGATGGGCGTATTAGCAGAAACAGCTGAAAAAGTAGCCAGAGCAAGCACCGTAGTTGTAAAGGGGACGGTGGTTCTAGGCGCCGCTGCCCTTTCTCTATATACATTTAGAAAAGGGTGTCAGGTGACAGAAAAGATGTGCGTAGAAGTTAGAAGGGTATGTGTAGAGGCGAAGAAAACTCTAGATGGATATGCAGGCTTGGCACACAAAACAGTGAGTTATGTGATTCCAGGTTTTGGTGCAGTAGCAGGAGCTTCTATCTTAGTAGCAAGTTATTCAGCGGTTTCCATACCGGCGGTTACTCTTGGGGCAGGGACAATGCCAGTTGTAGCAATTAGTGCTATTGTTATGTCTGCTTTCACAATTATGAGAAGCTTTAACTTAGATGCTGCCTGTAAGAAGTTAGAGGCGGCAGGGGCTGAGGCAGAAGGTTTAAGAAATGATCTTGGCCAGGCGAAGCGAGGGAAGGAAAGAGCAGAGGCTGAGGTACAAGCTTTAAAAGAGGAGCTTAGGGCGAAGAAAGAGCAAGAGAAAGAAAGATCCCAGATGTCTCAAGAAGATAGACCTGCTCCAGCAGCAGCTGTCCCCAAGGAACAAGCTCAGCAAGCGGATAACGGTACAAGTAATAGAATGGATAGCAATCAACACGGGGCTACGGACTCGGAGTCTGCCTTTGGAGGTTTATTGAATAACCTTGGGTTTCTTCATAGTCTTGTTTAAGGTTAAGGCGCTACTATAAACGCTCTAGATAGGCAGAGAAAATTTTTCTCTGCCTTTTTTTGTCCCTATTTTAGGAACCTCTGAATAACTCATGCTGAATAATTAGTCCAGCTTGCTTATAAATGGGATTTTTCGTGGCGACCCAGCCCTACGGGGCTGAGCCTTACTCCAAAAACCAATTTATCGAGCCATCTGAAAAAATTATAGAAAGCAGCAGTTATTCAGAGTCTCCTTTATGACTATATAGGCAAAAAAGAGGGAAAAAGAGGGAAAAAGCGAAAAATAGGAAATAAATAAAATTTTGTTCCTATATTTTAGTTAATTTACTTTACACTATACATAGTTAATTCTATAATTAATGTATAATTAATACAATGGAGAGTAAAAATGATAAGTGGAACACCTAAAACGGCTATTAGTACAGTGGAGAGAGGGGGGATTATTCGCAATAATGGGGCGCCAGTATTGATAGGAGGGGGAGCCGCCGCTGCGATACTCTCTGCATCTGTTACTTTTGCTATAACAGGGAATCCTATAACGATTCCTTTAGCAATTATTACTGGGATAGCCTTTGCAATATTTACGTTAAATAAGAATAGTCAAATAGCTGCACTTAAACAGAAAAATTTGGAAGTGTACAAGGCTATTGTAGCGGGTAATGAACGGTTAACCAAAGTTGTAGCAAAAACCCAAAAAGCTTTAGCTAAATGTGATGTTCTATATCAGTATTATAATCAAGCCTGCGCTTTGTCAGAGCAAAAAAATAGAAACATCCAAGAATTAATGGAGGAATCTAAAGCTACCTCGGAGGAAAATGAGGATTTAAAGCGATCTGTTAAGCATCTACGAACTCGTTTAACAGAGAAAAGAAATGAAATAGAAGAATTAGAGGGACGGATTAAGGAGCTTAAAGCGGCAAAAAAAGCATTAGAGCTTGAGAAAAGGAATATTCCGGTAGTGGAAGCGGTCGATGTTACAGAGACCACCCAAGTCGATTTTTTTACAAAGGCAGTAGAGCAAGCATTAAATCTTCATGGTTCGCTCAAATAAAAAAAGAATTTTATGTGGTAACGACCATACCATGTCCGTATATCAGAGTCTCCTATATTGCATAAAAGTGAAAAATATGTAAAACTAGCCCTTAAATTTTTTTTAGGGGCTTTTATGTTTTCATTTTTCTCTCGCAATAAACGTGTATTTTTCTCGGTAATGATGGCAGGTGTCTGTATTTCCATGTTATTTTATGGTATAGGCGGCGGGCCGAGTATGCCAGCAAAAAAGATAATGCCTGATACTGTTTATTCTTTAGGAGCATTCGGCAATAAAAAGGAGGTCTCTAAGCGGGAACTTGCGGCTATGAAGATCTATTTAACCTATGATTTTGGCTATAGTGTGAACGATGCATTAGAAAAGCAGAATATCTTTTCCGATGGATTCTTTTTTTCTGTAATGGATTCTGCTTTTGGAAAGGGGCTGGTGGATAAGTATTTCCCTTTGTTAAAGGGAGATTTTGAAAAGAGGATGGCATGTAACAGGCGTAGTGAGATGTATCGTCATCCAGCAGGTAAACTCAATATTGAGGATGAGTTGAAGGTGTACGCTGCAGATTTCTACACGCAGTATCAAAGGGTGAAAGAGAGCAAAAGGGAGATAGATGCTTCCTTATTAAAAGACTGTATATCTTTATGTGGGATGCATAGGTATTTTCGCCCCCGCGATGTGAAGCTTTTGGCAAAAGTATTTATACGAGACAGGAAAATGGAGGTAGATCCTACTTTTGAAAAGAGAAATTTCGCTTTATTTGGAGCAAGGAGTAATGCAGATGTGTTTGGAGAAGCGTTTATGGAGCTTGCGGCACAGGCAGTACTTGCGGGAGCCTCTTTTGCTCAAGATAATGGCTATCATACAACCACGGAAGAAGCCTATGGAGTTATATCAAGGCGGGCGCTAGATGTGATTGGATCAAAATTTCCTGATGTAATAGAGAAGAAAAAGCTTAACGAAATACAAGAGCATTTTAGAAGTGCTTTAGGACTTTCTAAAGAGGATCTTGTTCAAGCGGCA
>JAJACI010000002.1 GCA_022601595.1 Chlamydiia bacterium | reverse complement strand
ACACCTAAAATGCACTTGGCATGTACTATGAAAGGAGTGTATGGATTACAAGACATTAAATCAAGACTCTTTACTATTTTGCAGACAGGGCTTTATTCGGTAGAGACTAGATATGCTTCAAATATTAGTCATACGGGGATGGTAAAGAATGATGATGTCCTTGGAGGGAATGATAGCGTTTATTTACAAGCAATTGGTTCTCAAAAAGACTATGATCAACTTCAGTATACTTGTTTTTCTGATTATGATTATTACAGCACTGCAATGATCATTGTTGATCCAAAAGTTCTTGAATTTGGTACCTTTCAGTATCATGCAGATTGTTATGGAACTAGGAAGGTAGATGGTATTTATTCCGATCGTGAAAATATTATTGAGTTTATGAAAGAGGAAGTTGTTAGTTCTAATTGCGGCAATGAAGTGATGGTAAAAGATTGTATTTCTCCAGAATATATTAAAGGAATAGTTGTGAGATCAGAAAAAGATAAAGAGGAAATAAAAACCTTTATTCTAGAGAATAATTTATTGCCTAACAAAGATGTGGATGCTTTTATAAAGGTTGGATCAGATGTAGATCATGAGTGGGCAAGAAGAGAAAAAACAATCAAATCTTCCCAATAAAGTTAACTGCCGGCTTTTCAGAGTTTTCTAAAATTGTTTATGCTGTTATAAGAGATATTTTATGAGGTAGTATGAAAAAGGTAGAATTTAAAGATTTTGGGGTGCTTTTAGGAATATTTGTGGTAATAGTGGTGATTCAAGCGTTGGGAGCCTACTTCACCTCTACCAGTTTGTCTACATGGTACGCAGGCCTTGTAAGGCCCTCATGGACGCCGCCAAACTGGTTGTTTGGGCCTGTTTGGTCGTTGCTGTATGTTATGATGTCAGTTTCTGTTTGGTTTGTCTACTTGTCTAAGAAAAAGGGCAAAGGGCTTTGCTATTTTTTATTTGGCATGCAGATGTTTTTTAATTTTTTATGGACTATTGTTTTTTTTAGGATGGAAAATTCGCTTTTAGGGCTAATTGATATTTTGCTAATAGATATTTTTCTTCTTATCACTATTGTTAGTTTTTATAGGGTGAGTAAGCCGGCGGCATGGCTCCTGGTCCCTTATTTATGCTGGGTCATTTATGCATCCACTTTAAATTTTGGAATATATCTTTTGAACTAGTTTATACGTTGGTTTTTTTGACTCTGTCGAAAAAAGATGGGCAAAAGTGTTAAAATGTTGTATAATAGTCTCCTTAATTGTAATAGGGATGAATGGAATGTTTAGAAGATTTTTGAGTGCAATTATTGTACAGGCTATCTATTTTAAGATCAGAATGAGGTATAAGTTTATCGTAAAAGGGCGTGAGCACCTGAAGGATAAAAAGTTGAAGGGGAAGGGGGTTTTATTAATGCCCAATCACCCAACCGTTGGCCTTGACCCTTTTATTGTGAGAAAATTTGCGGCAAATCTCGATATGATACCAATGGTGTCAGAAGAGTTTTTTCACGTGCCATTTTTAAAGCCTTTTATGTGGTGTACGCGAGCTAAACCTGTGATGTCTTTTGATAATGCGGTAACTGATTATAAGTTTAAAGAGACGGAAAAGTTATATAATGAGGTGGTAGAAGATTTAAAAAAAGGGGAAAAGGTTTTGATCTATCCGTCAGGGGGATTGAAGCGCGGACCAAAAGAGAGAATTGGTGGAAGGTCTTTGGCATATCGATTGATGCAAGATGCACCTGACACGGAAATAATACTTGTACGTTTGTCAGGTCTTTGGGGAAGTTCCTTTTCCACAGCTCAGACAGGGGGACCAACGCCAAATATGGCAAAGCTTCTTTTTAAAAGCATTTCCTCGCTTATTTTAAACGGGCTCTTTTTTGCTCCTAGAAGAACATTGCTTTTAGAGTTTGATAAGATGCCAGCTGATTTTCCTAAGCATGGAACAAAATTAGAATTTAATAAAAGGCTCGAGGAGTATTATAATTCTTATCCAACAGAAAAAGATTTGTACAGCAAAGAGTTTTCAGGAAAAGAGAGGGTTGCAGAAGAGCCTTTGATCTTAAGGCAGGAATACTTTTGGTCTAAAAAGTTGCCAGTTGCAAACATTAAGAAAAAAGAGAGTTGTGAATTTGAGAATTTGTATATTCCTGGCCAGGTAAGACGGGATATTTTATATGAGCTTTCAGAACTTTCAGGAAAGTCGGTGAAGGATATCCATGAAGGAGATGATCTTGTTTATGATATTGGTTTAGATTCTATGGATATAGCAACTATCTATACTCATATTGATTCTCACTTTGAGTTAGATAGTGATGTACAGCCTGGCGATCTAAAGACGGTAAAGGATTTATTTTTAGCAGCGATGCATCTGAATAAGAAGAAGAAAAAGGAAGAGAGAGAGAATTTAACCAAAGGCTGGCCACAAGAAAGACGCCAGAGAAAGGCTCCTCAATACGCCGATGGAGAAACAGTTATTGAGGCGTTTTTAAATTCTTGTGATAGAATGGGTACAGCGGCTGCATGTTCTGATCCAATATCTGGTGTTCTTGATTATCATACGATGAAGCGAGGGGCGGTAATACTTGCTGAGAAGATCAAACAGTTAGAAGGAGAATATATTGGAGTATTGCTTCCTGCGACTGCAGCTACCTATATTATTCAAATGGCTATCTACCTTGCAGGAAAGACTCCCGTACCGCTAAACTGGACGGTAGGAACCTATTTTATGAGCCATGCCATAAAGCTTGTAGATTTAAGATCAATTATTAGCTCTAAAAAGTTTTTAAAGAAGCTTGATAATATCGATTTAGGCGAGGCTATTGATAAGATCATCCCTATTGAAGATTTGCGTAGTAAGATTACAGTGATGGATAAAGTGAGAGGCGTGATAAAAGCAAAACGCTCTGCAAAATCGATAATGAGAAACTGTCTTCCTAATCTTTCATCAGATGATATAGCGGTAATATTATTTACAAGCGGTTCTACAGCGCTTCCAAAAGCGGTACCGTTAACACATAGAAATGTAATTTCAAATCAAAAGTCAGCGCTTAAAAATATCAATCTAAGCAGTGAAGATGTGATGTTGAAATGTCTCCCTCCTTTTCATGTATTTGGATGGAGTTTGAGTTTGCTACCTTTAATTATGGGTGTAAGAGTCTGTTTTTCTCCAGATCCATTAGATGGGGGAACCCTTTCTAAGCAAATAATAAAATGGAAATGTACCATCTTAATGATGGCACCTACATTTTTAGCCCATCTATTTAAGGTTGCAAGTATTGGTCAATTAAAAACACTTCGTCTGGTGATATCAGGTGCGGAAAAAGCGCAGGCAAGTTTGCTTGAATTTATAGCAAAGCTTGGACATGTGAAATTTGTAGAAGGGTACGGCCTTACAGAAACATCCCCTATTTTATCTTGCGGAAGTGTTTTTGAAAATACGATGGAAGGTGTGGGAAAAGTCGTTGATTCTGCAGAGGTGATTATTATTAATACTGAATCAGAAGAAAAGATGATAGGACCTCATCAAGTAGGCGAGGTTTTAGCGCGAGGAGATTCTGTTTTCAGTGGTTATTACAAGCATGATAATAGAGACGTATTTATTAATATCGAAGGGAAGAGGTATTATCGTACTGGTGATCTTGGTTATTTTGATGATAAAGGAAATCTTTTCTTAGAAGGACGCTTGAAGCTCAGTTTTAAACGGGGTGGAGAGATGATAAGTGCTCAGGCAATTGAGACAGTCCTTTCAAAATGCGCAACAGAGAAAAAATGGGCAAAAGAGCAGTCTGCCTCTCCTGTTTTTGCTGTTGTTCCTAAGGAAAAGCAGGGATCAAGTACGCGCATTGTTTTATTTACCACGCTTGATGCCAATTTAGAGCAGGTGAACACTGCTTTAAAAGAAAAAGGTTTTGCTCGTTTGTATAAAATCAATGAGATTGTTAAATTGGGAGAAATGCCTTTATTAAAGTCTGGTAAGATTTGTTACCGCGAGTTATTTGAAAAGGTAAATGATACAAAAGAGAAAAGGTAGAGATGGAAATCTTTGATACAAAGCAGAGGAAAAAAGTTACTTTTTCTCCAGAAAAAAATAACACCGTTCGTATGTATACATGTGGCCCAACCATTTATAATTATGCCCATATTGGAAACTTGAGAACTTTTGTTTTTGAAGATCTATTAAGGCGCACGATTAAATTTTTGGGCATGGATATCTTTCATGTGATGAATCTAACAGATATCGATGATAAGACGATAAAAGGGGCCCTTGAAAAAGGGGTCTCATTAAAAGAGTATACAGAACCTTATGAACAGGCTTTTTTAGAAGATCTAAAAACGCTATCTGTAGAGAAAGCAGAGAAGTATCCAAAGGCAACAGAGTTTATCCCTGAGATGATAAAAATGATATCAGAGCTTATAGACAAAGGAAATGCTTATAGGACAGATGATGGAGATGTTTTTTTTAGAATACACAGCTTTGATGATTATGGAGCATTATCACACCTTAAAATGGATGATCTAGAGGTAGGCAAGTCTACACGCATTGATAGTGATGAGTATGAAAAGGAAGCTGCTACCGATTTTGTATTATGGAAAGGGTATAAAAAAGAGCGAGATGGAGATATATATTGGGAAAGCCCTTTTGGCAAGGGGAGGCCTGGATGGCATATTGAATGCTCTTGCATGAGTATGCATTATCTTGGAGAGACCTTTGATTTACACACAGGCGGTGTGGATAATATCTTTCCTCATCATGAAAATGAGATAGCACAATCAGAGGCGTGTAGCGGCAAAACTTTTGTCCGTCACTGGATGCACAGCGAGCATTTGCTGGTCGAAGGGAAGAAGATGTCTAAGAGCCTTGGCAATTTTTATACCCTTCGTGATCTGATAAATAAAGGGTATTCAGGAAGAGAGGTGCGAGCCCTATTCTTATCAAGTCACTATCGGACGCAGTTAAACTTTACTTTTGACGGACTGCTAGCAATAAGAAAAAGTCTTTCTAGATTAGATATATTTATCGAACGTATCTCAGAGTCTAAAGGAGAGGTGGTTTTAGAGACAGAAAGCTTTGAGAAGCAGTTTTTAGAAGCTGTACAAGACGATTTAAATACTCCTGTCGCTTTTGCCGTGTTATTTGATTTTATCCGTTATATAAACGGGCGTATGGATGAGCAAGATATTGATACAAAAAATATCGTTATCCTTCTAGAAAAGTGGGAAAATGTTTTTGGTTTTATTTTTACCAAAGAAAAAGAAGAAATAGAGACATCAATTTTAGAGGCAGCAGAAAAGAGATTTTTAGCAAGAAAAGAAAAAGATTATACGCTTGCTGATACGATGAGAAAATTAATAGAAGCGGCCGGTTATACCGTCGAAGATACAAAAGAAAAATGCCTTGTGAGGAAAAAGGAGAATTATGCAAGCGACAAATGAAAAGAAAGTGGAATATCACGAGTATGAGGAATATAAGAATAGGCTACGCAAGCTTGAAGAAATAAGAGATCTAGGAGTAGATCCCTACCCCCATAATTATGAAAATACCCATACAATTGAAGATGTTTTGGGTAATTATACTGAAGATGATGAGGTGGGGTCTTTTGAAGATGGAAAAGAAAAGCGGAGCGATCATGTAAAAGCATCAGGGCGCATTGTTTTGCATAGATCAATGGGAAAAAATATCTTCGCCTCTATCCAAGAAGATGGCGCGCGTATACAGGTACTGTTTAATAGAGATGCTACAAAAGTGCATGGTTTAAAAGATGATCTAGACGTTTCAGCTCATAAGTTTTTAGAAAAGATGGTAGATTTAGGGGATATTATAGGGGTAGAAGGGCACCTTTTTAGAACAAAAAAAGGGGAGCTCACCATTTTTGCCTCAGAGGTAACGCTTCTTACCAAGTCTTTATTACCTCTTCCTGATAAACACGCAGGCCTTGTGGATAAAGAATCTCGCTATCGTAAACGGTGGCTTGATATGATTGCTAACAAAGAAGTGATTGATACTTTTAAAATGCGTAGCAAGATAACCTCTCTACTTAGAAGATACCTAGAAGATGCGGGGTTTATGGGTGTGGAAACACCTATCCTGGAAAGTCTTTATGGCGGCGCTCAGGCAAAGCCCTTTACCACCCATCTAAACGCTTTGAAGAAAGACCTCTTTTTACGTATTGCAACAGAACTGCCCCTTAAAAAATTAGTAGTGGGAGGCATTCCTAAAGTCTATCAAATTGGAAAGATCTTCCGTAATGAAGGGATCGATGCAACACATAACCCAGAATTTACAAGCGTAGAATTTTATGCCTCTTACTGGGATTATAAGGATATGATGCGCTTTACCGAAAATTTATACGCTTATTTAGCTCAAGAAATTTTTGGAACAACCGCAATTGGAGAGAGAAAAGATCGTAAAGGAAATGCCCATCAAATTGATGTTAAAGCACCATGGATACGAATGACCATGAAAGATGCCATCAAAACCTACGGCAAATACGATGTGGATACCATGTCAGATGATGATATGAAAAAAGAGCTGAAAGAAAAGAGTATGATTCACCCTGATAAACTTAAAAAAGCAGCGCGCGGTAATCTAATTGCCTACATGTTTGAAGAGTTCTCAGAAGAATCTCTTATTCAGCCGCACTTTATTATCGATCATCCAATAGAAACCACTCCGCTATGTAAACTTCATAGAAATGAAAGCGATGCCAGAGAAGGGATGGTAGAACGCTTTGAAGCGTTTATGCTCGGAATGGAGGCATGTAACGCCTACTCAGAGCTAAACGACCCAATCCTCCAAAGAAAACTCCTAGAAGATCAACAAAAGCAACTAGAGGCAGGCGACGATGAAGCATCACCACTAGATGAAGATTTTATAGAATCCATCTGCCAAGGAATGCCCCCATGCTCAGGAAATGGAATAGGGATTGATCGCCTAGTGATGCTCTTTACAGGAGAGACCTCAATACGCGATGTATTGTTCTTCCCCATGATGAGATGATAGCAAATAGTGTTTTTTGTGCGATCTCTTCCACTATTTTGGGGCTCTGAGTACCATGCTTTTGTACACTATCGCCCCAAAATAGGAAAGATCTCATCCCAAAAAACACCATTTGCTATCATCTCACTATGCAAGAGTCTATTCTGGTAAGAGTTGATCGGGCTTCTTGTGGGTCTATTTTTCCTTTTTTCTGTCTCCGAGTACCACACGTACGCTATCGACAGAAAAAATAAAAACTTTCCTGCACAAAAAGTCTTTTAACGTATTTATCTTCATCGGAGAGGGTGTTTTTTGTGCGATCTCTTTGACTATTTTGGGGCTCTGAGTACCATGCTTTTGTATAGTCATTGCCGTTTCATATGGCGTATTATTCAATGAATTTTTGAGGGGTTATTGATCAATTCAGCGAGCTAATATTATAAATATTAGCAAGATGCATTTATCAAAAAGCTACAAAAATTAGCAGAAGATATGTCATATGAAACGGAAATGACTGTATACTATCGCCCCAAAATAGGAAAGATCTCATCCCAAAAAACACCATTTACTATCATCTCACTATGCAAGAGTCTATTCTGGTAAGAGTTGATCAGGCTTCTTGTGGGTCTATTACCAAATTACGGTATAAAAAAAAATTTAAGTATTTGAGGTGGCGCGTCTAGCTTGTCGACTTTGAAATATTCGGTATAAAGTATTTTCTTTAGTGCTTGAGCTTATATAACTTACCTGTTTTATATTTACTTGTTCAGAGGGATCTCTCTGAAGCTCTGCATATGGTATGTCAGGGTTGTATTTGTTTAAAGAATTGTTTATACTTTCCATGTTGTAAATCCTTTTATTCATTTACATATATTTTAGCATTATTCTTATTTATGGACATCAACAATTCATTTATAATATTTATTTGTTGATAGTTATTAATTTATATTTATTGTTAGAATAAAAAACTTGGTTAGTTATGGAAAATATTGGCCCTAAGACATCTTCAGCCCATGGTGGAGGTGGATCTAAAGCAAGGCCTCCTTCTACTTCTCCTATACAAGGAAAGCCTAAAATAGCAATTATTGGTCAGGATTTAGGGGGTATGGGAGATTATGCATCTGTTGACAGGATTCAGCAATTTTTTCATAAGACTTTTAGCAAGAAGATACCTCGTGAGAACATGCAAGTATTTATGGATAATGACAAAGGAAGGGATTTAGATAGTTATTTTCCTGGGGTAGAATTTCATCCATTAAAAAATATTGGAAAATTTGAACCTGATATGATCGTTGCTTTTGAAGGAGATTTTTTAAAAGAAAGGGTGTTGCCTGAGCATTTGGGTAAAAGGGTTGTTCCTATATTGGATTGGGGGGAATATGGTGTTACTCATGGTGAAGGCGCGATAAATACCGGTTTGATTGCAGATGGAAGTATCGTTCCCGGGTGCTCTGACAGACCCCCTGAAAAAGGAATATTTCTAGATAAGGAGTTGGTTAAGTGGAGCAGTAAGATGAAAGATCCAAAGCAGAGGCTTTCGGCTTTACCTGAGGTAAGCGCTGGAATTCAACAGGCGATATTAGGAGGAAAGGCAACAGAGAGAAGATGCAACGATTTTTCAAGCGAAAATAGACTATTTTTTGGCTATTCCAATGAAGAAGGAATCAAAGAAAGGGGAGGGGATGGCGCGCCGTCTGCCATAACATATTTGCTAGCACTTGCAAAAATGCAAGGTAGTATGCCCAGAGCTTCAACAAATGCTGAGTTGCAAAAAAAAAATATGACCATTTTTCTAATGGGGGATCATGATATTTTAGCAGAAGCAGGGGATCAAAGTAAATATCTTGGTAATACTGCCATTGGAGGGGCAGAATGTACTCATTCATCTTTATTACAAGTAGAGGTGCAAAGAGAACTGGTTTCTAGTGGGATATTTATGCTTGAAGTTGCCAGATATGATAAGTCTTCAGATCAAATTGTAGCAGTGAAATTTTTACCTATTAGAGAAATGAACCCTCATGCTAGGGTACGAGATTCCTCTAATTTAAAAACAATGAGAGTGATCATGGGAAGTATTTCTCATAAAGATAGCATAGGCCTCATGAAGGCATCGGAGGACGAGGTTTTAGTAACAGGAGATGGTTCTTTATCTGAGGCGATATCTGCACGCAAATCTATTATGTACCAACAACGTCATCATAAATATCATCTAAGTTTAGGGTTAAAATCAAGATTTCCTCAGTTACATTCTCATCTTGAAGGTACAGATACTGCCTTTGAACCAGGTAGGCATCCTGGCGATATATTTTATGATAAGAGAGTGAATAAAAAAGAGCATCTCAGAGAGTCTGATAGAGTTATTAAAACTTGTGATCTTGAAAAAAATATAGCTTCCAAGGTTAAGGGGATTGTAAAAGAAATTTTGCAAAAACCTAGGTAGACTTTATAGAAAAACCATAAAAAATAACCATTTGATTATCAGCATTTTATTAAGGAGACTCTGAAAAACGAGCAGTTTTATAATTTTCCAGATTTCTTTTTAGTAAAAAAATGCAAGAGGAGGATTTGGTAGGCTTTTTATACGGTTAGGCTGTGGTTTATAATCAGAGCAGGTATTAAGTAAATGCTTTGACTTGCTTGTAAACGGAGAGACCAATTATCGAGGTTTGCACGGTTGCACAGAAAACTTGTTCTTTAGTCGATAAATTTTCATAGAGAAAAAAGCTGAAAGCAATGCTTACTACGGAACTGCTTAATAACTGAGATCCAACTTCGTTTTTTTTGCTTGCCAGTGATGGCTTCTCAATTAGGTGTATTGCCCAAGTTCCTTGTAGTTTAGATCTTAATGCAGAATTAATTTTATATCTAGTTTTTAGAGCACATATTTGTATTGTGGACATTAAAAAAAAGATTCCTACTGTGGTAAGAATTCTAAGGGAAAGATCGGTAATGGTGACAATTGCGGTTAAAGTTTTATAGCATTTGGTTGTATCTCCAAGGATCATAACCTGCCTTTCAAAGACGTTTAGAGGACTGTTAAACCATGGCTCAAGCATTTTCCTAACAGCTCGTTTTAAACGGATTTTCCCGCCCCAGTCTGAAGGGAAGCGACCATGATTCTTTGATGTATTATTTTTAACAGCTTGGTCTCCTGTTTCATTGATGGTGAAAGGGGTGCTGTAAGCATTGGTCAGTGCTGTATTTGTATTCTCCAAAGATCCTTCTTTTCTTTTTTAATAAAATCTTAACCTAAAAGCTCTTTTATGAAAAGAAAAATCTATTGCGCTAGATAGGGGGGGGCTTGTTAAAATTTTATTTATACTATAGTCGTTACCGTTTCATATGTCGTACTGTTCAATGAATATTTGAGGGAATTTTGGAGAGTTTAGCAAGCTAATATTTTAAATATTTGTGAGATGCATTTATCAAAAAGCTACAAAAATTAGCAGAAGATATGCCATATGAAACGGTAATGACTATATTATAGGAGAGTCTGATAAACTGCTCGTTTATCAGACTCTCCTATAGAAAATGATAAAAATCCCTATCATCATGAGAAGGTGGATGTGGCGCCGATGTCTATTAAGAAGCGCACCTTTGTAGGGATCTTGATGGGATGGTTTTTCAAGATGGAGCATAGCTGCCCTGTGTGCGGAGATTTTAGAAGAATTTGAAAGCGGAATTTATCTTTGATCTTAGCATATCCGCAAGGCATAGGTTTGTATAGAGTTACTGTTTTTGGAAGTGAGACCTTTAGGTAGTTATAAAAGTTCTCTGCGGTCTTTTCAGCAGCGATCTTGTCGGTACTTGTAAATACCAGTTTGCATATTTTTGTATAGGGCGGGTAGTTACATAATTTTCGATCTTCGAGCTCGGCTTTTATAAACCCTTTGAAGTCGTCATTAAGCACCGCCTGCATCACGGGGTGATTGGTATAGTAGGTTTGGATGAGCGCAAGCCCGGGCAGCTCTGCACGCCCAGATCTGCCTACCACTTGCGTCATCACTTGGAAGAGGGACTCTGTGGAGCGGTAGTCTGGGATATGCAATGAACTATCGGCACCAATAACAGCAGATAGGGTGACCAGAGGAAAATCAAGCCCTTTGGCAATCATCTGTGTGCCTATTAATAGATCTGCTTTGCCGCTACGAAACTCTTTTAAGATCGTTTCATGAGAGCCTTTGTGTTTGGTGGTATCGCGATCCATTCGGAGGGTGCGTATTTCTGGAAATATGGCGTGTAAAGAGCGCTCTACCTGCTCGGTTCCTGGCCCTTTGTATTTTAGCGTTTCCCTCTCTCCACATTTGGGACATTTTGTGATAGGAGCTTTTTTTTCATAGCCACATAGATGGCAGGCAAGGATTTTTTCTCCACGGTGGTAGGTGAGTGAAGAATCACACGACGGACAAGAGATAGTTTCGTTACAAGAGGAGCAGACTTGGCAGGAAAAGTAGCCTCGCCTATTTAAAAAGAGGATTACCTGCTCGCCAACATCTATACGTTTTTTAATTTCTGTAAGAAGTGTTTGAGAGAGCATGGTAAACCCTTTGCCATTTTCTCTTTCCTCTTCCATATTGATCAGCTTAATGGTAGGAGGGTTTTTAGCAGCCGCTCTTTGGTTCATCTGGAGGTAATGATATTTCTTTTCCATCACATTGTAGACACTTTCTAAGCTGGGTGTCGCGCTTCCTAGTATCACGGTACTACCAGTAAACGATCCACGGACTACTGCAATATCACGAGCATTATAACAAGGCATCTCATCAATTTGCTTATAAGAAAGCTCATGCTCCTCATCAACAATGATCAGCCCAACATTAGGCATAGGAGAAAATATAGCCGAACGGGCGCCTATGACAATGGGGATTTTTCCCTTGGCAATATTTTTCCATGCATCTGTCTTTTCCCCATCGCTCAATCGATAATTCAATACCGCGATCCTATCTTCAAAGCGGTGCTTGAAACGCTCCACCGTTTGCTCGGTGAGAGCAATCTCTGGTATTAATAAGATCACTCCCTTATTTTGCGAGAGCGCTTTTTCTATCGCTTGGAGGTAGACTTCGGTTTTTCCGCTTCCTGTAATACCATGTAAGAGAAAAGTCTTAAAAGTATTTGCTTCTAAACTCGCCTCAATCTCCTTAAATGCTTTTGCCTGGGGAGCGTTTAATACCTTAGCACTAGTTTTGAAAAAAGGAACATCTTCTAATATGCTACGATCTACCTCCACCAAAGACTTTTTGATAATACCTTTTTTTTCAAGGGTATGTATCGCAGACACAGAAACATCTTTTTCAACAAGCTTTGAAAGGAAGATCCCCTTTTTATTTTTTAAAAGAATATCTAACACCGCTGCCCGTTTGGGATGCTTTTCCCTAATGGATGCTGTATACTCGATTAACTTTTCCCCGCGCAGCACCGTATTTACGGTATACTGCTTTTTCACCTTCATATCCTTACGAAGACTTCCTGGAAGCATAGTTTTTAACACAAAAGGGAGAGCAGTGGCATAATAATCAGACATCCAAGACCCAAGCTTTTTTAAATCATCATTGATAATCTCCTCAGAGATCACCTCCATCACATCTTTTACCGGATACCTAGGCGCCTTATTAAGCAATGACAAAATGGTTCCTTTTACAGATCTTTTTTGAATAGGAACAGAAACGCGCTTTCCCTCGGCAATCAATGATCGAAGATGATCAGGTACCGAATAGGTGAGCGCTTTTTTGATACCTTTGTCAAGCAGCACCGTTACAAAGAGAGTCATGTGTATTCCTTATTATTGACTTCTACGATAGTCATTGCCGTTTCATATGACGTATCTCCCTCAAAAATTCATTGAATAGTACGCCATTTTAAACGGTGATGACTATAAAATACCTCTTTCTGCCTCATTAGTCAAAGGAAAGAAAAATTCTCACAAGGGATTAAAAAATTCTAGCTTATTTTCAAATGTTTACATATACTCCATGAGAAATTAATAAAGGGAGATTCTAATAGAATGCTATCATGTAATATAGGAAGACCTTTTCTAAGATTGGGAGCATTTTCTCTAGCTCAAATAAGAAATAAATTTACCATAGCTCTTGTAAATCCAAATACTCCAGGAAATTACCGCAAGGCAAAAATAACCACTTCCAACTATGGCCTATCTATGTTGAGTGGATTTTTACAGCATTATCATAAAGTGGATGTGACGGTGATTGATGGGAGGGCGGAAATGCTCACGTCAGAGGAAGCTTTTGAAAGGGTATCTGCTTTGAAACCAAATTTAGTAGGGGTTTCTCTGCTTGTGGATGAATCAGTAGATTGGACTAATGGACTCTTTGAGAGACTCCGTAAAAAGGATCCAAGGACACATATTACAGTAGGAAGCTACTTTCCCTCTATTTTACCTCAGCAGGCTTTAGATATGATGCCGGAGGTAGATTCGATAGTGGTTGGAGAAGGGGAGGTTACTTTTAGTGATCTTGTTCATACTTTAGATAGAGAAAGGGAGTGGAAGCTTGTTCCTGGTATTAATTATCGTGGAGAAGATGGAAATGTTATTAAAAACATTGCGCGCGCAGCTGTGCGCCCTACAGATGCACTGCCTTACCCTGATCGATATATGGGACATGGTGATGGTGGAGATTCAGAGGCTATGATAGAAGGAACGCGGGGGTGTCTGTTTGCTTGTACTTTCTGTGCAGTTAATAGCGCTGATAAACTTCCAACTGCCGGTCCTGTTCGTATTCGCTCGGCTGATAGTCTTGTAACAGAGATGGCAGCGCTAATGGAGCGGTATCCAAAATTACAAGGCTTCCGATTTGTAGATTCTGATTTTATTTTACCTGGAACACAAAAACGAGCAGAAGAATTTGCCGATTTATTAGTGGAAAGGAATGTGAATACTACCATTATGTGTGATTTACGAGCACCTTCTGTAATTAAGTATCAGTCTATTGTGCAAAAATTACAAAAGGCAGGGCTCCAAAGATTATATATGGGACTTGAGTCAGGTAGCAGAGATATTCTAAAAAAGATGAGAAAAGCCTCTACTCCGGAGAAAAACATTGAGGCAACAAGGATCTTAAGGGAGATGGGGCTTGACTATTCATACGGATTTATGATGATTACCCCGTGGACGGAAGATAGGCATGTAGAGGAGAATTTTGATTTTTTAGAGAAAGTAGGGAGGATGGAATTTAGGTGCTTGAATCATGAGATGACATTGATTCCTGGTACCACCTCATATAAAAGAGCAGAGGCGACTAATACACTTGTTTGGCAGGGTAGTTTAAGCTATTATTCTTATACAGTACCCTCGCCACGCATAGAGAAATATAGAACACTATTCAAGCAGTTGCAAAAAGAGTATCCATTATGTTTTGGGGAAGCAGCGGGGTATATGTACGAAAGTTTAAGGGGGCTGCATAAAAATGGTTTTATAGAAAAATTTGATTACTTAGAAAAGTTAGTTGATTCCTTATTTTTGTCGGTGGGACGGTATACATGGGAGGCTGCAAATACAGATGTTGGAAAGGATGAGTTTGTTCAAGATTGTTATGGTCGGTACTGTGAAAAATTTGAAAGTTTAATCAAGGAGTTCGATCCTCAGGTAACTTTTGAGAACTGTAATAAAAGGATTCCAAAGCATGTTGCAAAATATCAGATATAAAATTTTATTTGCCCTTTTTTTCTCTCTTTCTCTTTTCGGGGAGAGGGGGGAGCTTTTTGAAAAAATAGAAGATGTAATTAAAAGGAACGACATATCTCATAACAAGAAGAGTGTTCTTTTGATTTCAGATAATCATGAAAAAATATTTATCTCTCAAGAGTTTGCACGCAAGCTTTTATCTATTGATTCTTTTGGTAGGCTAAAAAGAGTGGATGAGAAGCATAGAGGGCATCACCCAACAGTATGTATAGGTGGATTATTTTTTAAAAGTGACACGGTACTTCCGCCGCTTGATCCTATGATGGAAACGGCTGCTTATTTTTTCCAAAGATATCTTTTCCAAGAGGGAGTCGTTCCTAGTAGATTTTTCTTTGTTAAGAATGTGGAAATAGAAGAATTTAATGGCCACGCTTTTTCTGAGCAAATGGTAGTTTCTATAATAGATGGCAAGGAAGAGGAGTTTGTTAAGGGAAGATCTAGCTTCACATCTCTAAAAAAGAAAAATTATTTGCTTCAGATAACACCAGAAGTATTAGGAGAATTAGGAACAGATTTTGTTAGAAAGGTAGAGAAGAAAGAGGGATCTTTTTTAGAAATTAGTGCAAAGAGTTTTGGGGAGCATTTGATCTCATCTTTTTTACTTCATGTTGGTGACCACAAAGGAGAAAATTTTATTGTTGTAGGAGAAAGAGCTCCAAAAAAGTTAGTTTTTATTGATAATGACGGGTTTTTATGTGTTAACAATCAAAAGATTACTGATCTTTCTATTCCAACACCATTTGGCAGTTCTAAAAATCTATTATTTTTTCTAGAAGATCTTTTAGATAAGACCATTGACCCTTCTCTGAGAAATCACTTACTTGATATCTCAGGGGCAGAGATTTTATCTTGCTGGTTGAAAAGATTAGAAAAAATCAACATTTGTTTAAAAGAGATTCTAAAAGAGAACCCAGGATTGCACGAGCAGTTTAACAGATGTTATCTTCCATTAAAATTAAGAGAAGGTAGCATTAGTCTAATACATGAAAAGTTTTTAGAGATACAAAAATTGCTCAAAAGAGATGATATTATATCTTACCGAGATTTATTTATTAGTTTAGAGGGGGATTTATATCATTATACTCAGATGTTAAATAGTAAATATTGTGGTATGTTAAAAAGAGTAAGAAAGATGTATTCTAATGAGCGCCCCTATAAAATAGATGACCTAAAGAATGATCGTATTGGAATTGCTGCATTAAAGGGGCGCTGGCTGTTTAATGCTTTAGGCAACTTAAAAAGAATAAGAAATATATCTCTTGAAGACTCATTACAAGAACTTATCTCTCCTAAAAAAATGGAAGAAGTAGATTTGGTGGAGGATTTTGAGGCTCTTTTCTTAAAAAATGTAGATAGTGATTTTTTTCGGAAAATAATTACAAAGCATTTTATTAGTATTTTAAAAGAGGGATATTTACCAGACTTAATGGATGGTCGTTATCCTTATTCTTTGTTGGATAAGGAATATAGAGAAAAAGGGATTTCAAAAGAGCTATTGGAAAGATTTATAGGCAAACAAGAAATATATGAAGAGTTTGTCACCGCTTGTAGTAAAAAAGGGATACACCCTAATTATTCTATCCAGGAAATATTACGAACCTTTGAAAGCAAAGAGTCTAAATAATTTAATATTTCCATCTCTGAAACTTTTTCTGGAGAAGAAAGTAAATCGACCCCTTTATAGTGAAAGCCGAAAAACTCGCATTCTGGGAATTCTACTTGAAGCATCTTTTCAATAGAAACAATATTTTTTTCCTTATCATCAAAAAGAATGATTTTTTTATAAGAGCGATCAAATTTTATAAATTCGTGTAAGACTGCCCCTTTTGTGTTATCAAGCCCACAAGAAAAGATGATACCATGATCAATAGCAGGGTAATCGGAGAAGGTAGGCTTTAACTGAGTAAACTCATGGACAAGGTCAAAAGTTCCAGAAAACTCTATTCCGACGGAGTTAAGCTGCTGCTTTCTTACCGAAGAAAATAAAGTATTATCATCTGTGTATAGACCTTTTTTAGCATTGGTCATTGCGATAATAGTAGCTTTTTCTTGTTGCATTTTTTTTACAAAAGCTGCAGCTTCATGCTCTACTGCCATAACATCATGTGCAATAATATGGTGATTAACAAGATGTTTTTCTTCGCGAGAGATTTGTTTATAAAAATCAGAGATAGCTTGTTTATAATGGCTAAAATTTTTCGGATGAAATAAAGGCGTTTTTGGGATGGTTAAAACAGAGTCTACATCAAAGATAACCAGCGTATCTGTGTCTAATCCTTTTATATGCTTAGTACTTTCAGAAAATTCATAAATGGGGATAATTCTTTTCATACCTTACTACCGTTTATTAAAAAAATAAACTATAAACACTTGATTTTATACAGTCAATACTGTATTTTATTTTGTAAAAAATACCTAAGGTATGCTTCCAATTAAACCTTGAGGATTCCATGAAATTTCTACGGCTACTTTTTTTTACTTTTTTTTCTCTCACTCTATTTTCATCACCGATCATTGTTTTATATGGAAAACCAGGGGCAGGAAAGGGGACGGTAGGGGCGTACCTTTCAGATAAGCTACATCTAAAAAGAATTTCCTCAGGGGAGTTTTTACTTGCCGAAATAGATAGGGGTACACCACTTGGTAGAGAGGTAAAGGAGAAGCTTGAAGGTGGAGAAATAATTCCAGATGACATGATTTGCTCGGTTTTTTTTAGTTATTTTGAAAAAGAAGGATATTTAAATGGTTGTATATTGGATGGATTTCCAAGGACTGTAAATCAAGCAAAGCTTTTAGATCAGCGCGCATGTGATTGTGATATTACTGTTATTCATCTAGAAGTTACGGATCAAGAGGTACTAAACCGTATAGCAGGGAGGTGGATGTGTAAGGATTGTAAGTACCCATATCATGAAAAGAATAATCCACCAGTCGTAGCATTAACGTGTGATCATTGTAGAGGAGAGTTGTATAGAAGGCATGATGACTGCCAAAGCTCAATTAAAAGGCGCCTTGAAGTGTATAAAGAGGTCACAGAGCCTATCCTCTTGTACTATGGCCAGCAAAGAGTCAATCATATTGATGGGCAAAAGGAAATAAAGGAGGTTTGTAATGAAGTTTTGCAAACACTACAGTGAGGTCTTGTGGTAGATTGTATATTTTGTAATCTTGATAAATCTTTAATTATAGAGGAAGGTGATGCTTTTAGAGTAATACTTGATCCCTATCCACTATGTGAGAGTCATATAATGATTGTGTCTAAGGAGCATGTCGGTTGTACCGGAGAGTTAACAAAAAAGCAGCTGATAGAAATGGAATATATTACAAAAAAGATTGAATCATCATTTATGCTTGACCATGGAGGGTTTATTTCCTATGAGCATGGTAGAGCAGGTGTATGTATAGCATCTCAGGAGATACCTTGTTTTCATATGCATATGCATTACCTCCCTTTAAGCTTAGATATAAATGTAGAATTAAAGGATCAATATTCCCATTTACCAGTTACCTGTTTGTCAGATATTCAAAGATACTTTCATAGTAAAGGCGAATATCTCTTTTTTAAAAATAGTTTAAAGGCCGGCTTCTTTCCTGTCTTAAACAAATCAATTCCTCCTCATTTACTAAGAACATTAATAGCTAGAAAAATGAATATGCCGCATCTTGCCTCCATAGAAAATTATGCGGGGTTTTTCTGACTTATATATATTTAGATAATGCGACAACTTCTTTTCCAAAGCCTTCTGTTGTGGGGGAAGAAATATATAAATATATAGATCATGGAGGAGGTTCAGCAAATCGAGGAAACCATATTTTTGCAAAAAAAGCGGAAAATATAGCATTTGAATTACGAAGGGAGATCGCTCTCTTACTAGGTATAAAAAAATATGATCATATTAGCTTTACCTATAATGCTACTTATGGAATCAATCTTTTGTTAAAGGGTTTTTTGAAAAGAGGGGATCATGTAGTTATTTCTAGCTTTGTGCACAATTCTCTTTTGCGGCCGCTACATTATCTTAGTAAAGTAAGAGGTGTTACTTATGATATTTGGGAGTGTGATTCAAGCGGTTTATTTGACATAAAAACCCTTGAAAAATTAATAAAAAAAAACACTCGATTATTTTTCTTTTCGCTACATTCCAATGTACTTGGGATGGCTTTACCTTTAAAAGATATCACCGAGTTATCTCAAAAAAAAGATATTGCTCTTGCTTTAGATTGTACGCAGTCGATAGGCAACTATCCCCTTAAATTAGAAGGGGTGGATATGGCTGTTGGATCTGGACATAAAGGGTTATACGGACCTACAGGAACAGGGTTTATATATGTTAAAAATCCTTATTTAGTGACTCCCTTGATTCAAGGGGGCGGCGGGCACTTATCATCTCATCTTGATCATCCTGAAATGTCTCCTGAAAGATTTGAGGCGGGGACTTTAAATATGGAAGGGCTTACAGGTCTACTATCTAGCATTAGATGGGTAAAAAAACACCACTCTAAGGTGATGGATATGTTTTATCTTCTTTTTAATACGCTAAAAAAAATGGATAAAGTGACCGTTTATGGAGATCTAGAAAGAGCCTATCAAATTCCTATTTTGTCTTTTAATATAGAAAATTTTTTTCCGTCTCAAATAGAGCATTATCTTTCCACAAAAAGGATTATTTGTAGAGCAGGTCTTTGTTGCGCTCCTCTTATTCATAAACGTCTCTCTACCTTTCCCTTAGGAGTTGTAAGGGTCAGTTTGTCTTGTTTTACAACAAAAGAACAGATAGAGGAGTTTTTAGTACAGATTAGATTATTAACTCGAAAAAAGAGGGAGGAGTTGTGCTCAAAGTTGCATTAATTGCATTTAGAAAGAATATGTTTGATCAAGGAAAATTAGTAAGAGATAAGATTCCTTCGATTATTTTTGGGAGTACTGGAAAAAAAGTTACCGTATCACGGTTAAATCCTGATTTATATAGAGCTTCTTTACATTATAAGTTGAGGGAAGAGGTAGAGGAGGTTTGTAGTTCAAGAACAGATAAGCAATGGCTTGAGGAAATGGCAGATGTACATGAGGTGTTTTTATCCTTATTAAAGGAAAGGGAAATATCCTTTGAGACACTTGAAAAAGTACGATTAGAAAAAGCAGAAAGAAATGGTAGCTTTAAAGATAGAATATTTCTATACCAATAGTTTTTTTTGAAGCGTATTCCATAAAATCTTCTTTTTTTCGGGATCTTTTTCTACCGCATTTAGATCGCCTGTAATGATGGTGGGTAAAGTGGAGGTTATCTCTTTTGTGGAGATGATATGGGAGGGGTTATGCTCTTGGATCAGCGCTTCTATGGAGCTGCTTGAAATGATAAAGGTGGTTTTCATAAGGCGCGTATTGATGGCGGCGGCAATTTTTTCGGCAAAGGCTCTGGGTGCTTTTTCATCGATGATGAAAAGAGCATGTTTTTTAAAAGGCTTTTTGGCCAGAAGGTTTTCTGCATGCAGTTCTCGGTATTTCTTTTCCCATTCGGTGTAAAAGTGATCTTTTTTAGGTTGGGCTGTGGCCTCTTTTTTGATGGTGGTTACAGGGACTTTTGCCTTTTTCTTTTTAGGGAGAAAGGAAGGCTGCTGCTCTCTTTGCCGCGGAGCGTTATGTTGCTGCATAACGGGTTTTCTAGGCGCCTCTTTCGTATTCAAGTCAAAAGGGATAATAGTTTTATTATCTTTTGCAAAGAAAAATTCGATAGATTCAAACAGTGACATATAGCTTATTCCTTAAAGAGAGCCTTTGCATATGATTTTGCATCAAACAAAGAAAAATCGCAAAGTGTTTCTCCAAAGCCCACATAGACAATTGGCAATTCATGCTTTTTATAGATTGATAGCGCCACTCCCCCTTTTGCGGTAGAGTCAATTTTGGTAAGGATAAGGCCGGTGAGGGGGATAAATTGGTTAAACTTTTCTACTTGATCCAAACAGGTTCCACCAAGGCCCGCATCAATGGTTAGGTATACCTCATGAGGAGCATTTTTATCCCCCTTTTTAGCAACCGTATCTATTTTTTTCAGCTGCTCTAGGAGCTCTGTTTTCGACTCTAAACGCCCTGCAGTATCGCAGATTACCACATCGTAATTTCCATGTTTTCCTTTTTCCATCGCATCAAAAATCACCCCGCTAGGATCAGCTCCATGTTTTGCAAGAACAACATCCACACCTAAGTTTTTTGCATGCAAAGCAAGCTGTTCTGTGGCTGCGGCGCGAAAAGTATCTCCGCACGCAAAAAGAACTTTTTTTCCTGCATCTTTATACATCTTGCCAAGCTTTGCAATGGAGGTAGTTTTGCCAGATCCGTTGACACCTACCATTAAAATCATTTTGGGCGCCTTTTCATTTTCAGGTTGTTTAGAAAGACTTTTTACCTCTTTACTAAGGATAGAGGCAGCAGTTTGCTCTAAAATATCTATATATTCCTCTTTAGAAGCGTTAGGGTTTTTCCCAGCAAAAGATTGTACTTTTTGAATAAAATGATCTACAACAGAAGATCCAAGATCAGCCTCATATAGAATTTCTTCAAGCATTTCAATGTTATCCTCATCAAGCGGCTTAGAAAAAATGCCCTCGAGCCTTTTAGAAAAAAAAGATGCCGTCTTAGAAAGGGCGCCCTTCACCTTGGTAATACTTGTCTTTAAAAATTGAAACATAGATCCTCATTTTCAAGTGATTATATAGGAAAAGGTGTTTCAAAGCAATGTCTACACTGGTTTCCTTTTTTTGTAGGCGCGCCTTATAGGAGACTCTGAAAAACAAGCAGTTTTATAATTTTCCAGATTTCTTATAAATCCTATTTTTCGTTTCGCCCCATCCCTACGGGGATGCCGCTTACTCCAAAATCGGATTTATTTCAAAAAATCTAAAGAAATTCTAAAAAGTGTAGTTTATCAGAGTCTCCATAAATAAATATTCATTTATACTTCTATTTTTATGTGATTAGTATTATAATTTTTGCCTTGTAAATTATGAGATTTGAAAATAGTAAGGAGATTTTTCGTGGATAGTGTTGGTAAAGTACCTAAAATAGATGCAGCTTTAGCTCAATATGCCACTCTTGATGAGAAAGTGGGCGGCACTGGGGATGGAAAGGCTCTTGTAGAAATTGCTATAAAGTCTATTGCGAATGTTAATCGCAAAAAAGAGCCTGGTTGGGAATTTACAGCGAAAAAATGTTGTCTTATGGCCAAAGAGTTAGGTTATTCTCAAGCAGAAAGTGTTCTTTTTCAAGTTCGCAAGATTATTGCACAGCGGGAAGATAAAGTGTTAGGGGGCACCGGAAATGGGGAGGGGTTATACATCAGAGCGCTGTAGATAGAGAAGAATATTTGCCATAAAAAACTTGCTCTCAAATATATGCTAAAGGCAGCACTGCTTGGTTATGATAAAGCTAAATTTGAAGTGGGTATGATGTGCGTATTAGGACAGGGGACACGAGATGGAAAACCTGATTATGAAATGGCCTTGTCTGTTTTACACAAGATAAAATGGTTATCTTCGCTTGTAGGTCCTCAAGAGGAAAACCCTAATTATATGATTGCTATGTATTTTCTAGATGATGTCTTTAGAAAGACTTGTATTGAAAATGCTGGAGAATACGTCCTTGAATTTTTAAAGATCTCTGCGCAGCAAGGGCATGCAGAAGCTAATGATAAACTTGCTAAATTATATGAAAATGGATCTTTAGGATTTATCACAGTTCGAGTGGATAAAAAAAAAGCAAAGCTATATTATAAAGCGATGCTTGCTGCAGGAGAGACACAAGAGGTCCAATATATAAAGCGTCAAGAGTATCTTTCGGCAGGGGGCTATAAGACTTCTACTGAGAAACGAAGCACTTCTCCATTGCTAGTACAGCTTCTTAATTTAGTTGGATCAAACCAAGGTGAAAATCGATCCACTTCTCCTTTATTGGAAAGGTTGATTGCACAAAACAATTAAGGAGACTCTGATAAACAGACAGTTTTATAATTTTCCAGGTTTCTTATAAATCCTATTTTTCGTGGCGCCCCATCCCTACAGGGATGCCGCTTACTCCAAAATCGGATTTATTTCAAAAAATCTGAAGAAATTCTAAAAAGTGTAGTTTATCAGAGTCTCCATAAGAATATTGCAGAAACGGATAGATTATTAGCGATTTACAGAAATTCGGAGAGTTTATAACTGCTATCAGACACACCCTAAGTCTCTTATCATAGAAAATAAGAATTTATGGATTCTTCTTGATAGTTATTGGCTTTTATAGCTTACTCCAGAGGAAGGGGTAGGTGAATTATGAATATACATGAGTATCAGGCAAAAGAGATATTAAAACGTTACGGGCTTCCTATACATAAGTTTGTGGTAGTGGATGATAAAAAGGATATTGCTCAGAAGGTTACAGAGCTTGGCGTTACAAAAGCGGTAGTAAAGGTACAGGTGCATGCAGGCGGTCGCGGAAAGGCGGGAGGGGTAAAAGTTGCGATGTCTAGGGATGAGATAGAAAAGCATACTGCAGATCTTCTTGGGATGAAGCTTGTCACCAAGCAAACAGGGGCTGCAGGGATAACTTGTCATCAGGTGATGATTGCCGATTTAGCAGACATTGAAAAAGAATATTATTTTGGTATCATCATAGACAGGGATGGGGCGTGTCCATTGATTATGTCTTCTCAAGAAGGGGGGATGGATATTGAAGAGGTAGCAGAAAGTGCTCCGGAGAAGATTTTGAAGACCCCTTTAACTCCTGATGGAAAGATTAGCGATAAGCAGGTCAAAGAGATAACAGCGTTTATGGGTTGGGAGGGCAAGACTGCCGATCAGGGAGCTGTGATGGTCAAGGAGATGGTAAAAGCCTTTATGGAGATAGATGGATCGATATTGGAGATCAACCCTTTGATAAAAGATCCAGATGGGAATTTATTTTTATTAGATGCAAAGATCAGTGTTGATGACAATGCTTTGTATAGACAGCCTATTATTGCAAAGATGTATGATCCTACGCAAGAGCTGCCGGCAGAGGTTAGGGCGCATGAGCTTGATTTAGCCTATGTTGCGATGGAAGGGAATATTGGCTGCATGGTAAATGGAGCAGGGCTTGCGATGGCGACCATGGATATTATAGGAGAGAAGGGCGGCTCCCCGGCAAACTTTTTAGATGTGGGGGGCTCTGCTACCAAAGAGAAGGTGGTCGAGAGTTTTAAAATTATCTTGAGCGATCCTAAGGTCAAGGGGATATTGGTTAATATCTTTGGTGGGATTATGAAGTGCGACATCATAGCAGAAGGGGTGGTCGCGGCCGTTAAGGAGGTTAAGTTAAAGGTTCCTTTGGTGGTGAGGCTTGAGGGGACAAATGTTGAGCAAGGGAAGAAGATTTTAAAAGAGTCAGGATTAAAACTAATAGCTGCAAATGATTTAGGTGATGCTGCAGAGAAAATGGTAGCTCAAGTGGAGGGGAAATAGATGAGTATATTAGTAAACAAAGATACCCGAGTCATTTGCCAAGGGATAACAGGGCAGGCAGGAAGTTTTCATGTAGCGCAGTGTCTTGCTTATGGAACGCAGATGGTGGGGGGAGTAACTCCTGGTAAGGGGGGAAAGACAACAGAGCATGGTCTTCCTATATACAATACGGTAAAAGAGGCAAAAAAGGCGCTTTCACCTGATGTAACGATGATTTTTGTACCGCCAAAATTTGCAGCGGCAGCAATACTTGAGGCAGAAGAGGCAGGAATAGAATTGATCATCTGTATAACAGAGGGGATTCCTATTTTAGATATGTTAAAAGTAAAAGAGAGAATGCTTAAAAGTAAGAGCCGGCTGATTGGACCAAACTGCCCAGGAATTATTACCCCTGATCAGTGTAAAATTGGGATTATGCCTGGATATATTCACAAACCAGGGAAAATTGGGATTGTGTCTAGATCGGGAACGCTTACTTACGAGGCGGTATGGCAAACAACCTCGTTAGGGCTTGGCCAGACAACGTGTGTAGGTATTGGAGGAGATCCAACCAACGGTACCAATTTTATCGATGTGCTAGAGCTTTTTGAAAAAGATCCGGAGACAGAGGGTATTTTGATGATAGGGGAAATTGGCGGTGATGCCGAAGAGCAGGCGGCTCTCTGGATAGCAAATCATTGTAGTAAGAAAGTTGCCGCCTTTATTGCCGGTAAAAGCGCTCCTCCTGGAAAAAGGATGGGACATGCCGGTGCAATTATATCTGGCGGAAAAGGGACTGCAGGAGATAAGATAAAGGCTCTTCAGGAGGCAAATGTTATCGTAGCAATGACCCCTGATCAAATGGGAGCTGCTATGAAGAGGGCATTTGGATAGATGAAAAAGATACCATTAAAAATAGCTCCATCCTTTTTTGTAATGGCAGCGGTTCTTGGCTTTTTAAACACGCGCAGCATGATGGGAACACTTATTTGGATGTTTGTCATTTTCATCTCTGTATTATTTCATGAATATGGTCATGCACTTGCCGCAACCTTTTTTGGTCAGAGCGCACAGATTCAATTGTTTGCTTTTGGCGGGTTAACCCTTCCTCAGGGGAAAAAATTAAAAGGATGGCAAGAATTTATTGTGATAGCAATGGGTCCAGCATTTGGATTCTTGCTCTATTTTGGCGCTCTGTTTATCCCTGTTGCGACGCTTCAAGCGATGGGCCCGATGGGTGGCTATCTAGCCTATACCGTAATTGTCACAAGATTTATTAATTTGTTTTGGACGGTGATAAACTTAATACCTATTCTCCCCTTAGATGGAGGTCACTTGCTGCGTGTGATCCTTTCAGGCTTTATTGGTCATAAATCCTGGAAAGTCTCTTTTATCACCTCCTTTGTGCTGTCAGCTGCAGCCTGCCTATTCTTTTTTGCAGTAGGGCAGTTCTTTATTGGAGCGATCTTTTTACTATTTACCTTTCAAAGCTTTGAAACACTTCGCCAGTTTAAAAATTTCACTAAAGATGATACCAAAGATGGCATTAAAGATGAGATGAAAAAAGCAAGTAATATGTTAAATACTGGTGATATAGAAAGTGCAAAAAAATGCTTAGAAACTCTTTTGAATTCTACTCATGAAGGGATGATACATACACTTGCTAAAGAGAATCTTGCCAAGATTGCTTTTCAGCAAGATGAGAAGGATAAGGCTTATGACTTATTGAAGAGCGAGGAGAAGAATTTATCGCGTGAAGGGAAAGTGCTTTTCTACCAAACTTGCTTCTATGCAAAAGATTATTCCCGTGTAATTAAACTTGCCGGACAGATCTTTGAGATCGAAAGAAGCAGTGAGATAGCGATTATGGCGGCAAAAGCGATGAGTAATGAGAAAAAAATTACCGAAACAATAGCATGGCTTACGGCCGCAAAAGTTTTCGGTGAGGTAGATCTCCCTGAAGTCGCTAGCAGCAAGGCTTTTGATGAAATTAGAGATTCGGCAGAATTTCAAAAATTCTTAACGAAAAACACGTGATTTGAATGTATTAGAGGCCTCCAGAGCACTTTTTCTTATAGAATACTTGTGTACTATTCTCAGTTGTCATAAGCTGTAGAAATTAACAAACCTAACATGGAGGTCACAAATGAACAAAAACGAACTTATTGAAGAATTGTCTGACAAAACAGGATTTACAAAATCTGATACACAAAAGTTTTTAAACGCTTATATTGAGTCAATTCAAAAAGCTCTAAGAAAAGGCAATGAAGTTCAACTTGTTGGTTTTGGTACATTTAAAGTAACAGACAGAAAAGCAAGAACAGGAAGAAACCCACAAACAGGAAAAGAGTTACAAATTCCTGCGAAAAAAGTGCCATCTTTCCGTCCTGGAAAAGCATTAAAAGAATCTGTTTCTTAATATAAAGAAATGAATTTTTAGAAAAAAAAAGCCCCAGAAGATATTCTGGGGCTTTTTATATAGTTATTACTGATTAAAATCCCATGCCAAGAATGAGTTTGATTCGGTTTCCATGTGTGCCAGATGTTTTAGGGGATCCAAAAAGGGAAAAAGAAGTGCTGGTTGGGGTGGCGCTTATGTTCAGCTCGATCTTTTTTGAAATGGCGCTTAATCTGTCAAATTCTCTTCCAAATGCTGCATAGGTAAAATAGTAGCGATAGGTGCTAGCGCCCACTCCGCCTATTATATAGTTGCCGTTATTCATGTCTGGTGCAAAGTAATGAATTAGGCCCGCTTTCCACTCTACATGAATGATAGATTCATTATTATCCATCCAGCCGGTGATATTTGGGTAAAGATCCATTCCGTATTCCATAGCTTTTTTAATCCCTAATCTTTTAGGGTAAAGTCGATAGTTAATGCCCAGGCTAAAAAAGCTATGGTTAAAAAATAGATTGTCTGTAGAATCTTTAAGATTTAATGGGCCTCCTGCTATATCGATGTAACACTTACCCGTTTTTAGAGGTACGTTGTATTCTTTCATGTGGGCATTTTGTGTGCTAGCGCATAGCAGCGAGCTAGATGCTAGAAAAAGTAAAATTTTATTCATAAGATGCAATCCTGTAATTAGTGTAAAACAAGAAGTATAAAGAATTTACTTATTTTTGTATAGTTATAGTCATTTCCGTTCCTTATGACGTATCTATTTTATATGCTTTCTAATTCTAGTAGATTTTTTAAAGAGGTGTTAGCCTCTTTAAGCTTTTTCTCGTTACTGTATGAGACTTGTGTACTCTCCTCAATAAGTCCTGGTAAGATCGCCTCTTTTATCGCTTTTTTAATATCCTTTGCGGTTAAAGCAAGGACAGCATCTCGGAATTTTTGGCGTACTTCTTTGGTTAATCCAACTTTTTCTTGGAAATAGGTAACAGAAGCCCTAGATCCAGCAGGAACAGGGGAGTCTACATCCTGAATGTAGCTTAAGATGGCTTCGGTGAGCTCTCTTTCAGAGATATCTCTTTCTGCAAGCAACGCTGAGGCTTCATAAAAAGCATCGATGGTAGAGGTTATGTGCGGGTCTCTAGAGCTGTAGAAATGAAGAACGCCTGTAAGGATATTATATTTCACACCAGATCCGTATGCTCCGCCTTTTTCTCGAACCATTTTATGGATATATAGATTTTCTAATAGGTAGGTAGCAATTTTCAGTGCAGGGGCAAGTTCTGAAGTTAGGGTAACTGTCGACCGGGCAAGTGCATTATGGGCGATACCAGAGGAGATGATCATACCTTTGTTAGCGGCAGGGTTTGGCACAGGAAGTTCTATCCAAGGGTGAAATGGAGAGGAGGCATCTGATAAATTCATCAGATCATAAAAATGCGCCGCGGCTAAGCTGTCAAAATCCTTTTGCTCGCATGAGATAACTAGATGTGCATTGTTTAAATGAAACAATGTTTTAGTAAACCCTTTGAACTTGTCTATAATATGTGAAAGGGTGCCGTCTAGATCTTTCATAAGATTTTTGATAAATCGATAGTAAGGCATACCGTACCAAAGATTTCCAAGGTGTGTCCATGGAGAAATATGGGCTGATGATCCTTTTAAAGCATATCCAAGGGCGCGTCTATTTACATCGCTTTCAAGAGAAGAGGAAATTTGTGTAATAAGGTCTTTTATCCTTTTATCGTCGTTGAGGTCAATATTTAAGATAATGTCTTTTAATATTTCAAAGCATTCCTCTTGATTCTTGTTTAAGAATTTTGAGGAGAGAGAGAGGGTTGGGTAGCAGGTGTTGATATTTTCTTTTTGTACATTAAGAGCAAGTCCTGAGTATAGGGAGCCAAAAGCCCCTTGGATACGCATCATGTTTTTATCCCAAGCAAATTTTTTGGTTCCAAGCTCTGGGATCATAGAGCTAAAGAGCCTTAGAAAGGGTAAATCCTCTTCTGGAATTTGCGGTATATCAAAGACAAGATCCACATAACAGATAGAATTGGTAAATACATCATGATGATATACCGAGCTGTTTTTTTCCATATTACGTGTTACTGGATAATAAGGAGCATTTTTTGGGATATCGCTAATTTTTAAGCTAGGAAGGCATTCTATATCTTGTTTATCGGCATTTTTTTGATAGGTATGAAAGGCCTTTAGTTTTGTTTGTAATTGTTTCTTTTCTTCTTCTGAAAGAGCAGCTTCCTTTTTTTCGAGCTCTTTTTTCTCAGCGGAAAGTTCCTTTTCTTGAACGCTTTTATCAGGATAGAGGGAGAAGGCAACTCTATGTGTATTGTTTAAAAAGTATTTATCGATAAAATGGAGCAAATAGTTTTTATCTTTAAGTTTTTCTTTTAAAGATTCTATTAGGGAATGGATTTTCACTCCATCGGTAAGTCCTGCACCTTGCTGGTAGGGGATAAGGGTTCGTCCCATCAGATCTAAACCGTATGGACCGTGAGAGCTTGAGATTTCTAATTTAGAAAATTCTAATTGATGAAGGGCGCTATTTATCCATTGATCAGAGATACCTTCTTCTTTAATATCACTAAGGCTTTTAAGGATCACATCTTCTAAATCTTTTTCTTCCCCCTCTAAGCCGACGCAATAAATGATATAAGGGATTTCTCTAGCATCTGAGTCATATAAAGAGTAGACATCTTGGCACTTTTTAGACGTTAGGATTTTCTTCTTTAATAAGGAGGCGTCTGTATCCATAAGGATGATATCAAGAAGCATGAGCGTTAATGTTTCTTCTTGTTCTTTGATCTCACAGGTAACAAATCCTAAAGAAAAATAGGCGGGGTCTTTTGTTTCGTTGGTAGAATAATATTTTTCGGAAAAAGATTTAGGTTTATCAAAACGGGTGATTTTTTTAACGGGTGGAATATCTTCTATTTTAGAGAGTTTTTCTGTGAACACATTTGCTTCTAAAAATGCTAAATGTTTTTCTAGAGGGATATCACCATAGAAGAAATAGTCGCACCTTCTTTTGTCGTAATATTTTTTGTGGAATGCTTTAAGCTCTTCATGTGTCAGCTCTGTAATATTTTGGGGGATTCCTCCAGAGTCATATCCATAGGAAGTGTTTGGGTACATGTAATTTATCAGGCTTCTCCATACAATAGATGATGGATTAGCAAACACCCCTTTCATTTCGTTATATACAATCCCTTTTGTTTCAAAAGGGGAGGAGATCTTTTCTATATCTGTAAACTCTAACCTGTGACCCTCTTGCATAAAACTATTTTCGGTAAGCAGGGGATTTAAGGCGGCATCAAGATATACAGAGTAGATGTTATAAAAGTCTTTCTCAATTTGTGAGGAAGCGACATATCCTGTCCATAATTTTGCTGTAAAGGCATTCATAAAAGTATTACAACTTCTGCGAAGCATAGAGAAAAAGGGATCGTGAACAGGATATTTTTTAGACCCGCAAAGGACGGTATGTTCTAAGATGTGGGGGACTCCTGTATCATCTGTAGGGTAGGTTTTAAAGCAAAGACCAAAGACATTTTCTTTGTCAGAGGCTTTAATATGAAAAACGCTGGCTCCATTTTCTTCATGCACGGCATGAATTAATGTGATATGGATTTCTTTTATCTCTTCTATCTCTTTTATTAAAAATCCGTGAAATCTGTCGCCTTTCTTCATTTTTGTTGCTCCGTGCAATTAAGAGATTGATAGTATCAAAAGAAAGTCTTTTCTTCTAGACAAAAAAAAGAGCCTGAAAAGGCTCTTTTTTTTATTGGTTTAGATTTCTTACCAGGAAAGGGACGAGGAGGATTGGTACTCGGTGACCCTTGTCTCGAAAAAGTTTTTTTCCTTCTGCAAGTCAATAACCTCAGACATCCATGGGAATGGATTGGTTTTATGGTAACGGGCTGAAAGGCCTATTCTTTCTAAACGTCTGTCTGCTATAAATCCTACATACTCTTCAAACATTGGAGCAGTAAGCCCTAAAACGCCTTTAGGAAGACATGCTTTTGCATAAGCGATCTCTAAAGTTACTGCCTCATCGATCATATCGATGATCTCTTGTTGAAACTCCTCTGTCCAAAGGTTTGGATTTTCTTCTTTGATACCATTGATAAGATCAATTCCAAAATTCAAATGGATGGTCTCATCACGAAGGATAAACTGAAACTGCTCACCTATTCCTGTCATCTTATTTTGTCTGTGCAATGATAGAATCATCGCAAAACCGCTATAAAAGAAGATACCCTCCATAATGATGTAGTAAGCAATTAGGTTTTTAAGAAATGCCCTTGCGCCTTCTTCTGTTTCAGTAGTAAAACCATCTTGTAGAATTTCTTCGGTGATTTTCATTTCGAACTTATCTTTTTCTCCAATCACATCAATTTCATTATACATATTAAAAATCTCTGAAGGATCTAAATCTAGAGATTCTACGATGTAGTGGAAGGTATGAGTGTGAATAGCCTCTTCAAAACCTTGACGAAGTAGATATTGTCTTGCCTCAGGATTAGTAACATGCTTAAACACTGCAAGGGTAATATTATTGGCAACTAAACTTTCCGCTGTCGAAAAGAAACCTAGATTTCTTTTTATCATTAAGATCTCTGCCTCTGATAAATTACCTGATTTCCAAAGCTCGATATCTTTGCCCATAGGAACCTCATCTGGCATCCAGTGATTGGCACAGCCATTGATGTAATGCTCCCACGCCCACTTATACTTCATAGGCATAATTTGGTTTACATCCACTTTATTACAGTTGATTAAACGCTTATCTTTTGCCTCAAACCTTGCTTTTTTCTCTTTTGTACTCATAATTTCTCACCTACTTTTTATTCTGTATTTCTTGATAAATCTATTTTACCAATGACTGTTAATCTTTGATTTTTTGAGGAGATTTTTCATTTTCCTGGTTGATAGTGTATGAGTGTACTCAGAAACCTGGAAAATGAAAAATATACCAAAAACTCAGATATTAACAGTTATTGGCAGCTTTCGCAGCCTTCGTCCATGCTACAAGCCTGCGGCTTCACCTCTCTTTTTACATCAATTCGAGAAGATGCAGAAGCATTTTTCATCCACCTTGGCTGAATTCCCCTTTTGTTAATGTCTGTTGTAGATTTTTCAATAGTTGTCGCTGCCATTGCTCTTAAGTAGTAAGTGGTCTTAATACCTTTTTTCCAAGCAGCAAAATACATTTCATGCATTTTTTTACCAGATGGCTCTGCTAAAAATAGATTCATAGATTGCCCCATGTCTATCCATTTTTGACGGCGACTTCCACATTCAATCAACCATAAAGAGTCTACTTCAAAAGCGGTTAAGAATTTATCTTTGAGCTCTTGAGGTACACGCTCAATTTCTGAAACCGATCCATCAAAGTATTTAAGATCATCAATCATCTCTTTATCCCAGAGGCCAAGCTTTTTAAGCTCTGCGACAAGGTAGATGTTTGTTATGGTAAACTCACCAGATAGATTGGATTTTACATATAGATTTTTATAGTTAGGGTCAATAGATGCCGATACTCCTAATATATTGGCAATCGTTGCAGTAGGTGCGATGGCCATGGTATTAGAATTTCTCATCCCATGTTTTTTAACAAGAGCCCTAACAGACTCCCAATCTTTTTTAGAAGATCTGTCCATCTCTATTTTTTGTCCGCGCTCTTTTTCTAAAAGGTCGATAGTATCAATAGGAAGCATCCCTTGATCCCATTTGGATCCTTTATAACTTTCATAGCAACCACGATCTTTTGCAAGATTTGCCGAGGCTTTGATTGCATGGAAAGAAATTTTCTCCATCACATCATCGGCAACGTCTGCTGCCTCAAAGCTTGCATAGCTAAGTTTTTTTCTATGAAGAAGATCTTGGAATCCCATCAGCCCAAGACCAATAGGTCTATGCTTGGAATTGGCATGTTTTGCCTCAGGTATTGGATAGAAATTGATATCGATAACGTTATCAAGCATTCTTATTGCTGTGGTAACGGTATATTCTAACAGCTTCTCATCAATATTATCTTTATCATCTAAATGCGCTATTAAATTCACCGATCCTAAATTACATACTGCAACCTCTTCTTTTGAAGTGTTAAGGAGAATTTCTGTACATAGATTAGAACTGTGAACCACACCCATATGACTTTGAGGGGAGCGTACATTAGATGGATCCTTAAAAGTAATCCAAGGGTGTCCTGTTTCAAAGAGCATAGAGAGCATTTTTCTCCACAAATCTTTTGCATCAAGGATTTTGTAAAGGGCAATTTTCCCTGCCTCCACCGCTTTTTCATATTCCACATAACGCTTTTCAAATGCTGCGCCGTATAAATCGTGGAGATCAGGTACATCAGATGGGGTAAACAGTGTCCACTTACCATTTTCCTCTACCCTTTTCATAAATAGATCGGGAATCCAGTTAGCAGTATTCATATCATGAGTACGGCGTCTTTCATCACCGGTATTTTTACGAAGCTCTAGGAAGTTTTCAATATCTAAATGCCAGGTTTCTAGGTAAGAGCATAGAGCTCCTTTTCTTTTTCCACCCTGATTTACAGCAACGGCGGTATCATTGGCCACTTTTAAAAATGGGATAATCCCTTGAGAGCGACCATTTGTCCCTTTAATAAGAGATCCTGTAGCACGAACAGATGTCCAGTCATTACCAAGTCCTCCTGCCCATTTAGAAAGTTGAGCATCATCAGAGATCACTTTAAAGATATGCTCTAGATCATCATTAATAGTGGAAAGGTAACAAGAGCTTAGTTGAGAGTGATTGGTTCCTGAGTTAAATAAAGTTGGAGTGCCTGGAGAATATAAAAGCTGAGAAAGAATATTATAAAATTCTATCGCTCTTTTTGTTTTATTATCTTCTCTAATAGATAGTCCCATAGCAACCCTCATCCAAAAAATCTGAGGAGTTTCTAATCTTTTATCCTTATGCTGAACAAAATACCTATCATAAAGGGTTTGTAGTCCTAGATATTGAATAAGGTAATCTCTATCTGGAACAATCGCTTTAGAAAGGGCATCTAAATCGAAATCGTAAAGCTCTGTTGATAATCTTTCTACAGAAATGCCTTTTTGAATATAACTTACAAAATATTCTCTATAGCTTTGCTCAAAACTCTTTTCTCGAGAAGAGCACTCTAAAGTCTCTCTATAGATTTTCTCCATCAGTAGCTTTGCGGTAACATAAGTATAGTTAGGTTCTACCTCAATTTTAGCACGTGCTGCCATGATAAGTGCGGTATCCACCTCAGCTTCTGTAATACCTTCATAGAAATTTAAAAGGGAGGAATGAACCAGCTCTTTTATATCAATATTTTCTGTATTTCTACAAGCATGTGTAATCTGTTGCCTTAAATCATTTTCAGTGATGGTATAAGTGGACCCTTTTTCTCCTGTGATAGTGAAAGATTTTCCATGCTCCTTTTCTGCTTTTTTTGTATCTACCGTATTTCTTGAGCGGATGTACCTTTTAGCCTCTTCGTAAAACCCAAGCTGCATAAGAGCATTCTCTGTAATTTCTTCTAAAGCCTCTCTTGTAATAGTATTTTTTTCTAAATCTACTACTGCTTTTGTAACCAGAGCTGTTACCTCATTGATAGATGCAACCACCCCTTCTTCTGTTTGACCTTCGAGGCCATGGTGAGATCTAAATAGACTTTCTATGGAAGATGCAACTTTCATTGGGTTAAAACGTCTTTTTGTAATGCCATCGGCACTTAAAATCGTAATAATCTTTACCTCGCCGCGCTGTCCTCTTTTGTGATCTCTATAAAGGATGTAATCGCGGGCAACATCATGGAAATTATTCTTCATTAATGTAATTTCAACAAGATCCTGAATACCCTCTACGGTAAGTGTAACCCCTTTTTCTCCAAGGTGCTTAGATTTATCTTCTACAATAGTGGCAAGACGAGCAATAGTATTTTTTGTCGCAAGGGGAAGAGGTTTGTCTTTAGGAAGGTTTTTTGTATCACAAAAAGCAAGCGTTAGTGCATTTTCTATTCGATCTTTTCTAAAAGGGAGAATAGCGCCGTTTCTTTTTACAATAGTAAGAGCGTCAGCATTCACCTTTTTAGGGCTTTTTTTCTTTTTCATAGAAGACAAAAGATCATTATCATTTATATTCTCTTTTGCTTTAGTAATTACCTCTTTATCCTCTTTCATAACGCTCCTTATTAAATGTTCTTTCTACCTTCAGATACTATATGTAGTGTTTTACGTCTACCATAGATACTATATATTGTATTTGGCATCTATTTGTCCAGAGAAAAAAAATCTTTTTCGGATAAGACTAAATCATTTGCAGCTTAATGAATATTTTTGGTAGACTAGCCCTTTTTGCATTTAATAAAACGGTGAAAATCGGATACTGGTAAATATCGATTAAAAAGCTTTCGATGATTTTTAATGCATCTTTTTTTCCCGCGGCGGAGAGGATATATAAAATGGAAACGATCTCTCCAAATAAATACCATCCAAGCTGAAAAGAGGGGACATCTATAAGATATAAACCTTTGATCTTTTCTTTTAAAAGATGTGCGGTGAAACAAGAGGGATCCATGGTTTTATAGATCTTTAGAAGGAGGGTGAGTATTTCTTTGCTATTTTTTTCAAGTAGAATGAAGATGTCTTCATTTCTTTCAGGAAGGATATAGGAGAAGGTGTTGGTAATATACGCCTTTGCATCATCAAGTAAGAGCTCTTTAATATATTCATTGGTAAAAGCCTGCTTGATATCTATTTGTAAAAGCTCAGGCTTTACCCTGGCGTAGGTTTCTAAAAAGGTAATGAGCTTTTGTTCTATAATAGCGGTATCTGCAGGCTCCATTCTAGTAGGAGGGTTGCTTAAAAGCTCTAGAAGATAACTAACCTGAGTTTCATAAAAACCTGCAAGAAAATATCCAATCTGTGAATTATACTCTTCGATACTATCAAGGACGAGTTTTAGCGGGGTATAATAATTTTTGTAGTAGGCTTTAAACCCTTCTGGTAGATCCGGGCTCGCCCCTATTTCATCAAGACTCTTGGATAAGATGTGCAGGGGAGTGCATGCTTCTTTTACATTTTGCAAGTGACTTGCTTGCTTAGTTTCGATGATCTCATATCGGGAGTCGTTAAAAAGTGTCTCTAATGAGTTATAAAGTGCTTTGGTAGTTTTTACCTCTTTCATCTTTGCAAAAACGACTTTTCTTATAGAAAAAGGTAAATAAAAAGGGGCGTTTTTGGAAATAGCATCAAAAACCAGCTCAATCTGTTTGTGCATTTGATTGAGAATTTTATGACAGGTACTGATCCCGGTATTTTCATCGGTAGATAAAGTATTTAATCGAGCAAGGATCCCGTGAGTTAATTCAATATCTTCTAAAGAAATAGTCTTTGATGAAATTTTTGCTATGGCAGAAAGAGATGGTATCTTATGTAAGGATTGAAAAAGAATGGAGTCTTTTTTGAGCTCTTTTTTCAGATCTCTAACAAAATCCCTGACCCTTGAGAGCAAATGGACCTTCACCTTTTCCGCAGCCTTTCCCTTAAAACGTTTAAGCTTAAAGATAAGAAATAAATAGTCATGGATATGCGCCGTTAAAAGCTTTGCTTTTGCAAGAGAGTCTTCAGGGTAGTTTGGATAGTGGGCAATAGAGCAAACTTTTTGAAAGGCCGCTGCAATATCTTGCACATCTTGTATCTCTTTTGGGGGATGATGGTCCTCATCGGTAAAAACGTATACATTTTTCCATAAACTTCCAGCTTTTAGGTTTTTAAGCACCGTCTTAAACATGGGAATATGAAAAAAAAGCTCTACTGCTTGAGGAAAGGTTTCTTTTTCTATAAGCGCATGGATCTGCTCGCCCAACAAGGTATTTAAATCTCTGTTAGACCTCTTCCAATTAGCCGAAAAGCTTAAAAGCTTATTTGCCTTAGGGCGGATTTTTTTAAGAGATCTAAGCATACTTATCCAGTAGCAGAAAGTCCTTTTTAGGGGAAGATTTTCCTTTACTTATTGCCGGCGATCTTTATGGTAATGATTATAGAAATAGGAGGTTAGGTATGGATCCAGTAGATGGGGCAAGGGGAAATAGTCCACAAGATGTTGAGTCAAAAGGTTCTGTAACAAGAGAAGGTACTCTTGGTAATAGAAAAGTTACCATTGTAGAGGGAAAGAGCTCTTCAGATGAAAAAACATCAGCGGTATTTACCAGCAATCAACTACCAGTAGATTCTTTAGCGCAGGTACGTACTACTTCTAAAGGTTTAGAGGACTTAAATGTTACCAAAGATAACTTGCTGGATATGACAAATACTTTGGTAGGCTCCTCAAAAAAAGAATTTGATGCAGAGGGGTATGTTTCTTTTGTCAAACAATCTTCAGGTGTTGTGCAAAGGGCGAAAAAGTTTTTAGAGGATAACCAACAAGCCGAGCAGGAAAAAGAGAAATCTTATGGTATGGTTAGAAACTTTTTCAAAAGAGCTGATACTTATGCTAAATCTTTTGTCAAACCTACACGTACTCAACAAATTGAATCTAACACGAAAAAGCTGGAAAAGGAATTAGATACCATTTATCAAGTTTGTATGCAAAGGATAGAGAGACAAATAGATGCATTAAAGTCTTCAGGGGGAGAAGTTCCAGAGAGAGAAATAACAAATAGAAAAATACTTGTTCAAGAGGCGTTTGACTTGCTTAAAGCTTTTCCTAAACAAAGAGTAGACAATGATCTTTTATTACCAGAGATAGTACAGGATTGTGAAAAATACTTAGGCCTTACCCACTTATTATAGTAATAAGAAACGGTAATGACAATAAGCTAGAATGATAAAAGAAAATCGGTTATGATTAAACTATGAAAAGAGTCTCTATTATTCCTAATATTATAACCTCCTTTGGTTTAGCGTGCGGTTTATTTGTTATCTTTCGAGTGAACATGGTAACGGGTACATCGTTTACCCTTTTACAGACAATGACACTAGTTGTGCTTTTGGCAGCTTTTGCCGATGTATTAGATGGCGCAGTGGCGCGAGCGGTACATGGCGAGTCTGAATTTGGCCTTGCATTTGACAGTCTCTCTGATGCCATCTCTTTTGGTGTAGCTCCTTCTGTCCTATTTCTAAGCTCTCTTAAACTGGTAGAATTAGATCTGCCTGGATTTTTTGCCCTCTTTGCTGCAATGATTTATACTATCTGCGGCGTCCTTCGCCTTGTTCGATTTAACATTAAGCAGGGGATTGATAAGGAGGAGAAGAATAAAGCCTTTATTGGCCTTCCTATTCCTGCTGCAGCAATTGCTTTTATTTCCCCAAACCTTTTATTTCACGCCCCTTTCTTTGTCAAAAGAGTTTCCTTAGATGGAGATGTACGCGGTTGGATATTAACTGCAGTGGGTATTTTTCTTGCCTACCTGATGCTATCAAAAATACGCTTTGCAAGTGTAAAAAGCTTCCGCTTTCGCTTTAGATCTTTTTCTGCAGTCTTTTTAGGATCGCTCTTGATTATAGCCTTTCTCTACGGGTTAATCTATAACCTTTCTATCCTACTGCTTTGCTTATCTTGGGGTTACATCTTAATATCATTATGCATGCTCCCTTTCACCAAAAGAAAATCAAAAAGCAGATAACTTCCTTTAGGAGACTCTGATAAACTACACTTTTTAGAATCTTTTCAGGTTTTTTGAAATAAATCCTATTTTGGAGTAAGCGGCATCCCTCTTGGGATGGGGCGCTACGAAAAATAAGATTTATAAGAAATCTGGAAGATTATAAAATTGTCCGTTTTTCAGAGTCTCCTTTACAATTATCAAAAGATATTAATAGTTGAGTATATCTAAAGGTGTATGGAGAGAAGTTATGGAGCCAGCAAATCCCAATAGAGATGTGCCTAGTTATGAAACAGAAGGTGGTGGCGGGGGATCGAAGGAGCCGTTATCAGAATCTTTTGTTACTGAGCATAGTGTAGAGCATTTAAGTGGAGGGGGAGGCGGGCCTAGTGGAACCAGAGAGGTGAATGATTTAGCCGCAGAATGGATAAATGTAATAGTATCTGCTGGTGAAGATGAAGTGACACTTGAAAGTGGTGGACAAATTCTCAATCAAGCTAATGCCCTTTTACAGGAAATAGAGGGCGTTTATTTTACCAAGCAATTAAGCGAGGTAGAAGAGAAACTTCCAAAATTGTTAGAAAGAGTAGCTAAATATAAAAATTTGGTAAAAATACAAGAAGAAACACCTGCTGAGTCGACTATTGCAGCACTAGGATCGATGTTAAAAAAAATGAAAGGATTGGTTGTTAATTCTGAACAAACTAATATTGAATTGGTTGTAAACAAAATAGAAGATGCGCTTGCTAAAAAGAGAATAGAGGTACATGAAACGGTAGCCAGTGAATTGAGCAAATTAGTGGGAGACATTAAAGGGCAGATCAATCAACTTATGAGGGATGCCCTGATTGGGAAGCAGACTTTATCTCAAGTCGATAAAGAAAAGATAGGCAGAGGGGTAAAGCAGTTAACAGGGCGATTAAACGGCCTTGATTTTCCTGATAAACAGAGTTATATTCCTGCGACAATAGTTAGTTTTGAGACTCTTTTAGAAATAAACTTAGATCCTGATACACCTCAACCAGAAGGTTTAGAAAAGGCAAGGCAACTAGAGGAATTTACAGATTGGGCTTTTAGCCAGCCTTTTTTGACAGGTGAGATAAAGGATCCAAATGGAACATTTAGACAGCCAGGAGAGAAGGATCTGGTGGATGGTGCTTTGGCAGAGTTTAATAAAGGGGGAGTGGAGAGTCTAAAATCGTTTTGCGCAGAAAAGAATTGCTCAAAGAACGATATTACCAGTATTATTAAGAAGTTATATGAAAATAATGTTATTGGAACCATTCCTAGAAAGGTGCAATACTTACCCATTTTTAGCACAAAATTATTATCTGTTTTGTTATTTGTAGATAATAGCATCTACCCATACTCAAGCTTAGGCAGGGCGTTTCCATCAGCAAATCCTATTTTAGAAGAGGTGAAAATAGAGATGGATCTATTTAGAGAAAAAGCGAAAGAAAACCCTATATTTCAGAGGTTTATAACATCTAGAGGGGCTGATGATGAGAACAAGCAAAATGTGCTGCTGGTACGACTTTTATGTTTTAATCAACCGCAAGAGGCAGAATTAATCGGCGTTGTTACAACTGTACTAGGTGCTGGAGAAGAATTTCCTGCCTTAAAAATAATACGCGAGCAATCCTCTTCCTCTTAGATCAAGCTTATAGGCAGCACTCTCTAGATTTACCAAAAATAGTTTAGCCTACTACAATTGTAGTAGGCTTTTCTATGCAAAGACTGTCTTTCCAGATTTGCCTACTTTGGAGACTGCATAACGGTATAAGAAATCCCCTTGCCCTGTGCTATCATCATCAAATGAATCGGAGGGGAAGGCAAAGTCTTTGTATGCTACCTCTGTGTACTGATTGAGGAGCTTTTTCGTCATTTTTGGATTACCTGCTAGGTAGGTGGATGTGTAGGCCTCTGTTAGTTGATCTATCTCAGAGACGCTTAGACCGTAAAAGGATCCTATTGCTTCTAAGGTGAAGATAAATTTGCCGCTGTCTAGACCCACTGGAGCACCTTTTCCTATGGATCTTGGCATAAATGATAGGTCTATAAATGTTGTCTTTCCTGTCTTCTTGTTATAGAAGATATTTCCAAGATGGGCATCACCATGGATGATTCCGTAAGGGCCGTTGAATTTTCCCTCTTTTGAGTAGTCAAAATAGTTATCATAATAGGTGGAGTAGGAAGAATACTTTCTTACTTTGTGCATCTCTGCAAAAGAGCGAGCCGTATTTTCTACCGATTCTTTTAATGTTCTTAAAGCGAAAAATCGATCACGCCCTGAGGCTTTTGCTGCCGACTTTAATAAATTATTGATGGACTCTCCTGCAGCAACCGACTCTATCACGTAGGCAGAGGATTCCTCTTCAGATGCAAATTCTGCTGTTCCTATGAGCTTGGGAACCTTAAAGTGCTTGGCGTTATAAAAATACTTCTCATGTAACGATGATACCTCATCATTCAGCTCTTTTCTGTCTATCGAGTCATCTAATGGTAATCTTTTGATCACAGCAAGTGGCGTTCCGTCATTTGCATAGGCAAAATATATGGTGCTTCCTTTTCCAGCCTCTGCCAGATCTTCACCTGGTTCGAGCTTTTTAAAAGTGACAGGCTCCCTATTAAAAAATCTATTATTGATCCTTTTTAGATCAGCGCTCTGCTCAACTGTCTTGAATTTTTTATTATAATCACCCGCTTTCTCTAAATTCATAGGGAGGGAGTAGATATTTAATAGTAAGAAAAAAGATAAAATATATGCAATCATAGTAATATTATATCAATTTTCATAATTAAACCGAAATAAATATATATTTAATTAATCTTACTAGGGGGAGAGGGTGTTTCTTAGCTTGGGTTTTATCCAAATTTCGCCTAAAATGGGCCTTTTTAGGAGAATTTATCATGATAGCAATTATCTCATTTATAACATTAATACTCGTATCTTTGGCTTTTCTAACTGCAATAAAACAGAAGTCGAAGCAAGTCAACGAGTTACAGGCAGAGTTAACAGAAAGCAAGTCGCATCTCACTGAAATGCAGATAGATAAGGCTCGCCTAGAGATATCACTCGATGAACAGGCTAAGAGCTTCAAAGAGAGGCTAGCATTAATAGATGAGTCAAAGGAGAAGCTCAAAGAGGTATTTAAAGGGATATCGACAGAAGCATTAGAGAAGATGGAGGAGAAGGCTTATAAAGAGGAGGAGAGGCGCGGGAAAGTGCTCTCCGAGCTTGTTAAGCCTATGAAAGAGTCGTTGGGCAAGCTTGATGAGAAAATGAGCACAATGGAAAAGGAGCGTAAGGGGGATAAAGAGGCGCTTACTGAGCAGATGAGGCAGGTGGTAAGCTCTGAGAAGGATCTTCTCAAAGAGACAAAAAATCTTAAAGATGCTCTGTCTAAACCAGAGATACGCGGTATGTGGGGAGAGATGCAGCTTAAAAGGGTGATAGAAGTGTCTGGTATGGTAAATAATTGCGATTTTCTTGAGCAGAGTATTGGAGAAACCGAAGGGCGAATGAGGCCAGACATGGTTATCAAGCTTGCTGGAGATAGATGTATAATAGTTGATGCCAAAGCACCTTTTGAGGGATTTTTAAAAGCCCTGTCCACAGACAGTGAGGCAGAAAAGCTAAAGCAAATGGAGAGGCACGCTCGCCATCTGCGCACCCATATACAGATGCTGAGTAAAAAGAAATATTATGAGGGCTTTACAAATACCCCAGAATTTGTGGTATTATTCCTCCCTTCAGAGGTGTTCTTTTCAGCAGCGATGCAAGTAGATCCAACTCTTATGGAGTATGGAGCAAGTTTAGGAGTGATCCTCTCCACGCCAACCACATTAATAGGGCTTTTACGATCGGTTGCATATGGATGGAAAAGCGAAACGGTTGCGCAGCATGCAAAAGCTATTCAATCGCTCGGTCAAGAGCTGTACAAAAGGTTACTTGATATGAGCAAGCACTTATCAGCAATAGGAAGATCATTGAATAGTGCGGTCGAAGGGTATAATAAAACAGTAGGGACCTATGAGCGGCGCGTACTCTCCTCCGCAAGAAAATTTCAGGATCTTGGGGCAACATCAGGGGGTGCAGAGATAGCTCTGCTTGAGCAAATAGAGGCGCAAACCCGCAATGTAAAAAGTGTTCACCTTGATGGTGATGAAGTTACTGTAGAGTAGAATAATGGGACTCTGTCCCAAACCCTGCTTAAGGACTGACCTCCTTAAGAAACCTTTCTTTGTTTTTTTTATTTAAAAAAAATAATATAATGATTGTCTTGTTAAAACATTCGACTATTAAATAGTGTGTATCCTATAATGAGTGTGATTAATTATACAATTTTAGAGACTATAAAATGATTGTTTTAAGCGCAACTAGGTCTATGGCGATGGCTGCTCGTCAAAATATGAATCCAGCTATAAAAAGATTTTCGAAAAATTCATCTGATAGAAAAGTGACGTTATGTTCTTTTTCTTTTTTTGGATTTATTAGTTCTATGCTAAACTCTTGGAAACAAGAAGAGATAATTAGTGATCATCTGATATATGCAAAAGTGAATTACCCGATTAAAAATGATGATCCTAAGGGAATGGATAAGAAAGGGGAGATAGAGGCAAAAGTAAGAATAGTAGCAGGGCAAGATGTGCCTACCGCATGCAATTGTAATTATAGTGCTTATTGTAATGATTTACTAAGATTATCTGAGCTTGATTGGAGAGATGAGAAAAGAAGGGTTATGCTGAAAGCAAAGGAAAAACCTATAGAGTGGATGGGAGATATCGCTAATGGAAAACCTAGTATATGGGAAAAAATGTTGAACGCTTTACCTAAAAAAGAAAGATGAATTTATTCTGATCAATAAAAAAGGCGGAAGATGTGAAATCTTCCGCCTTTTTTATTGATCGGTATGAGTAACTACTCAACTTCCATGGCAAAGTATGCAGGGAAGGCGAAGTTGTTGTTAGGACGAGGTGCTACGATGAGAGTCACATATTGACCTTCAAGGTTATGCAAGTCTACCATTGTGCTGTATACATAGGCACGTGGTAAATCTTTATCACCGCGAATAATGTAGTTGCCAGGCTTATTACAAACAGAGTCGTGGTAAGCTTCTACGATACCTGAAATTTTTACGCTTGCAAGTTTTTCTTGCTCGTAAAAGTCGTTCATTGTTTTATTAAAATGTGCTGCTGACCAAGTAACAAACAAAGACTCTTCGACAGCAGACCAAAGTTTCATTCTGTCTGATGAAGTAAGGGCTGTTTGTCCGCCTATGATAGATGCTGAATCACCACCTAGAGCAATGCTTTTTCCTAAAGCCATCGCTTTATTTTCAAGAAAAGCTAATTTCTTTTGAAGGAAATCTTCTTGTAGTTTGGCAAGGGTGTTTCTAACAGGAGCTATTTCTTTAGTAAACTCAGAGTAGTCATTTAAAATTTCTGTGAATCTTGATGTAACTTGATTGAAATCTATTTCTTTAAAAGATTTTAGCATTTCAGCTTGAGCTAGTAAATTAGCTGATTTTACAAGCCCTTTGAGGTTGGCAAGCTTTTCATCATGTAGTGCTTTTAGCTCAGGCCCTCCAGCTTTTTCTAAATACTCTTTAGCTACAAAGAAATGGATGTTATTTGGTGCAGTAAACTCTAACCATTTATGGTTTTTCTTGCTTATCTCCCCATCAACACGGTCTCCAGTGCTTAGATATCCAACAACAGGAGAGGTTAGATCTGGTTGAAGCCTTACGTTCACTCTATTACCTTCTACAAGACCGTCTAAAACAAAACTTCTAAAGATATATACTTTCATATCAGAAGGTGCCTCTACAGCGTAGAAACTCTCTTTTTCTCCTTTAACAATAAGGAGCTCATGCTTAGAAAGCTCACTAAGGATGGGAGACTCAACATCGGCATTTAAGCGAAGTCTAACTCCTTCACCAAGTACTTTTGCAGTAAAAGGCTTATAATTTTTAAATTGCTCAGACTTTTTAGCAGAACTGGGCTTTGCAGCTTTTACGTTTTGCTTTTGTACAAGCTTGGTCTCTTTTGCAATAGCAATTTTGCTATCATAAGCGATTAAGTTTGTGCTTGCAGTTGCAAGTATTGCAACTGATAATATTTTGTGTAACATTTAGGTATTCCCTCCCTATTCAAGGATCTAAACTAGTGTGAAATGCAGAATAGACTGCAAATTCTCATTGTAAGATAAAGAATTTTTCCATGCAAGAAAAAGATCTATAATAAAAGGGTTCTAACTTTTTAATACGGCAAGAATGTGCTCGCAGTTATTTTTTCCGCATGTGCATCCAATTGGATCACCAAGATATACGGAATATTTTTCCGACTCTTCAAAAGGATTGGTTACCTCGTAAAGTTTATCGTTTTTTTGATCAATGTTCCACTCTCTAAAGGTTAACTCTTCTTGGGAGACCTCTTTTTCAATGGAATTATCTTCTTTTTCTTGCAGATGTTGTTTGCCATGAACAGCACGTGAAATTTGGCAGTAAGGGCAATTGCAGTTTGGGTCGCCTTCAGGAATATTAAATGTATCAGTGTCGATGCCCATTGCTTTTCCCATCTCTGAAATCTTTTCAAGTATTTCTATGGGCAGGTTAGGGGCATCACTTTGATTGGGGTCATGCTGCATCATCCCTGTAAAATTTTCCATTCCTGATAAAACCATTCCAGAAGTGTTTAAATCAAGTCCAAAAGGATTGCCGCTTTGCGTAGCAGGTTGTGACTCTATAGAAAGGGCATGGGCTGCAAAAACTTTTTCAAGTACATCTGCCTCTAAATTTGGTATAGTTACTTTTGTTCCATTATGGAGAATCACTTCAAGCGATCCTTGTGTGTTCATTTGTAAATGAGATACGTTTTCCCAAGCAGTAGAAATGTGAGGGGGAATAGATAATATGTGTTCATTGATTTTCATTAGAGTCTCTCCTTATTAATATAATATAACTTAAGTATACAATATCAGCTTTGCTTGGTCAATCAAAAATTAGCAGTTAGCAGTCCGGTCTGCTGAGTCGAAGTGTAAGTTTTTTGTTTTTAGAGGTTTATCTTTGGTATATTTTCAAATCAAAAACATCTAAGCATGGGAATAAGTGCTCAAAAATATCTGCTTGGATATTTTCATAGCTGTTCCAATTGATGTCATTGGTGAAAATGTATATTTCTAAAGGAAGACCCAGCTCTGTTGGTTGTAGATGCCTTACAAGAAGGGTAAACTCCTTGTGAATTTTGGGGTGATTGGAGACATATTTTTCTACATAAGCCCTGTATAATCCTAGATTAGTAAGGTGGCGTCCATTGGCAATATTATCTTGTTTGCCAATCTCTTCTCCTGCATTATGAGTGGTAATTTCCTTTTCCTTTGCGGCTATATAGTCTTTTAAGTAATGGAGCTTTTTAAGCTTTTCAAGCAGAGGGGGATCACAAAATTTCACACTCTTAATATCTATATAAATAGAGCGTTTAATACGTCTGCCTCCGGCCTCTTCCATTCCTCGCCAGTTTACCATCCCCTCAGAAAGAAGGGCTGAGGTTGGTAGGGTAGTGATCGTTTTATCAAAATTTTGCACTTTTACCGTGTTTAAAGAGATTTCAAGCACATCTCCATCGGCGCCAAATTTCGGAAGTACAATCCAATCTCCCACTCGAACCATATCATATGAAGAGAGTTGTACACTTGCTACAAATCCTGAAATAGAGTCTTTAAAAGCCAAGAGTAAAACAGCAGCCATAGCACCAAGACCAGTAAACAATGCAATGGGTGATTTGTTGATAATAATTGAGACACCAACAATCAAGGCTAGAAAATAGACTAGAATACGAACTACTTGAATGTAGCTTTTAATAGAATGTTTCTTTTTATTCTTCTGCCTTCTATGTATATTTTCCACAATATAAACAAGGGCATTAAACACAGATAGACAGGCGATTAGAATGTATAACAGCATTACAGTCTGTGTGAGCTTAATAATAGGGTCATGAAAATAAAGGTTGGTGCTGCTAAGAAGGGGTACCGTTGAAAAAATGATCATTGCGGGAATAAGATGTGACATTCTAAGTGTCAATCGACTATCTAAAAGGATACGTCCCCAAATATTAGGCTTTTTTTCTAGGTATTTGCCTATTTGTCTGCTCAAGTAGATTTTGAATATGATATGAGCGGAATAAGCGATAAAAAATATTACACCAAGACAAGTAAAAAAGGATGTTGCAAGCGCATAAGACTCAGACATGCCCCATTTTGTAAGTAACTCTGATAAGTAAATCATTATAATTCCTTGGTTAGAGACTATTTTGCACGGAGAAACCATGATAGTCAATGTTTTTCCTAAGATATTAGCGATAAATACTTAAAAAAAAATCTTGTCACGCAAAGATAAAAAAGGCATAACTGGAATTTAGAGATAACCCCAGCCGAGCGAGATTTTTCTGAAAACACCTTTTTATCATCTTTTTTCTCTAAATCTAATCACAATTAATAATTTAACCTTATGGAGTTCTAATGGATAAAAAATCCACTTTAAAGGATAGAAAATCATGTATGCTTGATGCAAGCGTATTATTACATGATCCTTCCGCTTTTCACCAATATGTAATGCATGACATAGTTTTACCAGGAGTTGTTCTGGAGGAGCTAGATAGGAAGAAGGCAATGCACGGTGAGATGGGTAGAAATGCTCGTAAAGCGATGAAGTTTATTGATGAAGTGGCAAGACAGGGAGATATTCAAAAGGGGATACCTTTGGCCAAAGGGGGATCATTTAGAATTGTTATAGAAAAAGAGCCGAGTAAAAAGGATAAGGATTCTGTGTTAACTGGTTTATCTCCTGACAGAACTCGCCATCGATTATTATCATCAGCTCATCAGTTAAAAGAATTAGGACATGATGTGATGCTTGTTTCTAAAGATCCTGTGACAAAAATTATAGCTGAAACAATTGGTGTAGATACAGCAACCTTTAAGAGCAATCAAGAAACGTATGAGGGTTTATATAAAGGTATATTTACGGTGGATGTCACAAAAGATGTGATTGATGAGTTTTATAAAGAGGGAGAGATAGCAATACCTGCAGGCAATTACTATCCAAATTCTTACTTAGTATTAAAAGGGGAAGCAAATTCCTCTGCTATTGCAAAAGTCAATGCTCGTGATAATAAACTTGAGCCTCTTTTGAAAGGAAGGCAAAATGTTTGGGGAGTAAAACCTCGTAATGTAGAACAAAAATGCGCCCTTGACCTTTTACTTCGTGATGATGTGAAACTGGTTTCTTTTATCGGGAATGCAGGTACTGGTAAAACACTGTTAGCACTTGCCGCAGGTTTGCAAAAAGTTTTTGATGATAATGTATACAATAGAATTATCATAGCACGATCTATCATGCCACTTGGTAAAGATATTGGCTTTTTACCTGGCAATAAAGAAGAAAAACTTCAGTCATGGCTTGCACCTTTCTTTGATAACCTTGATTACATCTGTGAATCTGGTGGCGAAGATGGCGCCGAAACAAAAAAATGGATCCTTGAAAGTAATAAATTTCAAGTGGAGGCAATTACCTATATGCGCGGAAGATCTTTTTCTAATGCCTATATTATTATTGACGAAGCGCAAAACCTTACTCCCCATGAACTAAAAACCCTTATCTCAAGAGTAGGAGAGAATACAAAGATTGTAATCCTTGGAGATCCAACACAGATTGATAATCCCTATTTAGATAGAGATTCTAACGGCCTGGTGTATACGGTAGGGAGAATGAAAAAAGAGTCTTTGTTTGGTTCCATCTACTTCGAGCACACAGAACGTTCTAAGCTTGCCGCGCTAGCCGCCAAAGTTTTATAAAGGGAACCTAAGGTGTTTTTTAATCGTATATTTTTCACTTCCCTGGTCTCTGAGTATTAACTATACACTGTCGACCAGGGAAATAAAAAATCTTCTGATTAAAAAACACCTTATCTTCCCTTTAGGAGACTCTGAAAAACGGACAGTTTTATAATCTCTTAGATTTCTTATAAATCCTATTTTTCGTTACGCCCCATCCCTACAGGGATGCCGCTTACTCCAAAATCGGATTTATTTCAAAAAATCTGAAGAAATTCTAAAAAGTGCAGTTTATCAGAGTCTCCTTAGGAGACTCTGAAAAACGAGCAGTTTTATAATCTCCCAGATTTCTTATAAATCCTATTTTTCGTTACGCCCCATCCCTACAGGGATGCCGCTTACTCCAAAATAGAATACCTTTCAAAAAATCTGAAGAAATTCTAAAAAGTGCAGTTTATCAGAGTCTCCTTAAAAAAACGCAAATACTAATGGGGGATAGGGGTAGTAGGTTTTTGGATGGAGAAGAGCTTGATGGCAAGGCAGCTTAAGAGGAAGGCTGGGATCATCGATGGGCACGCTTTTGCAAATGGGAAGAGCGGCCAGATAGCAGCTATAAAGCAGCCCGTAAAGAGCCCTGCTGCAGCGCCATTTCTTGAAACTCTTTTTCCAAAAAGAGAAAAGAGAACAAGGGGAGAGAAGGACGCTCCAAGGCCAAACCATGAGTAGGATACTAAGGACATTATTGAGTTTCCAGAAACAAGTGCGATAATGCACGAGAGTATTGCTACAGCAAAGATAGAGAGCCTTGTTACTAATAATAGCTCAGCTGATGTAGCATCTTTTCGGATCACTTTTTTATAGATATCTTCTGCAAGCGAGGTTGCTACCACAAGGATCTGTGAATCCATACACGTTATGGTTGCTCCAAGAATGGCGCAAAGGATAAAGGTTGCAAGAAAAGCTGGAAATAATGTGGTGGTCATTTGTATAAAAACATATTCAGGGTTAATGGACCCTTGTGTATAGATGGTTTTTGCAATAAAACCAATAATAGTTGCTCCTGCAAGGGCTGTTACTTGCCAAGAGATTCCCACCCACTTTGCTTTTTTCATTTCTTTTACATCGGATATACCCATAAATTTAGTAAGCACATGAGGCAGACCAAAATAAGGAAGACCCCAAGCAAATATTTCTAAAATAGGGTAGTACCATGTTCTTTCCTCAATAGGTAAAAACCTTGGCGTGGAAATAAAGGAAAGGGACTCAAACGAGATGCCCATGATATAAAAAGCTGATATTGGAACAAGTAGGATTACACATAAAAGAAAGATCCCCTGGAAACAATCTGTCCATGCAAGAGTTACATATCCACCAATAAAGAGATATGGGATGATTACAAATATCCCAAGAATAACCCCCCAGAAATATGGTATGGAGAAAATAGTATTTAATAGAACGCCAAGACTGACAAGCCCTCCTGAGATATAGACGGTAAAGAAAATAATGCAAGCGAGCGAGGAGAAGATTCTTAGTATTCCTGAAGAATCGGAAAATCTACTCTCGAAAAAAGAGGAGAGGGTAAGGCTCCCATATTTTTCTGTTTCCGTGCGTATTTTTGGCGCTATAAATTGCCAGTTTAAAAACATAAAACTGGTTAGTCCAATTGCGATTGAAATCCCGCGGAGCCCGCCAAGATAAATAGCTGCAGGATATGCTAAAAAGATCCAGCTGCTCATATCGCTTGCATGCGCTGCAAAGGCGGTAAGGTAAAAGTTCATCTTACGCGATCCGAGCATAAAATCGTCGGATGATTGCCCCTTTTTAAAAGAGAGGACCCCTATTAGTATTAAAATAGAGAGGTATAATAAAAATGCTAGTATCTGTGACATGTTAATCCTATATAAAGTTGTGAGTAAAGTAGCACATTTGATAAAAATTAATAACTACTTTTTAAAATTCATGATGAATACGGCTGCGGCTTGAGAGACATTTAAAGAGTCAATCTGGCCGCTCATGGGGATATACACATGAAAGTCTGATTTTTTAGAAAGAATATTTTGTACCCCTTTGCCTTCTGATCCTAAGATAAGTAGGGTTTTTTCTGGGTAGTCAAAGTCGTATATAGAGGTGGCCTTACTGCTTATTTCAGCAGAGGCTGCCCAAAAGCCCTCTTTTTGAAACTTTTCTATGGTGGTTGCAAGGTTAGAAACCTCTGTAATAGGAACAATCTCTGAGGCTCCCATAGAAATTTTTGTCACCGTTGGCGTTATTTTACACCCTTTATTTTTAGAATAGATAACACCGTCTACGCCAAAACATTCACAAGCTCTAAGGATCGCTCCTACATTATGTGGATCAAAAATAGAGTCAAGCATTACCACCAAACATCTTTTTTTATCTTTGGATCTTTCAAGAAGCTCTTCAACATGCAAAGACTCTCTTTTTTTTACCTCAAGAACATAGCCTTGATGAGAAGTGGAATTGGTCAGCTCATCTAATTTTTTGAGATTTTTCATATGTAGTGGCTTTTTCAGCTCAAGGAGCTTTTTAATCACAGGATCATCATCGGTATGAGAGGTGATGATCGCAATCACGCGCTCTGGAGCATGCTTGACAAGCTCTTGTACAGAATTTTTTCCAATTACATAATGTTTCATGGTAGGGATTATACAGGAGATAGGTTTTTATTTCCTTATTTATTACAGGTAGATTAGGATAGGGTTATGACAAAAGTACATACCATTGGTGATAGCCATTGCGATTTTACCTTTACCAGTGAAGGGGACTCTATATTTTATTTGAGCGATGAGGGGATTATAAATGTTCCTCTGACCACTCATTTTGTTGGTTCTCAAACGATGTATTCTTTTGGAATACGAGGGTGTGATGACAAATATTTTGCTGATATGAAAGAGGGAGACTATTTGGTTTTTTGTTTTGGAGAAATTGATGTGCGCTGCCATATCGATAAACAGGTGACCAAGGAAAAAAGAGAACTTGATGAGGTTTTGTCAAAACTGGTAGAAGGGTACCTCTTGCAAATAAAGAAAATTGCTAAAAAGTATAAGGTTATTCCTGTTATTTTTGGAGTAACACCACCTGTACGAGAATTAACGGTGGATGGGTATCCATCTGTGGGTCCTGCTGAGGCTCGAGTGAAATATACAAAAAGGCTAAATGCCAAACTTAAAAAATCAAAGATATTATATTTTGATGTATTTGATGAGTACTCCATGGCTGATGGGACTCTTAAAATGAAATTTTCCGATGGCGTGATGCACATCGGAAAAAATTATAATCAAATGGCTAAAGACAAACTCTGCGCTTTAATCTTAAGGAGACTCTGATAAACTACACCTTTTAGAATTTTTTCAGATTTTTTGAAATAAATCCGATTTTGGAGTAAGCGGCATCCCTGTAGGGATGGGGCGCCACGAAAAATAGGATGTATCAGAAATCTGGGAGATTATAAAACTGCTCGTTTATCAGAGTCTCCTTAGGGAGACTCTGATAAACGGACAGTTTTTAGAATCTTTTTAGGCGCCCAACCTTAAAAAAGAATTATTGATGGCGTGGTGATAAGCAGCTTTTGCTTTAATATATTTTTTTTGTAGAATTAAGGTTCTGCTATCATTAGGTGTTGTATTTTCAAAGCAAGTTATCAATCTTTTTTTTGCGTGAGTCATATTATAAGCAGTTATAGCAATATGAAGAGCTTTGACTATTGGTGCAATATACAATATAAATAAATAAGAAATGACAGTTAGGAGCACTCTTTTCCGTTTGTCAGAAAATTTGTTTGCTTTCAGTGCTCCAGTTAATATCAGAGGGAAAAAAATGCAACTGGAAATTCCAACAGTGCTCATCCAAGTTCTCTGTCTGGTTTGGCGTCTAGCGAGTGTTAGGAGAGCCTTTGTTAAGTGGGTTTCCTTCCCGAAATTCTGTATGCTAAAAGCATATGCCTGTAAACCTCCAATCACTCTACATTTTTCTAAGCAAGAGGAGGGGAATAGAGATTTTTTGTCTTTTGTTTCTAAAGAGCCTCTTGGTTCAGTGTCAATAACAACTAATTCTCTAGTTGATAAAGGTCTTTCATCTCCTCTTCTAAATAAGATATTATTTCCAATGTTTACATCTACAAACCCTGTTAACTCTATAAATCTATGCACTCTAAGTGCAAGTTCTTCCTGCTCTTTCTTGGGTGCTTCAGTGATAGCAATTTTCATTTCATCAATAGAAAGAAGGTCAATAGCTTCTGCAGCTATTACATATTGAGCTCGAGAAGATCGGCTGTTTCTTGGGATTTTTATCGCTATTTTTTTTGGAACAGTTATATTTAGTTTATTTTCGGTTGCAGCAACTTTAATTAGAGATGCCATTTTAATCCTAAGCAGAGATTCATTGGGGTCACCAAAAGCGAATGCAAAGAAATTATCTGAGGGAAAAGATATTTCAGGTGGTTGTCTGAGAGGAGAATGATGGTTAGGGGCATACTTTAGAATTAATGAACTATCCGGTGTTTGTACTACACCGTAATATGGAGTTGGAGTGCCATCAATATTTTTTTCAGCAAGAATCTTATATCCTAACTTTTTTAAAGAGGTATTTATGTTATCCAATTTACTAGTTGGATTTCCTGAAAAGACTTCTTTTGTAGATTCGTTTTCAAAAAGTTTTAACACTTTAGCTGTAGCTTGGCTGTTCCATACTTCCTCGCCAGTAATTGCATTGAGCTTTTCAATAGTAACTGCAGAAAGGTCTACAGGTTTTCTATAAGTGCTGACATACAAAAAAGAATTTATTATATTCGTAAAAGGAGGGATTTCAACCCAGGCGTCTTTAGCGGCCTGAATCGATACCGTTAAATGTTCGGATATAGTATTTAAGATATGCATATGCACCCCTCATTTATTAGGTTATCTAGCTCCTCTATGAGACTTTCCGCCGCCACCTTTAAAAGAGGAAGGCTTTCTGCCGCCTGATGATCTTCTGTCGCCACCTGATGATCTTTTCTCTGAGGAAAATCCACCTTTACGGCTATCTGACTTAGAACGGTTGCCGAAAGTGCTTTTTTCTCCGAAACTTCTTTTTTCAGACCTGTCTTTAGAATTGCCACTCTTAGTGGTCTTTCTAGCTCCGCCGAAAGATTCGCTTCTTCCGCCGTATCCACCTGAGGATCTTCTCTCAGACCCGCCCCTAGGTGCTGATGATCTTCTGTCACCGCCGAAAGAGTTTCCTCTGTCAGACCTGTCGCGAGAGTCACTTCTTGGAGATGACCGTCTTTCACCGCCGCCATAAGAGTTTCCTCTGTCAGACCTGTCGCGAGAGTCACTTCTTGGTGCAGACCTTCTTTCTCCACCGAAACCACCACGAGATTCTCCTCTAGGAGATGATCTTCTTTCTCCCCCGGAAGAGTTTCCTCTGTCAGACCTGTCGCGAGAGTCACTCCTAGGAGCTGATCTTCTTTCGCCTCCACCGTATCCGCCTCTTCCGCCTGATGATCTTCTGTCTCCGCCGCCTGATCTATTACCTGAACGAGATCCGCCGCCTCTTTTTCTAGACTTTGATTTTTTCTCACCGGTAGCTTTTGGTTTACAGCGAGGTTCGAGACCTGCAATTTCTATCACATTAATTGCTTGTCCTGTGTATTTTTCAATTCTTGGAACCATGTGAATGTCTTTTGATCCAGCAAAAGAGATGGCAATACCTGTTTTACCAGCACGCCCTGTTCTACCAATTCTATGCACGTAATCTTCAGTATCTCTTGGAAGGTCAAAGTTAATTACATGAGAAATATCAGAGATATCAATACCACGAGCTGCTACATCTGTTGCAACAAGAATATTAAACCTTCCCTCTTTAAGCATTTTAATTGTACGAGATCTTTGTCTTTGGTTCATATCTCCATGTAGCGCCCCCGCTGCAAAATCTTTATCTTCCAGCTCATCAACCAGCTCATCACAATGTCTTTTAGTTGCAGTGAAAATAATAGCTGATTTCAAGTCTTCTGCATTAAGGATATGATCAAGCAAATCATTTTTATGGCCTAGGTTGTCTACGTAAAGAAGTTTTTGATCAATGTTTTCATGTTTTTCATGATCTGAGTGAATAACAATCTCTACTGGATCTTTCATAAATCTTTGGGAAAGTTTTAGCACCTCTCCTTTTAGAGTCGCAGAAAACAATAATGTTTGTCTGTTTTGCGGTGTTGCTGAAATAATTTCTTCCACAGGCTCTGAAAATCCCATATCAAGCATTCTGTCTGCTTCATCAAGAACAATCATCTCCAGGTTTGAAAAATTAACTTTACCTCTGTTCATGTAATCTATAAGACGACCAGGTGTTGCAATCAATATGTCATAAGGACGGTTTAGTTTAGCTTGTTGCTTATGGTAAGGAACTCCGCCCACTACACAAACAGATCTAATGTTTCTCAAATGTTTACTATATTTTTCCGCTTGTACAGTAATTTGTTGAGCAAGCTCTCTTGTTGGAGTAAGAACCAGAAGTTTAGGCCCTTTTCCCCCTTGTTTAGGAGAGTCAATAATTTTTTGAAGCGCTGGTATTAGAAATGCTGCTGTTTTTCCAGTACCTGTTTGAGCAGATGCTCTGACATCTTTTCCTTCTAAAGCAACAGGGATGGCTTGTTCTTGGATTTTCGAAGGTTTTGTATAACCTGCGTCTGTAATTGCCTTAATAATTTTTTCGTCTAGTTCAAATTTGGAAAAACCCATGAAAGTTGCCTTGTGTAATTTATATTTCACATATAGGATACAACAGAGCTACATTAAAAGATACTATAGTTATGCAAATCACACATTAAAAAATATTTTTTAAGAAAAAAAGGGAAAATCTTCTTGCTATCATTAAATACATCCATAGTCTATACTTCCTCTATCGTTTGAAAAATAGAAGACCATCTTTTGTTTTTTAGATGTGTAAAGTAAATTTGAAAGTTATAGCAGAGCTTAGATAATCCGTTATTTAAGGGACGCTTTTTATTAGGAGACCCGACGTGGCACAAGAAAAAAAATTATATGTAGGAAACATTCCTTACAGTTTAGACAACGACAGCTTAAAAGAACTATTTGAAGAATTTGGAACAGTAGTATCTGCACAAATTATCGAAGATAGAGATACAGGACGTTCAAAAGGATTCGCATTTGTAGAAATGAGTAGTACTGATGAAGCACAAGCTGCAATCGATGCAATGAATGGTAAAGAAGTTGATGGTCGTTCATTAACTGTTAACGAAGCAAGACCAAGAGTGGAAAGAAGTGACCGCGGCGGCAGAAGATAATGTATTTTCTATTATCCGAGTGATCTAACGATTATCCGGGTAATTTTTTATTTTGATATTATGTATCAAAATAGTTATACTTATGGTGTGCTAGAGGATTTTTGATAGCCTGAGCTTTCAATCTTACTATTTTAATTTGCGTAGCGCCAGATTTGCTGCTTGCAGCGGGTTTGTCTTAAAATAGAAAGAGAGAGGTTTAGGGTGTCAAAAGTCATTTAGGACACCATTTTTTTAGGGAAATTTTTCGGAGTATCCTTATAATAAGGGGGTGAGTGGTATCGCCTGGATGGTATAAGTAATTATTGCATACGGAGGGTTCTGGTTGGCCTCCTAAAAAAACCGGAAAAAAAATAAATGCACCAAAAAACAGTAATGTTATAGTTGGTAATTTTGAGCAGTTTACTGCTGAAAATGCCGCTTCAGTTGCAGCTTAATTACCGAAAGGTAGTTTCGTCGATGGTTTAAGATTCGGACCGAGAGGTCTTATTCTCATCGTAATATATCACGGTATGAATAGATGGGAATTCTTTTTCGGCCCAACTATTCAAGATTTAGAAAAAGCCTTATGTTACATGTGCTTGTCATCTGTCGTCATTTCATAAGGTTATTAACGGGTGACTAAGTATGTAGATATAGTTGTGGAGTTATCTAGCACGGGAGTTCGAATCTCCCCACCTCCATTTTGATGGTTATTTTTGGAAGATCTTTCACTAATTCGGATCCTAGAGTGCCTACACGCACACGTCGGATCCGAATTAGAAAAGATCTTCTAAAAAATAACTCATCAAAATTCTACAAGTGCCATTGAGAAATAGACACTTTAATCTCCCCACCTCCATTTTTTTTTGCTTTTTTTCCTTATTTCGATTTTCCGAGTACTACCTGTACACTATCAAATCGAAATAAGAAAAAACACCTTCAAAAAATGGAGGTGGACCTCCATTTTAGAGTTTTTTTGGGCGCTTTTTTTCTATATAGGATCCTAGAGTACCTGTATGTACACGTCAGATCCTATATAGGAGACTCTGAAAAACGGACAGTTTTATAATTTTCCAGATTTCTTATAAATTCCATTTTTCGCTACGCCCCATCCCTACAGGGATGCCGCTTACTCCAAAATCGGATTTATTTCAAAAAATCTGAAGAAATTCTAAAAAGTGTAGTTTATCAGAGTCTCCTATAGAAAAAAAGCGCTGAAAAAATTCTCTAAAATCTATTCAGAGTCTTATTTTTGAATGCCTACACGCACACGCCTCATCCGATATACAAAATGGGTTGCAAAAAAAACTGTAAATAAGATACGTTCGGCAGACACTAAAATCTCAAGTTTGGGAAAGGGTTATTTATTATGGGAAAAAGAGTATATCATCATTTAGGGATACCAACAGCTACCCCAAAAGAGGGTGAATATTATGTAGATGAGTGGAAGGTGTCTTTAACGCCGCACGATATCTCTGAGTTTAATATTCAGTGGTGTCGTTACCATGAGGGGAGCGTCTTTCCAGAGCTTGTGAAGACGGTTGCTCATGTAGCGTTTATCGTTGAAGATATGGATGAAGAGCTTGTGGGGAAGAAGATTCTTTATGGCCCCTTTACTCCGGTGGAAGGATGGAGAGTAGTATTCATCGAGGAATGTGGAGCACCTGTTGAGCTTATAGAAACAGAGCTAACGGAAGAGCAGGTAAAGGCTATGGAAAAAAAAGTGTTCACAGAAGAGGGCGCAGCAAACGATCTATAAATAAAATTATTATAGTATTACCTACAAGAATTCTTTATCAGAGTCTCCTTAAGGAGAGTCTGATAAACTGCACTTTTTAGAATTTCTTCAGATTTTTTGAAATAAATCCGATTTTGGAGTAAGCGGCATCCCTGTAGGGATGGGGCGCCACGAAAAATAGGATGTATCAGAAATCTGGGAGATTATAAAACTGCTCGTTTATCAGAGTCTCCTTAAACAGTCGGCGTAAGTGAGCTCTGGGTTAATGTGCTTTGAAATAGGGTTAAATGTAAGGTATTTTTATATGCTTTGAAGCATTTTATTGCTATCAGCTTTTGTTTATTGAGCAAGATGTTTATCTTCGCAAAAAGCATTAGCAAAGAGAGTAAGGCAGCATAGTAAAATTTTCAGAGGATTTTTCATAGCATTCCTTGTGATAGTCATTAGCACTTTAAACGGGTTTTGACTATAAAGTCGATAAAAAAAGTATTTGAGTTGGTTAGGATGTAAGGACTATATCCCAAGGCGCGCTGCATTTAAAATTCTGTAGAGATGGTGAGGCTTGCGCTGTTTGAAATATATTGGTTTCCAAATTCTCCTTGGTAGCCAAGGGAAATGATGGTGTCTTTTTCTTTTCCTACTTGGGTGAAAAGGGTTATATTAATGGCGCCAAGAGTTTGTGTTTGTGTAAAAGAGTGAAGGGTTACAAAGTTATCAGCGCCAAAAATGGCGGTAGTTAGGGTGCCTGTATCAAAAGGTATTCGGTTGATAAAGCTAATGTTTTCTTTGATACCAAAGCGGTAATGGGGCCGATCGATTCCTTGGTAGAATCTTATTCCCAGCTGGGTTTGTAGCATGGAGGATTTTTGTTTTTTCACCCTCATATTTAGATTTCCAGCGCCTTTTTCACTATAGCTATCTTGTTCATTTTGTACGTAGTCAAAGGCGATATAGGATTGTGCTTCAAATATTTGTGATCTGTGGCTATAGCCAAGTTCTATGTGGGGATTGATTTGCCATCCGCAGTATTCAGCTTTCGCTTTTGTATTCACCCCAGGGTAGGAAATGATTCGGCGATTATCAATAAGATTAAAAACGCCCCAAAACATTGCTTGGGCATAAAAGGAGTGATAGGAAAAGTCTGCATAGAGGGAAGTGGCCAGCATGGAGATTTCAGAAGATCCCATCCTTGCGTGATCGGTAATCTGGGAGTTTGCATAGCCAATAGCGATGCCTAGGATATGTTCTTTATAAGAGCTTTCCCAGTCTAAGCCGGCCAGCACGCCGCCGGTAATAAAATCAAAAGGAACGTTTTGATTGGCGCCTCCCTGGCCTGCAAAATCGGCAAAACCATTGATCCAAAAGGCGTAGGTAGGCTCGGCCCTTTTATATTCAGCATCATCCCAATAGGAGTTTACTGCAATCAAATGGTCATTATTAGACGAGCAAATATCTGCGATATTCAATGAGGTATCATGAGAGCTGAAAAATCTTTTATCAGTTAGGTAGTTGCTTACCTTTTGGCTTAGTGAAAATAGAGCGATCTGTGAGGTATAAGTGTTAAAGGTATTTCTAGCCGGGGAGGTGCTATTGATTCCATTGTATAATGTTTGCCCAGAAAGTTCTGATAAGGCAACAAATTCATCTGTTACAGGAGAGTAAGCATTTAAGTAATTTGCAAAGGTCAATATATTTCCTGTAAGTCCTCCGGTGGCAATAGGGCTACTATAAAGTAAGGTAGCGCTGGTTGAGGTATAATCTACAGAAAAAATAAATTCTTGATGTCCTCCGGTAATGGAATCAAAAGTGCCGCTGATAGAATCTGCTGTTAAGAATAAATAACTACCGGTAAGGGGATAATCGCCTGGATTATTTGTTAAGTTTAAGGTTCCTGCAAGGGTGGCAGAATTGGTAACTTTTATTTGCGAGCTGGTTGCTGGATCAAATTCTATATTTGTTGTAGAGCCGGAGTCTAAAGAGAGGCTTCCTACTGTGATGGTGCCAATAGAGTTGCCTGGGGTAAATGCGGCTCCGCTTTCAACGGTAAGTTTGCCGCCGATGGTTCCCGTTCCTTTTACAGCTGCAGAGCTTTTCACCGTTACAGCGCCTGGTAGAGTGCCGTTTATAGCCGCTGTTCCTGCCGATACGGTCAATGTATTTGCAAAGGTATTTACCGCTGAAAAGGTAACGGTTCCTGTTCCTTTTTTGTTCAAAGAAGATCCTGTATCTCCACTAACAATTGCTGCAATTACCGCATCGCTATCTGTTCCAAAGGTCAAAGACTTTGTTCCCAATTTCACTGTAGATCCACTTGCAGCATTTAAGGATCCGATGGTAAGGGCTGCTGTGACCTCGCTAATATCTAACGAGGAGGAGTTATTGATAGTTACATCACCTGTTTTTAGAAGGGATCCTTTGAGGGCTAAGGTTCCTTCAGTGATAACGGTTCCGCCGCTATAGGTATTTGCGCCAGAAAGGGTAAGTGTTCCTGAATCTTTCTTTTCAAGCCCTCCTGATCCGCTAATAATGCCAGAGAGGGTCCCAGTTGTTCCTGCCCCAACAGTAAAATCTCTAGAACCAGCAGTGCTTAAGGCAATTTTATTAGCAGCGGTGATCCCTGGATTGGTAGTAAGTGTAGTGAGCGGCGCCATGGTAAGAGAGCCTGTTCCCAGCGCGGCATTATTATCCAGGACAATGGTTCCAGCATTTAATGTTACTCCTCCGGTAAAGGTATTTGTGGCAGAAAAAGTTACCGATCCGGTCCCTTGTTTGATCAAAGATCCTCCAGATCCGCTAACCACTCCTGCAATGGTTTTGGTAGCGTCGTTTGTTCCAAAGGTTAAGCTTTTAGCTCCTAATTTTAGCAACGTCCCAGACTCTGCCTCTAACGCCCCAATAGTAGGCGCAGATGCTGCTGCGCTAATATCGAAAATGGCAGAACCATTGACGGTTACATCTGCTGTACTATCTAGCGATCCTGTAAGAGCTAATGTACCGGCGCTAATTATGGTTCCGGTAGAATAGGTATTTGCGGCACTTAATGTAAGGGTTCCGTCACCTGTTTTATACAAGGCTGTGCCTGAGGCGCCGCTAATCACTCCTGATAAGTTTGCTGTATCTCCCGTTCCAACTTCTATATTTTTTACTTCGGCGCCACCTATGGTAATAGGGTTTGTCACAGTTATCCCATCGCTTATTTCAAAGTTGGTTGCGGCGGTGCCGTCATTTGTTAAATCAAGGGTACCAGAACCTAGTGCTATATTATTGCCTACAATAAGGGTTCCTTCTTGTAGGGCTACGCCACCTGGAAAGGTATTTGCGCCAGAAAGGGTAAGCTCTCCAGCTCCTGTTTTTAACAGCAAGGCATTTGCATCTCCGCTAATAATCCCTGATAAGGTCCCAATATCTGTAGCAGCTAAGGCAGTAATTTCTCGTTCGCCCGATCCGGTTAGATCGATACTATTTGCAACATTGATTCCTCCTGTTACTAATAAGATAGCATCTTCACTAATAGTCAGATCGCCTGTACCAAGTCCTGTGCTGTTTGTAAGTAGAAGGGTTCCTTCCTGTAGAGCTACGCCGCCGGTAAAGGTATTTGCCGTATCAAGAGAAAATATCGACGATCCTGTTTTGATAAAGGACCCAGTTGTGCCGCCTGTTTCTGATACTACAACATCTACGGTAAGTAGTCCTGTACCATCTATTGTAGAAGTGACCGTTCCTCCGCCGCCAAAGACCACGCCATAAGGAGGGGTATCTGTTGTAAGTCTAATGGTATTTGTTCCCACATCAATGGTATTTATATAATCAAAAGGTAAAGCCGCAGAAGTAATAGGAATAGAAAAATCGCCGCTAAAAGTAAAGGTATCGCCGCTGCTTCCTGTGTTTAATCCTTCACGAAGCGTGCCAGCACCAGCATCATCTCCGCTAGTCACTTCATAACCCTCTATTTGGACAAGTCCAAAAATGGTGAAAAATAGTATTACAAGAAATTTTTTCATAGGAGACTATCCAAAGGTTAAAAAATATGAGAGAGGGTAAGGATTAATTCATTGGAGATATACTGATCTCCATATTGACCTTCATATGCAAGGGAAATGGTGGTATTTTTTTCTTTTCCTACTTGGAAAAACATTTCTATATCTAAGGCGCCAAGATTTTGTGACTCGGTAAAAGATCTTAAAGAGACAAAATCGGTAGCTCCAAAAATAGAGGTTGTAATGGTGCCTGTCTCGAACGGAGTACGGTTAATATAACTAATACCTTCTTTCATACCAAAGCGGCCAGAGGATATAAAAGTTGATTGAAAAAACTTCATCCCAATTTGCGTTTGTAACATCGAAGACTCTTGAGCTTTTACCCTCATATTTAAATTGAGAGCGCCGGTTTCTTCGTAGCTATCTTCCCAGTTGTATACATAGTCAAAGGAGGCGTATGGTTGCACTTCAAATAGGGATGATCCAAAGGTAAAACCAAATTCTAAATGAGGAGCTACCTGCCAGCCACTAAATCTACTCGATGCTTTGGTTTGTACACCCGGATAGGAGATCTTTCTATTGCTGTTGATTTGGTGGGAGACTCCCCACAGCGCCCCCTGGAAATAAAAATACTCCCAAAAATAATCACCATATATGGATACTGCAAACGAGGAAATACTTGAGGATCCCATATTGCCATTATCATCTACCTGGGAGTTGACATAGCCAAAAGCGGCGCCTACCACATCATCTTTAAAAACACTTTGAGAGTCTAATCCCAATATAAAGCCACTGGATATAAAATCAAAAGGAAGATTTTGACTCTCGCTATCTTGCCGTGCAAAGTCTACAAAGCCGCTCGCCCAAAGAGTATGCTCAGGTTTATTCATCTCTATTTCTGGATATCCCCAGTTTTTATTTGCTGCGAGCAAATCTTTGCCGGAGAGGGAAATGTCTGTTATCTCACCAGGGGCATCATGAGCATTAAAAAACCTTTTTCCAGAGAGGTAATTATCCACTATATGACTAAGGGAGAATACTCCCATCTGCGTTACATAGGTACTAAAGGCATTTCTAGCAGGGGAGGCGCTGTTTACTCCAACAGCTACCGCGCTTCCACGAAGATCGGTTAAAGCGCTATATTCATTAGATGCAGGGGCAGATGCATTTAAATAGTTTGCAAACTTGAGGATATTTCCTGTAAGCCCTGCAGTGGGGATCACCTTGGTAAAGAGTAAAAGAACATCTGTTGTAGAGTAGCTTAATGAGAAATCAAATCCAGTAACATCGCCTGTAATAGCGCTAAACGTTCCTATCACAGGAGCGCCGGTCAATATTTGATAGCTCCCAGTTAGAGGATAATTTCCTTGGTCAAAAATCAAATGTAATGTTCCGGCAATGTCTGCTGCGCCGGTAACTTTTATCAAAGAGGTGCTTGTATCATCAAATTCTATACTTGTAGTGGATCCTGTATCCAAAGTTAATGTTCCAACAGTGATAGTACCAATAGAATTTCCCGGCCGAATAGAGGCCCCACTTGCAACGCTCACCTCTTCTCCAATCGTTCCTGTTCCTTTTAACGTGGTAGATGTCCCCATGGTAACAGAGCCGGGAAGAGTGCCATTTACAATAAGCGTTCCCCCAGAAACGGTCATTGTTTCATCAAAAGTATTTACGCCGCTTAGAGTAACAGACCCTGTTCCTATTTTAGTAAGAGAGGAGCCGCTGTCTCCTTCAATAACTCCTGCGATGGTGGTATTGTTACTTCCACCAAAAGTTAAGCTCTTTGTTCCTAATTCTATGGTAGACCCACTTGCCGCTTCTAAACTTCCAATAGTAAGGGCAGATGTTACTTCACTCATGTCAAAAGAGGAGGAGCCATTTACCGTCACAGATCCTGTGTTAAAAAGGGATCCCGATACCTCTAAGATACCTTGTGAAATGGTGGTTCCGCCACTATAGGTGTTTTCCCCTGAGAGAACAAGGGTGCCTTCTCCTGTTTTTTCTAAAGAGCCCGCCCCGCTAATAACCCCTGAAAGGGTTCCTGTGTCTATTACTGCAGTTGACACTAAGTCAACGTTGAAAGATCTTGTTCCTTGAGAAGTGATTGAAATATTATTAGAGGCATCGATCTCATTCATTAGAGTTAAGGTTGTGCCATCGCTCATATCTAGGGCTCCTCCACCTCCTAATGCACTATTATTATCTAAAACAAGCGTACCACCATTCAGAGTAGTTCCTCCGGTATACGTGTTTGTTCCTGAAAGGGTATATACAGAATCTCCTGTCTTGATTAAGGAGCCGCCACTCCCACTAATTACCCCTTCAAGATTGGTGTCGCTATCTCCTCCAAAGGTAAGACTTTTACTGCCCAAGACTAAACTCGCACCTGAAGATAAAGTTAGATTTCCAACAGTTGCCTGATCAGAAGTAATAGCTGAAATATTAAAGGTAGATGTCCCTTGGATAAGCATATCACCAGTAGCCGAGGGTAATCCTGCGCCAGTATAGGCAAGTGTACCTTGAGAAATGGTGGTCGCTCCTGTATACGTATTTACAGCAGAGAGGTTAAGCGTCCCTTCGCCTGATTTAATCAAAGGGGGGGAGCCCGGCCCGCTAATCACTCCTGTGAGTGTTGCTATATCTCCTGTAAGAACGCTGATTGTTCGAGAGGTTCCAGAGCCAAGGGTAATGGTATTTCCTGCAGTGATCCCTCCATCAACTTGTAAGGTTCCATTAGTAAAGGTCAATGCTCCTGATCCCATTGCGGTATTATTATTGAGAATAATAGTACCATCTGTAAGCGCCGTTCCGCCGCTATAGGTATTTGCACTTTCTAATTGTAGGGTTCCTTCATTTTGTTTCTCAAAAGTACCTACTCCACTAATAATTCCGTCTAATGTAGCTGTTTCACCTGCTCCAATATTCAAAGAGCTTGTTCCTGCTTCATTGAATATTATATTATTAGCTAAACTGGTAACGCCATCGAAAAGCAATGTAGTGTCACTTTGCATGGTAAGGTCCCCTGTTCCTAAAGCTGCATTATTGCTTAGGGAAAGGGATCCGTTATCCAGGGATGTTCCTCCGGTATACGTATTCACACCGGAAAGGGTAACGGTGCCATCTCCTATCTTGACTAAAGATCCGCCACTACCTGATACAATTGCTGCAATTTCAGTACTTGATGATGTTCCAAAAGTGAGGCTTTTACCTCCTAAAACGATAGTGGTTCCAGAGACGGCTGAAAGATCTGCAACAGTAGTACCAGAGGCTGAAATAGCTGAAATATCAAGCGAGGTTGTATTGTTAATCAGTACATCACCTGTTGAGGAAGAGAGTCCTCCATCTTTATAAGCCAATGTCCCTTCGGAAATAGTTATTGGGCTAGAGGAGGTGTTTACCCCAGTTAAAAAGAGGGTTCCATTGCCAAGTTTATACAGCGTTTGCGAGCTTGCTCCAATCATATTTCCTGACACAGTAGCGGACCCTCCACCTGCAACATTTATTTGTCGAGCGCCTATACCTACCGATAGGTCAATAGCATTTGCCATGGTGATAGTATCGTTTAGATGTAAGGTGCCTTGAGCAAATAACACATTTCCAGTTCCAAGACCTTGATTGTTGCTCAAGATAACACTTCCTTGTGATATCAATTCATCCACTTGTATGGTTATCCCGCCAGTAAAAGTATTTACCCCGCTAAATTCAACATTGGCCTTATCGGTAATAATAAAGCCGCCAGGGGCAAGAGTTTCTCCAATGTTTACATTAATGGTTAGGCTAGAGGTGTTATCGGAAGAGGTTAAAGTGGGTGTAACACCATTTGTTATGCTTAGACCTGGGTTTGCTGTTCCTCCAGAAAAGGTAATGTCATGGGTAGAAAAATCAATGGTAAAAGCGCTGTTTAATGGGATTACTGGATCTTCAATGGCAATGGTATAATCCCCATCAAAGTCAAGGATATTGAATGCATCAGCACCAGCGTTTCCTGCTTGAATACGAAATGATCCAGGGGCAAAATCGCTGTCATTTGTCACCGTAAAAGGTACAGCTTGTATAGAGGTAAAACCTACAAAAAATAAAACGAAAAGGGCTTTTTTCATATTCTATATATCCAATTAGAGAATTGTTTTATAACAGTTACGAGCCATTCTTTTCAAATATTAAAATGAGGTGGAGATAGTTAGGTTTGCTCCATTAGATACATACTGGTTTCCAAAAAGGCCGTCATAACCAATGGAGATGATGGTGTTTTTTTCTTTTCCAGCTTGAATAAATAGCGAGAGACTTACGGCAGCAAGGGTTTGAGTTTGAGTAAAAGAGGTTAGCGTAACAAAATGATCCACATTAAAAATAGCGGTAGTAACTTTTCCTGTGTCAAAAGGGACTCGGTTGATGAAACTTATCTTTTCTTTGATTCCCAGGCGGTAATAGCATCTATTCACCCCTTGGTAGAATCTCATCCCCACCTCTGTTTGTAGCATAGAAGATTTCTGGGCTTTTTGAGTCATATTAAAAGTGCCAGCACCTGTTTCGGTAAAGCCATCTTGCTGATTTTGCACATAGTCAAAGGCAATATAAGGTTGAACATCAAGCATTTTATTGCCTACACTAACTCCAAGTTCTACGTGAGGGTTGATTTGCCACCCAGTAAAATTCGATGTAGCCTTGGCATGCACTCCTGGATAGGAAATGATTCTTTGATTATTAGTTAACTCAAGCACTGCCCAAAAAGCTCCTTGCATATACAATATATCGTACATATAATCGGTATATATGGTGGCTGCAAGAGATGATATGTCAGATGACCCCATTCCTCTATTATCCTCCACCCAGGAGTTTGCGTAACCGGCAGCGATACCAAGAATATTTTCTTTATAGGCGCTTTCAAAATCAACTCCAACAAGCACGGCGCCGGTGATAAAATCAAAAGGTACATTTTGGTTTTCCGCGCCACCATTTGCAAAATCGACAAATCCATCTATCCAAAAGCAATATTGTGGCTGAGCATTATTATTTTCTGATTGGTTCCAGTAGGTATTAGAAGATTGCCAGTGATTTTGGTTAGACATACAAATATCTGCAATCTCTCCAGAAATATCATAAGAGTTTAAAAACCTTTTCCCATCTAAATAGTTGCTTAAATTATGGCTTAAAGTAAATGCTGTCATTTGAGATACATAAGTGGGAAAAGCATTTCTTGCAGGGGAGGCGCTGTTAAGGGCATTGTATAAAGCGTCTCCTGAAAGGGCTGCAAGTGCAATAAAATCATCATTGATGGTAGAATACGTATTTAGATAATTTGCAAATTTTAGTAAATTTCCTGTGAGACCATCGGTAGGAATAGGGTTGGTGTATGTTAAAGTAACTGTGGTTCCTGTATAATCAAGAGCGAAAACAAAATCTGGAAGGCCGCTGCTAATGCTATCAAATGTTCCTGTTATGGAGCTTGCTGTTAAGATTTCATAGCTCCCTGTAAGGGGATAATCTCCCGCATCAAAAACAGGAGTCAGCTCTCCGGCAAGGGCGGCCGCGCCGGTAACATTTATTACCGAGCTGCTTAGAGGATCAAATTCTATTTCTGTGGTAGAGCCTGCGCTTAAAGAGAGGCTCCCTAGCGTAATGGTTCCAATAGAATTTCCTGGAGTGAGTGTGGCTCCGCTTGCAATAGAGAGCTTTCCTCCGATAGATCCTGTCCCTTTTATCGTAGCACTATTTGCAGCCGAGACATCCCCAGGGAGCACACCGTTTACCACAAGAGTTCCTTGGGAGGCATTTACGGTTCCTGCAAAAGTGTTGGTTGCTGATAAAGTAACCGATCCGGTGCCTGTTTTAGTAATAGTGCCGCCACTATCTCCGCTGATAATTCCAGCTATGGTGGCATTGTTTGCTGTTCCAAACGTTAAACTTTTTGCACCGATTTTTATTTCGGTGCCAGGTGCAGCCGTTAAATCACCAATGGTAAGAGCAGATCCCACACCGCTTATGTCAAAAGAGGAGGAGCCATTTACAGCTACAGATCCTGTACTGGAAAGCGACCCTGTCACTGCAACTGTTCCTTCAGTGATAGTGGTTCCGCCGCTATAGGTGTTTGTTCCTGCAAGGGTAAGCGTTCCTCCGCCTGTTTTTTCTAAAGATCCTTGATCGCTAATTACTCCTGACAATGTTGCAGTATCTCCTGAGGAGACCGTAAAAATTCTCCCGCCCGCTGCGGGTAATGAAATAGAATTGGATGCTGCTATTGCATCATTTAGTGTTAAGTTGGTGCCAGTAGCCATGGTAAGTGCCCCTGATCCCAGTCCTGTGCTATTATTTAGAATAATAGAACCTTCCTCTAAGGACGTGCCCCCTGAAAAGGTGTTTGCTCCTGATAAAGTAACCGATTTACTTGCCTGTTTGACTATAGATCCACCTGTTCCTGCAATGATTCCTGCAATGGTGTTATTATCTATATTTGTTCCAAAAATCAAACTCTTTGTTCCGAGTTTTATTGTGGTTCCAGAGACCGAATCTAAAGAACCTACCGTAAGGGACGTTACCACTCCACTTATATCAAAAGTAGAGGTGCCGTTTACCGTTACAGATCCTGTATCTAAAAGAGACCCTGTGATAGTTAGTGTCCCTTCTGAAATAGTGGTGCCGCCGCTATAGGTATTTTCTCCAGAAAGGGTGAGTGTTTCACCACCCTCTTTATTCAATGATCCCGCCCCTTCAATGGTTCCAGATAATACTGCTCCGCTCCCTGATTCTGCAGTGAAAATACGCTCTCCGGCAAGGGGAAGCAAAATATCATTGGATGCTGTTACTCCGCCATTTATTGTCAGAGAAGTGTTTGGATCCATGGTAAGGGTGCCCCCATTTCCTAATGCATTATTGCTGCCGATGGTAAGTGTGCCGCCGCTTATGGTTATATCGCCAGTAAAAGTATTTTCTCCAAGTAATATGGTTGTACCCGTTCCTTGTTTGACTATCGACCCTCCGGTCCCTGTAATAATTCCAGCTGCAGTTGTAGTTGCAGTAGCAGTACCAAAAGTAAGGCTCTTGCTACCTAAGTTTAGAGTGCTTCCTGAAACAGTAGAAAGATCTCCAATGGTTAAATTGGTTGCTGTTATCCCGCTTATGTCAAAAATAGAGGAAGTGCCTGTCACTGATACAGCGCCTGTGACATTAAGGGTCCCTCCACCTGAAATAGCTAATGATCCTTCTGTAATGGTTGTTCCTCCATCATAGGTACTATTTCCAGTAAAAATGACACTACCAATTCCTTGTTTGGTTACAGAGCTACCTGATCCATTAATGGCTCCGCCCACAGTGTTGTTGGCGCTTGCCCCAAAAGTAAAACTATTGGATCCCAGCTCTATACTGCTTCCAGTTGTGCTTGCTAAATCGCCAATGGTATAATTGGTGGTGGGCGTTACTCCACTGATATCAAAAATAGATGTTCCATTTATGGTTACAGGCTCTGTAGTATTGATAAACCCTGTTAGTTTTAAGGTCCCTTGAGAAACAAGAGTTCCTCCAGTATAAGCGTTGGTATCTTTTGTTAAGGTAAGGATCCCACTTCCTGTTTTTACAAGCGTTCCTGGTCCATCAATAAGACCTGACCAGGAGGCCGAATCAGTAGGGGTCACCGCTCCTACAGAAAAAGTCATGGACCCAGCTTCTTTTAAGGAAATATGATTTGGCCCAGTGACTCCATTGTCTACTATTAAAGTGGTGCCCGCGCTCATTACAAGCTCTCCTGGACCCATTCCATTATCACCACCTAGCTGAAAGGTGCCGCCTTCTAAGAGCACACCACCGGTAAAAGTATTGTCATGACTCAATGCAAAGGTTGATCCCCCTTGCTTTGTAAATCCGCGAGGAGACGCCACTGTTCCTATATTTAAACCAATATCTAGTTTTCCTGAATCTCCTGTGATGGTGATATTATCATCAGTTCCTGTTCCGCCAAAAAAATCAAACCCATAAGCACTTGCGGCTTCAAATACTATCGAAGAGGTGTTGATATCAATGGAAATAGTGTTAAAAAAACCTATGGTTGGATAACCAATGGTAATGGAAAAGGGGGAATTGGCTGGATCAAATTGGACAATATCTCCAGTAGTGGTTGCACTTAATTGCTCGCGACGAAAAGAACCGGGGCCAAGATCAGTGCTATTAGTTACGGTAAAGGTGGTGGCCTCTATACAGGAAAGAGCAGCACAAAATATGGCTAAAAGAGCTTTTTTCATTTTAAATATACCCAATTAATATCTTTGTATAGTCGTTAGCGTTTCATATGGCGTACTGTTCAATGAATTTTTGAGGGAATTTTGATTCATTCAGCGAGCTAATATTATAAATATTAGCAAGATGCATTTATCAAAAAGCTACAAAAATTTGCTTAGTGCGTCATAAGAAACGGTAATGACTATATAACAGGAGAGGGGTTTTGTTTTCAACAAGACTCTGCAAAAAAATTATTTTAAAAGGAGGGGCTTTTTTATTGGTTGTTTATTAATTGTTTTTAATTTACTATGTATATTATTTAATTATGAATAAAAGGATTTCGAATGACTATTAGTGTACTACAAAACAGTTTAGCAAGCACCGCAGAAAAAAAGCCTTTAGAAAAATTTTTATCAGAAAGAGCTATTTTAGATGCAGACGAAAAGATAAAAGAAATGAGACGGAACTGGGCTGATTCGCTACCTACTTGGTTGAAGTCTAAGGAATATGTAATGGGAGGAGATTCTGCTTTTCTTTACTATGTGTCTAATAAAGTGAGGTTTATGTATATATATATAAACATCGAGGGTGTAGAAGGCTAATAGACAGAGTATGTGGGGACAATGGTGTAGAGGAATATTTCAATACTTCATCTAATAGCACTAAAAGTTATATGGATTATTTTAATTTTACTTATGGACTTGAACATACGGTAAAAGTTATTGTTGGTTAATTATTTTTAATTTACTATTTACGATAGTTAATTATGAACAAAAGAGAGTCAAATGACTAGTGGTATACTACAAAACAGTTTAGTAATCATAAGCACTGCACAAACACAGCATTTAGAAAAATTTTTATCAGAAAGAGCTATTTTAGATACAGACGAAAAGATAAAAAAAATGAGGCAGAAGTGGTTAGAGGTGCAACCTTCTTGGGAGACTTGTAAAGAATATGTAATGGGAGGAGATGCCGCCCTCCTTTATTATGGAAAAAATAAAATAAGGTTTATTCGTACATATCATCAAAAAAAGGGGGTTAGAAGTTTAGTTGAAGAAGTGTGTAAGAAATATTTTGTAAAAAAGTATTTTAACAAAACATCTGATAATACACTAAGTTCGGAGGATTATGATGATTTTATTTGCGGATTTGAAGAGGCAGCAAATGTTATTGCTGATGGTAATCATGAGGATATAGATAGTAGGGTACAAGATATAGAAGGCACTAAAAAAGACGATACTGGTGTAAAGAAAAAGAAAAAGAAGAGAAGAAAGAAAAAGAAAAAAGCAGTCGCCGTACAACAAGAGGCTGCCGCACCATCTAGTGAAAAAGTGCCTGTTTCTCCTAAAGAAAAAAAAGTAGAGGATATACAAGGGGAAAAAAGAGCTGCAAAAGAGAGAAAAGCTCAAGCAAAACGTGAAAAAAAGGCTGATTTTTTTATAAATAACTTTCAACAAAAGATCGCTCGTTTTCAAGCAAATAGAGAAGCTCCACAGGCAAAAGAGATCTTTACCGCTCTTGAAGGTGAAATAGAAGGAGCTGATCAAAAATACCAAAAGGCTGAAGAGTATTTGCAAAAAGCTAAAGAGGAAGGTAATGTTCAAAATATACCAAAACTTACAGCTATAAAAGATACGGCCAGGCGCGTATTCGATACTTTAAGCAAAAACTTTGAGCCGATAAAGGATGCTTTTACCCCTCCTCAAGTTTCTGTTGAAGAGTCTGTTCCTTCCCTTCCAGTTTCAGGGAAAGAGTCTGTTCCTTCTCCTAACATTTCAGAAAAAGAGCAAGGTATACTCAAACAAATAAAAAACATACAAGAGAGGCTAGGCATACCTTTTGAAGAAGCGCTACATGTTCTTCAGCTACGTTTAGGAGAGGAGCGGATAAAAACGAATCATTTTATTCACAGACTTCAGAAGGACATTCGCAATAGAGAGTCTCCTTAAGGAGACTCTGAAAAACGAGCAGTTTTATAATCTCCCAGATTTCTTATAAATCCGATTTTAGAGTAACGGCATCCCTAACGGGTTGAAATTTATGTAAAGAGACTCTATAGTGTGTTATCGCAAGGTCAAAGAGAGTGTTGATGTCAAAAAAAAATTCTAAACTAGTAATTTGTGGAACAAATATTCATCCAGGAGAGGTAGTAAATCTGGCTATGCCCTTACCAGAAAGGTATTCTTGTTCTCCCCTATTCATGCCGATTAAAGTAATACATGGGAAAAAAGATGGCCCTGTTTTAGTCGTATATTCTGGGTTAAAGGGGACGGAGCTGAATGGATTAGAGATTGCAAATAGGTTGGTACTTGATATTGACGTGTCAGAGCTTGCGGGAACAATTATTGCCATACCTGTTATGAATGTATTTGGGTTAACCCATTATCCAGCAACCCTTCCTACAGGCAAGGATTTGACAAATTGCTTTCCAGGAGATGACAAGGGTTCTTATGGGGAGAGGATAGCGCAAATTGTAACCGAAGAGATATTTAAAAAAGCAGATTTTTGCATTGAGCTGCAAACAGGTGGAATCAATCATAATATCCTTCCTCAAATTTATTGTAATTTTGAAAATACAAAAGCAAGAAAGCTTGCAAAGCTTTTTAGAACTCCTGTGATTACTAACATTCCACAAAAGCAGAATAAGCTACGTCAAACGGCAGAAGAACTGCATATATTGATGTTGGTATATCAGGCAGGAGAGGCGATGCGTTTTGATGAAAATGTCATTCAGCTAGGGGTGGATGGTATCAAGAATGTGATGGGAGCGATTGACATGCTTGTTAAAGATCCTGTCCAAGAAATTGTCCCTATATTTTCCAGAGATGAAGATTGGATAATTGCGCATAAAGCTGGCATTTTAAGAACAGATGTTACGCTTGGGCAGACAATAGAGGTGGGGGAAAGAATTGGGACAATATCAGACCCGTTTGGATCAGATGTATCGGAATATATTAAATCAAGACAAAAAGGTACGGTGGTAGGTCTAAATACCTCTCCTTTAATCCATGAAGGGTTGCCTATTTTTAAAATTGCCTCTTTTTTAGATTATGATAAGGCAGAAACGGTTATTGAGCAATGGGATAAAAATCAACCTGATAGTTATATTGGGTAGATTGGTTATATGGTTGAGAATAAATTTAAAATAAAAGGCTTTATCGTTTGGTTTATATGCGCCATATTTTTCATGTACGAATTTATGCTACGAACCGTTGTAGGCACTTTTCAACATCATTTGATGGATGATTTGCACATAACCTCTTTTGAGTTTTCCTTGTTGAGCACTACTATATTTTTATTAATATATGGGCTGATGCAAATACCTGTTGGAATTATTGTTGAAAATTTTGGATTAAAAAAATCTCTTTTTTTTGCAGCGGCTTTATGCGGGCTATCTGCCTTTGCTTTTTCTTATGCACACGGATTTAGGTTTGCCTTTTTATGTAGAATGCTAATGGGTTTTGGAGCATCTTTTGGTTTTATTTGTCTGCTCATGTCAGTAACCGACTGGATGCCCCGCCGTTATAGCGCTATTTTTATAGGGCTATCTCAGTTTATAGGAACACTTGGTCCAATGGGGGCGGCGGGACCACTTTCCTCCCTTTCTGAAATTGGAGGAATAACTTGGAGGATGATTTTTTTCAGCTTAGGAATTATCGGAATGGTAATTTCTATCTTAGTATTTCTTTTTGTGGAAAACAATCAGCACGAATCGGGGAAATACATTGTTTTAGCAAAACATGAAAAAGTTACTGTTTCCTTAAAAAGACTTTTTACCAGATTTCAGCCTTGGGTAATTGCAATATCTGCAACATGCATCTATTTTTCTATAGAGTATTTAACAGAAAATGAAGGGAGGATCTTTTTAACCTTAAAAGGGATTTCCCCTCAATCGGCATCGAATATGTTGACCATATCGTGGATTGGATTTGCTGCGGGCTGCCCTTTAGTGGGTTTGATTTCCGATTTTTATGAGCGCCGTAAAAGCGTTATTTGTGGATGCAGCATTATAGCGCTTGTTGCGATTACTATAGTTGTTTTTATAAACGACAAACTATTATTACAAGTGGGTTTTTTTCTCCTAGGAATAGGAGCTAGTGGGATAAGTGCCCTCTATGCAATCACAGCAGAGCAGTTCAAGCCGCAATTTATTGCTGTAGGATTTGGATTGACCAATGCGGTGATCATGTCCATTTCTGCTATCAACGCCCCATTACTGGGCATATTTTTAGATCATTTAACAGAAAGCGGCATAGCGACCCTTGGAAATTACCAGCATGTGTTTTATACTTTGATTGGAATAGGGGTAATTGGGGTGATATTTTCTGTCTTTTTTATCAAAGAAACATTTTGCAAATCAGTGGTAGATTTTACTTTTCTTAACAGAAAGAACGCTTAGGTTATTAATTATTGATCTTTATTGAATTTGAAGCTATGATTAACGGCTAATGTTAAAAGAGGATCTAAATGATGGACGTAAGTACTGCTAGGGTAGTTGGTGTAACACCAACAAGGGCAGATGGGAATTCTAAATTGGATCAATTTTTAAGAGAAAGAATAGATCCAATAGCACAAGTGAGAATCGCTTCTGAACTAGATAGATGGATGGAGGAGCATAGAGGAGTATATGGTGATGCTTACTATAGAAAAGGAGGGGAGCTTGCGTTAAAATATTATGAGAAGAATAAGGCGAATTTACATGTGCCAGAGGGGCCTGATAAAAAAGCATTTCTTCAGGATTTATGCGATGAGTTGATCGAAGAGTATCAAGAAGAAAGATATTGTAAAGGTACTAGCTCTGTATTTTTTGAAAAAGGCCTTTTGGATTTATTAGAGCATGCTTGTACACCATCAGTGAGTGGAGGGGGTGCGAGCAAGGATCAGGAAATTTACTTTGTGCCTGAATTCAGCTTGGATGCTATTGGTGTAACTCCAGAGCAAATGATAGAGGCAGCAAAAGAAGTAGTAGAAAAAGAAGTTTTAAACAAGTTAGATTTATCACCTGAATCATATGCAAAAAAACCACAAAGGAATTTTGCTAGAGCTCTTGCAAAAAAATACTCTGATGAGAATCCTGAAGTTTTAGAGGATCTAAGATCAGATCATTTTTCCAGGGCATGTACTCTATATGAATTAGATCCATTTATTAAGATGAAGGAGAAAGACGTTTTCAAAGATAGTTTGAAATCTATAAAAAATTATTTTGATCAGGAGCTGACTGAAATACGACTGAAAACGCATGGGAATAGTATAGTTGATCATCGTAGTATTGATGACTTACTAGAAGAGCTTCAAGATAAACAAACTTCGCAACCAACTTCGCAACCAACTTCGCAACCAAAAAAACGGAATAAAAAGAAGAAAAAAAAGAAAAGAGCAGAGGGTCCCCCAGTAGAGAGTCCCCCAAAAGTTTTACAAGCGCAATATGAAGAGGAAAAGGCGCTAAATGCTTTAAACAAGCAATTAGAAACAGAAAAAGCAAAAGCAAAAGAGGCACAAAGAGCTATAGATGAACAAGCTGCTGAAAAAGCAGCACAAGAAAAGCAAAAGACAATAGCAAAGCGCGAAAGAAAGGCTGAGAAATGCATTGCTACATTTTTAGAAGATATAGGGAAACTTTCCGACAAGGCTTCAACAGAGGCACCCACTTTGTATGATAGTTTGAAGGAAAGACTTGAAAAACTAGAGGTAAAAAAAGATCAAGCTCTACAATTCTATCAAAAGGCAGGAGAGACTGCTCCAAACAGAGCAACCCTTTTGAATATTAAAGAAATAGCGGAAAAAGTATTTACAGATTGTAACCGTGCGTTTTCAAAGATAGACGTTCCTATTGCTCAAGAGCAGAGAGAGGCAAATATCAATGAAAGGGTTAGATTTTTAATGGAGAAAGAAGGGATTTCTAAAAAGGAAGCACTTACTTGTTTGTCGCTCCAAATAGGCGCATTAAGGAGAGAAGAAAACGAAGCTTTTCGTACATTGTTTAAGGAGCAAAGGGAGAGCGCAGCGCTCTAAATAGAGTTTAACTTAGTACATTCTGTATAGTATAGAGCCTATCCACAAGACCAAAATCAAATAGTAAAGAGACCACCCTTTTGCAGGGGGGAAATAGCGAGATAACCATCTTACGTGTTTTAGGTACCACTTGTCCCCGAGCCAAACGATAAGATTACATCCAATGCTATCAATCAAAAGAAGATAGAAGATAATTTTTTCAACAAGCATAGATACCTCTAATGTGTCATTTAATTTGTCATTTTTATAGATATCAGAAATCTTATTTATCTTCTATAGTGGCTATGAGTTATTGAATAATGCGCCATTTTAACGGTCATGATCTAAAAATTTATGTATTGTTTTTAAATATGCCCTTTGATAAAGTGTATTTTTTTCTATACAAAGGACTTACATGAAAACTATTTTGTTATTTTTATTCTCTTTTCAGATGGCTTTTGCGGTAAGCCTTAGTGATAAGACAGCTATTTATAAGTCGGTAGACAAGTATGTTGATGCATGGAATAATCATAGTGGAAAAGGATTTACAGATACGTTTACTGCCGATACTGATTTTATCAATATTTTTGCGATGCATTTTCATGGAAAAGAAGCGGTTGAAGAAAGGCATATTGAAATTCTTGACGGATTTTTAAAAGATACTACCTTTATAGTTACCAATAGAGAATTAAAAGAGGTTGGTCAAGGAGTTGTAATAGCATATGTTAGCTGGGAGGTAAAAAAAGATCCAGATCTACAGATGAAGGGTATTTTTTCCCATGTTTTGATAAAGGAGGAAGGTACTTGGAAAATCACTTCTACACAAAATACTTTATGTAGGGGAGCTTTATGAAAAGATATACAATGTTGATCCTATTTTTAATATTTTTTCCATGGATGAATGGTTTTGCGGTTGAAAACCTTTCAATAGATCAAGGGATCAGCCCTAAAGATGGGAAAAAAATGGTTCATGTAATTGAGGCTTATATGAAGTCTTGGAATGAAAATCATGCGCGCGGGTTTACCAAAGATTTTGGCAAGAAAAGTAATTTGGTAACTAATCGTGGAGAGTGTTACATAGGAAAGAAATCGATCCAAGATTATTACAACCATATGAATGATACGTTTTTACACAATTCTATTTTTCGGGTAGAGGGATTGCAATTGTTACTTGTTGCTAAAGGGATTGTGATGGGGTATGTAAATTATGAGGTGGATAGCGCTCCAAGGGTTTTTGAAGAAGAAAAGATGCCGGGCTTTGTTTATAAAGGAATGTTAACCCATGTCTTCAAAGAAAAAGATGGTAAGTGGGAAATTATCTCTACGCAAAATACTATTGATGAGATGTATTAGATCTTATTAGATTTTATAGGAAGTAAGCTTTTTAAATGGCGGGTAATCTATTAGAGCGATATATCCATCGGGCCTTATAAGGATAGCCTTTGTTTTGGATAGATCTTTTGCATGGGAGATTTCTACGTGAGGGTGTTTGAAAGGGGTGTCTTTTAGATTAAAAAGAACTAATTGGAACTTTTGAGATTTTTCTTGTTTGGTAAATAAATCGGAATCTGTGAGAGGGAAATTGGGCGCTCTTTTATTTGGATAGCCAATGTTCACTTGTGAAATGGCTGTTACTATTTTATTTTGGATAGATGAAAAGGAGAGGAGCAAAGAAATAATATATTTTCTCATCCATTTGATAAGGGGGTTATTGGTGGTAACCATAAACGAGGCTTTTTCTGTAGCTTTTAAGAGTTTTTTCCCTAAAGTATGTCTTTCTGCCGCATAAGTCTCTAATAGGTTAGGATTTTCTGTATATCCTTTGCAGGTATAAGCAAGTTTCCATGCAAGGTTAAAAGCATCTTGTATGCCGGTATTCATCCCTTGTCCGCCTATAGGGCTATGGATATGAGCTGCATCGCCGCATAGGAAGACGTTATTTTTTTGGTAGGTGTTTGATAATCTACTATTAATATGAAAGTTAGCCATCCAGCGCGGGTTTTTAGCGGTAGCTTTGCCTGTTACAAAAGAGTGGATAACTGCTTGCAACTCTTCTAATGTAGGATCTTTAATTTCTTTGTCATCAATAATGCCATGCTGAGGGGAGTCTGACTCTTTTAGCTTGCCTCTTAATCTTTCAAGAAGAAACACAGCTCGAAAGCGATTTTTTTCTGAAAGGGGGAACATAGCAAGGGTACCTTTTTTCTCTAAAAAAACGTGTAACTGGTTATGGGGGGGCTCCCAATCCATTTCTATGTCAGCTAAAGAGAAGATATCTGTAAATTGCTCCCCTTTGAAAGTGCAGCCCATAGATTTTCTAACAGCGCTATGAGCGCCATCACATCCAACAAGATACTGAGTTTCAATGACCGCTTTGTCAGTAGTACAAAAAATAGATCCATCACGCTCTTCATAGGAAAGAAGGGTGGTAGATCTTTCTACCGATCCACCTGCATCTTCAAGGTGTTTTAAGAGAATCCCCTCTGTCTTATTTTGCTCTAAACCAATTACCAAAGAAAAGGGGGAAGGGATAGCTGAAAAATTAAGATGGCCGCGCCTTTTATGTGCGCTATAGATATTTGCCCCTTTGATATGGGTGCCTATCTCTAAAAACTTTTTATGGATACCCATTATTTGAAGCACTTCTAAAGTTCGTGCCTGGACAGCAGTAGCCTTTGAAACAGTAGATGGGCCTTTTGCGCTATCAATTATCCTAAAGGAGAGGTTATACCTTTTGCACTCACCGGCAAGTACAAGTCCTGTGGGGCCAGCTCCAACTATTAAAACATCAATTTTACTCATATACTGTGGTTTAATCATTATTATGATTGTATTGTCAACTTAAATAGGCAATTTTATTGCCTATGTGCTATGCTTTTTGTATGACTACACTATTTAACCTCCAATCTTTGTCCAAATCATATGGCTCTCAGGAGCTTTTTAAGGATTTAACATTTACTATTTCAAAAGGGGATCGTATAGGTCTTATAGGTCTAAACGGGTGTGGCAAGTCCACTTTGCTAAAGATTTTAGTGGGGCAGGAGTCATTAGACAGTGGAGAGCTTGCTGCAAAGCGCGGGCTGCGAGTGGGATATGTTGCTCAGTCTTGTGAATTTCTAGATATTTCTCCAAAGGAGGTGGTGATAGCTGCTATGGGAGCAGATATCCCTGAGTATGATCAGGATAGACAGGCCGAAATGCTCCTTGAGAAGTTAGGATTCACGGGAATGGAAGAATCTGCTGCAAAATTATCAGGCGGATGGAAAAAGCGCCTTAGCATTGCTGTAGAGCTTATCAAACATCCTGATGTGCTCCTTTTAGATGAACCTACCAATCACCTGGATTTAGAGGGAATTGAATGGCTAGAAAAATTTTTAAAAGGGGAGGCGCTTACCTATTTACTGGTCAGTCATGACCGTTATTTTTTAGAGCATGCCACCAATAGGATTATTGAAATTGACAAAACCTATAAAGATGGGTCCTTTTCTACATCAGGATCCTACCAAGACTTTCTTTTACACAAGCAGAAGTTTATGGATGGACAACTTGAGCAAGAAAAGAGAATGGCCGGAAAAGTTAGGCGAGAAACAGACTGGTTGAGGGCTGGGGTAAAAGCTCGCTCTACCAAAGCTCGCTCTAGAATAGATGCTTCGGATGAACTTTTTTCTGACTATGCAGAGATCAAGAGACGGAATAAGCAGACAGAGACGAAAATTGACTTTGTCACAACCGATCGTGAAACAAGAAAATTGATAACGGTGAAAAATCTTTCCCTAACCCTTGGGGGAAGGGAGCTATTTAGAGATATGAATTTTATGCTCTCACCAGGATCAAGGCTTGGCCTGATGGGACCAAATGGTTGTGGTAAGACCTCGCTTCTTAAGATGCTTTGTGAAGAGTTACAACCAGGTACTGGTACAATTAAAAAGGCAGAAGGGTTGAAGGTTGTCTATTTTGATCAGCATAGAATGCAGCTTCCTCTTCACCTCTCTTTAAAAGATGCCCTTTGCCCAAACAGCGAGTATGTGAACTTTAGAGGATCAAAAATTCATATTAATGCTTGGGCTAAAAGGTTCCTCTTTTCTCCAGAATCTCTTCCTATGCCACTTTCCACCCTTTCAGGCGGCGAGCGCGCTCGTATTACTATTGCTCATTTAATGCTGCAGCCGGCAGATGTACTGCTACTTGATGAGCCTACTAACGATTTAGACATAAAAACTCTGGAAACATTAGAGGCAAGCCTTTTAGAATTTCCCGGCGCTATTGTATTGATTACTCACGATAGATGTATGTTAGATCG
>JAJACI010000019.1 GCA_022601595.1 Chlamydiia bacterium | reverse complement strand
GCCTTTGTGGGAGTGCTTTTATTCTTCCTCTTTGATTTTTTGCTGAAACAGTATGTGATGAATGCTGGTTCTGTTGGTGATGTTTTTTTTCATATGCAAGTTTTACCTTTTGTTCATTTTGACTTATCATACGTTCAAAATAGAGGAATGGCGTGGGGGATGTTTGCCTCTTTTCAATCATCTATTTTTGTTTTGCGTGTTCTTTTTATTGGCGCTATTGCCTTTTTGCTAGTGCGATCAAAAGCGATGCAGAAAAATATGTTTGCCTATCTACTTATTCTTTTGGGAGCGACTGCAAATGTGTTAGACACATTATTGTACGGGTTTGTAGTGGATATGCTGCATTTTACCTTTTGGGGGAGATCGTATGGGATATTTAATATTGCCGATGCGATGATCTTTTTAGGCGCTTTTATAATTATTTTTAGCAAAGAGAAGTCTTATGCCGTCAAACAGTGAGTTTCAGGCCTCCCGTTATGTCAGTTATTACCTATTGCTCACAAAAGAAGAGTTGATGGAGCTTTTACCAGTTGGTTTTTATGTTCTTTTAGGAAAGGTGGTAGAGGATCCTGTGATTTATCGTAAAGCGGTGCTTGAGCAAATAGTCTCGGAAAGAGTTTGCGCTTTAGGTTTTGCTCTATCAAAAGATCATTTTCATTTTATAGATATTCCTGGCCGTGGGAAAATTGCAAGGGAGCAACTTCCTGTGATAGAAATCAAACCTTTTGCTTTTATGATTACATCGGATAAAAAAATTTTGGAAAATACTTTTGGAGTGGGAAGTGTTGATTTTGGAATAAGCCTTTCTTACCCAGTATTATTTAGTAGGGATGGAGAGGTGGCAAATACCAAAGACCACTTTAGAGAGGCACAAATATTTAAACAGATGAGGGCTTTTGTAAGAAAGAAAACAAAACCTTGTAAGATGACTATCCATGGCAAAGAATATAGAGCTTCATTTCGAGTAGGAAATAACGCTGAGGCGCTTGCACAAGAGAAAATAGAAACAGTCAAAGATTTGGAGTTATGCCTTTGAAGCATTTACAGCAGCTATTTATAAAAAAAAATTGGACTCTCTCGCTTGCTGAGAGTTGTACAGGCGGATTGATTGCATCGACGCTTACAAAATTACCTGGAAGCTCTGCGTACTTTTTAGGCTCTTTTGTTACGTATTGTGATGCTATGAAGGTCGATGTTTTGGGGGTGAGCGATGCTCTTATCAAAGAAAAGACTGCGGTCTCTCTGGATGTGTGTAAACAGATGTGTATGGGTGCGCTAAAAAGAGCAAAAAGTGATTTTGCCATTGCAGTTACCGGCGATGCGGGCCCAGATGGAGATCGGGTGGGAGAGGTCTTTGGAGCAATTGGAGGTAAAGATAGCCTTTTTGTAGGAAAGATTCCAGGGCTCACAGGGCTTAAAAGAGAGGAGGTGCAGCAAAAAGCAACGGACTTTTTATTGAACGCGCTGTATAATTTTGTAAAAAATAACGAGGTCCCTTTTGTTAAGCAGTAGATCCAATCCAAAAATTAAGTTTTTAGAATCCCTTCGTAAAAGTAGAGAGAGAAAAAAGACAGGCCTCTATATTGTCGAAGGGGAAAGGGAGCTGGAAAGAGCGGGCGAGCTTAAAAGTGTCTTTTTTCATGAAACGACCCCCTTTATTGATCAGCTTTATCATAAAGGGGTAGAATGCATACCCATTTCCAAAGCGCTCCTTGAAAAGATCTCTATGCGCGGTGAGATTGTTGGCATTGGCATTCAAGAAAAGAAAAAGCTCTCTTCATTAAAAGGGTCTTTTTTTATTGCTTTGGTTGGTGTGGAAAAACCTGGGAATATTGGCGCTATCTTACGCTCTTGTGATGGCGCAGGAGTAGATGGAGTCCTGCTTGTTGATCCCCTTGTCGATCATTATCATCCAAATGCCATTCGAGCAAGTCTTGCTGCAAGCTTATCTCTAGATATAGTTACCTGTTCTACAAAAGAGGCTTTTTCTTTTATAGAGGAGCGAAAAATTACTTTAGTAATCACGTCGCCTGATGCAAAAAAAGAGTATACAAAAACAGAGATGAAGTTCCCGCTCCTTATAGCGATGGGGCAGGAAGACAGGGGATTGCCTGAGCAATGGATAAAAGGGGAAAAAGTTTCTATCCCTATGAAAGGGATATGTGATAGTCTTAATGTCTCTGTTTCTGCAGGGATTATTTTATACGAGGTATTGAGGCAAAATGAGCACTAAAGATATGATCCTTTACGAGGATAACCACCTATTCATCATAGACAAGCCAGCTGGCATTTCATCACTTCCAAATGAGGGAATGGATGATATTCTTACTGATATGAAGGATTACATTAAAATGAGAGATAAGAAGGCGGGTAATGTCTATTTGATGCCTGTTCATCGCCTAGATAAACATGTAAGCGGTATTCTGGTGATGGCAAAGACGAGCAAGGCGCTTTCTCGTTTAAACAAGACCATCCGAGATATGGAGTTTAAAAAATTTTATATTGCAGAGCTTACTCATCTTTTGCCATATGATGAGGGGGAGCTTGTTCATCATTTGGTAAAACGGCAGTTTTTTTCTGATGTGTATAATAAGCCAAAAGTGTTCTCCAAAGAAGCCATTTTACATTATCGCCATTTACATCACCGTTTTTACGAAATTGAACTTACCACTGGAAGGTATCATCAGATAAGGGCGCAGGTTGCTTTTATGGGATGTCCTATTGTGGGTGACCATAAATATGGTGCGCCAAATAAGCGTACCAAGACTATGCATTTGCACCATGCAAGATTGTCCTTCCCGCATCCTACTACAAAAGAAATAATAGAGATAGACAGCAAACCAATCTTTTTATAAAATTCATTTTTTTTAACAAAGGATGTATGTATGAAAAAAGCGTTGTTTGGTTTACTGTTATCGGTTGCCAGTTGTTTGTCTGCGAATTTACAAATTGAGAGGTTTGTGCCAGGGCTTAATATTTACGTATTTACAGGTGGCATTGTTGTAAAAACAGATCGCGCTATACCTACTAAAGACGAAGGGGATTATGTTGATTTCAATGAGGATCATTTTTATACCTACGAGAGTTTTCGTCAAAATATTAGGATTGTTCGTCGCGTAAATGTAGGTACTGATGTTCGACGTAAAAGAATATCAAATAAATCAGATCGTGAAATACGTATGTCAGATGATAATTCCGATTTAGAGCAGACGCATATTACAGATACTGTACAAAGGTATGAAAATCAAGTTTCTATTGAGGAGTTTATTTTTACTCCCATTGGTATTTTAGGCGATGGCTGGTATGATATAGAAGGGTTTAAAGATTTTTTAGATTATAGATGTGAATCGACCCCTTTAAGAAATTTTTCCTCAAAACTTCTTCAAGGAACCTGGTTTAGCGGTTATAAGCAGCATGCAAAGCAAATATCTGATTATTCAGCATGGCGTGAAACAGGTGATGTTCGCACGGCATATCTTTTGCTCGATGAATATAAGAATTTTACAACAGTAGATTATACTCCTATGACCTATCATGAAATTTATCCTGTTTTTCATAAACACGATCCTTCAAGATTGGTGGCAGTTTTTAGCACTTCTTATGGAAGAAAAAGATTTTTGTATGATTATGTAAACTCAATTGCATTTTTTGATTGATCAGATTCTTTTATCTATTCAGAGTCTCCTTACGGAGAGTCTGATAAACTGACTTTTTAGAATTTATTCAGATTTTTTGAAAGGCCTGCTACTTTGGTAGTAGGCTTTTTTTATGCAAAAATTGATAGACTTCATAAGCATTTAAAGCAGCACCTCGAATAAGTTGGTCGCCGCATATCCAAAAGTCATAGGTATTTTTACTATTTTTATCTTCTCTGATATCGCCAACAAAAACCTTTGAAGAATGCTCTGCAACAAGGGGGTGTGGAGAGGGGTGTAATTGAATGTGATCGTTTTGCTTTAAGAGCTCTTCAACGTTGTGGATTTTTTGTTCAAAAGTTATAATAGCATGAATAGAATGTACTCTTGCTATAGGAAGGCGAACGCATCGAACAGAAATAGGAAGCTTTGGGCTATCAAGAATTTTTCGCGTTTCAAATATAATCTTTTCTTCTTCTCCGCAAAGACCGTTTTCTCCTTTTTCAGATTCATGTAAAAAGAGGTTATCCTTGAGTGGGTAAGGGAAGGGAGCGATAGTTTTATGAGAATTAAGGGCTTTGATCCCTTTTTTTCCTGCGCCACTTGCTGCTTGGTAAGTGGATAAAATCATCTTGGAAATAGGTGAGATTGTATGTAATGGAGCCAGTGCGGTAAGTAGTATAGAGACGATGCAATTGGGCAGAGAAATCAGTGTAAAGAAATTGTTTATAAGCTGTGAATTTACCGTCGGAAGGATCAAGGGAATAGATGGATCGTTTCGAAAAGTAGAGGAAAGATCAATTACCTTTACCTTTTCATTTAGAGCCTTTTCAGCGATAGCATAAGTATCTTTTGAAGAAATAGCCATAAAGAGAACGTCAATATCAGAAAAATCAAGCGGGCAAAAACGGGTAAATATTTTAGGCGGTTTTTCTAAAAGCTTGACCAGCTCTCTTCCACACATTCCATCATGACCTATTATGCCAGCTCTCATCATAGGCAAAAGTATAGCGCTGGAATTTTAAGGTGTAAATAGTTATTATAGTGGCCTTATGATCAAATTAGAAAAATGGGTTGGAAAAGCGCAAGAAAAAAAGGGTTTTAAAATAAGTTGGGGCGCTCTTTATGTCTGCGCTCTCTTTTATCGCTCGATAATATATTTAAGGCATCTTCTTTATCAATTTAAGATTTTTAAAACAAAGACGGCTTCAATACCTATTATCTCTGTAGGTAATATTGTTTGCGGCGGAACAGGCAAGAGCGAGTTTGTAGCAAAATTGATAAAAGATTTAGCACGAGATGATCTTTCCATCTTAACAAGGGGATATCGGGCAAGGCGCAAAGGAGAGGTCCGCCTGGTAGAGGATAGTGATGATGGAGATGAGCCCTTTATGCTACAGCAAAAATGTAAAAAGGCCTCTGTTATCGTGGGCAAAAGACGGGAGAATTCTGCAAAACTTGCCGCATCACTTGGTAAAAAAGCTGCTATCTTAGATGATGGTATGCAATATTTGAGATTAAAAAAAGATGTACAAGTAGTGCTTGTCAGAGCAGACGACCCTTTCACAAGGGGCTTTGTTCCCTATGGGATGCGTAGAGAGCTTTTGTCCAAATTGGCGGGTGTAGATTTTTTTATTATTCACGGCGCGCAGTCTGAAAAGAATTATGAGCTGGTCAAAAGAGATCTGCTATGCTATAGTAATGCACAGTGTTTTGGCACGCAGTATAGCCTGGATAAAATAAATAATAGACTCCTAGGCAAAAAGGTAGGCGTATTTTGTGGAATTGGCAACCCACAAGCATTTATGAAACAGCTGAGTAATTTAGACCTGAAAGTTGTTAAGAAAAAATTTCTTGCCGACCATCAAAAATTTTTAGGTTTTAAGGTTTTTTATAAAACATGTAAAAATCTTGGCGCAGAAGATGTGGTGTGTACCACAAAAGATTATGTGAAATTAAGTGTAGATGAGCAGGCTCTTGTCACTCCTATACAGATTTCTATGGATGTCACTTTTGACAAAGGGATATACCAAAAACTAATAGCAAAGATACATAATAGTATAGAACGAAAAACAGAGTTAAACGAAGGATAACATTATGAAAGGATGGGTAAAAATATTAATAGGGCTCTTTTCGGGGGTTGTATTTGGACTGGTTGCAAAGCAGCAGTTTGTCGCCCTGACAACAATAGGTACAATATTTATTGACTTGCTAAAAATGCTTGTTGGAATTTTAGTTTTTTCCTCTATTGTTACAGGAATTTGCCATATTCACGATCCAAAAAAATTAGGGCGCATCGGTCTTCGAACCGTCTTGTTTTACATGGTAACCACACTTATTGCAGTTTCTGTAGGAATAACTATTGCATACATATTAAAACCAGGTAGCTCTTTGCATTTGATTACCGATATGACGGTAGTTAATGAAACAGCACGTATTGGACTGTTAGATTTTATCGCATCGATTGTCCCAGCAAACCCATTTGCAAGCTTGGTAGAGGGCAATATCATGCAGATCATTGTCTTTGCGATTTTATTTGCGATGGCTATTGTTTTAGCAGGGGATAAGGGGAAGCCAGTGCTTGGTTTTATCGAATCTCTTTCCAATGTAATGAATACACTGGCGCAAATTATTATGAAGCTCGCTCCTTATGGGGTCTTTGCTTTGATAGCCTCAGCGGTAGGATCTGTGGGTGCAAAAGTGCTCTTGCCACTTTTGCAATTTTTATCTTGCTGTTATATTGCATGTTTTGCCCAGCTTTTTGGCGTCTTTGTCCTTATATTAAAGTATTTGATAAAATCTCCTGTTTTGCCATTTTTCAAAGGGATGAAAGACGCGATTGTTCTTGCTTTTACAACCAGCAGTTCCGCGGCAACCCTTCCAGTTACTATGGAATGTGCGACCGATAATCTTGGTGTTTCAGAAGATATCTCTGGATTTGTCCTAGCGCTAGGCTCAACGGTTAATATGAATGGCGCAGCCATTGGTCAGGCGGTATCAGCACTTTTTATCGCCCAAGCATACGGAATAGAACTTACTTGGCTAAAGATTGGTATTCTTATTTTCACCTCCCTTCTAACAGCAATTGGTGCGGCAGGCATTCCAGGACAAGGGATTGTGATGCTCTCTGTGGTTCTAGCATCTATCGGCCTCCCAATAGAAGGCATAGCTCTAGTTGCAGGTGTAGACCAAATCAGAGAAATGGTCTCATCAGTGGTAAACGTTTTAGGCGATGCTATCGCGGCTCTTTATGTTGCTAAAAAAGAGGGGCAGCTTAATGAGGAAACCTACAATAAGGCCGCCTGGATGACTTAATTCTTTAGAAAGGTGTTTTTCTTGGGTTTATTTTTCACTTTTCCATTCTCTGAGTGCCACATGCACACTATCGAATGGAAAAATAAAAAATCTCCTCCAAGATAAACACCTTCTAAAGAATTAAGCGAGCTTAGTTTTTTATAGGGTGTTTTTTTGGGAACCTCTTCCGCTATTTCGGATCCTAGAGTACCGTACGTACACGTCGGATCCGAAATAGGAAAGATCTTCACCAAAGAAACGTCCTCTACCAAAATTTAGGCAAGCTTGCGTTATTTGGATCCTAGAGTACCACATGTACACGTCGGATTCGAAATAGAAAAAATCTCCTCCAAGATAAACACCTTCTAAAGAATTAAGCGAGCTTAGTTTTTTATAGGGTGTTTTTTTGGGAACCTCTTCCGCTATTTCGGATCCTAGAGTACCGCATATACACGTCGGACCCGAAATAGGAAAGATCTTCACCAAAGAAACGTCCTCTACCAAAATTTAGGCAAGATTGTGTTGTTTGGATCTCACCATTTGACTTTGTCAGCCCAGTAGGCGGCGCTAAAGATGCCTTTTTCGATGTTTTCTTTATGCCTGGCTTTGAAGGAGGCACGACGAGCTTTTTCAGCCGCTGTTTTTGGGTGTTTTCCAGCCCCTTTCACCCCTTGCTCCCCAAACCGAATCAGTTTTATTCGATCTCCCTCTTTTGCAAGTACTGCATGGGATTTAGTGGGATGATTTGGTGTCTTTTTTGGTGTGTTATACCCTGCAAATGTTTCTCCGTAATATTCAATAGTCATAATCCCTCTCTTTTTACACTACGCTTACAGTGTCCAAGGGTTTTTTACAAGAAAGAGTCTGCTTTTTCGAAAAATGCAAAAAGTTGGGTAAGTTTGTTTGGCTTTTTATAGTTTTCGTATGTATAGTATATTTTTTACTTTCTGCTATCAGGGGCTAGAATGATTACAGAAAAGAGATTCATCTATTTAGATATAGATAGCTTAGATGCTTTATTTTCTTCTGAGAGTTTTACGAAGCAGGAGTATTCAGGAGTGTTGGTACATACAATAAAGTGTATTGCTTTTGAGTCGTTTGGAGGGAAGGTTCTAGATAAGAAGCAAAAAAAACATTTTGATATGTATATGATTCGTGAGGTAGAGCTGTTTTGTCGCCAAAAAGAGATGGGAGAGCAAAAGATTACAAATATAAAAAAATACCTGACTCTAGAGTTGATGCCATTTTTTCTGGTAAAAGTAGAACATGTTCCAAGCAAGATTTGTTCTATCATGTAGGCAAGGTTAGGCATAGGATTTTCTTAAGGAGACTCTGAAAAACGGACAGTTTTATAATTTTCCAGATTTCATATAAATCCTATTTTTCGCTTCGCCCCATCCCTACAGGGATGCCGCTTACTCCAAAATCGGATCTATTTCAAAAAATCTGAAGAAATTCTAAAATGTGTAGTTTATCAGATTCTCCTTAACTTTTTCTTTTTTTAGTCTTGAAGAAAATAGGCAATAGTTCTAATCTGTTTTAAGATATATAACTTAAAAAGGGAGAGGTGTATGGGTGATGAACTAAGTATAATACCATTTAAGAGTCTAGAGGATATAAAAAATATAGTGGACCAGAGTCTTGTTTTCGGTTCACCATTGAATAAAGAGAATGAAACTACAGCAAAAATAGTGGCATTGGTTTGCAACTATTTTACAGGTGAATCAGCATCACCTAACGCGATAAACATCAAAAAAGAGGAGTTAGCTAACGCGTTACGAGAGCTTGCTAGAGAGCAATCCAACTTAGGTTCGCTGGGCGAGCTGTGGATAAATGAGCTTGATAGATTAATACCAATATTCTTTGACACTGACGCTACAGATGAAACAGCAAGTCTTGTAGGCAGAGCTACTGTATGAGTGAAGAATAAAATATTTGGTTCTTAGTCTTTCCATAGGAAGAGTTTGATTTAGCTTGATCAAACCGAGATGGTAGTATTTACTGACAATTATCTTAAGGAAACTCTGAATAACTGCTGGTTTCAATAATTTATTCAGATTGCTCGAATACATTAGATTTTGGAGTAAGGCTCAGCCCTGTAGGGCTGCGTGCCACGAAAAATCTCATTTATAAGCAAGCTGGACGAATTATTCAGCATGAGTTATTCAGAGTCTCCTTAAAAGAGATTTTTTGCAAGTGAGAAGCAATTCCTGAACTACTTGCAGTCTGAAAAATAAAAACTTCTCCCCAATGCTGCTTAGTGTTTTTTTTATATATTCTTTGTTGATTCTTGAAATTAATAGACAGCAAGCCTAAAATAATTAATTGCCTACAACTTATAGAGGAGTATTTTATGCCAGTAAATAATTTAATACATTTTAAGTCAGCTAAAGAAATAAGAGAGATCATCGACAGTAATCCTGTTGTAACGGGGGATTATAATGACGAAAATGGAATTACAGAAAAAATAAAACAGTTGGTCGTTAAGTACTTTGCTTCTAAATCGCTTACGTCTCTGGATATCGAAGTGAGTAAATCAAATTTATTTTTTGAATTAAACGAGTCTGCTAAACAGATTGGCCGGCCTCGTTCGATGGTTAATAAATGGTGCCTAAACCTGCATAGATTGATACCAAAGACGCAAAAAGAGGAGCAGGAAGCAGCAACAGAAGCAGCAGCGGAAGCAGCAGCGGAAGCAGCAGCGGAAGCAGCAGCGGAAGCAGCAGCGGAAGCAGCAACGGAAGCAGCAACAGAAGCAGCAACAGAAGCAGCAACGGAAGCTGTTAAGCAGTTGAGCCTAGAAAGCTAGCTACAGAAATGGATGTACTTGAATCTGGTGGTTGGAGTTGTTGTATTTTGTAGCAAGGATATAAATGGTTGGGTTCTTAGACTCTTCATAGGAGAGTTTGATTTAGCTTGATCAAACGCAGCTGGTAATATATACTGACAATTATGTTAAAAGAGATTTTTGCAAGAGAGAAGCAATTCCTGAACTACTTTTTTCAGGAGATTAATATGGATGAGGCTAATAAAGTTTTAGCCTTGATCCTTGGTTGTAAGGGGATGGTTATTTTTTCTGGAGTTGGGAAAAGTGGGATCATTGCCGAAAAGCTCTCTAAGACCATGATTTCAACCGGTTCGAGATCCCTTTATCTATCTCCACAAGAGGCTTTGCATGGTGATATTGGTATTGCCACAAAAGACGACTTGATCATCCTTCTAAGCAAGAGCGGAAAGGGGTTAGAGATAGAAAACCTTGCCAAAACTTGTAAAAAACGTGGCGTGTATACGATGGCGTGGGTTTCTGATAAGGGTGGAGCTTTAGAGAAGTATGTAGATTTTACCATGCGCCTTCCATTGCAAGGGGAGATATGTCCTTTTGGTCTAGCGCCCACAACTTCCACTGCTTTGCAGCTGATTTTTGGTGATTGTTTGGCAGTTGCTTTGATGCAGGCGAGTAAATTTAGCTTGGATCAATATGCACTCAATCATCCTGCAGGTTCTATTGGAAAGCTTATTGCCGAGTCAGTGCAAGATGTGATGGTAACAGGGGATGATCTTCCTATTTGTAATCAGAACATGCCGTTAAAGGATGCTTTGTTTACTCTTTCAGATAAAAAGCTTGGTACTTTGCTTATCAATAATGATGACGGTACATTTCTGGGTATATTTACCGACGGTGATTTGCGCCGGCTTATTGAAAAAGATGGCTCTTCAGCTTTAGATCAGCGACTTAACGCTGTGGTAAATACCGATTATACATCTATTGAAAAGAGGGAGCTTACCTCTAAGGCTCTGGAGATTATGGAAAATGCAGAGAAACGCATCTTGCTTTTACCTGTTGTAGAAGATGGGCTGGCAATAGGCATTATTCATATGCACCATATTATTTCAGCAAATATTTCTCCATCTCTTAGAATACATTAAGATAGACAAAAATAAATCAAGGTTTTATTGGTAATCTAAGGAGACATCTGTTATGCTAGCCGGTGTTTCAAGGGATCATTAATGTCAACAATCGCAATTTCTATTTTAATCGCTCTGTTTATCATTGGATATCTAGCTATTATCTTTGAATTTTATGTTCGGGTAAATAAAACTGCGGTTGGTATTGCAATGGCTGGCGTTTTGTGGATGGTCTACTTTTTGTCAGGGGGCGTTGCTAATCCATCATCTCATCTCTCTCATCACCTATCCGAGGTCTCTCAGATTATTTTCTTTTTAATTGGAGCGATGACTTTAGTAGAGTTGATAGATTCGCACAAAGGATTTAATACAGTAATAAGACTTATACACACAGCATCTAAGAGAAAGATGTTAATTATAATTTCTTTTCTAGCCTTTTTTCTCTCCGCTGTCCTTGACAACCTTACCACAACGATTTTGATGATTTCGGTACTTCGTAAGCTGGTTCCTGAAAAGTCGGAGCGGTTAACGCTCAACTGTATGATTGTTATCGCAGCCAATGCTGGCGGTGCCTGGACTCCAATTGGTGATGTAACAACCACTATGCTTTGGATCAATCACCGAGTCTCTACATTAGCCGTTATTTCAGAAGTATTTATTCCAAGCTTGATCTCTATGCTTGTTCCTTTGGGAATTTTCACCTTTTTCACAAAAGGGGAGTATGTATGTGAAGGGAATGTGTGTCTTACGGAAAAAGCAGAGCCAGGAGCTGCTTTGGTCTTTTCTCTGGGTATCTTTTCTCTGTTGATGGTTCCTGTGATAAAATGGGCTACAGGCCTTCCTCCATTTATGGGCATGCTTATTGCACTTTCATTTTTATGGTTTGTGACCGATTTGATTCACTTTAAACATGATGATCGCCACCATTTGCGCGTTCCTTTTATCCTAACAAAGATCGATGTTTCCTCGGTTTTATTCTTTATGGGAATACTGCTTAGTATCAATGCTTTAGAGGTGGTAGGGCTGCTTAAATCAGTTGCGATTTGGCTCGATAGCATTACCTCTTCTCATCTTGCTATTGCAACCTTTATTGGCCTTGTCTCAGCTATAGTGGATAACATACCCCTTGTAGCAGCTTCTATGGGTATGTATGATGTTGCAAGTTATGGCCTTGATAATCCCTTTTGGATGATGATCGCCTATACTGCAGGAACCGGAGGAAGCCTCCTCAGCATCGGTTCTGCAGCTGGCGTAGCCTTGATGGGCATTGAAAAAGTGGATTTCATCTCTTATATGAAAAAAGCAACTATCCCAGCCTTTCTAGGCTATATTTTAGGCGTTTTTTATTTCATGTTTATATAGGAGCCTCTGAATAACGAGCAGTTTTATAATCTCCCAGATTTCTTATAAATCCTATTTTTCGTTTCGCCCCATCCCTATAGGGATGCCGCTTACTCCAAAATAGAATTCCTTTCAAAAAATCTGAAAAGATTCTAAAAAGTGCAGTTATTCAGACCCTCCTATAGGAACCTCTGAATAACGAGCAGTTTTATAATCTCCCAGATTTCTTATAAATCCTATTTTTCGTTTCGCCCCATCCGTACAGGGATGTCGCTTACTCCAAAATAGAATACCTTTCAAAAAATCTGAAAAGATTCTAAAAAGTGCAGTTATTCAGACCCTCCTATAGGAACCTCTAAATAACGAGCAGTTTTATAATCTCCCAGATTTCTCGAATAAACCCTATTTTTTGCGGACCTCAGCCTTACAGGACTGAGCCTTACTCCGAAATAGGGTTTATTAGAGAAATCTGAAAAAAGTATTGAAACCAGCGGTTTATGAGATTTTCTTCTTATTCAAATCAGATATTTTCATCTCTGATAAGCTATTGTGTACTAGACTACTCGCTGCAAAACCAGTCCCTGTAACGGATAATGTCAAGGCAGCGGCAAGTAATACTGGTAAAACTGGTGGTGCTACGATACTTCCTAAAATCGCTATTGCGAAGATAATAATAGAGGTAACTACTGAAGCTGATAGCAAACCCACTGATATTTTGTGGTGTAGTCTTGCTGTGTCTAATAGCTTTATATTTTTCTTGTGCTCATTATTGCCTAATACATTCTGTCTTACTTGCGCGTTTGTTATGTTTGTTGTATAACTCATTATTTCTCCTTTTCTTTTTTTAGTTATTTATTTCCTTAATTATTTTGTTCCATGCTGATCAAGCATCATATTTTGTTGTTCAATGCTGAGTTTTCCTTTTCCTAAAAAGATCTTCCTAAGGTCATCCTGCACGTCTTTGCGTTTGGTACTTACTTTATCAGATGGTTTAGTAGAGTATTTTTCAACTATGATAGGTCCAAGATTTAGTCCAACAACACTCCGTTTTATGATTGCATCTTTGTACATAGTTGTTTTTCCAGAAGCGTTTAGAGCAGCGTTTGCAAGATCTAGGCTACGAACTTCATTGCCAAGCTGCTTGGACTTAATGATTGTTAGTGCTAAACTAGTAATTGCCGAGGCGAGTGCTGGCAGTACAATTGGCAATACTACAGCTGCGATAGGAAAAGCAGTTGCAGCGATAAGAGTTCCAAGTGCAACCAAGGCTGATATAACAGCTACGGCATACAAGGTTATTAGTGTATTTTTTTGACACTTGATATTGTTTTTTAATGTATTTAAACGCGGCTCAACAATTTTTGTATCCAAATGTAATGGTATTGTTTTTCCTAGGCTTGTAGTGCTATTCATAGTATCCCCCTTTATGTATTATTTCGTAGATTTGCAAGTGTTTGGTATTTTGAATCAATAACGGCGTCAATCTTTGTAGATAAATCATTTAGTGTTTTTGATTCTTGTGTATCTTTTTCCTCTAGATTCATTTGGCGATTTCTGATTTGATGACGTAGTTTGGAAAGTTGCTGAACATCCATTTTATCAAGTTCGCTTTGTGGTATTAAGGCAAGCGCTTTGTTTCCATGAAGCAGCTTATTTTTCCAGAGGTTTACCAGCAAAGCTCCTCCAAGACTGGTTCCAATGGTACTTAAAGAAATAAGAGCTGCAGCACCAAGAGTGATGGGCACGATTCCTAGAGATAGAGGAGCTAAGGCTAGAAATCCAATTACCGCAAGTGCTACACACGCTATGGTAAGTATTTTTGCGCTTTTTTTGATCAATGCACGCTTTTTAGCCGATTTAGAAAGCGGAGTCACTAAAGTCTTATTTGCGTAATTATTACTGACTTGATTACGGTTTGTTAGTTCCATAGTTTCCCTTTTTTCTCTTAATTATGGGAATATTATAACATAAATATTATTTGAATTCAATGATTTATAAGACCGATCCTCATAAATGACTAAAGGTGAGCGACTTGAGGATAGTTCTTTTTATTGTGTTTATAATTAAGAAATGTAAGGTGAGGTCATATAACCAATCGAATAGAAGTATATGGATGTAAACGGGCCAAAACCTAGCGGCGAATCTTCACGATCTTCTGGCTCTCCTCTGATAAGAAGTGCTAAAGAGAGCTCCAAAGAGATTGCCGCTAATGTGACTCCTATTGCTTTAAGGGCTATTGTCCCAGCTAGTATGGGAGGAGGCGGGGGCAGTAAAGTGGCGGTGCTTGATGCAGATACCCATGTACATCACCAAGCAGATAGAATAGAAAGACTTACAGCAGTAAGAGTTTTACAAGCAAGAGGGCAAACTTTTCCAGAAATATCATATGCCGACACTCATAAGCTTCTTGAGCATATTGGCGGGGAGAGAAGGGATGGACTGGTGAGCTTACATGAGTGGGAGGTGAATTTTGCTCTTTTATACTCTGCGTATTGTAAAACAGGTGATAGAGAGCTTGGGCAAAAAATACGTTTTTTGATGACCAATTACCTTCAAAAGAGTGCCTATTTAAATGCTTCTCTTCAAAAGGTTTTTGATCGAGAGCTTCAGCAAAGCTATAAAGATCTATTGCAATATGGGCAAATGACCTTTGGAGGTGGCTATCATAGAACTTCAGACTCTAAGGTTCATCATTTGCAAATCTTAGGGTACGATTATAAATTTGGTGATAAAGATCTTGCCGCTACCTACATACCCTTAGGAACCACCGAGATAGTTCATTTATACCCATTGAATTTTCGAAGCGAGTTGAACATAGATAATACGGCAAAGGTCGTTGATGCTTATGTAGGTCAGTTTGGGATAGAAAAAAAGCATTTTCCAAACTTTATGAAGGTGCCTCTTTTGTTGGATGTTTCTAATAAAATAGGGAATAGTCTTTTTACAGATCAAAACCCTACACTTATTGAAGGTTATAAAGTAAAAAAAGAGAGGGTTAGTAGACAAATACTGCAAATAATAGATAGAGCCGTCACTGAGATTAAAAGAAAATACCCAGATCTAAAGATAATAGACGCCCATTTGCAGACATATTTATTAATGAATACAGCAGTGGTAGCAAGGGGCATGGTTCATGAGGGGCTATCGGTATTGTCCACTTGTAACGATCTGTTTAAAGATTCAAATTTTAATACCCATACCCTTGCGCTAAAAGATGGCAAGGTAATCGTTGCAAATAGATCTGCTCGCGCTAGGCATATAAATGAGGCAAAGCTTTTTCCTTGGTCTAATGGGGCAGGAATCTGCTTAGGAGCGGTGGAGTTTAGACAAGAAATTGCAAGATCTTATCAAGAGCCACTGGAGTTAGCTAGATTAGGCGGGCGAGCAACAACATGGGCAGAAGAAGGTACTGGCTATGATTCTATGATGTATCGTTCTGCTCAAAGTATTTTAAGCACAACCTCTTTTAAGACACTTAAAAAGATGAAAGGGAGCTTCCAAAAAAAGGGACAGGCGATTTTAGCCGGCGCTACCGTAAAAATGATGGAAACTTTATTCACGGCAATTCCTCAACGAAAATGGGAAGCATTGCAAGAAGATTTAGTGGTAAGAGAGGTCGTTCAAAATGCTTTGGTTCGAATGATACATCATATCGGCGATGCAAACCTATTTAGTGGTGATTTTAGAAAATATAGTCAAGCAATAGATAGGGTGCATGCAGAATTAACAACGATACTGCTATTTATGGAGCCTTTTGGACAAGAGGTTTTTAGAGTGGAATATGGAAAGTATATAAGCGATCTTTTCCCCGAAGGGGTAAGTCCCTCAACCCTTGGGGTGAGTAAATCAGCGATGAGAGTCTATTCTGGTGTATATGCAGCTGTGATGGAGAGCAATCCAAATCCCGTTAGTGTTTTTGGAGAATATTCCTATTACGAGCAGTCGGGCCTTATAGGCTACTCTAGTTTAGAGGGCGTGTTAACCGATCCATCTATTACAAAAGTGGATGTTTTTACCGCAGAGTTTTGTCATAATATCAACGCTGAAGTACATGAAGTAAGATATCAAAAAGAGAATTTGGTTCACGATATAAAAGAAATTTTTCATAGGAAACCTGATACCGATGCGTTAACAGTTGTTGTGGATGCTACACTAGATCTGATTCAATCAGATGATCACAAAAAGCTCTTTTATGAGTTTGAAGACGAGATCAAAGAGGGGAGAATCAATTTTGTTGTCATCAGAAGTGGTCAAAAGTATGATATGCTTGGACTAGATAATTATTTTGGCGCCCCTTTTTACATGGTAAATAATAACGATCCAAAATGGGAGAGGTGTAATGCTATAAAAGACCAAAAAGCACACCAAACAGATCCTTTGTCCAATCAATATTTTGGATGGATGGCGGCATCCAGCCCTGCTATCATGGATGATTATAAAAAACAAATATATGCCAATACACGAGAAATATTACAACTGGTTCCTCCATCCTTAAAGCCCAAAAAGGGGCGCGAAGTGATTATCTCAGATATGGATCAAGGGGTGAGTACCCCTTTTTTTGAAATAAGCTATCACCTAGAGAACAAGAAGAATGAGTATACATTGATGATGTGGATGCACAACGCATTTGCTAAAATATTTACTACGAAAGGGAAGTTGTACTATGAACGAGGAAGTTTTGGCTTTGCTCATCCTAATCTAACGCTAATAAAGAATAAAATTCGTATCAATCCAGGGCTTGATCCTAACGAAACGCCTTTATACAAAGAGTTTTTTTTAGCTCTGGAACAGAAAGTGAAGCAATTAAAAGCTAAATTATAATAAGTTTCGTACTTTTATTAATATTTAATATATAAAAAAGTTTAATAATTACATATAATTCAAGTTTTGTTACAATTATAACGATTAATTAACTAATAGGTTTAACTTGGACTATATTAATAACAATTATTTTAATTATGAAGAAATAGATTATGGTATAGATCCAGGTTTTTGCGAAATTACTTCTTTTGATTATATATCAGATATGACTCAGTCGCCAATGGTAATGGATATAGGGGCAATATTTGGATTAGCGGCGCTTGCAATTGGTGGTATGTGGTCTGGTTTGATTAATAGTAATGATGCTTCTACAGGATTCTGTGATTTGACCGAAGAAGATGATAGCTTGGCTATTCAATATTTAAATGTAGAAAGATCCGTGCTTACCAATAATCCACTCTCTTGTCTAAAGTCAATATCGCAAGTTTGCACAAGTGACTTAAAATTTGAAGTGAATTTTGTAGGAGAGGCTGGTGTTGATGCGGGCGGGTTGACCAAAGAACTGTTTAGTCTATTATTTGCAAGTCTATTATCCAAAGAAGATGGATCTTCTCGAGATATATTCAGCTTTTCCAAAGAAGAGCTTTCTGAGCATGGGTTAACCGCACAAGAATTTTATACGATCATTTTTACTGATATTTTTGATTTTATTCGTAAGCAAGATTCCCTTTTAATAGAAAACATAGTGGATGGAGATTTGCTTGACGGGGTTTTAGGTTTACCAGTTGAAGGGCTTTTAAGGAAAAGTAGCGGGCAAGGGGAGGGGAACAAATTCCTCACACCTGATGGGAAACAAATGATGCTTGCAGCTTGCTCTCTTTTAAATGATAGAACAGAAGAGGCAAGTGTTTGCAGGATGAACAGAAAATGCCTTGCCTTTTTGACAGGGAAAGCAGTGGACTTTTCTGAAATTGAGAGGCTCGCTCAAGCTATCGAGGATTTAGAAGATCATAAACTAGTGGATCTACAAAAAGACAAAAAAAACTATATGACTTTTGTTCGCACTACTATTGAACAGCATATTCTGGGTCAATTTCAAGTGCGTTCTCAAAATTTGTTAGAACTTGCTCTACTTGAAATAGAATCTGGGAAAAAAAGGGATGCCGCGACAATGCTTGCTGGGGTACAAGCACCTTTTGATACATCATCAATTATTGATTCAATAGTCCTTTCTGATTCTGTACAAAAGCAGGATAAAATTGCGCTAGAAAATAAAATCATTTTATTAAAAAAAGGGCTTGAAACAATTGCAACAGTAGACGAGGTGCGGCTTTTTGCTCAATTTGTTACAGGAAGTGCTATTTTGATGCCACATGAGAGCATAAAAATAGGGGCATGCATTGACAGTACCAATTATATCTCTGTTTCTAGTTGTTTCAACCTACTTTTATTAGAGCCTAGTACAGTGAAAGATAGAGATGATACCGCTGAAGGTTTGTTAAGGGCCGTTTTATCTAATATGCAGGATGCGTCATTTACAACTAGGTGATTGAGTTTTCACTTGTTTGACGCTCTTCAAGCACTCTTGCTTTTTCCTTGAATGCTTTGTCAATTTTACTTTGTGCCGTGAGTATTTTTTCCTCTAGCTGCTGGCGGTCCAGATGATTTGTTTTAATATTGTCTAGGAGATTTTGATATTTATTCAGAGTTTTTCTGTGCTCATTAATTTTTTCATCACACTGTTTTAAATAAGCTCTATCCTTTAACTCTAGAGGGCTATCATCGGTCAGAATAGGAGCAGCCTCCTCTTTATCTTTACTAACTGATAGTCTAGTAATCTCATCTACCACTTTAGGTTGTGAAGTGGAAAGTGCTGTATTTACTTTAGTCTGTGCTTTGCCCTTGGTGAGTGTTTCTAATATATGATTTAAGTTGAGGGATGTGGCAACTACGGCGCCTGTAGCTATAAGTGCTGCAGCAACAAAGGGGATAGAGACCGGGATTAAAATAGCTGATACGACTCCAAGAATAGTAAGAGCAGCTGCTCCAACAGCAATGATTAGTTTTATGGCCTTTGCTTGGGATTTCAATGTGGTGGTGAGCTTGGATTTAATGGAAGTTTGTGTGTTTAGATTGGAATCTATGTGAGATGATCGGATTGGGTTGGACATAATTATTTCTCTTATTTAGTTGTTAATGGTTATATTATATCATAATTAATATTTTAAATCACGGAGAAAGAGATTTTTATGTGTAAATCAATCGTTAAAATGTTCGTAAACGCCTCTGAGTAAGTCTGTTGCATGCTATGTGTCCGTTGACAGTATACTAGCTTCACAAAGCTATCCGTATTGCGTCATTTTTTCAGATATGACCTTATAATTTAGGGTGCTTTTTGAGTGGAATGAACGTGTTTGTTTGTTATCTATTAGAAAAGAAGAAAAAAGAAAAATAGTGCCAGCCCTCTGTGTATATAGGCTAGAGGGGTGTCTTGGAAGGTTTGTCCCGAAAATATTTAGAAACAGAGAGATATTGCTTTTATTAAATTAGCGCCATGTGATATAGTTTTGCTTTCTTAACAACGCCGACAAGCTGAGTTATTGAAAAGAGTCAACATCGATTGGCTCTGAGGTTTTTGACAGTATTAGTAAATGTGACGAGTATCACTGTTTAAATTTTAATTTATTCAGTGAGTATACCCGTTTTAATGAACTCGGTTGGTAGATAATCCTACCAACCATACAATAGTAAGTTCAATTATAGATTATATTTTTTTTATTGAGAATTTGATCTTGGTTCAGGTTGAACGCTATCGGCGTGGATGAGGCATGCAAGTCGAACGAAGAGGAAAGCAATTTTCTCTTAGTGGCGAAAGGGTTAGTAATACATGAATAACGCACCTCTAAATTGGGAATAACAGCTGGAAACGGCTGCTAATGCCGAATGTGGTGAGAGTCAGGCAACTGGCTTTTATTAAAGCAGGGGATCTGGAAACAGACCTTGTGTTTAGAGAGCGGTTCATGCGATATCAGCTTGTTGGTGAGG
>JAJACI010000018.1 GCA_022601595.1 Chlamydiia bacterium | reverse complement strand
GAGGCTTCCAAGGCTGAGGAAAATAATGCCGTTTTTGATATCTTAAGCACATTAAAAGATATGCAAATCAAAAAAAATCCCTTATCTGAGCCTCTTCATCTAGAAGCAGCCTTAGAATATGCTAAAATACGCGGAGCCATTGCAGAGGGTAAAACCCCTCATATCAAGTATCTATTCTTCTTAGGTAGAGTAAGAGAGGATTTCAACGATAAGAGCGATCCTTTGACAGTCAAATACAAAGAAGAGCTCTCTAAAATAGATGGAATGTCTGATTTATTTACTAAGTATATGAAATTTGTAGATGCTGAAGCTTTCCGAATGGAGGCTATCATAAAAGCAAAAGATGGCCATATGGCTATGAGTTATGAGCTTTCAAGAAAGGCAGAGCAACTACTTAAAAACTTAGAAAGTGGCACATTAAGTATTTATCTATCTTCAAGAGTGAAAGAGAGTCAAGAGCTCTTAAAAAATGGTACATTTTTGTAAACAGTAGGATGTGTAATGCATACACGGTGTAAAAACATCTATTTGCGAGCCTTATTAGTTTGCCTCTCCCTCTCCCCTCTTTCTATTTCTGGGGTATGTGTAGAGCCTAATGCTCTTGAGCATACTCCCTCTAGTTTTCAAATACCAAAAGTAAGCTTAAAGTCGCTTCCACATCAGTATTCACTATTTACTTCGTATCTAAAAGATTTTGATAAAGAATCTCTGATTCATGCAAAAGAGCTATCATGGGATATATTTATTCCTCAAATAAGCAAAGTGGAAAATACAACCTCGGGTAAGAACAACTTTTTATCAGAAAAGATCTTACCTCTTCGACTAGGAGCAAAAGGGGAAATCCTACATATCGAGAATATAGTAAAAATATTACCCATTTTCTTTGAGGGTAATTCCTCTGAAAATATAGCAGGTAAAAGTAATAACGAAGAAATAGATAACTACCACCGCGATAGCCCATCAAAAGCCGCTAAAAATATTCAAGCTTTTTTAGAATGCAGCGAGGAATTTAAAAAATCATCTCATGGGCATGGTGATTCATTTGACATAATACTTGCAAAAGATAGAACTCCAATGGAACATCAGAAAGTGCTTGTCGAGAAAAAAGTATTATTAAAGCCGGTGTCTACCAAGCACGAATTTCTTACAACCATAGATAATAAAGAGATTCTAGAGCAAAAGGGTTTTCTAGAAAGAATTTTAACACCAGATACCGAGCGGCAAGAATCATTATTCCCCCTCTCTATCCCAGAAGTAAGCGCCTTTTTCCATGCAAAGCATCCCTATTCACCTTATTTGGAAATGGATACCACCTTGCTTGTCGCATCCACTGACCATATATCTCAAAAAAAGGCGATGAAAAAAGTGCTTACACCAATACAAGATAGCAACGCGGGGGCTCTCTTTTTAAAGAGGCATTTTGATTCAGGTAATAGTATCGGAGGTTTCTTACCGGTTCTTGCTAAGAAGAAGTACCGCTCTCCATTACTAAACATCACCCAGTTAACATGGGGCGGCATTTGCTTACATAAACTATCGGACTTAAACATAACAAAAGAAGAGCAAAAGCACCTCCAAAGGCTGGAACCATCCACCAATAAATATATATTTATAGAAAACACTCAGGACATGTTATTACCCAGGACACTCTTTAACATTTCTACATTGAAGGAAGAACGCTCTCTTATAGATGCTAGGAATGAAATAGCATGCGTGCAAGACTCTACTATTAAATCGCCCTCTATTCCTATTTCCTCGACATTTCTAAAAAATATGCAAGGGACATATAATTTTAGAGGGCACATGAAAAATACGCCTCTTATGAGCTTTTTATCAGATGTTACTTTAACCTATGAGCCAGATAGCACATCACTAATGCTCAAAACCCCTATAGACATCACAAGTAAAATGGATGTTGTCTATACTCAAATAGATCTTCCCCAAATATTTGAGAATAAGAATCAGCAGATACATACCGCAGAAAATGAGACCTTTATACCTAAAGGTTCTATATCACTTGATCTACCAAGAGAGAAAAACTACAAAACAGTTAAAGGGCCGCTTGGTAGCTACCTCTTATCAGATGATAAAAATATCGGCTACAAAGAGATACATTTTTCAAAACTTGTAAAAGCAAAGCCTAATGAACCAGATCTATTCTTGACATCAACCCTTCCCCATTTTCTAAAAAAACTACATAAAAGCATATTTATAAATACCTATCCAAGCAGCTCATCAGAATATAAGAAGAAATTCCTAGTATTTACAGAAAATTCAACTGCCAATTATGCTCAAATAGTAAATAAGAAGGTAGAAACAGAAATAGCCTTCGGCTCGTATAAAATACCAAGGTCACTTGATGTACCTATTAAAGAAAAAGGGTATGAACAAGAGATTACCAAACATGCAGCCGTTATTTCAGAAGAAAAGAATATGCAACCGCTAAATAGCTCCATAGGACTACCGGCAGTTCATGCATTTGCAGAAGGAAAAGAGCTTCCTGTATCTACAGATCTGCTCGCAAATAAAAAGCCTATCCCGCTAAATAGAGTCTGTTTAGAAAAGCATATCAATATAACAAAAGCAAACTACCAGCAAAATATTTCTCTCCCTGAAACCATAAAAGGTAGAGAAAAAGCTTCTTTTGCAATGCACCCCCTTCTTTCTCTTTTCGAATCAGATATATTTGACATAGGCAAAGAAGCGCAAAATAATGCCACCATTACCAACCGAAGCACTAGAATGACAGGATACAGCTTGTTTAACTGGCCAACGCTAGAGCAGCTAGAGACAGATTCATTTCCCGATGGTTTTACGATACAAACGCGTTTACTCTCATCTGCTGAAGGAGAGGATGTAGATTTTGTATGCACAATAAGAGCCGATGAAAAAGATCTTATCGATCGCCTTCCTACTCATATTCTATATGTACTTGACACCTCCAAATCCATTGAAGCTCATAGATTTAATCTTTTTAAAAAGGCTATTGTAAAATCTCTTGAGCAACTAGACAGAAAAACAACTTTTAACATTGCCGTGCTTAACGGAGGAAAAATAAAAAAACTTCGAGAAAAAGGGGTGGTTCCAACAAAGAGTGCTATCAGTTATGCAAAAAGATTTTTAAAAAAGATCGATCAATCACCAAAAATCTCATTTGATCACCTTATCACTTTGCTTGAAAAGGAAAAACGGCTGGCCCTTAAGGGGAAAGCTGCCAGATCGTGTGTACTTCTGACAGATGGTAACTTTGCTGGAAGCCTTCGCGTCGAAAGTGGATGTCTAAAAAGGCTAATTGCAATAAATGCCGGTAACTTCTCTATCTATACCGCCTCCATCAGCGATAAAAATAATAAATCCATGCTATCGCTACTTTCAAAATTAAATCATGGTTTCTCTCTCTTTACACGTACTCATGCATCTTTCCCAAGAAAATTCTCTCTAATGCTCAAACATATAAAGCAGCCTGTAATGCATGATATTGTCGTCACTTTTCCAGATGATGACGATGAAACCAAGGCATATGTAAATAATACTATCTCCCCTATCCTTCTCACAGGAAGAAATTTAACTATTTTTGGAACCACCCCTACAAAAAAATCTCGAAGGGTATTTATCCAAGGAAGATCAGGGAATAAGTGGATAAATATTTTGAAAGAGCTCCCTTTGGAGGCCTCTAGAAGAGGAAAGCACGCTTTGCAAAAGAAACTTGCCAACCAAAAGACCCTCTTTTCCTTACAATCTTTCCTAGACACCAATGATGAAAAATACTTATCTGATGCAAAAAAATACTCTGAAGAGTATGATCTACACACGCTTGTTCCATAAGGAGACTCTGAATAACTGCTTTTTAGAATTTCTTCAGATTTTTTGAAATGAATTCTATTTTGGAGTAAGCGGCATCCCTGTAGGGATGGGGCGCCGCGAAAAATAGAATTGATAAAAAACCTGGGAGATTATAAAACGGTCCGTTTTTCAGAGTCTCCATAAGGAGAGTAGATGGTACGCATTGGCAGTGGAAAATTCAAAGGACGGGAAATAAAAACTCCTGATACAAGGCTTACAAGAGTCTCTACCTCCTACTCTAGGAAGGTCATATTTGATACTTTAATGCCATATCTTCAAGATGCAACGATTCTAGATCTCTTTGCAGGTTCAGGATCACTTGGCATAGAAGGGATAAGCAGAGGGGCAAAAAGCGTGCTATTTATTGATAGCGAAACAAAGCCGTATAAAACGATCAAAGATAATTTAAACCGCTTAGAAATAAATGATACCTGTACCGTATTAAAAAAAGATGTTATCTCTTTTCTAAATGCGTGCACAGCTAGTTACGATCTTATCTTTCTAGATCCCCCCTATTCAAAGACTATAGAAGAGATTAAACATATTTTAACGACCATTGATAAAGGGTCTATCCTTAATAGGGAGGGTGTCATCTGTTTTGAGATGTCTACAAAATATGCAAAAGAAATAATAGGTAGTAACTATTCCCATTTTACTCTCTTTAAAGAGAAAAAGAAAGGCGAGACTACCCTTTTATTTTTCAAACCCTAGCACTAGTACTAGCTTGATGAATTACCATCTTTTTTAGAGTCTTTATTCTCTGTTTTGCAGCAAGATTTGCAAGATTTCTTTTTCATAGAAAGAGAAAGGGAGCCACCAGAAATTAAGCCCACAAGAGCAAAAATAAGTACTGGAATAAAGATTGCTACCACTAAAAGTACTACACCTGTGATGATCAACATCACTCTTTCTCTGTAGACATAGTCTAAAGATTTTGAAATCGCAGACATCATAGATCCAGGTACTACAGCCCCAATAATTGCAAGGATCATAGCAAGTATGATAGACCAAACCATCATAGCTCCACCCCAAATCAAAGTGAAAATAGCGGTCATAGCAAATATCACCCCTAAACCAATCTCAGAAGCATATTTCTTTGCAGTGCCCTCTAATTCTGAAACAGTAAAGCCTGTTTTTTTCTCGTTTTGATTATTTTCTTTATTTTCTTCCATATTCCACCTTTCATGATAAGGATATTAACTAAAATTATCTTATACTACCTTTGTAATAACATTTAATTATTTACAGCTTTTTTTACAATGTGATTCTCACCTTTATATAGATTTACAGAAATGGAAAAGGGAGTTATACTTGGTCATTCTATATAAAATTATTTTATCCTTATGATTATCAAAGGCATGTCATATACCAAATGGCAAAAGATTGTTCAAATGGGAACAACTTTTTTTTCCGTTATTGCTATCTTTTTACCCATTTTTACCCTTTTCTGCTACCTACTCGATTCCGATTTTTCTACTCTTATGGGCGGCAAGGCCTCTTATGCAAATGGAAGGAAAAAAAAACTTGTAGAAAGCAAGAGCTCTGGCGATCATTCCATCTGGAATAATGAGACGCATCAAGCATATATTCCCATTCCAGATATTGAAAAAAGCATCTTTTTTACAGGATACAACTATAGACCTGATGCAAATCATACAGGATCAAGGCTTATCTCTCTTTCCAGCAGTAAAAACAAGCTCTTTGCAAAGGAAAAAGAACGTATTTACCTAAATTGTAGTGATCCCATGAGTATTACTTTCTCAGAAAAAAGCTCCCCTTATTCACTTGTGCCAATGTCTATTGATAATAAAGGGCTTACGATCAGATTGGAGGTGAAGTATGAAAAGAAAACGGGAGAAATTATCTATGAATCCAACAAGGAATTACTACTCAAAAAAACTTCTCCAGAATCAGTTAAGGTCACCAAAGCAGCCGATGATGGGCGCAAAAGCCTAATGCAAACATCTTTGTTTGCTCCTGATACGATGATTTCCCTGATTGGAGGAAAGGAGTATAGTGAAAAGAAAGATAAGCATCGGCTGTATTTCAAGAAAAACCAGACATCAAAGTGCTGCTATGTGAAAAGTGGCGACATGCTAAGCTATGTAAATGGAATATGGAAAAAAAGTAATAAAGCCTTAAAAAACAAACCTTTATTTAAAGTGTCATCGATTGATAGCACAGGTCTACACGGCACCTTTTGGAATGAAACAGGATTTTATCAAAAAAATTACACTATCCAACTCAATAAAAAAACGCGCAGCAGCATCCACTCTTTTTCTTTTGATAAGATATATAAAAGGAATAATGAATCGGTAATATGTAAAATCAAAGATCGCACCTTTCTTATAAAACCCCATGACTGGCTCATAAAGAAAAATTCCACTTGGCATCATATAAAGAATCTTTCAGAGTTTACCAGCTTAGTAAACCTTGATTCGCTCAATGAATTGATTATTTTTGAAGGGATACTAAAAGAAAAAGAAAAGGAATTATTTATAGGTTATATATTTGATAGTGTCCGATCAAATTACAAGAAACTAGAAATTCCCCTTAAAAAAAAAGAAACCCCGAGCTATACTAGGTAAAGCTAATTTATAGGTCTACATTGTTAAAAAACCTCTCATTACTTTTTATTCTCCTCTCTTTTTCTATCAAAGGATTTGCCTATACTATTGAAGATAAAAGAAAAGATCTACTTGCTGCAGGAGTAGACACTGAAATGCTAAGCGAAAGTGATCAAAACGCTCGTATTAAAGCGCTTAACATCTCTTTACAAGAGCAATATCAAATAGCCGCACAAAATGTAGCAGCGGCCTCTGACGCTTATAATTTTGATCTAGAATCAAAGAAAATCCAGGAAATACGCGAGCAAATCTTAGATCTAGAAAATGCATGGATAAGCGCTCAGAAAGAAGATTACCATAAAAATGGGGAAAACTCTGGGTTTTGGGAACTTGGAGAGACTACCATCTCTAAGCTAATCATTGAATATGGCAGCGCAGAATCATTATATGTAATTCCACCAGAAATTGGCTCATTAAAACTTTCATTACACTGCCTGCTCAGCATCCCCAAAGAGAGCTGGCCTAAAATGATCGAGCTCATCCTCACCTATAACAATATCGGCGTTAAAAAACTTAACCCTTTTGTAAAGCAATTATTCCTTCTCAAAGATCAACAGATTAATGTAGATGTAATCACCTCTGACATCGACTACCTCTCCCTTTTAGAATCGACAAGTAGAGTGATTTTTATCTATAATCCACCCACAGAAAATATCAAATCAACTTTCTATTTCTTAGATAAATTTAAAAATATTAAAAATACTTTTATCTACCAAATAGGGCCTAAAATTGCTATTGCCGGGCCTGTAAAAGATGTCTTAAAACTAACAACTCTTGCAGATAATGTTTGGGATAAAAATGATCAAAGGATATCAAAAATCCTAACTCCACAGAAAATCTCTCCTGAAGATGCTGTGAAATTATTAAAGTCCTATTTTGGTGGTCTTACAGACTATTCCCGTCCTGTAGTTCCAATGAAAGGAGGAAATGGCCTTTCTGCTTTTACCCTAAAAAAAGAAAATAGCCTAATCTTAATTGGCTCAAAAAAGAAAGTTGATCAAGCTGAAAATCTCTTAAAAGAAACAGAATCACAAGTTATAGATCCGACAGAGGTTACTCTTTATTGGCATACCTGCGATCACTGCAAACCGATAGAACTTGCAGAAACATTATCAAAGGTCTATACCTCTTTAATCTCTTGTTCTATGGAGAACACAAAACAGGCGGTAATGAATAAACCCATTACTCGCTACCCTCCAGGCGCTGCTTATGGCAGCCACTACCCACCCACTCAGGAAATAAAAGAAAGTTCCCCTAAATCCAAAGTAGGCCCTTCTAAATCAGAGCATTTTTTCCCATTTCCGGCAACAGGCTCTCTTTTAATGGTCGTGAGAAAAGATACCTTATGTAAAATCAAAGAGATCATCAAAAAGCTTGATACTCCGAAAAAGATGGTAGAGATAGAGGTGCTTCTTTGTGAAAGACGGTTGGATAATTCTTCTAAAAGCGGAATCAACTTGCTCAAACTCGCAGGCGCTGCATCAAATACGGATAATATAAGCTCCTCTTATGCAAGAGGCGGAACCTCTTCAGGGATAATGGAATTTCTATTTAGCGGCACAGGTAGCACAAAAAGTCATATACCAGCAATGGATTTAAGCTATAGCTTTATCCTTAGCCAAGAAGATGTTATGGTCACAGCATCCCCTTCTACAACCACATTAAACCAGGTGGCAGCAACTCTCTCTATTACAGACCAAATATCTATCCATAATGGTGCCAATGGAAAAAATGTGTCCTCTTATCAAAGAGAAGATTTTGGTATCACCCTCACTTTAACGCCAACTGTGCATGAAAGAAGTGAAGGTGATGCTCATGGCCAGCTGTATATTACTTTGGAAAATGACATCCAATTTGATACTATTACTAATATTGATGACGAGCGTCCTACAGTACATAAAAGGCATATCACCAACACGGTACGAATTCCTAATGGGGAAACCGTCATCATTGGCGGGCTAAGGGCTAGCAGCACAGAAGAGGTCAATCAAAAGATCCCTTTTCTAGGTGAAATACCAGGATTTGCAAAGATATTTGGCTCCAATGTATCTTCGCAGAAAAATAGTGAAATGTTTATCTTTATCAAGCCTCGTGTAATTGAAGACCCAGCAACAGACCTTTTACGCATTCGTGAAGAGAAACTTAAAAGGCGTCCAGGTGATTCAGAAGCGCTTCTTACAAAGATCAATGAATCTAGACGGAATGAAGAAGAAGTGCGCTTCCAAAATAGCTTTAACTTATTATTTGGAAGTGGGAATAGACATGAACAAACTCTTTAACCCTGAAATGGAAGTGGTAGAAAAGCTTGCAGCTGCAGTTTCTTTAGAGTATGTGAAAAATCTTTCTACTTACCAATATATAAAAGAAAAAATCACTCCTCTTCCCTATGCATTTGCTGCAAAGCATCATATTATAGCACTTGCAGAGGAAGATGATACCATCATCTTAGCAATATATAACCCATATGATCTTGATGCTATTAAAGAAGCGCGTTTTCTTCTACAAAAAGAGATCAAAGAAGTGCTTACCACAAAAGACACTATTCAAAAGCAAATAGAAACTCTTTATGTTATAGACTCAGACCATAAGTCAATGATAAATCTTGATGATGAAATCCTTGTAGCAGACAAAGAGTATGATTTACTTGAAGCCTCTTCTAATTCATCTATTATATCCCTTATAAATAGAATCCTTGTTGAAGCAATAAGGAGAAATGCCTCTGATATCCATTTTGAGCCTACAGCTATTAACCTATTAATAAAATTTAGGATAGATGGCATCCTTTTTGAGCAACATGCCCTTGCTAAAAACATGATGAGCCAAATAACAACAAGACTTAAAGTACAGGCTGAGCTAGACATTGCTGAATCACGAATGCCTCAGGATGGACGGATAAAATTAAAGATGGGCACAAGGGAAATTGATTTTCGACTCAGTACCATTCCCGTAATATTTGGAGAGCGTGTTGTGTTACGTATATCTGATAATTCTCATGTTTTATTAGGGCTAAACAACTTAGATCTTAAGCAAGAGCTTCTAGAAAGCCTAAAAAGAGATATCAGAAAAAAGCAAGGTATTATCCTTGTTACTGGACCAACAGGAAGCGGAAAAACCAGAACGCTATATAGCGCTTTATCAGAAATCGCTACCGGTGATTTAAATATCATGACCATTGAGGACCCTGTAGAGAACAAGCTGAAAAGCATGGCACAAATTAATGTGAATCACAAAAGAGGGCTTACCTTTGCAAAAGGATTAAGACATATCCTTAGACAAGATCCTGATGTAATAATGATTGGAGAGATAAGAGATAAAGAAACAGTGGATATTGCTATTGAAGCATCACTAACAGGCCATCTAGTTTTATCTACACTGCATACAAACGATGCTCCCTCAACCATCATCCGCCTAATAGATATGGGCGTAGAACCTTACCTAATATCCTCCTCTTTGATTTCCATTTGCTCACAAAGATTGATAAGAAAAATTTGTACGCATTGTAATAATAGCGATACGCTCAAAAAGGACTGTAAAGAGTGCTCCGCCTCAGGCTATACAGGAAGGCGAGGTATATATGAATACCTAAATCTTTCTAACGCTTTGAAAAAAGCTATCACCAATTCCGTAGATGCAATGACATTGAAAGAAATAGCGATAAAAGAAGGGATGAAAACTCTATATGAAGATGGCCTTTCCTACGTAGAAAAAGGGATCACTACCTTAGAAGAAGTAGAACGCGTTACCTCTACTGCAAAGGGAGGTTAGATGCCTTTATTTCGTTATCAAGAACTCTCTAAAAGAAAAACAAATAAAACACGGTATATCGATGCCGATGATCTGGCTGCTGCAAAAATGAAACTTCGCGCATTAAAGATTATTGCAGAAAAGATTACACCACATGATAGTTTTAGAAAAAAATTTACTTTAAGTACAAAGCATTTGCTGATGGTAACTAAAGATCTATACTACCTTCTACATTCCAATCTTCCCCTCTACGAAAGTCTACTTACCCTGGAAGATAAATATCGGAACCACAAAATATACCCAATGATACTGGATCTAACAGATAGCGTGAAATACGGACGACGCCTTTCAACCATTTTAAATGACTATGAAAAGGCCTTTTCCTCGATATACGTCTCCATGGTTCGATCGGCAGAGAAAAGCGGTCATCTTGATAAGGTGTTTTTAGAACTATCTGTTATGATAGAAACGGGCCAAAAATGGCAAAAAAAAATTAGATCCACACTTACCTACCCACTCTTTCTTCTCTCCTTCTCCTTTGCTATTTTATTTGGTCTATTCCTATTTATCATTCCGTCGATGGCTGAACTATTTGAAGACCGCACCCTTCATCCTCTAACCAGTGCAGTGCTAACCATTAGCAACCTAATGTGCTCAAACCTATATGCATTAGGTGGAATAATCTTATCCGTATTCCTTTTGATAGGTGTCTGTATATACAGCAAGAAAGTAGGCGTGTTTTTCAAGAAATACTTGTATAAAATAGGTGTGATCAAAGATCTAACCACGAAAATTGCAATAGAGAGATTCACTACCAGCTTATATAATCTTCTAGAAAGCACCGTACCTATCCTTGAGGCCTTAGAACTTGCTAAAGGGTCTTTGAATCACCCCTATTTAGAGGAAGATGTAGATAATATCTTAAAAAGGGTGAGAAAAGGGGAAAAATTTTCTCAGGCAATAGGAGTATCTAGATATTTTCCTAAAATAGTCTCTAAAATGATATCTACAGGAGAACATTCAGGGTCTATTACACCAATTTTGAAACATATAAGCGCACTTTTCCATGAAGAGGTGAAAACAGCACTTGAAAAATTTACCGCTTTGTTGCAACCTATACTCTTACTATTAATAGGGATAATCGTAGGAGTAGTCCTCCTTGCCGTTTTAATCCCGCTAACAGATGTATCAAGCTTATTATAGGAGAAACCATGAAAATACGACGTAAAAGTCCGCTTACTATCATTGAAATTATGATTGTTATCACTATTATCTCCATTGTTGGAGGTCTAATGACTCATAATATGAAAGGGAGCCTTGCAAAAGGACGCTCCTTTAAAAGCGAGGCAGCATCTAAAGAAGCACACGATATCCTATCACTACAACAGGCATGCGGTAGCACCATCAAAGAGATCATAGATGATCCTTCTAAGATAATTATTGACTCAGGACTTGTAAAAAGTACAAAGAAACTCCTTCAAGATGGATGGGGAAACCCTTTTGAAATTCGTAAAGTTGGCGATGATGATTTTATCCTCTACTCAGAAAAATGGATAACCTACCTGGAAGAGAAAAAGGGAATGGAAAGGAATGAAATAGAAGAGAGCTACCCATGGGCTTACCACTCTTCTGTACTTAACGAATGAAGGTAAAGAAAAAAAAAGGCTTTACCCTTATTGAGATAATTGTTTGCCTGGCGATTCTTCTTACCCTCACCTCTACCTTTTCCTATATAGGATACGATGCGGTAAAAGAGTTTCGTAAAAGAAATGGCCGAGCCGCCTTTAAGGACTATCTCACCTTATTACATCATGAAAATGGACTAAAAGAAAATCATCTCATGATCCTTATAGAGCAAAAAGGGCCTCTATTAGAAATAACTCTTAGCGGTAAAACAAAGGGGCTCCATACAAAAAAGGGTACTCAAACATTTTATGTAGGAGACCTCTTTCCAGATAGTGCTAGCTATGGAGCATATATCACTCCACAAGCAATCCCTAAGAATGAACATCTTGCAGCATGGATAGAAAAAAATAACCGCCTCTATGAATTTTATAAAGAATAGTTTTATAATTTTTCATATTTCTTATAAATCCTATTTTTCATAGCGGCCCAGCCCTACAGGGCTGAGCCTTACTCCAAAATAGGATTTATTTCAAAAAATCTGAAGAAATTCTAAAAAGTGTAGTTTATCAGAGTCTCCTTAAAAAGCCTTTTTCTCTACTCTCTTATCATCTTCATAGCGCTGAAATAATTTTGGCTTGCCATCGTCAGTGTATTTATTAAATACTCCATGCTTCAAACCATTTTTGTACTCTGCCTCAAAAATTAAAATACCATTTTCATTGTAGGATTTAGCAAGCCCATGTAAAAGTCCTTTTTCATAGGCCTTTGTATGTTGCACCTCTCCATTATGGAAATAAACATTTTCTATCCCTTCAGGATTTCCATCTACAAAAGAGATACTTCGTTTTATCTTACCATCAGAATAATAGTCGTTTATTATGCCATTAGGTACTCCCGCTATAAAGTGAGCATCTCTAGAGAGCTTTCCGTCGGTATCAAAATAATGAGCAACACCTTCAATTAAACCCTTCTTAACCTGATATTTTTCTGCAGGCTTTCCGTTATTATGGAATTTTTCTACCTGCCCATGAAGAACACCTTCTCTTAGGCTAGCCTCTAAAAAAAGAACTTTTCCAAACTTAGGATGCAGAGGATAATATACCAGCATCTTCCCCTCTCTCACTCCATTTTTAAAGGTACATATAGACACAGAGTCATTCTTAGCCTTAAAAAGCATCTCTCCATGCACGCGCCCTTCAAAATAGTTTGCCTGTTCCACTATTTCTCCGTCCTCACTCCTCACCTCTTTTAGGCCGTGCATCTCATCATTTTTATAGGTAACGGTACTCTTTAAAGAACCATCGGCATAAAGCATTTTCTGAATACCATCTCTCATCCCTTTATCATTATATTGCTCTAACGAAGCTACCGCTTCATCTGCTGTATCGTAGAATTGAACTTGCTGGGTGATATATCTACCTTTAGCATACTTTTTTATAAATGCTTTATTACCACTTGGATAATATCCCATCGCTTGCCCGTCCAATAGCCCATCTTTATAATGCTGAATAGTGCAGACTGTGCCATCTGTATAATATTTATGAAATACACCATGAGGCTTTCCATCTAAATATTCCTCATCTTGAGATAAAGTATTTTTATCATAATAATGTAACAGCTTGCCTGTCAATTTGCCATCCTTAAATACGGCTTTATGCCTTACCGAACCATCTTCAAAATATTCGATATAATCACCGTTGTGTAGCCCATCGCGAAAATGAATTCTACTTTTCATAATACCGGTATCATAATAATGGTTCAATTCTCCATCAATCTTGCCATCTATATAATAAATCTTAGATGCCAACTGGCCGTTAGAATGCCAATAAAGCGATTCTCCTCCTAGCTTACCAGCTAAATACTGTTCCGATTTCGCCTTCAATCCATTATCATGCCATGTTTCTAAAGTGCCTGTCACTTGACCATCTACATAATTAGCTTTTACCTTGTGTATACCATTTTCATAAAACTCTTCTATTAATCCATCTAGCTTCCCATCCTTAAAGTGATAGGACTTAGCAAGTGCTCCAGAATCAAAGTAAACCCTGTAATCATTATGAAACTTATCCCCTTGCTTAAAAAATTTTGAGAGCAACGTCCCCTTCTCACTATATTCATAAATATAATCTTGTAATTTTCCATCACTATCATATTCAGCACGGTAAAGCTCTCTTCCTGTCTCCCCTTTTTTTATGTGAAGACCGATAGGTTCCCCATTTTTGAATTCCCCACTGCCTATAAGTTCACCACTCTCTGAAAATACACGATTCTTTCCATGCAATTGCCCATTTTTATATAGTTGATGAACCATCTTATTGCCATTTGGGAAATAAGAGATACTATCCCCCTCCTTAAGTCCATTTTTATAATGATGGATCGACTTAAGCCCTCCATCTTCGTAGTAAACAACTACTGCTGCCTTTTTGTCAGTATCATGTAACTTTCCATCTTTAAAGTTACTATAGCTTTCAATAACTCCTGATTCGTACCAAGTGATGGATTCCCCTTCTGGCTTATCTGAAACATATGTCTTTTGTGCTTTACGCTTTCCCGACTTAAAATACTCCCATACCTCCCCTTCAAGCATTCCCTTGTTATAATAAGCCTCTACCTTTTTTTCATGCTCTGGATAGTATCCAATGTACTTGCCGTGTAATTTTCCCGCCTCATAAATACATACTTTTTCCTCTATCCCCTTTTTATTATACTCAATAAAATGACCATGCAAGACGCCTTTATCATACTCTTTTATAGACTCAATTTTATTTGCTTCGTAGAAACTGATAGAAGGGCCATGTAAAACTATTTGTTTTTCATCATCAACAACTATTTCACATACATCTTCTTCACGTAAAATAGGACCATTTGGAGATAGGATATATCGCTTTAATGCTACATCTTTACAGCCTACAACATGTGAAAAGATCACCTCATGATCCTGACCATTGTCATATCTCTTTACTACCTTAGACTTCCACTCAGGCTGCCTCTCATTAATCCTTATATTTATTTTAGCATCACCAAATAACAAGGCAAAATTTAATAACATTCCTAAAACAAAAAATCTATTCCTATTCATTACATCTCCAACTATTTATTACTCTAAAAGCTTAAGCATTTTCTTCATAATTACATTCTCTGAAAACTTGTTACATTTATCCTCTTTTATAAAATGTACAAGCCTTTCTTTTGTCGCAAGGGAAAGCTCCTCATACCCCAAGATCTCTTCTAAAACCAAAATTCTATACAAATTATAAGCAAACACAAGCGGAAAGCTCTCTTTGCATACTGAGTGATCCTTTAGTTTAAGAGCATAGCTATAGGCACCTTGATAATTCTTCTTTTCTAATTCTACCGAAGCCTTTGAAAAATTTTCCGTAACCTCATTTTTTATAGGAAGTCTACTTTTTACAGACTCCATCAATGGCTCCACTTTCTCAAACTCCTGATTCTGCATATAATATTTGGCAAAAAATCCATCAAATTCTGGCCTTAATGCACTAAAAGTTACCAACTTTTCATCAAATTTTTCAAGATTGATCTCTCTTCCTTTCTCCAACGCAGCGCCCATAGAGTATAGGTAATTATACTCTTTTGCATACGATGGCAGAGCAGGATGGATTTTTGCCATCACATAAGATATAAGAAGTAGCAAGCTTAAAAAGCCCAGCACATAATACTTCACCTGAAATACCATTTCTCTTACAGAAAATTCTTTTGGAGCAATTTCAACCTTCATATACACCTCTTTTCAAATTAGGCAGTATATAGTTTAGAAACAATTTAATCTATAGGATTTCTAGCAGCCTTCTTAAAAAGCAAAAAGGAAACATCTTCCGGCTCTTTATTGGAAATAGATTTGATCATATGCTTTACAAGAAGCAAATCATGAATACGCATCAATCTAACATAAGCCTCTCTATCTCTTTCCTGAAATAAGAAAATATTAGAAACCTTCTCTTTTGGAACCATCGGCTCCACCACAAGGAGCCATTTACATCTCATGCGCCGAAGCACATCATGAATGGTTTCCTCGTTTAATTCACTAAACACTTTTGAAACGATACAAATATCTGTAGAATAGACCTCACCATCAGGCTTTTTAAAAGCATAACCCTCAAAAGAAGTTTGGGCGGCTTTAAGCACCTCTTCATCACTATCCAGTCCTAAATAGTTTCCCTTAGGAAAGATACTACATAATCGACCATCACCACATCCAAAATCAATCACGTCTAGAACGCCAATCTCTTTGGTAATATTATTGATCAATCCAGAATATTCATGGCCGCCGCTAGAATCTATTTTTCTATCCGCTCCAGGAATGATTTCTTTCCAATCAGCGAGTCTTTTCATGCCTGTCATAATCTCCCCCTAAACATGCAAAAAAACATAATCCCATTTTAGTTGCAAGTTATTGTCGAAATGATTTTTCGATGACCTGAAGAAAAGGGAAGATCTTTTAAATTCCCCCTTTTTACAAATATATAACCTGCAGGGAGAACTGGATTATTTGTTATACGACAAATGATCGGTTTTAAATGAGCTCTATATTTGGTAAAAGTATGTGTCACCGAATCTAAATGGTCAACCACCCTTAAACGGGCAACAAATTTTTTTTCTACCTCTTTAATAGAAAGGGAAAGATCTTTTTCAAAAGGAATTTCTATATAGGGAAGTTCATACAACCCTTGCATCAAACGTTTATCCTCTTTTTTTATGACAATTCCATTTTCATGCTCTAAAATAAAAACCCTCCTTGTTAAAGGGATCATTTTCACCGCTTTTTTTACCACAGGAATCACATCTGTAAGCCCTTCTTGAAACGAAATACACTCCCCTTGCAGTGGACACAAAGAGCATTTAGGTTTTTTACTGCAAACAGTAGCGCCAAGCTCTATCAAGGCTTCAAACGCATCTGCATTTGCACTTTTGGGTAAAAATTCATCTAAAAGATCCAAGATAGCAGAACCTTTATCCACCCTTTGCTTATGTCCATAAAACCTTGCAATCACTTTTTTAATATTGCCATCTGCACCAATTGCACGTTTATTAAAAGCAAAATGAGAAATAGCCGCTGCGGTGTAGGGGCCAATTCCTTTGAAGGATAAAATATCCTCTATGCCATGGGGAAAAACTCCTCCAAAATCAACCATCACACCTCTTGCTATCAAACGAAGATTTCTAGCTCGAGAGTAATAACCAAGACCCTCCCACGCTTTTATAACCTCCTCTTCTGAGGCCTTTGCCAAAGTGGCAAAATCAGGAAATTTTTCCATCCAAGCATAGAAAAAAGCAAGCACAGTGGCGGCCTTTGTCTGCTGTAACATTATCTCAGAAACAAGCACGTAATAGGCAGATCTATCTCTTCTCCAGGGAAAATCTCTTTTCACAAGAGTAAACCACTTTGTTAACCGCTCTATATATTCCATTTCCATGCCAGCAAGTATATCAAAGTGGTGGTTTTTTTACCCTCATATTGGTAGATTGGTAAAATGAAACAAAATAGAACAGCAGCGCTCCTGTATGAAAATGATAACGGACACCTTGACCATCTCGCTCCATATTGCTCTGTGCATGATATCCCTCTCTTTTTAACCTCTCCCTATCTTTTCAAAGCTGCCAAGGAGCAATATGAGCAGCTAACCATCCATCTACTTGCTCCAAATAGTGTTTGCAGAGCCATTCTTGAAAATTACGACATGCTCATATCCACTCTGCCCAAACAACTCTTAGACCCTCTATTTCTGCTAGATGAAATGCTTTTACAAAAAAAACTAAAAACATACTGGCTTCCTCATGGTCTATCTGATAAAAAAAATATGCATGCCTTGACCCAAGAAGAGCATCTACTGGTGTATGGAGAACAGATGAAGGCTATGCTCCCTGAACATGTGCAAAGTAAATGCACTTTTACAGGGAATTTTAGATGGAAATATTATCATCTACACAAAAACTTTTACGATGCTCTTTTAAAAAAATGGTACCCTGAAATTTTTTCACAGCAAAATATACTCTACGCTCCAAGTTGGGAAATGCCCAATCTTATTGACTGGATAGAAGCCCTTGTATCCAAAAAAAGCGCGGCTGTTCATCTTTATATTAAACTGCACCCAAACACCTACCTCAGCCCTGAAGGTGCTATAATCACAGAAAAATTCAAACAGAGCGATAAAATCTTTTTCATCAAAGATTTTTTCCCTATCTATCCCATTATTGACAAAATGTCGGCACTTTTTACAGATATCAGCTCTGTAGGCTATGACTTTCTTACTTTTAATAGACCGATCTTTTTTACCACAAAAAATGACGACCCTTTGCACAAACATGGCATCGAAGTGGATCAAGATGATCCCTACAGGAAGATATAGTCATGTAAAACTGGTTTACATGGTAGGGGTAATGGGAGGTAAAATAGTAACTTTGGTAAGATCTGCAAACTCGGGTAAACTGATCTTTGCCTTCAAGTCACAAGAAACCGCACCTTCCTTCATAGGCGTTACCTCTGTAACAAACGCAGCAAGCAGCCCTGCAGGAAAGACGCCGTCCATACCAGTTGTTAAAAGGGCATCGCCCTTTTGGAATAAAGGGGTGCCTGCATTTTCATGTAAAGAGCGCGGAGGACCTTCCTCATCACCAAAATCATAATTAAAGCCTACGCCACGTAAAATATGACTTCTACTTCGCCATATGGGGTTACTACTTCCGCAAAGTATCCCTTTGGCTAAAAATGCCGTCTGCCCCTCTTGGTTTAATAAAGTAATTTGAGCATCGAGCTCTTCTAAAAGGTATTTGTACCTACTATCTGATTGTAAAGCCAGTAGCTCTTTTACCCTCTCTAAATGATTTCGTATTAATGCATGTTGTTCATAACCCCGAACACATCTTACAGAAGGGGCAACTCTTGAGTCCGTGATCAAGCGCACAAGACTTTTATTTTTCTCTACCTTCTCTATAACACCAATTAAATGATCCCCAAAAATAACCGGGCTATTGATCGCTACCACCTCTTTTCCTAATTTCTTATTATCAGATAAGCCTACATCTACCCATAAAGCGCTGCTCCAATTTGCAGGCTCGCGATAAATTACATTTGCAGTGATTTGCCACCTTGAACTGCTTAAAAAATCGATAAGATGATTGAGCCTTCTTTGATAAAAAGAAGAAAATAACGAGTCACTTGCCGTCTCATACTTAACACACTTCTTATAAATATCTTCTATATGATCAACGGATAATAAATACCCCTGCACCTCATTGAGCTGCGACTTTAATTGAAGGTTCTCGGCTTTAAGCTCAGAAATCTCTAAAGCAATAGGATCTATTGTTTTTGCCGCAAAAAGCTCTTCAAAGCCAAAGAAAGGGCCACGAATTTTTTCTATAAAGGAAAAATGGAAATTTAAAAGGGAAAAACATATAAATGCTAAAAGAAAATAAGAACTACCCACCCTTTTTTTCACTTTCTATTCCTTGATTTTTTTTAGCGCCTCTATCACATAAGAAAAACTTTTCTTGCTTAGCCCCGGCAAAGAAATTCTGCCCGACCCTGTCATGTATACCCCAAACTCCACTTTTAATCGAACTATTTCTTCGCTGGTTAAAGGAATTTGACAGAAAAAACCATGCCCATCCATCACATTTGCAGAAGCCTTATCTCCCAATATAGGAATCAAAGCCTCTCCAAACCTCTTTCTAATACTATTGATACGATCTCTATGGCCAGAAAGCTCAGCTTGCCACCGCTTCTTAAGCTTCTCATCTTTTAGCACTTGTACAATAGATGCAGCGCCGTGAAAAGGAGGATTCGAATAATTAACACGTACTATTTTCATCAGATTCCGCTTGATAACAGGGATAATAGCCTTATCCTGCATAACTACAAACAAAGCGCCCACTCGCTCATTATATATCGCAAAAGATTTTGAGAAAGAATGGGCAACCATCATATCATGCCCTTCCTCTAAAAAGTACCTTATCGCCCAAGAATCTTCTTTTAATGTGGTGGCAAATCCTTGATAGGCAGAGTCAAAAAAAGGGAATAAGTTTTTCTCCTTACATATCTGAGATATCTCTACCCACTGCTCTTTGGTAAAATCAAGCCCTGTTGGATTATGACATTTTGCTTGTAAAAGAACCACCGTTTTGTCATCTAAAGAGCGTAAATGATCGCAGATAATAGCAAAATCTTTAATCCCCTGAATATGGGGATAGCTATATACCTTATAATCTAAATTTGCCACTATCTGCTTGTGATTGGCCCAAGTGGGATTGGAAAGACTTACGCCACTATACCCATTTTTTCGTAAAAATTCAAAACCAGTGCGCAACGCCGAAGTGCCGCCCACCGTTTGAATCATCGCAGCCCTTTGAAAATCCAAATCACCAAAAACAAGCTTTGCTGTTAATGCAAGATACTCAGAATCACCTGCAATGCTCAAATAGTTTTTGGTGGTCTCCATTGCTAAATGCTTTTGCTCGCCCATCTTGAGCGCCGCCATAATAGGAGGGCTGCCGCCATCTTCATCTACATAGACGCCAACGGTTAAATTCACCTTCTCCTTTCTAACATCCTTACGATATTCTGTCTGAATACCAAATATAGCATCGCTACCTGGATCTTGTATGTGATCAATTATTGCCATATTAGCGTCCTTCAAATAATAGGGTTGGAGTATAACGGGATCGAACCGATGACCTCGACGATGCCATCGTCGCGCTCTACCAACTGAGCTAACACCCCTAATGAGCTACCATTATACAAAGTGCTCTATATTTTAGAAAGAGTAAAGTAAAGGCATTACCGCTTCATATGACGTATCTTCTATAAAAAAAAGACCATAATAAACTCTTAGGGAAACTCTGAATAACTAGACTTAAATCAGATCTTTCTGCATGCTTATTATTGAAAGTACGTTAAAAAAAGGAATATGTTATGACTTGCGTAATAACGGCATATACTATAAAAATAATAGACTGTAATAATGACTCCAAAATTCCCTTAAGACAAGTATTTTCTATTAATAAAGAACATAACTCAACCAGACAAACTTTGGTAGATCAGTGCATAGAAAATATTACAAGGGATGCTCCATGTCCTCATCTAAGCGCGCAAGCAGAATCACATCATCACATGGTTCAACTAAAAATAAAGTATATTCTGACTGAAGCTCCTGGCCCTCTAATAGGGCACATATCTACCAACACCATAGACTTTTATGATACTGCAGAAAACACAAACAATACAGTAGAAAAACACTTTTTCGACTTGAAAAACCAGGTTTCTTGTCTCGCCTAAGTAAAAGTAAATTAAGGGTGTTTTTATTCTGGAGATTTTTCCTATTTTGAGACGATAATGTGCTTATGGCACATGTATAGTCATTTCCGTTCCTTATGACGTATCTTCTGCAAATTTTTGTAGCTTTTTGATAAATGCATCTCGCTAATATTTAAAATATTAGCTCGCTGAACCCTCTAAAAATCCCTCAAAAATTCATTGAACAGTACGCCATATGAAACGCTAACGACTATAGGAACTAAATAGTGTAAAATCTACCCATCTACCTGAGCGTCTATTAAAGGGGTTTATTCAGTGGGGATCTTTCTTTGTTTGGGTCGACAGTGTACATGTGGTACTCTTAGACCCAAACAAATGGAAGAGACCCCTGAATAAATCCCCTTTAATCTTTGGAGCTTTTTTCTATGGCCTCAAGGAAGGCTTGCAACTGATTGGCTCTTGTCGGATGTCGCATCTTTCTTAATGCTTTGGCCTCTATTTGCCTTACTCTTTCTCTGGTTACTTTGAAGTGTAGACCTACTTCTTCTAGGGTTTTTGGCTTCCCGTCTAGCAGGCCGAAACGTTCTATGAGTACGGTTTTTTCTCTTTCGGTGAGGGATTCTAGCACTTCGTTCATCTTTTCTTTTAGGATGGAGTATCCTGTTGCATCTGATGGTGATTCTACGGAGGTATCCTCTAGAAAGTCCCCAAATTGGCTCTCTCCGCTATCGCCTACCTCTGCTTGTAGCGAAATAGGATGTTGAGCGATTTTATATATTTCTCGAACTCGATCAGGTGTAATGCCCAGCTCTTTAGATAGCTCTTCTGGAGTAGGCTCTTTTCCTGTTTCCATCATCAGCTTTTTTGCACCGCGAAGCACTTTATTGATTGTTTCGATCATGTGTACAGGTATACGAATGGTACGCGCTTGGTCGGCTATGGCTCTGGTTACCGCTTGACGTATCCACCATGTTGCGTAGGTAGAAAATTTATAGCCGCGACGATATTCAAATTTTTCTACCGCCTTCATCAGACCCATATTTCCCTCTTGGATAAGGTCTAAAAAAGAGAGCCCTCTGTTGGTGTATTTTTTAGCAATGGAGATCACAAGACGGAGATTTGATTCCACCATCTCCCTTTTCGCCTCACGACTTTTATCCATCCACCTTTGAAGCATCCGAACATCTTTTTTGAACTCATCGATGGTACGCCCTGCGCCAAGCTCTCTTCTTTTGAGCTTCTCGGTCGCTGAATACAACTTTGCCTTTGCAAATCTATTTTTCTCCGCACGAGGGGCAAGCTCGGAAATATCCTTTTCTAACTTTAAAAAGATCTCATAACTGGAAAGGACCACCTCTCCTAAATCTTCAATGATATCATACTTAAAATGCATACGTCTTAAATAGGCCTGCACGCGTATACGGCTCTTCTCAATCTCTTCGAGCACTTTGACTTTTTCAATTTTAGTAAGATCTGACCGCTTGGCCTCTTTCAAATAACTATCGAGCCTTTCATCTTCATCACGCATCAATGTGCACAACTTGGGTAGGAGAGCAAAAAATGCCTTCTTATCTGGAATCTCTTTTTCCGTGACAATCTTGTCAAAACGCTCTTTGCCTTTATTCAAAAAGTCAATCATAGAAAGAGTTTCAGAAATGGCATAGCGAAAACGGAGGATGATTTTCTCTACCTGAATCTGCGCTTTTTCAATCCTTTTAGAAATTTCAACCTCTTCCTCACGAGTTAACAGAGGAACCGATCCCATCTCTTTTAAATACATACGAACAGGGTCATCAGACGACCCCTCTGCACGCTTAGGAGCAACCTCAACCTCTTTGGCCTCTTTCTTACGCTCTTTCTGCCTATCCACTTCCGCCTGGTTGAATATCTGAATATCCATACCACTTAAAAAAATCAATATCTGATCTATCTCATCGGCCGAATCAAAACTCATAGGGAGAATTTCATTGATCTCCTCATAAGTAATGTAGCCTTGATCTTTAGAGATAGCAACTATCTCCTCAATCTTCTGCTGATATTGAGGGTCAAAAGTTTTTGTATTCTTGGAATCTGACATGCAAACCTAAAACGATGGAAATAACCCATACTAACAGTTTTAATTAATATTGTAAAATATTTAATTATCCATGCCTATAGTCATTACCGTTTCATATGAGACACTAAGCAAATTTTTGTAGCTTATTGATAAATGCATCTCACAAATATTTAAATATTAGCTCGCCATATGAATCAAAATCCCCTCAAAAATCCATTAAGGAGACTCTGATAAACTACACTTTTTAGAATTTCTTCAGATTTTTTGAAAGGAATTCTATTTTGGAGTAAGCTGCATCCCTGTAGGGATGGGGCGCCACGAAAAATAGGATTTATAAGAAATCTAAGAGATTATAAAACTGTCCGTTTATCAGAGTCTCCTTAAGGAGACTCTGATAAACTACACTTTTTAGAATTTCTTCAGATTTTTTGAAAGGTATTCTATTTTGGAGTAAGC
>JAJACI010000017.1 GCA_022601595.1 Chlamydiia bacterium | reverse complement strand
ATTACGATCTTCTTGATTACGATCTTCTTGATTACGATCTTCTTGATTACGATCTTCTTGATTACGATCTTCTTGATTACGATCTTCTTGATTACGATCTTCTTGATTACGATCTTCTTGATCATCGATCTCTTTAATCATTTTATCGATATCTAAAGGAAGCATTACCCTTTTGAAAAGATGCTTTAAGGAGTAATTGGGTGGTGGGGTGAAAGTGGCGTAAGAGGTATTTTTTTCTTCTTCAAAAAGCTTTTTCACCGCAGACTCAAGCACTATCTCTAGGTCTGCTATTTCCACCTGTTTTGGCACTTGCTCAGGAGCCTCTACAAAAGGCTGCATATCTAGAGCGCTTAAATTACCTGGACCAATATATTGTACATCTTCAATTGCCATAGGCAAATATATTAGAAGAAATAAGATTTAATTAACAGAGCTACTCTTTTTTTTAATTGCAAAAACACAAAGGCACATGAGCACAAGACAGATATATCCCATCATATTATTCACCTCGCAAAAACCAAATGTTGAAGCTTGTGCATCCACCACTGTGGCCAAATAATATTTAGCGCTAACCGGATCAGGTATAAAGCGAGCTATATCGTCTATATACGCACGGTCCATATACCTATAGTCGTTGAATGTATATGCGATGTTTTCGCTCTGGTGTATCCCACGTCTGGTATACATGGTAATATAAATAGCAGTGCCTATTCCCCCTGACAAAGATCGTAAAAAGTGGAAAAGACCAAGCCCTGATGCTAAATCTTTATCTTCTAATGAGCTTGCTGCCATTGTCATAATAGGAATCATCCAAAAGGCTAGACCAAAACCAAAGACAATTCTTGACATAGCAATATGATAAAAACTTATACCAGGCGGAAATGCGGCTGCGTAAAAGCAGGCAAGCGCCTGAAAGAAAAGCCCTACCATAATAAAATATATAGGACGAAATCTTGCAAGCAGGCGCCCCACTATAACTGCTCCGGCAAGTGCTCCAAAGCCCATAGGAGCGACAGCAAGCCCTGCTTTATAAGCGGTATAACCCATTACATCTTCAAGCCATAGCGGAAAAACAACTACTGCTGCAAAATATAATGAATAGGCAAATACAATCAAGATACAAGCGAGTGCAAACCGGCGACTTTTTAGCAGTGTAAATTTAAATAATGGCTTTTCTGAAGTAAAGCTCCAAATCATAATATAGCTAACTGATAAAGCAGATATTACAGAAAGCACTCTCACCCTATCTGAGCGCCACCAGTCCCACTGCTGCCCTTTGTCTAAAAAAAGCTGCAGACAGGTCATTCCAACTAATAAAAGGAAAAAGGTAAACCAGTCAAACCCTTCTTTTGCTGTTTTCCATTTTATCCCTTTCATATTGATAACCATTAGGAAAACACTTATTACCCCTACCGGAATATTGATATAAAATATCCATCTCCACACGTAGTTGATACATATATACCCGCCAACTACAGGACCAACTACCGGTGCTATCATGATTATCATAGAAAATATGGTAGATATTTTATTCATCTCCGCACGGAACAATTTTGTTAAAATCCCTTGTGACAGAGGTATCAAAGGTCCAGCAGCAGCGCCTTGTAAAAATCGTGAGAGCACCAAGACATTTAAATTGGGGGACGCTGCGCAGGTAAAAGAGAAAAAAGTAAATAATACCGTCGCCCATATTATCACCTTACTATCGCCATACATCTTCACAAGCCATGATGTCATAGGCAAAAATATTGCATTACCCACAGAAAAGAAGGTGATCACATATGTTCCCTGGCTACTGCTTACACCAAGTCCCCCTGCAATATATGGTACAGCCACATTTGCTATCGTATAATCTAATACAAACATAAAGGCCACTAGGCATAGAGCAAAAGATAATACAAGCTTTTGTATCACCGTCAAATCAATCTGACCATCATCTCTATTTTTTTCTGCGCTTTGTTCCAAGTAGTCTAACCTCTTGTGATATCATGCCAGTAAAACTCTCATTTTCCTTAAGAACCTTCTCAATGACCTCCAACACCCCTTTTTCCTGCTCCTCAAAAACATCTGTCTTCCACCGAGGCCGCTTTGCAGTAATTGGCTTAGGAACTTTTAATCCTTCTTTGTCGGTAATATTTACAGTAACATTCATAGAAAGGCCAAGCCTTAAAGGGTATTTTTTTAACATGACCTCACTAATGCTCACCCTCACAGGAACTCGCTGCACAATTTTTATCCAGTTGCCTGTTGCATTTTGTGGAGGCAAAGGGGAAAAGACCGCTCCTGTCCCGCCTGCTATTCCAAGTACGCGCCCGCGATATACAACATCACTTCCATAAAAATCTGATGTCATAGAAACTTCTTGTCCTATACGGATATTTTTCATATGAATTTCTTTGAAGTTTGCATTTACCCAAATTTGGCTCAAAGGGACAATTGCCAAAAGAGGCGTTGCTGTGGTAATGGACTCCCCCACTTGTACCGTCCTTTGGGCGATGAGTCCTGCTGCCGGAGCTTTTATCTCACATCTTTTTAAATTCACATAAGTATTTTTTACTTTCTCTATCGCAGCCTTTACATGAGGATGGGTTCTTACTGTGGTATTTTCTACCAAAGAAATAGCCTTTCTTAAGTTATAACATGCAGCATCCATCGCACTTTCTGCCGCAGAGAAATTCGTTTTTGAGTGAATAAAATCTTCCATTGATACTGCGCCGCTTGCAATGACTGCTTCTCTATCATGGAAATCAATCTCTGCACGAACAAAAAGCGCCTCCTTTTCTCTAACCACTGCTGCCAGGGAATATACATTTTCAAACATCTGCGTCACTGTTCGCACCGCGCTACCAAGTGCCGATAAGGAAGAGTTGAATGCAATGGTTTTATCTGTCTTATCTAAGGTGACAAGCACCTGCCCTTGCTCTACATAGTCTGTCTCCTCACAATATACCGCAGACACATAACCTGAAACCTGAGCTGTTAACCTTACCTGATTCCCATTAACGTAGGCATCTCTTGTAGAATCTTCAAAACGAGCATAGAAAAACCACCAACAAAAGACAGCTACCGCAAGTAAGGCTACCACTGAGGTGAAAATAATCATGCTCTTTTTACTTTTCACTAGGAGGTCCTTTGGTTATCTTCTCTTCTTTCCTCTCTTTAAATCCGCCACCTAAAGATTTCACAAAGGCAATATAGGCAACCCTTTTGGCTCTATCTCTTTCTATCATTAACACCTTATTTTGCAAAAAGATCTCATCATAGGTAAGCACCGGTATCATTGAGCAGATCCCATTTTCAAATCTCAAGAATTCAAGCTCATAATTTTGCTTAGCAAGAAAAAGCCTCTCTTCCTGATCCGCCCTTCTCTCTTCACTAGCTATATAAGTGGTGACTGAGTCATATACCTCTTTTGCGGCTTTTAGAAAAAGGCTATTAAAATGATCTATAGACGAATGATAAACAGCAACGCTCTTTTTCCATGCAGCAAGGAGTCTACCGCCTGTAAACAAAGGCTGGGTCACTTCTGGAAAGAGCAAGTTTGCAAAGGAATCGGCATTGAAAAGCTTACTTCCAGTATTAGTCACAAGAGCAGGCCCGTCCATTAATGTTACACTTGGAAGAAAGTTGGTAATAGAGATTCCCACATCCAGTGCATTTTTCTTGGTAATCCACAACGATGATAATAGATCTGGCCTTCTAGATAAAAGCGTAGAAGTAATCTCCTCTGGCATATCTATTTTATAGTCAAAAACCTTATGCACCGGATCTGTCTCGACGTTACTTTCTGGATTTCTGTTTGCCAAGATATTTATTAAAGACGTTTCTAATGCAATCTCAGCATTTACAGCGGTTACCGCATCTTCCATTGCCTTTACTTGCTGGGTATAGGTATATTCATCCATTCGGCTATCTATACGATTTTTTTTTCTAAGCACTATTAATGAAAGGAGCTTTTCCTTATTTGCAAGAAGGTTGTTTAATACCTCTTTTTTTGCTTTCATGGCCACTAGATTAAAATAGCTGGTTGCAATGGTGGTCGATAATATTATCTTTGCCTCTTCATGCTCAAAACGGATAGATTTAGCACTTCCCAAAGCCGCCTCATACTTTTTCTTATTCTTACCCCAAAAATCAAATTCATAGTTGAAATTAAACAACAGGTTATACAAAAAGTTCGATGTGGAAAGCGCCGGAAGAAGCTCTTGAATAAAATGGGCATCTTTAAGATATAAGAAAAAATACTGAAACATGCCTGACACGTCAGGAAATAATAGGGAACGAACCATCAACGCTTCTTGATTGGCAGCACTCACCCTTTTCTCTGTTCCTGCAAGGCTTGGATTTTCTGCAAGCGCTGCTTCAATTAAACAAGTCAATGAGTCATCCTGTAAATCTTCCCACCAATTTATTTCTGGATAATCTCCTATGGTGAATAGATCTGATTCTAATGCTTCGATAGACGTACACTCTAAAGAAACTTCTTTTCTAAGCGTAGAACCTTTATCACCTTTTCCCATACAAGATGTAAATAAAAGTAACATTAAAAGCAAATTTTGTCTCATAATCTTCTAATAAAAAAAACAAACAATAAATAACACAAAATTCGCTTTTTTCTTTCTCTCTTTATTTAACTTTAACAATAGAAGTCAAAAAAATATTTTATTGATTAATTAAACTAAACAATATAAATTAAAATATTATCTATTAAGAAAAAGGAAGAGGATATGATTACAACAACAAAAAAAGTAACTGCTTTATTTGTTTTAGGCTGCTTAACTGCAACTAACATTTTTGCAGATAATATGAGTTCTAAAAAAGAACAAGAACCTAGCATGGAGCAATATGTTCCACCAGCGCAGCCCCTTGGAAAAGATGGGTCATTAAACTACTACCTAAAAGCTGCCTATACTCTATGGGCTCCTTACAATAATGCAACTACCTATGGAACCGGTATAGGAACTGCTTCTTTAAGAGGTAATATACTACAGGCAAATACCTATGCCGCAAGCGGATTTAAAGTGGGGGCTGGCGCAAACCTTGATCACGACGGATGGCACCTTGGAGCAACTTATACCTGGTTTTTACATGATCCAGCCACTACTGGCGATGCTGTAAATGCCGGTCAAGACTACTATTCCATTCAAGATATTGCACTAACACTCAATTCTGCCTCGTCAAAATATAAAATACAGTTCAATAGAATAGATGCAATGATTCATAGAAATTTCTATATAGGCCATTATGTAGCATTCCGACCATGGCTTGGATTGCTAGCTTCTTGGGATACGCAAAATCTAAACTATAATACTACAGGCGATGATGACATAACCGTACGTTCTAGACTGAAACAAACATGGTGGGGTATTGGTCCTTACGGCGGCGCGGAGGCAACCTATTATATCACCAATCATTTTGGGTTATACATCTCCTCAGGTGCTTCTATGTTGTTAACTGAAAAAACCAACACTTCTTATTTCTATAGCACAACTGCTGATGCTCCTGCGGTAGAAAATTTTATTGAAAACAATAAAGGCAATCAAAACGATGTAGAGCCTCTACTTGAAGCATCTCTTGGTGTACGCTATGAATCTTTATGGGAAAAAGTTTCCCTTAGAATTGATCTTGCATGGGAAACACAAACGTATCTAATGCACACCTCTTTTTTAGAAATTGGTGATTCTGTTCCTACCCGCACCAACTACTCTATGCAAGGGTTAACAGCAACTGCAAGAGTTAGCTTCTAAACAAAGAAATTCATTGAAACACAAAAAAAGGCGACATAATATAGTCGCCTTTTTTTTTATTTTATGGTAGATTATTTTCATGAAAAAAAGAGAACCGTTCCAAGTAGGACTTGAAAGAGAAGCTCTTCGAATTACCAAAACAGGCATCATTGACACCTCTTCTCACCCAGAATCTTTTGGCGATAAACTCTACCATCAATATATCACAGCCGATTTTTCAGAAAGCCAGTTAGAACTTATTACGGCGCCACACACATCCAATGAAAAGGCTCTAAAAGAACTTGAGAAGATCCTTTCTTTTATCCATTTTAAAGAACCGGAAATGATCATTCATAATAATTCCATGCCTGTAGACGGCACCGCTTTTCCTGCACGCTTTGGATGCGCTGGCAAGGATAAAGAGGAGTATAGGAAATATCTGTTGGGTAAATACGGTTTGCAAATGCAGCTTATCTCTGGCATACACTATAACTTTTCCATAGATGGATTATCAAACGAGCAATATCTACACATCATCAGAAACACCATCCGATATGGTTATCTGTTTCCCTCCCTTTTTGGAAATAGTTTCTCCAAAGAATTTCCTGATGCAACTTCAATTAGAGGCTCCTCAAAAGGGTATTTCCCCACTTTTCAAAGAAATATCCCTGTAGACTTTAATAGCGTGCAAGGGTATTTACAATCACTTGAGCAAAGAAAAGACCTCTCTTCTGAAAAAGAGTACTATTTCTTTATCAAACCAAAATTCTCCTGCGGCAAAATACAATATATGGAGCTGAGAGCAATTGACATTGACTCTAATGCCCAGGCAGGTATTACCATCGAAACGATGCATTTTATCAAAGACTTTTTCTTCAAGATGAAACAGCTTGCCTCTCCACCAATGAGTGATGAGGAATTTTCTGCCTGCAAAGAAAAATATGAAACCATCTGCTTAGAAGGGCAAAAGCAAATGCACAAAAAAGATGTGGAAAACCTTTTAAAAGAATTAGATCTAGCTATACCTGTTTATAAAACGCCAAAAAAAATAGAAATTAAAAATCACTTATACCTTGAAAAAGCAACAGAGGCAAGCGTCTATAAAACTCTTGAATGCTCAACAAGATTGCTTATAGCAGATGCATTGGATAATGGCATTAAAGTCTCCATCATAGACAGAGAAACAAATACCATCCAACTCAAAAAAGGTGCTATAGAAACCATCATTTCTCAAGCTACCTTTACAGAAAAAGACTCGTTCATCTCCTACCGCCTACAAAAAGATAAACATCTTACCAAAAAACTCTTAAAAGCCGCCTCTCTACAAGTGCCTAGCGGCGCATTTTTTCCCAGTAAAGATATCGACCTTAATCTTTTTTTGGGAAAGAAAATTTGTATCAAGCCAGTTTATGCCAATTACGGTGATGGTATCTCCATTTTACATACAAACGACCAAATAGAGCTCACTGCCGCTATAGACAAAGCCTTTAAACATAGCAGCTCTATTCTCATTGAAGATTTTTTTAAAGGCTCTGAATACCGCCTGCTTGTTATAGACGGGAAAGAGGTGTTTGCCTGCAAAAGATCTCCACCAGAGGTAATTGGCGATGGCAAATCTTCATTAGACCAACTAATTAACCAAGCAAATAGAGTACGCCCCCCCGAATTTCCCATAAAGTATGATGGAGAACTCGATACCATCTTAGAAAAAGGAGAAAAACGCTTACTTCGTGAAAATACCAATGTGAGTACCGGAGGCACAGCCAAAGACGAAACAGATAACATAGATGAAAGTTACAAAGAAATTGCCAGAAAGGCTGCTCGAGCGATCAAAGGGTTTCTGTGCGGCGTAGATATGATCATCAAAGACATAAAGACTCCCGCAACCAAAGATAACTACGTAATCTTAGAAACCAACTTCAACCCAGCACTATACTTGCACCAACATCCCCTCTTTGGTGGTAGAAAAGTCTCTAGCTCTCTTTTTAAAGTCCTGGGAATCCTCCACCGCCACCATTAGAAGCAGAATGAGCCAACTGACGTTGAACCTCTTGGCTAACAAACTGACTAATTAACACCATCAGAGCAGGTGGTATATTCAGAGTAGGTGGTATATTACTTTGCCTTCTATCAGAAGATCTTGCTCCTCCTACATATGCTTCTTGAATTCTATGTAGATTAACTTCTGGTCTAATATCTGATTCTGTTACCACCCTTTGTATAGGATTTTTAAAATTTAAAGTAGATCCTGCCTTATTTAATAACTGCAATGCACTATCTGGCAATTTAATATTACTTCTCTTACCCAATTCTATTGCTTTATTAATAGCACCATCTGTGAATGTACAATTATAATCTTCTTCATACTTCTTTTTCCCATGTTCCATCATCTTTTTTAACTCTACATCTGTTGGAGGTAATACTTTAATAATATTAAAACGTCTTCTTACCGCCGGATCGGAACATATTGCATTAGTGTCATCAGGTATTAATGCTCCAATCACTCTAAAGTTATCCTCCAGCATATACTCTTTCAACAACCCAAGCAAATCTACATTTGATTGGGTTGTTGCCCCTTGCCTAAGATTTTGAATCTCGTCAATAAAAAAAATAAGTTTAGGATTTTCTTTTGCAGCAGTAGAGAGTGTCATAACAAGCTTATTAAGCGTTCCACGCCACTTTGTTTCTTGAAGCAATCCATCCAAATCAACTTTTACAATCTGATAACCATTCAATAGACCAGCTTCGCCTTGCGCAATCTCAAACGCAAGCCCTTTGACTGCTGTTGTTTTACCAGTTCCTGCAGGGCCTATAAGTATTGTATTGTTTTTATTCTTCATAAGTAAATTCACTTTTATCTGATTAAGAATATTCTCTCGGCCGGCACAAGGAGAAGGGGTCTCAGGATTTGTTTCTAGAGCCCTCTTTGCCTCTAACACTAGATTTGTTCCCCAATCAGGGCAAAACCAATTCTTAGCTTTTTTTTCATTTGAGGATGCTGGAACCTTACTAAAAACCGATGGCAAACTGCTCATCACACTGCTCATCACAAAAAGGTTTGCAAGTTGTTTTTTTGTGCCAAAATTCACTATAATACATAGATCTGCAATGGCTGCCACACCATTTATTACTCTCTGCATGTTGCTTGACAATCCCTTGGTATTAGCTTTGTTCTCTACATAGACCATATAGGCAAGGCCAGTTGCTGCAGTAACCTTGGATCCTAATTTGAAGAAACGGATATATATTACTGTGGCTATTACCTTTTCATAGATGGAAAAAAAATGCCTTCCAATCTCTGGTTTATAGCCAGGTATCCCTATTGTTTTATTCCCCCAACTTTCATTGATTATATATGCGCCTGTTGGAACTAATATGATCATGACGTAAGATAGCAATTTACTGTCATCACTCTTCAATTTAAAGGCCTTATTAAACAACATTGCTATGCTTATCTGCTTAAGCGCAAATGATACAATGCGTGTTGATGCTTTACTCTGAACATTTTTCCCTAAAGAATAATTATTTGCTCTTCTTGAAAGGCTCGATAACACCAAAGAAGGGCCTTCTGGCGCAAGAGCTTGTAATACTGATTCCATCATATACCTCACATTATCTTTACAATAATATAACACAAGGTTGAGTTATTTGGGTAGCAATAGAGCCGTTTTTTTTAATAATCTAGAAAGTAGCTCTTCATACGACATACCATCGTGTAAAAGCGATTTTGGAAAAAGACTTTTTTTGCGAAATCCTGGTAAAGTATTTACTTCATTTACCAAAATCTCACCATTGCTGCGCATAAAAAGATCTACCCTTGCCATACTTTTACAACCTAAAAGTAAAAAAACTTTTTTAGAAATAGATTGAACCCATTTACTGTCTACATTTTTTGCAGGAACATGATAAATTGCTCCATCTTCTTGTTCATACTTGTTTTCATAGGTAAAAAATGCATCTTTTGGGATAATTTCACAAGGCTGAGATGCTATAAGACTTCCCCCATCTTGTAACACGCTGCACCAGAGCTCTCGCCCTTCAATAAGCTCTTCCACCAGCACTTTGTCACATAAAGCAAAAGCCTTTTCAAAAGCAGGCGCTGGATCTTTAAGCACCTTATATACACCAATACTTGATCCCAGTGATGCCGCTTTGATAATACACGGCGCAGATATCTCTGCAGAAAGAGCCTCTTTTAAACTATAAAAAGTTTTAAAAGGGGTGGTTGCAATGCCGTGGCTTTGTAAAATGCGCTTGGTAAAGTCTTTATCCATGCAAATGGCTGATGCTAAAACACCACTTCCCACATATGGGATCCTATTCATTTCCAAAAAACCTTGAAGAGTTCCATCCTCACCAAAGCCACCATGAATAATAGGAAAGACTATATCACAAGCTTTAAGCACTGGAATAATATTATCTACCAGCTCGCCATCCACCTGCCAGCTCCCCTCTTTTGTCAAATAAATCCTTAAAGCGCCGAGCGCCTTTATAATATCATTTGCACTTTCTATAGAAACTTCATGCTCAAATGAATCTCCGCCATAGATAACCCCTATCATCTGCCCTCCTAGATGTATAGTCATTACCGTTTCATATGGCGTACTATTCAATGAATTTTTGAGGGATTTTTGATCAATTCAGCGAGCTAATATTTTAAATATTAGCAAGATGCATTTATCAAAAAGCTACAAAAATTTGCAGAAGATACGTCATAAGGAACGGCAATGACTATATACAGTCATTATAAAAAATCTTTCAGTTAAACGCACTTGAAAAGATCTGCTCATGCAAGATAAAATGAATGCATGGGAAAAACACAAGTAGAAAATATTTTAAACAATGGCGGGGTTGTCATCCATCATACCGATACGGTATGTGGAATATCAGGATCTTACCTTTCTGAAAAAGCCTACCAAACCATTTTTTCATTAAAAAGAAGAAATCTCGATAAACCTTTAGGGATCTTGCTTGCTGACTTAGAGTCCATCCTCTTATTTAGCGATACAACCTTGAAAGAACTTGAGCCTATTATCCCTTTTTTACAAAGAGGAATGACTATTTTGTTAAAGAGAAAAAAGACCCTCCCACCTCATTTGCTCTCCCAAAGCACTCTGATTGGACTTCGCATTCCTAATCATAAAGAGACAAAAGCTCTGATAAATCGGTGCGGCCCTTTGATGTGCACTTCAGCTAATATTTCAGGCTATCCTCCCATTTCTTCTAAAAAGGAGAGTGTAGAATTTTTTAAAGATGTTCCATTTTTACCAAGTGAAAATCCGGGACAGGGAGTCTCTTCCACTATTCTTTCTTTTATCAACGGGAATTACACGCTTATTAGAGAAGGGAACATCTCTAAAGAAGAAATAACTAAGCAAGTTCCTCTTTCTATTTAAATGTCTTTATGATAATATTCCTGTGGTTTCAAATAAATCTTTACCTAATAAAGATCATACCGTAACATACAAATTAAAAAACAAAAGGATTATCCATGTCTAAAAAAGCAACCTCTGGCGATACCGTACACATACATTATAAAGGAACTTTAGATGATGGTTCTGTTTTTGACACATCATACGATCGTGGCGAGCCATTAAAATTTAAACTTGGCAAAAAAGAAGTTATCGAGGGTTTTGAAAATGCATGCCTAAACATGGCTGTTGGTGAAAAAAAAGAGGTGAAAATCCCGCCAAAACAAGCATATGGTGAGTATTCCAAAGAGCTCATTCAAGAGGTGGAAAGAAAGTATTTCCCAGAAGACATTGAGTTAACTGTTGGTCAAGAGTTTATGATTGGCGGCAATGAATTTGAGACTATGGCTAAAGTTATAAAGATTGATGGCGATAAAATTACGCTTGATGCCAATCCAGAGCTTGCAGGAAAGACTTTGAATTTTGCAATTGAGCTTGTAGATATCGTGTAATCCATATATACTTGCTCCTATGATTACCCTTGGAATTGAATCTAGTTGTGATGAAACAGCTGCAGCTATTTATGATGGAGAGACCCTTCTTTCAAATATTGTTTTATCTCAGATAGAGCTACACAAAGAATTTGGAGGGGTTTTTCCTGAGCTTGCTGCAAGACGACACTTAGACCATCTTATAGATGTGATAGACAAAGCGCTATTAGATGCAAATCTCACCAAAAAAGATATAGATTTAATTGCTGTTGCCTCCTCTCCAGGACTGATCGGCGCCCTTTTAATGGGCGTCAACTGCGCTAAATCTCTAGGATTTGCCTTAAATATTCCTGTTATTGGAGTAAATCATGTAGAGGCGCATCTATTTGCTAATTTTATTGATACTGATAAAGAGGTGCTTTTTCCAGCAATTGGTTTGATAGCCTCTGGCGGCCATACTGCTTTGTTTTTAATGAAGAGTAAAGATGATATACACCTTTTAGGAACTACATTAGATGATGCCATTGGAGAATGTTTTGATAAAGTTGCAAGAATGCTAGACCTTCCCTATCCAGGTGGGCCAGAAATTGAAAAGCTTGCGCAAAGTGGAGATCCACTTTCCTACCCTTTTAAGACCCCCTCTATAAAAAATGCACCTTTCCACTTCTCTTTTAGCGGAATAAAAACAAAAATTCTTTATACCCTTTATGGCCAAAACGGAAAAAGAGATACTCCTATTATACCCAAGGATGAGTATAAAAATATTGCAGCATCTTTCCAAAAAACGGTGTTTAAATCTCTATTAAATGCGGTAAAAAAGGCACATTTAGAATTTCCTGCTCGCTCTTTTCTTATTGGCGGCGGCGTAAGTTGCAATAAGGCATTAAAAGTTATGTTTGAAGAAAACCTCCCTTCTGAAATAAACATATGCTTTCCTAAAAAAAACTTGACCCTCGATAATGCAGCGATGATTGCGGCACTAGGACACTATAAGTACAGATCAGACGGCCCTTCACCTAGAGATTTTACCGCAAGCCCATCCTCAAAAACAACCTCTCTTTCCTTTTGCGTGTAATTTTAACTTGAAAACATATAGTTAGATATGGGATAAAGAAAAACTTGTTGAGAATATTGGATATGTGTATACTTGCTTCAAAAAATAGTAAAGGATTAAAAAATGGCTAAAAAGAAAACTCGTCAAATTATCACTTTAGAAAGTACTGAAAGCAAGTTTAGAACAACTACAATTAAAAACCCGAAGAACACCACTTCTCGTTTAGAATTGAAGAAATATGATCCTACTCTTCGCAAGCATGTAATGTTTAAAGAGAAAAAATAATAATTGTTTGAGCTATCAATACTACGTCGTTATCTGCTACCTAAAAGAAAGAGAATGTCTCTTGCTCTTATAGCATTGATGTCTGTGTTTGTTATCTCCCTTGTTGTGTGGCTACTTATCTTATTTTTATCTATCACCGAAGGTATAGAGAAAAACTGGCTAGGTAGACTCACCTCGTTAAACGCTCCTGTACGGATCACTCCCACAGAAGAATATTATAGATCGTATTACCACCTTATAGATGAACATTCCTATGCAGCCGGTTATGAGAAAAAGACTTTCCATGAAAAGCTTACCTCTAAAATAACCGATCCATATGATGAAAATATTGATAGCGAATTACCGTTATATATTCCCAAACCTGTAAAAGGGCCAAAAGGCGGCATCCTTGATCTTGCAAAAGAGGTGAAATATTCCCTTGCGTCCATTCCTCAAGATGTTACTAAGATTCAGTCTCATGACTATCAGATGGCAGGAGCCTTACTCCGCCTTACCCTTGCAAGACCATCGGTAGACAGACCTCACTCTATAGTTCCGTCATTAAATGTGTTAACCCAAGCAGCCTATGTAAACTCCATCCCTTTAAACAAAGGGCCTCTGCATTCACTTATTACTAAGCCGTCCACTGCTGACATCAATCATCTTATCTATTTAGCAAACATAGACAGAAATGAAACTGCTACAGATATAGCTGTCGATAACAAAGAAAAGCTAGCCAATAAGACGCTTGCTGAAAGGCTACTTCCTATACTAAACAACCTTTCCATCAAGGCTTTTGAGACAAAATCCCGCTTCTCTCTTCCTGCAGAAGTTATCACTGATCCAATAGTTGCTTTTGCTAAAAAAAGGCGTGGGGAAATCTTCTACTTTATGATACCGGAAAAGGTAGATGAGAAGCTAGCAGATGACTCGCTTACTAAGGGCGTTCTTAAAAGGATAAATGGAAATCTTATCTTTCTAGAAAATGGTGGCAGCGAGGAGCTTTCTGTAGATGTAACAGCCCCTATACTTCTAAGAGAAAAAGTACCATTCACTGGGCAAATAGATCATCTCTCCTTATTAGACTCTGTTCTTCTTACCGACATCTTAATATCTGTCAAAATCCCCCTTCAAGGGCAAATTTTTGAAACAGTAGTTCCATGGCATGAGTTAACCATTGCAGATACACATATTGAAAATGAATTTTCTCGCCCTCCAGAGACCGCTCCGCCGTGGGCCTATTTTGTAGATGGCACCTTGGTTCTAAAAGAAGGCGGCGTCCTTCTTCCTATTAATTTCAAAGAACAGGGATGTCTTATTGGTGATGATGGGTATTTTTCTTTTGGAAAAACCTCGCCATTAATGGTCTCTGAGCAAAGGCAAAAAGTCTATACCTCAGGATTCTACGATCCAGGTGTTATCAGCACAGGGGCGCGATATATCCTAACCTCGAGAGAAGTGGTTAACAGCATCACCTCAAAAGAAGAGAGCCTTGTGATCGATCCATTGGTTGCAAACGGCTTCCAGGTGTGGTTTGATGACACACTAAAGGCTTCGGAGGTAACCGCATATTTAAGAGAAGACTTTAAAGAGAAAGGGATTGACACCTTCTTTGCTGTAACACCATTTTACGAGTATGACTTTGCAAAAGATCTAATAGGCCAATTCCAAAGTGATAGAGATCTATTCATGTTAATAGGTGTAATCATATTACTCGTAGCAGTATGTAATATCATCACTCTCCTTCTCCTTTTAGTTCATGATAAAAAGACAGAGATTGGAATTTTCTTATCCCTTGGCGCTTCTAAAACAAAGATCTCTACTATATTTGCCTTAGCAGGTATTATCTTAGGCGGTTTGAGCACGTTAATTGGTAGCGCGCTAGCCTACTTCACCTTAAGAAATATCGACGGGCTTATAGGAATATTAAATATGCTCGAAGGGAAAGATGTCTTTAATGCAGCTTTTTATGGATCAAAACTACCAAGTGAATTTAGCATGGCAGCTTTTATGTTTATAGTAATAGCAGCGCCGCTCCTATCACTAGGTGCTGGCCTTATTCCTGCGATAAAAGCATGCAAGCTGCGCCCTTCTCAAATATTGAGGTCTGAATGAAAGAAGAATCAAGTGTTATCTTTGCTGCCCGAGATATTGTTAAAACTTTCTCCTATCCAGAAAAGGTGGAGCTACTAAAAGGGGTGTCTCTATATGTCAGCCGCGGAGAGTCTGTCTCTATTACAGGGCCTTCAGGATCTGGAAAAAGCACCATACTATCCATCCTTGGAACATTGGACAAGGCAGATAGCGGGAAACTATTTTTATTTGGAAAATCCCTTCCAAAAAGAAACTTTTCAAAGATAAGAAATAAGAACATTGGCTTTATCTATCAAAATCATAATCTCCTTGATGAGTATACCGTTATGGAAAACCTCTTGATAAAAGCACAAATAGGAAGGCGTAGTATATCAAAAAATAGCGAGGCATATACCCTTGCCCTATCCCTACTTGAAGGGATGAACCTGCTGCACAGAAAAGATTTTACCACAAAGCTTCTCTCAGGAGGAGAAAAGGCACGTGTATCTATAGCGCGCGCTTTTATGAACGATCCCGAGATAATCCTTGCCGATGAGCCTACCGGAAATCTTGATGAAGAAGCTGCAGCACTCGTTCAAGACCTCCTTCTAGAGACGTGTAAAGAGCTGAACAAATCTCTTATCGTTGTCACCCACAACCTACCCTTTGCAAGGCAGTGCGATCGCGGATACTCCATCTTAGATGGCAACCTCACCGAAAATTAAAAGCAGTTAGAACTGTAAATACCATACCTTTGACATGGTTGAAGATTCTATCTTAAAAATTTTATCTTGAGACTTAAGCTCGTGTAAAAGGATCACAACCAAAGACTCTATCAAGGTATTACGCTCACGTGCCCCAAGCCCTACGGTTAGTCTTTTAATAGTATCAGATAATATAACGCCTTGGTCTGTCCCTTTATAAAAAGAAGATTTAGGGAGAGTGAGAGATCTTTTTCTTATTTCTTCAAATGAATCAAAAGATGTGCTCTGATGATCGGTGATTCGTTTTGTCAAAAGGCTTTGTATTTGATCCATCAATATTTCAACTTGTGCAGCTGATACACAAAAGCTATGCTTTTTTAATTCTTCTGTAAATAAAGCTGTGCATTTGCTTTTAATAGCCTCAGAAATTGCAAGCCCCTTGCTATCAGCATCACTACTTTTTGATTTTGCTTCAACCCAATTTATGTGATCTAATACTCTCCGTTGTATATTTTGTAGCGCAACCTTTTCTGCTCGATCCATTTTTGTAACATCCACCATCACCTTCATCTTTTTTGCCTCATCAATGATAATATCTTTATGGTAAGGAAAGAGGGTAACCAAATGATCCAGTCTATTTGGCAATACTTTTGAACTCGCATCTACAAATTCGGTATCATCAAGATCAATAAGTCCAAGTTTTCCTATAGCGTTTGAACCTGCACCCCTGCCAGTAATATACAAAGGGAGATTATCATAGCGAGGGACAAATGGTATACGAGCATCATATCTAAAGCTAAATTCGTTTTGTTCCTCTACTAAATCGGTGAATGTGACAAGGGAAAAAAGCTTTACCATCTCTTTAATCGCTGGTGTAAAGGCCTTCTTATTTGCAAGGTACGTATATACATTACCTTCATAGGAAGAGGATATAGGCAACCTCTCTTCTACAAGAACATCCCTGCACAGCTCGCTTGTTTCAAGAGTAATGATCGCTGCTCTTGGTATGATCAAATGAGAAAGATTCTCTTGTTCTAAAATTTTACGTATACGATCCATCTGAGATAAGCGCGAGCTACAAAATTCTTCTGAATGCTTGAATACAACCCTCTCTCCAAGCAGCACTTTAGTCTTTCCTGTAGGCTCCTCTGATAATTTATCTTTATTGGTATTATAAAGCTTTTGTAATTCTGTATAGGTAGGAAGAGTCTTAGAAGCTTTTTGACGCTCCGTATTCCATCTAACCTCTTTTTGATCTGGTGCTATCTTAAACTTTGCTTTAATAGTCCGTACCACCATTTTTATAGCAATGATCCCAAGCAAAAGTATCGTAGTCACACCTGCTATCACCAACCAAGGAGAGTGAGTAAATAAACGCATCCTTCCTGATTTTGATATCATCGCATTACTCTCACCTTCCTGCAAAAGAACAACGGGAAAGCCTCGTTCACGTTTAAAATATACACTAGACACGCTATTACAACCTTATAATTTATAATTAATTATAACGACTAGAAGTTATAATATAAAGTAAATTGAACGAATCAATAAAAAAATACTTTTATTAAATTAAATTTTATTGCATTGGGAAGGTATGAAGAAATATTTATTGTTATTGATTTCGGTAAAAGCCTTTGCAGCGCCTATGGTGTTTAATGCGACGCTTAGCCCTGCAAATATAACCCATTCTATCTATCACCCTAAAGATAGAAATATTCACCGCCCCTATTTTTCGCAAAGAAAGCTCAACAGAAAGGCTATGGTCTCCCCTATTAAAGCGATCGGCTCAGGAACCTTTTTATACAACCCCCAGACCAACGAGATAGAATATGCCATTGCTTATAGCGGTCTAAGTTCTGCCCCTGTGATGATTCACCTGCAGGCTGGCTACCCTCATCAAGACGGTCCTATCATAGCAACCATTGCTACCAAATCCTCTCCTAAAAAAATGTTCTCACTTAACAAAGATAGAGCCGAAGATGCCGCACGCGTTGCCCCTGAAAATCGCTCTGGATTTATTACAGGAACAGTAAAGCTTGAGAAAGTGGGTGATCTTACCGGAAAGACCGAGCCCATTCGAGAAGAGAAAATGCTTATTCAAGGCGGGTGCTACATAACCATTCACACCCACCTTAATGAACTAGGTGAAATACGAGGTCAGCTCCACCCCCTTTCCACCATCCCTATTCTCAAAGACTAAGGTATAGTTATGCTGGTAAAAAGTCTTGCCCCATTATGATCTAATAAAGCTACTAATTTTTTCTCCTTTTCACTTTTCTCTAACGCTTTTAAAAGGTCTTCTACAGAAGATATTTTATCACCATTTAAAGATATAATAGTACTTCTAGCCTTCCATCCAGATCTATATGCCAAGCTACCTGGTATAATCTCCTTGATAACCACTCCTTTATCTTCACTCCCCTTAGAATTACGATCCAGAACAATACCAATCTTTTGTAAAATATCACTGTTAGAAAGACTTGCTGTTTGTGACCCTAACTCTCCTTTCAATGAAATGTTTTTAGCACCTCGCAATACTTTCATTTTATACTTTTTTCCTGCTGGAAGCTTGCCTACTGCTATTACAAGGGTTTTTGCATCTTTTATTATAGTGCCATTAAATGATGTGATTAAGTCACCTGTTTCCAACCCTGACAGTGCTCCTGCAAAACCTTCCTCAACACTAGTTACTAAAGCTCCTTTTGTATTTTTTTCATAACCAAAAGCATCTATCAAATCTTCGGATAGATCTTGTAGGCTCACCCCTAAAAAACCTCTATCTACACTTCCTGTCGCCTTTACATGCTCATAAACCATCTTAGCGATATTACTTGGGATAGCAAACCCTAAACCATTGCTCCTTTCTCTAATTGCAGTATTCACAGCAATTACCTTGCCCTCTAGATCCAAAAGAGGCCCTCCTGATGATCCTGGATTTAACGCCGCATCTGTCTGAATATAATCTGCACGATCTGCATGATCTAAATGGGTTCTCTCCTTTGCACTAATAAGCCCGCCTGTAATGGTATGCCTTAAACGAAAAGGGTGTCCAATTGCTACAGTGCTCTGCCCTTCTTCAACAGCATCAGAGTCTCCAAATTCTAAATAGGGAAGATCTTTTTCCTCAATCTTCAAAATAGCAATGTCTGTTCTAGGATCACAACCCACAAGCTCTGCTTGATATTCCTTCTCTTTCCCATCTTTGGTTATTTCCACCTTGATTTCAGAGGCCCCTTCTATCACATGATTATTGGTAATAATATAACCATTTTCAGAAACAATAAACCCAGACCCTGAAGGAGAAAAATTTTCCCTTTGCCTCCATTTTTCTTGCTTGGGCGCTCCAAAAAAATGCTCAAAAGGATCTAGTACAAAACCTCGGCTACGGGTATTTTCTTGCTTTGTTTCAATATAAACAACTGCTGGTCGAGATCTTTTTACCACATCTACACGAGCATTTGACACCCCTCTATCACAGTGAGTACATATTTTCTGAAAAGGCGCGTTAGAAGAGATCTCCCCCATAAGGGCAATATTAGTTAATAGACAAAAAACAGACACATACTTATTCATATAACTCTCCTTGTATATATTTATTAAAAACAAAAGTCTAAAAAAAATAATAAATTTTGCCAAGAAAAAAGTATTAAAACGCTGATCAATTAATGTTGGAAAAATTACACTTTTGCTGTAATCTATGGTCTATGAAAAAAGTTTCTCTCATCCCTTATTTTTCATTAGCCTTTTTCTACCAGCTTACCATGCCATTTTTTGGCTCTTTTTTTCCCGTTTTATACTTTGCCCCCTTTTTTACAACCTGCTTTTCTAGAAAGTCTTTATTTTTCTCATTGTGGGCTTCTTTTTTTATCGGCCTCTTTCTAGATCTTGGCACAACAAGTACCCCATTAGGATTTTATCCAATATGTACGATCGGCACAGCACTTGTTTTACATCGGATGAAGGTATATTTTTTAGAAGATAAGCCTTTTCCTTTTTCGCTATATACGGCTCTGTATTCCTTTGTTTACACGCTATTTTTCACCCTTTTTCATTCTTTCTATGATCCTAAATTTCACCTTTCTTTCTTGCCTTTTTTACTAGACAGTATTTTTCTACCAATGTTAGATTCAGCTTTCCATCTAGGGTTTTTCACCTTGCCAGTAATGGGCTATCTATACCTTACCAAGCGCGAGCAAAAAGCCCGCTATCTGCGTCTAAAAAAGCGACTGCGCACCTCTTTGATTAAATTACAAAGGAGCTTTTCTAAATGACCTTTACAAGCACCGAGTTAAAAAGTATACTTGTCACCATATCCTCTCTTGCTGTTGAAGTTGGTGCTCGAGCGGCTACTCAATTCAATACCTCCGTTGACACTTGTCAAAAAACCTCGCCACATGATTTGGTAACAAAATTTGATAAGGAGGGAGAAGAATATATCTATAAAAAATTACTTGCCCATTACCCTGACTATGGGTTTTTAGGAGAGGAGGGAGGCTACCGAAATTTTAAAGAAGGAACCCCTTTTTGGGTGGTAGATCCTATTGATGGCACCTTAAACTTTGCAAGAGGAATGCCTGCGTTCTCTGTTAGCATAGCCCTTGTTCACCATAAAAAATCATATCTAGGTGTATGCTACATTCCTATTTCCAAAGAACTTTTTAGCGCCGCAGATGGCCTTGGAGCTACCTTAAATGGCCGTCCCATACAGGCAAGTTCTACCAAAGATTTTGATCATTGTATACTCGCGGTACCTCCTAATCAACTGCGTAATAAAACCCCAAAAGCAGCTATTCGCAGATCTGGCTCTTCGGTTATTGATATCTGCTATGTTGCCAAGGGCGCAACCGATGGCTTCTATGACTCCCTTTTAAACCCTTGGGATTTTGCAGCTTCCTCTCTTGTGGCAAAAGAGGCAGGGGCAGAAATATTCAGCCTAAAGTCAGAGTCTCTTGACATGAATAAAAAATCTGACATACTAGTTTCAAACAAATACATATCGGATACGTTTACAAAATGGATATCAACGGAAAAGGGGTAGCGGCCTCTATTAGACAAGCGATTAAAAAAGAAATTGATGACAAAGGTCTTACTCCCACTCTCGCCTTTTTTTTAATTGAGGATCATGCTCCTTCTAAAGTATATGTGGGAATGAAGCAGCGTGCCTGTAAAGAAGTGGGTATTACCTCTATCATAGAAACACTGCAGGCATCTATCACAGAAGAGATGCTGATCACAAAAATCTCCGCTGCAAATGCCAACCCTGAAATAGATGCTATCTTAGTACAAATGCCGCTACCTGATCATATAGATAGTAATAGAGTGATTTATGCTATTGATCCAGCAAAAGATGTGGATGGGTTTCACCCGGTAAATATTGGAAAAATGCTCATTGGGGACAGTAGCGCCTCTTTTCCATGCACCCCTCTTGGTATATGCACTCTCTTAGAAAAAGAAAATATAGAAACAGCAGGAAAAAATATCGCTATCCTCGGAAGGTCTATGATTGTGGGAAGACCTCTTGCTAATATGCTTTCATCTAAAGGGAAAGATGCCACTGTCACGTTGCTGCACAGCAAAAGTAAGAATCTCTCCTTCCATTTAAAAAATGCCGATATCATTATTTCCGCCATAGGAAAGGCTCTATTTGTAAAAAAAGAGATGGTCAAGCAGGGCGCTGTATGTATTGATGTGGGAACCAATCATATCGATGGGGTTCTTGTAGGAGATATCGATTATAAAAATGTAAAAGAGGTTGCCTCTAAAATCACTCCAGTACCGGGAGGGGTGGGGCCTATGACCATTGCTATGCTTTTACAAAACACGGTAAAATGTCATAAAATACTCGCCTCATGAAACTTCTTCTCTGTCTAACCCTTCTTATTTTCACCTCATGCAGCAAAAGTAAAGAGGTTGTATTACAGGATGTCAGAATGGGGATCCCTTATAAAGTGATTGTAAGAGATGCCTCTACGAAAAAGGAGTCTAAAGAAATACAAGGTATTGTAGATGAGACTTTTAAGTTGATTGATGAAAAGCTCAATGGGTGGAACAAGCACTCTGAGATCGCTTTATGGAATCAATCAAAATCCACACTCCCTATAAAAGTCTCTCCTACCCTTCTTACTATCATTAAACTCTGCGATCAAGCTCATACCCTCACTGATGGGGCTTTCGACCCCTCCCTAGGCAAACTTATCCATGCATGGAAGATGTCTCTTCGGATTGGAAAGCCCCTTTCAAAGAGAGAAATTGATCAGATTGCCCCTTCTCTAGGCTGGGATAAGGTGATCATTGGCGATGGAACCCTTCAAAAGAGCCACCCAGAGATAGAGATCGATCTAGATGGTATCTCTAAAGGGTATTTCTGCGATCTCTGCATTGAAAACCTTAAACAGGCTGGGTATTTACAGGCACTGGTGGAATGGGGCGGTGAGGTAAAAACGGCCGGAGGCCCTTTTAAAGTACTCTCTGGCACAGAAATCATTCACCTCACCAATAGCTCTATTGCCACCTCTGGGCCAAAATACCAAATTTACCCCATCTCACAAGGGTCTAACACTCTGATATACAGTCACTTTATAGATAGAAAGACCATGACACCGGTCCAATTTAATACTAACGGAGACTCCCAATCAGTGATCTTAGAATCCTGCGCTCTTGCCGACGCTTTAGCTACGGCAAAATTCACCAAAAATCATAAACACCTATAAATCAATTATTTATAAATATGGCCTGGTGTATGTCCAGAGACATACACTAATTAAATAATTTTTTATCATTATTAACTTGATTGTAATAATGTTTAAAATTATAATTATATTAATTAAAACACTAAATGAGGTTAATTATGAATACCATGCCAATACCGCAGAGCGTAAATCCTGTAACTCTAAATAGAGAAAATAATTGCTTAACCTATAAGCTAGCCTCTGCAATATGCGATCCTCTTCAAAGCATTGACCATGCCGTTCTTCAGTTTGTAATAGCACGTGTTGCTATTTGTATCGTAGCCTTCTTTGCAACTAATGGTATATTAACCATTGCAGCAAATACCTATGTGCTTACCAAAGATTTGCAAGTAACTGATGCCGTCCAAAAACAAACTTTACAATATACTGATATGTTTAAACGGCACTCTAACACAGAGTCTGATAAAGTTTTTGCCCATATCGAAGAAAATTTTAATAATGATCCTTTTTTTCAGGATTAATGCGGAATAAAGTCGCATGATATACCTCTATTTGCTATGCTCCAGTTATGAAGCTAAGCAACGAAAAAATCCTCAAAGGTAAATTTTTTCTTCACGTAAAAGGTTTTGGATTTTTCCAGCCAGAAGAAAGTGATCATCCTGAGGTGTTTATCCCTCCTAGAAAGAATAAAAATGCAATATCAGGCGATACCGTCATGGTACGTGTGCTCACCAAATCGTCTAAAGGGTATGAGGGTGTGGTAGATGAGGTGATAAAAAGAGAACGCGATGAATTTGTTGCCACCGTAATTGATGATGAAGGGAAAAATTACCTCCTTTTCTCCCCTCTTATTGGAGAAGACAAAGAAATCAACCTTCCAAAAGATAAAAATACATTCAAAATTGGCGACAGGTTAACAGTAAAAATAGTGGACTATGACGATAATGTCCTTACCGCCACCCTACTCACCTTTTTAGGAAATATCTCTGATCCTTCTATCGATGTGAAAACAGCGATCCTTGCCCACAGAATACGCAATACATTTACAAAAGAGGTGGTAGATGAGGCAAAATCGTATAAAATAGAGAAAAAAGACTATAAAAATAGGATAGATCTTCGAGAGGTGGAAACAGTAACCATAGACCCCACCACCGCAAAAGATTTTGACGATGCCATAACCCTTTCCAAAGGAGAAAATGGTAATTATTTATTAGGCGTACACATTGCCGATGTATCCCATTTTGTAAAAAAAGGATCTCCACTAGATAACGAAGCCTTTACCAGAGCAAACTCTACCTACTTCCCAACAAAAGTAGTGCCCATGCTTCCTGAGCAGCTTTCCAACAATCTATGTAGCCTTGTTCAAGGAGAAGATCGCCTAACCGTATCTGTACTTCTTGAAGTTTCTGAAACAGGTGAGATCATCGATAAAGAGGTAGCAAAAACAGTAATCAATAGTAATAGAAGATTTACCTACGAAGAGGCTTATCAAATCCTTTCTACTGATAAAAAGGACGAACATAGAGAGCTTTTAGAAAATATGGCAGATCTATGTCATATCTTCAAAAAGAAAAGAGCCGAACGCGGGAGTGTTGAGCTATCCCTTCCTGATACACAAATAATGTGTGATGAGAAGGAATCTCCAACACATATCCAAACACATCAATATGACATCACCCACCAAATGATTGAAGAGTGCATGCTCAAAGCAAATGAAATCATTGCTGAAACATTGATAGAAAGAGGAGAGGGCGGAATATTTCGTATCCATGACGAGCCTGATTCTACCAACTTTGATAACTTTTTTGCCTTTGTTCGCCTTCTAGGGTATAATCTTCCTGCAAATCCATCTCAGCATGATATAGCAACACTATTTCAAAGGGCTAAAGACTCCCCCCATATCGAACAAATTGCAGTAAAATATATACGAAGTCAAAAGCTTGCCGTATATTCCCCAGATAACATTGGACACTACGGGCTAGGGCTAGAAAACTATTCACATTTTACAAGCCCTATAAGAAGATATTCCGATCTAGTAGTCCACAGAATGATATTTGGCGATATCTATGAAGACAAAGAGCTAAAAAATGTAGCGGCAAAATGTAGCGAAAATGAACGTAAGAGCTTTGTGGCAGAAACATCTGTGGTAAAGCTAAAAAAATATCGTCTACTAGATAGATTTTTTGATGCCGACTGCGAACGTGTCTATAAAGGTATCCTAACAAATGTTACGCCAAAAGGAATAGCCTTCGACTTAGACGGCCTAGGGATAGACGGCTTTATAGCCATCAGAAACCTCAATGACGACTACTATGTATACAACGAAAAGCGCCAGCAGCTAAAAGGACGCCACACAGGATTCTCCTACTGCCTTGGCGACCATATAAACATACAACTCTCCGCCATAGACCTTGTCTTTCTAGAAGCCGAGTGGACCCTCTGCTAAGGGGCTCTGCCCCTTAAACCCCGCTCAAGGATCAAGATCCTTAGGAAACTCTGATAAACGGACAGTTTTATAATTTTCCAGATTTCTTATAAATCCTATTTTTCGTGGCGCCCCATCCCTACAGGGATGCCGCTTACTCTAAAATCGGATTTATTTCAA
>JAJACI010000016.1 GCA_022601595.1 Chlamydiia bacterium | reverse complement strand
ATGGGGCGCCATGAAAAATAGGATTTATAAGAAATCTGGAAAATTATAAAACTGTCCGTTTTTCAGAGTCTCCTTAAAGGATCTTAAAAGCCTGTAAAGCCGAAGCTCTCGACTTTTTTAGATCCACAATTGGATGTGGATAGGTATCTCCAAGCTTTATATCACATTCACTTAAGGTTTCCTCATCAGCCTCCCATGGGGAAAATAGATGCTTATCCGGCAAAGATGCAATCTCCGGCACAAAGCGCCTTGTATATTCTCCTTGTGGATCAAATTTTTTCCCTTGAGTTACAGGATTAAAGATCCTAAAAAAAGGAGCCGCATCCACTCCACAGCCTGCAACCCACTGCCAAGATGCACTATTGCTTGCAAGGTCTGCATCAACTAGAGTATCAAAAAAATGAGCAGCACCCTCTTTCCAATGAATACCAAGGTTTTTCACTAAAAATGAGGCGACAACCATACGAATGCGGTTGTGCATATATCCTGTCTGCTCGAGCTCTCTCATCCCTGCATCTACCAAAGGAACCCCTGTCTTTCCCTTTTGCCATGCTTTTAAAGCTGCTGTATCTTTTTTCCAAGGAAATGAGTCAAACTTCTTTTGTAGATTTTTTTCAGACATTTCTGGATTGTAATAGAGCAGCGAATACGAAAATTCTCGCCACCCTAACTCGCTGCAAAAACAATCTACATTCTCATCGCTCTTTTGCTTTAAAGCTGCATGCAAAAGCTGATTTGGAGATACCTCTCCAAAATGCAAATAAGGTGACATTCTAGAAACATAAGGCTTTGAAGGGATATTCCTTCCCTCCTTATAATGGGCAAGCCCCTTTTTTAAAAAGAGCGCAAACTGCTTTGCCGCGGCACTCTCTCCCATATCCCAACACGCTTTTAAAGACCTGTCCCAACGATTTTTTTCTGGCAACAACTTTAACTGGTCGATAGAAAGGGACTTTTCCTTGTCATAAACAAGCTTGATATTTGAAGGACTAGGCAAAGGTGTGCGGGGAGTTTCTAAATGCAGACACCCTCTACGATAAAATGGAGTAAACACCTTGTAAGGGGTACCATCAGATTTTTTTACCTGGGAAGGCTCCCAAAGCAGCGATCCATTATAGCTTACTACCTCAAGACCTTGTTCTTTAAGTTTTTTTTTAATCTTTGTATCCCTATGAATCGAATACGGCTCATAACACCTATTCCAAAAGACCCCCTTAACATCATATCGGACGATTATCTCCTCTAAGATTTTCATCGGATCCCCACGGTAAAGAGATAGCTTTCCTCCCAAACTCCCGTGTAGAGATGAAAGAGAATGGTGTAACCAAACAGAACTTGCCGCACCACGAAAATCCTTTTTTTGCATAATATCATCTATAAAAATAGGCAACACCGTGCCGCGCTTTGCCGCCGCAACAAGCGCCGGATTATCCTTTAAACGTAGATCGTTTCGGAACCAATGGATAAAAACACTTTCTTTCTGCACGCTACCTCCTTACGGCTCAATAACACTTCCATCCCATGCAAAACACTTGCCTGTACTTTTCGTATCAAGACCATTTATTACCTTTAGTAGGTTTTGTACAGAAAAATCGGGAGAAAAAAGGGTATCTGCACGAATATTTTTTTGAAATGGCTTTGATAGTTTACTGTCCACTGTACCTGGATGTAACCCCACAACAATTGCCTGTTTATTAATTCTTGCATATTCAATAGCAGCTGTCTTGATAACCATATTTAAAGCCGCCTTTGAAGCGCGGTAGGAATACCAACCTCCAAGCATATTATCACTTATACTTCCAATTCTAGCAGACAGTAGCGCAAAGATCGATCTACATGAACTACTTAGCCTAGGAAGAAAATGCTTTGCAATCATTGCAGGCAATACCGTGTTTACCTCAAATAAAAGATGGAGGTTTTCTTTGGTTAACTCACATATACTTTTCTCAGGCATCCTTTCATCTTGATGTAATATCCCCGTTGCCACAATGACCATATTAAATGGTCTATCTTGAGAGCAAGATAGCGCTGCATCCTTTATAGACTCTTCTTTTTCATAATCCAATTGATAAACAATAATATTTTTTTCTGTAAAACTCAAAGGGGTGCGCGAAAATGCATAAATAGTTGCATCTGGATACAACAAACTAAGCTTGCTAGCAAATGCCCTTCCAATAGCTCCAGAACTTCCTAAAATAGCAATACTTTCGATGTTTTTTTCCTTGATCAAATATTTTGTAATACCCTGTACTATACAATGGTATTTTTATTACTATCAACATCTATTTGGGTATTTTATTTGAAAGTTTCGGAGGAAGTGGGATGCACTGCGCTGCGGCTTCTCGCCGCTGCTCGCGGATTCTCCCAGGAGCCTCTATCAAACTGCTGTGTTTAAAAAATTTTTCTGATTTTTAAATAAATTGGATTTTGGAGAAAGCTGCAGCCTAAAAGGCTGGAGTGCAGCGAAAAATCTCATTTATAAAAATCTGGAGAATTATAAACGCATGAGTTTGTTAGAGTCTCCAAGGGTCGAATGCGAACCCATCTAACACAGTCGTGGGTTCAAACCCCACTGGGTATTTTATTTGAAAGTTTCGGAGGAAGTGGGATTCGAACCCACGATACGCTTATCACGTATACACGCTTTCCAAGCGTGCTCCTTCGGCCGCTCGGACACTCCTCCAAAAGAGAGTGGAAATATTAACATATTAACCAATCAAAAGCAAGCCAAAATAATTTAGAACCTTCTAAAAATCGCTAGTTTATCAGAGTTTCCTAATAGATTATAAAGGAAAAATGTAATATAATATCTTCATGACAAGCAAGCCTCTACCATTAATTCTTTCATCATATACCTCGCCTATAGCGAAGATGGTGATCATCAGCGATGATCAGGGTGTTTATTTATTGGAATTTGAAGGACGAAAGAACCTACAAAAGGATATAGATCATCTTTGTGCCATAACGAAAAGATCGCTCATAGAGGGAGAGACTTACTGCTCTAAACATTTGAAGGGGGAATTGGATCTATATTTTGCAGGAAAGCTTAAAACTTTTAAAACCCCTGTTCATATGATTGGCACCCCTTTTCAAAAGGCTGTGTGGAAAACGCTTCTTAAAATTCCATATGGCAAGACAATCAGCTATTTAGAAGAGGCAACTTTACTTGGCAATCCTAATGCATTTAGGGCGGTAGCAAATGCTAATGGAAAAAATAGACTTGCCATCATCATCCCTTGCCATAGGGTGATACATAAAAATGGAAAACTTGGCGGATATGGTGGCGGCATTGAGAGAAAAAAATGGTTACTTAAACAGGAGCAAGTGCAATGAAAGAAAGACGCAAATCAATACGAATAATCCTCCTCAATGACAAACAGGAAATACTTCTTCTTAAGGCAAAGGCAGGCACCGGCTGGAGAGATCGAGAAAGTCCTTTTTGGTTTACTCCTGGAGGTGGCATTGAAAAAGAAGAGTCAGAAATAGACGCTGCCTATCGAGAGCTCTATGAAGAGACCGGTATCGAAAAGAATAATGTAGAAATGGGTCCTATCATTTGGTTTGGAGACATTGAATTTGATGTAGATGGTAAAAAAATCTATCAACACCAACGTTTTATAATAGCTCGCACTACAAAAACCGAAATTACTTTTGAAAATTTTACACAAGAAGAAAAAGAGTGTATTAACACCTATCGCTGGTTTAGCCTTGCAGAAATCCAAAATGCTCCAGATAAGATCTATCCTGCAAGTATGAAAAAAAACCTCGAGCCTATTCTTGAAAAGAAATATCCAAAAACTCCAATTAAAGTAATTCTTTAAAAGTTTTGTGTCTAAAGGTAAAGCAGACGTCTTCTAATTTTTTTGGCATGACAGATTGATTGGAAAGGAGTAAAGCATCCGCCTTTTCTCCAAAAAAGAGTTTTGCTAAAAACTCTGGCATACGCAGAAGAAGTGGTCTAGATAATTTTTTACTCATTAACCTGGTAAGCTCTTTGTTTGAAATGGGATTGGGAGAAGTGACATTGATTGCACCCTTAATATCCTCATTTTCTATGCAAAGTGATATAACAGATGTAAGGTCTTCTATTGATATCCAACTAAGCATTTGATTGCCGCTTCCTATAACACCTCCAAGACAGAATTTCCCAAGCAAAAGTAACTTTTTCAGCAGCCCTCCCTCTTTGGAAAGGATAGCTCCAAATCTCGTAATAACCACTCTTCCTTTTTGATACTTTTGCGCCTCTTTTTCCCAATCCACACAAACTTTAGCTAGAAAATCCTTTCCTGCCATGCACTCTTCATTTTCCACATCACCTGCATCTGATCCATAATAACCGGTAGCCGATGCAGAAATAAAGATCTTTGGCTCCATTTTCAAATCATTCAAAACCTCTACTAAAGCACTTGTTACCCCTATTCTACTTTGATAAATTCTATCTTTTTTCTTTTCCGTCCAACGCCCCATCCCTACATTTTCTCCAGCAAGATTAATCACCACATCCGCCTCTGATAAAATCGATAACAAAGCCCCCTTATCTTCTAAATGACCTCTTTTAATCGACCGAACTTTCCATCCCTTCTTGATAAAATGCTTTTTTAAATAGACGCCCACCATACCGCTTATACCAGTAATTGCCACCGTTCTTTGCTCACCATCTCTAAATAAATCTAATTGCTTTTTGTCCATACCCAACCTCTAACAAAAAAGAGGATTAAAAAAAAGCCCAAGTACTACTTGGGCTAAACAAAAATCTAAGGAGACTCTGATAAACTACACTTTTTAGAATTTCTTCAGATTTTTGAAATGAATTCTATTTTGGAGTCAGCTACATCCCTGTAGGGATGGAGCGTAACGAAAAATGGAATTTATAAGAAATCTGGAAAATTATAAAACTGTCCGTTTTTCAGAGTCTCCCTAATAAAATTCTATTATCTTTTGTCTGCATGAAGAGATATTTTCGAAATCAACTCCCCACTACTTTTATCAACATACGCATACGCTGACATACTTCCTGTGATAAACTCCATTAACGGCTTCCACTCTTTCTTATCCGCTGAAAATAAAATTACGTTCTCTTGCGGAATACATACATAAACATCTTGCTTGAAAGTAAGGCTATACGGCCTTGAATCTTGACTAGACAACTCTACTAAAGAACCGCTAACATTAAATTGCATCGGAAAGGTATCTCCTGCAGAAAATGCTACAATTAAGTTTTTTTCTTGTCCTTGCATCGCACTAAAAAAACTAGACTGAGGTAGCTCTCTTATGTTTTTTTCAATAAAAGGCTCCTGAGGCCCCTCTATTGCGAAAATAGATGTACACGCTGCTAATGTCATTAATATTGTTGTTTTCATATTATTGTCCTTTTGTTGGTTACTACAATTGTAGTAGGTTAAGTTAAAAAAATAGCTTTTGCCCGTTTTTCAACGCTTTCTATAAAGTTTTTATTTGGTTACTACAATTGTAGTAACCAAGCTCAAAAAAAATCAAACAATCCAGATCTTACCAAGATATATGCTTGCAGATAAGTATATCGCGGCAATATATCCTACGTATGCAAGAGGTCTTCTTCTAAAAGCTTTATATTTTCCAATAGCTTTTATACGATTAAGCAAATGTGTATTGCTCAAAAAAGCACAAGCTGCATTATTTTGTAAGTTGCTACATTTCATGAGAGCTTCTGAAAGTGCGATTTTGCTAATTCCTTTATTCATTGCTTCTCTATCGGCTGCGTGCTCCTGAAGTAGAGAGACCCTTTTTACATATATTCCCATTGGAAGGTGAGCAAAGATAAGGCTACAAAAAATCATTACTAAATTCACTAAAAAATCTCCATGTTTAATATGTGCCATTTCATGAGCTATAATTGCCTCCAATTGATTTTTAGAGTATTTATAATAAAGATCCTCAGGAAAGATGATTTTTTTCTTAAATAAGCCTACTGTAAAAGGAGATCCGTAGTAATTTTTAGCAATCAATAGCTTCACCTTTTTAAGGCTTGATCTATGTATTTGCATAGGTCTTGAAACCTCTATTAATCCTCTAATAAATAATACCTCTTTGACAAAGACTCGAAGCCTTCGGCATAGATTTAGGCCATAATAACCACCCGCTGCCATAAAAAAAGTTTGCAGCCAAAAGTCAGAGGAAACTCCATATATATAATCTGCGATGGTAAAGCCCATCCCATTTATATATTCAAAATTTAGCTTAAAGCTAGGAAAAGGACCTCCAACAGTCATATTCAAGATACGAGAATTAGCTTTTCCCATATGTGGAAACATTCCATATACAGCAGCCCATTTTGATACATTCCAAGAACATATATCATAAAATAGTTTTCCAATAGGTAGAAGCATAAATGAAACTTTTGATCGATATGAGGCAATTCCACATAGGAATACGATTGCCTCAATTAACGCCCAAGAGGTGAAAAATGACAAAATGGAAATGATGATAAAATTATAAAAAATTACTCCTATCATAAATTACTTCTCACTTTTTAAAGTTGCTATTATCTCTTCAATTTGTTCAAGTTCCTTTGTCGAAATATCTTTATCTTCTTCTAAAAGGTAGGAAACCATACTTCTTGTCTTTCCTTCAAATAGGGAATGCTTAATCTTGGATAAAATACCGCACGCTTTAGATTCTGATTTCTTATTTAATGTGTAAACATACCTTATTCCATTTCGACGTCTTTGTAGCTCCCCTTTCTCAACCATACGATTCATAATTGTCATAACAGTTGTATACTTACTTTTTAATCCAAGCATTTCGTAAACTTCTCGAACCGTTACTTCTCCTTTGGCTTCAATCATTTCATAAATCTCATGTTCTGATTCACCTATGTATATTCTTCTCATTCTTGCCTCTCCTTTTTTATGAGACTCTCCTTTAAAAAAACAACATCCTACTACAATTGTAGTAACCTTGCAAGTTGTTTTTATTTTCTTAACAGATATAGAATGCTAACGCTTCATGGAATAAGGGTTAACTACGTGACTTTACGCGGATTTTTTTCTCGGCACTGTAGGATGCACCTTCGAAGATCAATTGATAATCATCGGTATAGGCGGTGTCTTTATCTTTTGGAGGAGCTCCAAGTTTTTTTGTCATGATTTCTTCTAATGTAGAGTCTTTTTCAGGTGGCGGATTTATCTTAAAGCTTTTTAAGGCTTCTGACAGCTTTGTATTTACGGCAAATGCTTTATCTATATAGATTTCGATATTCTTTCCGTGGGATCTATGATTTAAAAGAATTCCAGAAAAGATTTCTTCCACTAAAGAGGACAAAGTGAGCACTCCTATTACAGCGCCGTCTACATCTAGTACAATAGCAAGTTTCTGATTGTTTTTTCGAAATTGATTAATCACTTGAAAAATAGTATTTGTGGAGGTGACAAACCAAGGTGATCTGGCAATATCTTTAACCAGGGAAGAATCGGATAAGTTCAAAAGATCTTGTGAATAGGCGATACCAAAGATATTTTCTCTTTTTTCATGATATAAAGGAATGTATTTTGCCCCTCCTTTTTGCAGGTGTTTTCTAATATCTCCTACGACCGAGTGATAGGAAGCGCAGTCCATTTTATCAATAGGGATCATCAAGTCTTGAGGGCTTTTTGCCTTTAGGGAAAAAATATTTTCAATCAAGGGTTCTAAGTCTTCTTTTTCACTTTCTTTTGGGCTTCCTTCGGAGTCCATCAATAGATTTTTTAGCTCATCTCGTGAAAGTGCACTATTCATTTTTAATGGCCCTTTTAGAAAATAGCTTACCACCTTAGATAGTCCATCAATAATATAAATAAGAGGAGAAAAAAGGCGAGACAGTAGGTGGATTGGCCTTATGGCAAACATTGCTAAGTGCTCTGAGTGATCTCTTGCTGCAAGCATTGGAATTAGTTCTGCAAATAAAAGCACTAATATAATTTGAGGAATATAGGAATAATCAGGATCCAATCCTAAGCTAAGAAAGACCCGTCTGCTGCATTCTGAACCAAGTTGTAAAAAGAAGTTCACTCCTATCAAGGTCGTTCCAAATAAGGCTGTGGGTTTATCCAAAAGACCGAGCAAGGAGGCTGCCCCCTTTTCCCCTTTTTCTACAAAGTAAGCTAAGCGAACTCTGTTGAAAGAGACAAAAGACATTTCCGTCATGGTAAAAAATCCCTGAAAAAGCAATGATACTATCAAAAAAATAGTAAAAAATAGGGTATCATTCATCTTTAGCCTTACCCTTATTTAGATTTTTTATATAAACTCGTGAGACCCTTGCCTCTGTGGCTAAAAGAACATGAAACATCAAATTATTCTCTGTTACCTTATAACCGCTTTTTGGGATATCACCTAATATTTCTAACAAATACCCACCCACAGTAGTCTCTTGCCCTTTTCTTTCCACTTCGATATCAAATATTTGCTCTAAGTCATTCAATTCATACTTGCCACTACAAATAATTACATCGTCACCTTGCTTTGTATACAAAGTTTTCTCTTCTCTCCCATCTTTTATTTGCCCTACAACAATTTCTACAAGATCCTCTCTTGTTATCAGCCCCGATATCCCGCCATATTCATCTACCAAAAATGCTATCTCGATATTTTTTTCATCAAAAAGAGCAAGAAGCGTCCTGGATAACATGCTTTCTGCAATAAAAAAAGGGGGATCTATCACCTCTTTTAAGTCTTTAGCAGCCGTAATGTTATAATTATAAGTAAAAAAACTCGATGCATTAACGGTTCCTACCACATTATCAATATCCTTATCAACAATAGGAATTTTACTTAACCTTTTTTCTGTAAACAAGTCTCTTAATTTTTGCGGGTCATCGTGTACATTATGAAAGAGGATATTTTGTCTTGGGCATTTCACCTCTTTTACTTGCACCTCAGACAGTCTAAGGCTACCAAGTAGTAGTTTCACCTCATCTTTGTTCATTGTGCCAGATGCTTTTGAAGAGATTAAAGCATGCTTGATCTCCTCTTTTGTTATGGCCGTATCTTTTTTTAGGATAAAAGAGAGCAAGTAAGAAGCTATTTTTGTGATTTTTAAAAAGATATATCGAAGCGGAGTGAGGATATAACTTGAAAAAGAAAGAACCGGGGTGACCTTTATTGCGATAGAGACATTTTTCGTAGCAGCTAGTGTTTTAGGTAAAATTTCACCAAATACTAATGTCAAAACAAAAGGGATAATAACGGTATATAAGACCGAAGAGAAATTGCCAAAAATGGATGATGTTACATTTTGCACCCCCAAATTAACTGTTACATTCATAATAAGTATAGTTATTAGCAAAGACTTGGGTCTTTTTAGTAGTTCTACTATTGCCAATTTCTTTTTATATGTACTTTTATTAAAAGCATCCAATTGAGAAGATGGCAAAGAAAACAACGCAGTCTCCGAGATAGAGAAAAAAGCACTGAGGGTAAGTAGTACCACCAGAAAGATTACAAGAAATAATGTAGACATGCCTTTACTCTACCCTATCAAAAACAACCTTTTGCTGCCCTTTGGGGGTAACTCCTAAAACTCTGATTAATGTCATCATAATGAAATTAGGATCATCTTTGCTATGAATTTTTTGCAATAGGTAATCTTTTTCATCCAGAGCCTTGATCCTCTGCTCTTGTAAGGATTTAATCTTAACACTAATATCCTTTGCCACTTTATGCTGCGAACCTGCTGCATACATAAACCCACTAAAAGTAAAGGAAATGAATAAAAGAACCCACCAGTATTCCTTTAGTATATGTACAAGATCAGTCTCTCTGCTCTTTTTTCTTAACAAAATACTAACATTTCCTATTAAAATTATTTACGTTATTATCTTCCCTATAATAGAGATGACAATAATAGTAACCTTTTTTTTTCATACTTTCCAGTAGTATTACATAAAATTAAATTATTTTGGTTCTAATGTGTTGAGTAAGAAGCCATGAGATTTTAATAGCTCATTTAATTCTTCTATAGAATGTTGATATTTTCTTTTATTTTCTATCACTTTGTTCATCAAACTACCAAATGTATCTTCTTTTTCTTCCATTTTAACCTGCTTAGCCTCTGATCTCTGTTCTAGTTTTTCTTTTATATCCACTTTAATAGACTCTTTTATTTCAGGGACTGCTACTTCTACTTTTTTCTTAGCCGCCACCTTTTTTTCTTCTGAATGAGCCATTACTTTGTTCATCAACATGATAGCTTGATATAAATTTAATTTTTCGTCTTTTACCCCTGAGATAACATCAAATGCATTGTTCATCATAAGCTCTAGGTTGATTTTATCATTACCCTCTACCCCTTCTGTATCATCAATAACATAATATTCAGATACCACACGAGATATCTCAGATTTTGCTTCATCAAAATCTAATCGCTTGTTTGCAAGTTTATGCAATAGATCAATAGCTTTATTAATCATTTGCCTTTTTTGCTCTTCTCTTCCTGCTGTTTTTCTTATCTTTGAAAACGCATCCATAATAACTCCTTAGCTCGTGAAGGATACATCATAAGACCCTTCTTTAATTCCTACAACAAAAGACATGTTTTTAAAACATATTTGTTTTAAATGATTGCCTGATGTTCATTTTCTCCATTCAAATATCTGTTCATTTCCTCTTCCATAATAATCAAAGATTCATCAACATCAATCTCTCTACCTGAGAGTCTTGCAATCAGCCAATTCATTTCATTCATTAGCATCTCATATCTCTCTAATTTATCCTTACCGGTACTACTTAGTAAAAGGGAAGATAAAGGCTCATAAACAGTTGGATTTAATCCTGCATCTCCAAAAAATATGTGTATTACTTTTTGTGCTTGTATTGGGCTTATTTCAGATGCATAGACACCCGTTAATAAATCTATTAATGTTCCTTTAAACAAAATCCCTCCGGCAATTTTTCGCTATATTTTGTCACACTACCACTCCATTTTATTGAGGTAAATAATTTTTTTAATTTTTTTTGTATCCTTCTCCCCGTCTTTTCTCAGCGGCAAAGAGAGCTAACAAGTTAGGTGTTTTTTTGTGGGGTATATTATTAAATTATTTTCTCCACTTTGCGGTTCTTTTCTTGACATTTGAGCCTTTAAGATAATATAGTGTTTGATCAAATCGTATAAATTTAAGGTATGCCTTTATGAAATTTGTTATCTCTCGTGAAAAGCTTGTTGTTCTAATCAGTAAAGTGCAAAGTGTTGTGCCTAGTAAAGCGGTGGTTCCCATCCTATCTAATATTCTTTTAGAAGCTAAAGATGATATCATTACCCTTTTTGCAACAGACTTAACTGTTTCTGTAAAAGTAAGCGTCGATGTAAATATAATTGAGGAAGGGGCAATTACTCTCCCTGCTAAGAGATTTTTTCAATTAATTAGAGAGCTTACCGCGCCAGAGATCACTTTAGAAACCTCTGAAACAGGTATCGCTAGGATAACTGCTGGCTCCTCCCATTTTAGACTACACGGCATGGATAAAGAAGAGTATCCAGCATTCCCTTCCGATGAAGATGGAAAAAGCTTTATAATGAAAGGATGTGATTTAAAAGACATGCTTATGAGAACATCTTTTGCAGCAGCAAAAGACGACACCAGACAAGTATTAAACGGTGTCTTTATGGAAATTCGCGGCAATCGCATGGTCTTTGTTGGCACCGATGGAAAGAGGCTTGCTAAAGTACATAAAGATTTAGAACTAACAGAGCCACTAGATTGCTCTAACATTATCCCTTTAAAAGCGGTTGATGAACTTATCCGCATTATTGTGGATGAAGATCAAATAGAGCTTACCTTGATGGATGACAAAATTTGTATAGAAATGGGTAATTTCTGCCTAATTACAAAATTAATTACCGGTCAATTTCCCGACTACGAAAGAGTTATTCCTGATCATTCAGAGCTAAAAGAAATTAAGCTTCATAGAGAAGAGCTGATGACGCTTTTAAAGCAAATATCTCTCTTTACCTCCGATGTATCCCATTCTGTTAAACTAACCTTTTCAAAAGGCGAACTGCGCCTGCAAGCTACCAATAGTGATATTGGAGAGGGAAAGGTAAATATGCCTGTGGATCACAGAGACGAGGATAAAGAAATAGCCTTCAACCCTCATTATTTCTTAGATGTACTAAGACACTGCAAGGATGAGACGGTGAATTTCTGTATGACCGATTCTTTTAACCCAGGATCTATCACAGATACATCAGATGCACATTATGTAATCATGCCTATGCGTCTTGGTTAATCCATGGGTTGTATTCAAAAAGTTACCCTTGCATCGTTCAGAAATTATTCTGAAAAAGAGTTTGTTTTCGAGCCAGGTATCAATTTGATACACGGAGATAACGGCATCGGAAAATCTAACCTTTTAGAATCGATACTCATATCAAGTATTGGTAGATCAGATAGAACGAAAAATTTAAAAGAAGCAATTAGACACGGCAGCTCTAAATTTTATATCGATATCTTCTATACAAAAGAAGGTTTATCCGAAAAAATTCATATTAATTTTGATGGAAAAGAAAAAGGAATCCTTCACAATAAGACAAAGCATAAAAGTTTTTCCAGCCTATTAGGGCTCCTCCCCTCCGTATTATATTCTCCTGCAGATGTAGATATTATCACAGGCGAGCCTAAATATAGACGTAGGTTTATGGATATCCATCTAGCACAATCTGACCCCTCCTACATCCTCCATCTCTCCCGCTACAATAAAGCGCTAAAGCATCGTAACGCTCTACTAAAAACCCATGACTATTCTGCAATAGAAATTTGGGAAGAGCAGCTTGCGCATTCGGCGGCTATCATACAAAAAAAACGCGCTCGCTTTATAACAGACCTCGAAGAGATTTTCACCCAAGAATTTTCCCACTTCCAACATAAGGAAAAAATTCCAAAGGTCATATACAAACCCTCTCCAAAAGAATACATCACCCCCGAATCATACAAAGAATCAAGAGAAAAAGACTATATCCTAGGCTTCACCACAGTAGGTCCGCACAGAGATGACCTTCTCTTCTCCTTAGACACAGAGAAAGCAAAAGTATATTCTAGTGAAGGGGAAAAACGTCTTATGGTAATAGCGCTAAAACTCGCCTCCTACCGTATGATGGGTGCGGTAATATTTGCCATGGACGACTACCACTGTTTTCTCGACAGCGAAAAGCAAAAACACCTTATTGAGCGCCTAAAAACCCTTCCCCAAGTTTTTCTCACCGCTCCTGCAGACTTCGAAACACCTTTTATAAACTCCATCTCTATTGAAGATATTAGGGGCGCTGCCTCAGCCCCCTAAAAGCCCTAAGCGCTACGAGTGTTTTTTTTTAACCCTTTATCGAGAGATTTTATCTCTTTCATATAGGCTATTTCTACATCCAAAGATGGGTTATTGGTATAAGAGCCTTTTTCATGGAGGTGCTTATATTCATCCACTATATTATTAGCGATAAGCTTTCCTAGCTGCACCCCTTCTTGGTCAAAGGAATTGATACCCCAGATAAACCCTTGGAAGGCGGCGATAGACTCATAATAAGCAAGAAGTGCTCCCATTGAATAGGCAGATAAGCTATTGGTTAGAAGCATACGAGATGGTCTATTGCCTGGAAAATCCTGGTTATTGTTGTCTGATTTTTTTCCGCGTGCTAGAGATATTGATTGTGCAAACAGATTTGATAAGAGCTTTTCTTGGTTAAAGCTTCCCTCTATCTCCTCGTCGGTTCCCCTTTGTGGATGTAAAAAACCAATATATTCTAAGGGCACGACTACTGTTCCCTGGTGGATGGCTTGAAAGTAAGAATGTTGTCCTTCTGTTCCGCACGTACCAAATATAATGGGGCAAGTGTTGAAGTCAATAAAAGAGCCATCTTCTTGAGCTACATGTTTACCATTGGATTCCATATAAAGTTGCTGGATATGCCCTGCCCATAAATCTAGCGAGCTGGAATAAGGGACAATACATAAAGTATCCATTTTCAGGAAATTACGATTCCATATTCCTAGTAACGCCCCCATCAACGGCATATTTTTAGTAACATCCTTTTCATAAAGAGCATGGTAATCCATATCACTTGCCCCTTTTAAAAAATCTTTCCAAACATCCATGCCACTCATAAAAGCTACGGGCACCGCACCTACCATTGAAGATACAGAATAACGACCGCCAATAAAATCCCACATATAGAAGATCTCTTTGTACACAAGAGGATTATCCATAGGACTCCCCTTTCCTGTGACCATAATAAAATGTTCTTTGGTATTTAATCCTTTTGCCTCAAAATGATGCCGTAACATAATCTCTTGAGCCTTAATCTCCATCGTCCCGCCTGATTTTGATATAACCGCTACTATTGTTTTTTCTAAATCTATCTCATCTAAAATAGTTGCTATCTTATCTGGATCAATATTGGATGCAAAATGAAGCGTCCTTTCGGTCGCATGTAAACCTTTTAATGCTTTTGATATTGCAAGCGCCCCAAGGTATGAGCCGCCAATACCGCATACTACCATATGCTTATACTCAGCTGTTTGAGAGATAAATTTTGTGAGCTTTTCCATCTCTACTGCAGACTCTTTTGAAGCTTCTTTTGCCTCTTTGGATGCATTTTTTGAAAGAGTCGAGGCTCTAATTGCCGTATGCCCTACACGCCTATCTTCTGATTTACAACCGGTTACAAAATTCATCACCTGCATATCTTGCATCTTTTCCATTTTTGTAAACACATCTGCATCACCGGCCATTTCAACAAGTGCGCCTACCACCTTATCATCCACACGCTCTGTACCATATAACATCTTCCAACTACAGGCAGAAAGCTGCATATCATGCACCCTTGCTGAAGTAAGCACGCCTTTGCCAGCAAGGTCTACAGGATCTTTTGATAGTTTTTCTAACTTGCTAAATGATGGGTATTTGCTAAACATGGTAAAATCCTCTTGTTCTCTATGATTATTTATGCCCAAACCTCTTGGATAATGCAAGAAGTTTTTCAAAGTACCCTAAACCTTTACCTAATTTCATGTTTGAACTATTATTAGCTGAAAATTCTGGAAAATATATGAAAAAATTAATGCTCATTGCTACCTGCCTATTTACTATCACTTTCTGTTTTGCAAGTGAAAAAATCGTCTATATTGACATCAACAATACCACCATTGCAACAGATCGAATGTTTCAAAAAGGGCCTATAGAAACGCTACAGGTAGATATTGCTAAAAAGGTCTATGTCTATGAAAAAGATGGTGCCGCTTTTCCAACAAATAGAGAAGGGGCAAATAAAATTACCTATTTCCAGTGGTTTCGACTTGCCTACCCCGATATAAAAGTAAGGCAAAAAGCATTCCTTTCCACCCTTGAAAATTTAAAAAATATGAACCATCCCCAATATGAGGTGATGAAAAATTCATACGACACTTCCTTTCAAATTTTAGACACTCAGTATAAAGAAAATAACCTTGAGATATTCCCCTCTATTATTAAACTGATACAATGGGCAAATAGCGAAAAGATCAAAAAAGAGCATAACATCCATCTTGTTTTTAGAACCTTTGGGATAGAAGGGAAAAATGTTATGGATCAAATAAATGAATTTTTCAACAAAGAGCTTGTTTCACAAATTTATCATATCAATGAGAATGGTACTTTACAAGAGAGCGAATTGGATGTTACAGCATTCACCCTTGCCATGAATAAAAGGATTTTAGTTGTTCGCGATAACTTTGAAAGGTGGAGAAAGGGCAAAAAGTTATCCTGCTTTGGAAAACCATGCCCTATGAAAGATGGCGTGGAAATAACCTTTTTTGATGATAATGCTCACGAAAAACCACTCCATCCTAAAAAAGGGATAATTGACGTAAGAGATCCTAATGGAAATCCAATGTCTACAAAAGATGCTATTGCCGCACATATTGTTATCCCTATTACATTAGAAGAAGTCATTCAGGATATCGATTTTTTTATAAACCATATATAGTCATTACCGTTTCTTATGACGTATCTTCTGCAAATTTTTGTAGCTTTTTGATAAATGCATCTCACTAATATTTAAAATATTAGCTCGCTGAATTGATCAAAATTCCCTCAAAAATTCATTGAACAGTACGCCATATGAAACGCTAACGACTATAAAATAAACGGGTCTTGCTAAAAGCTCTAATCTTTTAAGGCCGCTGCTTCATCATCTGACATGATCTTACAAAACCTTTCAAACTGTTTATCCGCGATCTTTGGATTAAATCCAGCAACCTCTTCATCTAGGTAGTTGTATCGCAAGCCAATAAAAGCAATTCCCATTTCTTTACAACTCTCTTCAACCTGCCTAAGATGGGTTTCTTTATCATTAATAAAAACGATCTTAGAGGGTTTTATGTTTAGCTTTTCCAAAAAGGTACAAAGGGTATTCCCTTTATGCGTTCCTGCAGTAAACAAAACTCCTTGTCTAAAAATGATGCTTTGAGTGTTTTTAAAGAACAAATCATCTTTTGTAGGGGCGGTATGAGAAAAATCTATCCCTATAGAATTGAGCTGCCTAGTTGTTGCTCTAGAAAGAGCCATACCTCTTGTGGTAAACCCAATAAGCGTTATTCCTTCCCCTTGTTGAGCTTTAATAATTTCACTCGAACCTTCTTCTACCTCATAAATTTTTGATATATATTGAATACTGGTCCACTCTGCCAAGGCTTTGTCTAAAGCCTCTTGTTTGCAGTCCATTTCTTTTACAAGTGTTTGAAGACGGTGATAAAACCACTGATCAGAACCGGCCATCTGCGCAAGCTTGATCAAGGTATTATCAATATCATACAAGAACAACACCCCATCTTCTTTATATTCATTCATGGACTGAATAGATGACACCTCTATAACACTTGCTCTTAATGAACCCATTGCTAGACATAAAAATAGAAATAAATTTTTCACATAACCTCCTTACTGTTAAAAGTTAGAACCTATCATTAAAGAGACTCTAAAAACAAGCAGTTTTATAATCTCCCAGATTTTTTATAAATTCCATTTTTCATCACGCTCCATCCCTACAGGGATGCAGCTCATTCCAAAATCAAATTTATCTCAAAAAATCTGAAGAAATTCTAAAAGGTGTAGTTTATCAGACTCCCCTTAAAGAGATTTTTAAGGTAGCGTTTTTCAAAAAACTTTTTCTCTTTTATTTTTCACATAAGATTTGACTTAAAAAGTATCTATCCCTTATAGTTTTAGTTCAACCTGATGCCCAGGTGGTGAAATTGGTAGACACGCTAGATTTAGGTTCTAGTGCCGCAAGGTGTGGAAGTTCGAGTCTTCTCCTGGGCAACATTTCAAAATATTATGAAACCGAAAGATTTGCCATTTACTATTAGAGGGTTTGAGTCCCGAGCCCCTTCCTATTCTGACGGTGTATTTACCATCCCCTCTTTCTATGACAATCATGATAAAGAAAAATTCCCCGAATTAAAAAAACGTATTGATGCAGCAAAAACAATCCATGTAGAGATTTGCAGCGGTAATGGCGAGTGGATTGCTGATCGCGCACAAAAGAATCCTCAAATACTTTATATTGCTGTGGAAAAAAAATTCATGCGAGTGAGAAAGATTTGGTCTAAAATGAAAAACAACGACCTAAAAAATCTTTTAATTGTATCTGGAATGGGAGAAGATTTTTTTGATCACTACCTAGACAAACACTGCGTTGATGAGGTTTTTATCAATTTTCCTGATCCATGGCCAAAAAAAAGACACGCTAAACATCGCATTATCAAAAAATCTTTCTTAATGCCTATCCATTCCATCTTAAAAAAAGAGGGAAGAATTACTATCACCACCGATAGCCCTGAATATAGCGAGGAAATTATTGAGGTTTTTAAGACATCTAGTGACTTTGAAAATATCTACCCAGAAGCTGGTTATGTAATTCTTGATGAAACATACGGCGGCTCTTACTTTAGAAGACTTTGGAGTGAAATGGGAAGGGTCAATAAGCTCATGACTTTTCAAAAAATGGATACAAATGTATGCGCTGCGCTGAAAACATAAAAGCCTTTAAAGAGTCTCCCTCCTCCTATGACTGCATAAATATCACTATTGATGGATCACCATCTAGTGATCTTTGTTTTAAGTCTCTCTCAGAACAAATAGAAGAGGTCTTAACCCTTAATGTAAACATCTGCATAGAACTTTTCCTCGACCTTTTAACCGATGAGTTTTCTTTTGCAAACCCATTAGAGTTTGCCATTCGCAAACGGGCCCTTGAAGTTGCTTTAGAACATATGGAAAATATCCCTAAAGATAAAATCAGTCATATCATCTTTTATAGAGGATCTATCGACTTTTCCAATCAAATTAAGCGCAATCTCCAAACAAATGAAGAATATGAACTGTGGAAAAGTGATCTTGTAGAATATAAGGTGGATGAAGAACATCTTTTACATCTTTATTCAGCTACCCTCCTTTCCAATTTCTTCCACTCCCTTGGCTCTATCCTTCCCGATCACATCAAAGGGACACTACTTTTCACCCTACCCAAATTTTTAGAATTTGCTAAAACAGCAGAACTCCTCTCTGAAGAAACCTTCTCCCACCTGGAAATCGGCATAAAAAACCCTAAATATTTTATCGAAGGGATCTCTTGGGGAGAAGGAGCAGCTTTCCACCACCTCTCCTACCTACCAATCAAAAACACCATTTCCGAAGATGATGTAAAAACCGCTGTCATCCTCCCCTTTCTCGGCCTCTGTGACTACAAAAAATTTGAAGAAATCTGCACCCTCCTTACCGCGCAGAATATCCCCTTCAAGATTATCGAAGAAAACCTGATGAATGAAAAATGGTTTGATATAGATCATATTCTATTCGACCATGAAGCGCTCTCCTTTGACGGAAAAAGAATGGTCGACGGCTTTATTGCTGCAGGCGGAAAAGGATATACCTTCACATCCTCCGGCACCCATTATAGAGAAAACGTCACTGCTGAAGAAGGTTTCTTGGACCTTGAAGCCTTTAAGGAGACTCTGTAAAACACCCTAAGCTGCAGCTTTTTTTAAGAAAATCAGAAAAACAGTTGTCTATAATCCCCAATATGTTGTATGATAATGCATCTTTTTCGGGGTATAGCGCAGCTTGGCTAGCGCGTCTGGTTTGGGACTAGAAGGTCGGGGGTTCGAATCCCTCTACCCCGAATTTCCACTTTCATAACATTCTATAATCACAACTCACACCACATCTTTTTGGGATTCGAACCCCCGAAAAGTATAAGCTGGGCTTGCATTCAACCATAAGTAAATTTTATTCTTAATTCTTTTGTGGTAACAAAAAAAATCAATGATGGGTTTCTAAAGGGTTTTTAACCTTTGGCGAGGATTGGGGCAGAGCCCCACTCCTATTTCACTGGCTTTTCCTGAAGGGCAAAGGTGATAAAAACAGCCATAATAAGAGTCATACTACCAATCACAAGGTATCCTTGGGCAGCATTGATGTTAATGATGTCGCCAAAAAGAAAGAGGGTGCCGGCTCCAAATAACACTGCTACAAAGCTTAGAAAAGTCCCTGCCGATACAAGGCTTCCTCTTTGTTTATCGGGGGCGATGAATTGGATATAGGCATCAAGGGGAACAATATATAGTCCACCATGCATACCTACTGAGAAAAAGAGCAGACACGCTATAATCAGATTGTGTTGAAAGACATATAAAAAGACGTAAGAGAGTCCCGTTCCGTACCCGCCCCAAAGGGAGAGCCATAATTTTACGCTATTTGAGGAGATCACGCTTACCAAAAAAGATCCAACGCCAAGACCTAGTGCGGCTGCCAGGTATACATATCCAGTTTGCACATCTGTGATCCCTAAAGACTCTACGCCAAAAGGAAGGAGGTTAAGCTGGGTAAAAGATGCGGTATAAAGGAAAAATGCTGAGGAAAAGAGTACCAAGTTCAAATGCTTATATTGGCTAGCAAGTCTTACACTTCGAACAATTTGAGTAAAAAATAAATAATTTATCTTTGCTTCAGGATCTTTAACAGGGGTCTTCTCAATCTTATGTGCGGTATATACAGCTATAATAGAGATGATAATACAAAAAACAACGATCAGCGGAAAGTTTCTATGTGTCATCTCTGATAGAAATGATGCTAAAAAGGTTCCTAGCAGTATTGATAAATAGGTAAATAAGGTAAGGTGGCCATTGGCTTTGGCGATCTTATCTCTTGGTTCAATCTCAGGAATGATCGCATATTTCATTGGGCTAAAGAATGCTGACTGTAAAGCTATTAAAAAAAGAGCAAAATAAGATGCTGCCTCATGGTTATACCAAATAGCAAAATAGGCAAGGACCATAAACAAGAGCTCTGCCCATGCCGTCCATACGATAATGGTTCGCTTGCTTATTCTATCTCCTAGCTGACCTGCAGGCATTGAAAAGAGTAAAAACGGAAGGACAAAGAGTGCTGCCGATATTGCTAAGATGCGATTATTACTCTCTTCTCCAAGCAAATCAATTAGTGAGTATACCACAATCAGACGAAAGATACTGTCATTCAAAGTAACAATAAATTGAGTGCTATTAAGCGCTAGAAAGGAATTGAATAATTTTTTAACCATTATCAACAAAGTAACAATTTTAATAAAGATGGTAAAGGGGTTTTTTATTGAAATATAAGAAGATGGAGTTTATCCTCTTTGCATGTTTAAAATAAATTTTCGGTCAAACTCCATTTTACTCCTTTTTACCCTCCTTGGGCTTATCACTCCTTTTCTGGGCATCCCCGTCTTGATGACCTTTGCAGGAATTGTAACCACTTTATTTATCAAGACATTAAAGACAGTAGCACTGCCTATACTCTTCCTTTCTTTAACCTCCACTCTCTCATCGATGAAAAACTTAGGAGAGATGAGGAAAATAGGAAAAAAGGTTCTCTTTTATACCATTTCCACAACAGCTATTGCAGCGGTAATAGCGCTTTGTGCTTTTATATATCTATCCCCTTACCTTACAGCATCTGTAACAGATACACTAGTCTCTACACCACACAAAAGCTACCTAACCATTGTCTTAGATTTATTCCCTGAAAATTTTGTTCAGCCTTTTGCTCAAGGTAATGCATTTGGGGTAGTGCTCATTGCTTTTGCTTTAGGAATGGCAGCGCAATTCCTCCCCCAAGAGAAAAAAGAAAATTTGCATACAGGCTTTGATGCCCTATTCTCTGTATTCCTCCTTATGGCAGAATCGGTAACCTTTATCCTCCCTATCGCTGCATGGGCTTTTATGACAGAGCTTATGGTAAATGTCTTTCACACCTCCTCCTCATCCCTTCACATGCTTATCATTTTCCTTGGAACTATTATCTCAGTAAATTTGATACAGGGATTCATAGCCCTTCCCCTTTTATTGTGGAGAAATGGTATCTCCCCAAGAAAATTATTTAGCGATGTGTCAAAATCATTATCTGTTGCTTTTTTTACCAAGTCATCAAGCGCTGCACTCCCCTTTTCCCTTGACCTGATGGCAAAAAAATCAGGGGTATCACCAAGGGTTTCTAACTTTTCCCTCCCCCTCTGCTCCACCATCAACATGAATGGCTGCGCGCAGTTTATCCTCTTATCAGTATTATTTAGTGCCATCTACCACGGCCAGCCAGTATCCTATGGAGGGTATCTCTTCTGGCTATGTACAGCCATCTTTGCAGCCGTTGGAAATGCTGGGGTGCCCATGGGATGTTATTTCCTGGCATCACTCCTTCTAACCTCTGCAGGGCTCCCGCTAACCTTCATGGGACTCATCCTCCCCTTCTATCCCATCATCGACATGATAGAGACAGCCGTCAACGTATGGTCAGATATCTGTATCACCAAGATCACCGATAAACAACTTAAGGAGACTCTGATAAACTACACTTTTTAGAATTTCTTCAGATTTTTGAAAGGTATTCTATTTTGGAGTAAGCTGCATCCCTGTAGGGATGGAGCGTAACGAAAAATAGAATTTATAAGAAATCTGGAAAATTATAAAACTGTCCGTTTATCAGAGCCTCCTTAAATAAGAAGAGACTGTGCAGGGCTCTGCCCCGCACCCCGCCAAAGAGTAACAACCCTCTGGAAACCCTTCTCTGTTATTTTTTTGTTCTCACAAAAAAATAAACGATAGGATTCTTAAGGATCTTGATCCTTGAGTGGGGTTTGGGGTGAAACCCCGTTATAAAACTTGTTATATAAAATATGCTGTTTATAATAAGCTTTATGAAAAAGAAAAAGACGCTATCGCTATTTGCTATTACGATGATTAATATCATAGCGGTAGATAGTATTAGAACCCTTCCTATCTCTGCTCAATATGGCTTTTCTTTGGTCTTTTATTACTTGGTTGGCGGGTTGTTTTTTTTAATACCAAGCGCCCTCATAGCTGCTGAGTTAGGGACGGGGTGGCCGGAGACGGGAGGGCTTTATGTATGGATAAAAGAGGCTTTTGGAAAAAAAACTGGCGCCGCCATCATTTGGCTCAACTGGATATATAACCTTGCCTGGTATCCAACCATTATGGCGCTTATTGCAGGGATCTCTGCCTACCTTATCAACCCCGCCCTTGCTAAAAATAAGTATTATATGATCACTGTTATTCTTGCTCTATTCTGGCTGGCAACTCTATTAAATTGCTATGGCATGAGGCTCTCCTCATGGATAAGCACCGTAGGCGCTATCTTTGGTACGCTGCTGCCTATGGCTTTTATTATCATCCTTTCTTTTATTTTCTATTATCAAGGGAAACCTCTTGCTATTGAGATAAGTAGCAATACCTTTTTTCCTAGCTCCGAAAATCTTGATAAACTAGGTTTTTTTAGCTCTATTTTATTTGGGCTGCTAGGGCTAGAGATGGCTGCCACACATGCTGGGGAGATGACCGATCCTAAAAGAGATTATCCAAAATCCCTCTTTATTTCGGTTATTATTATCCTATCCTCTATAATATTTTCCTCCCTTGCTATTGCAGCTGTTGTCCCGGCACGAGACCTAAACCTTGTTGTAGGCATTCTCCAAGCTTTTAAGCTTTTCTTCACCGTATTTAACATCCCTTACTTCACCTACATTATTGCGGCAGCTATTATTATCGGTGCCCTAAGCGGGGTAAGCGCTTGGATTATTGGTCCCACGAAAGGTATCATGGTGGCATCTATGGATAAAGCTCTGCCAAAATTTTTAACAAGGCGAAATAAACATGGCGTTCCTAGCGGCGCTTTAGTCACTCAAGGTCTTGTTGTTACCCTCCTATCTTTCTTCTACCTCTTTATGCCCTCTGTAAATAGTACTTTTATTTTCCTCTCCATCCTTACCGCACAGCTTGCCATGATCGTTTATATCACCCTTTTTGCTGCAGGCATTGTCCTCCACCATAAAAAAAGGCATGTAAAAAGAGCCTTTAAAATCCCAGGCGGTAATATGGGAATCTGGATAACAGGGGCATCTGGCATCCTTATCTCCTCTTTCGCCTTCTTTCTCGGTTTTATACCTCCCAAAGCAGCGCTTATCACTAATATCTATCTCTATGAGGCTCTTCTTGTGGGGGTTATGATTGTCATAACGGCCCTCCCCCTTCTCCTATCTAAAATAAGTGCCAAATAACTTGTAAAATATGGAAGCAAAGGTATGATTATTAGTAAAGGAGAGTCTGATAAACTACACCTTTTAGAATCTTTTCAGATTTTTTGAAATAAATCCTATTTTGGAGTAAGCGGCATCCCTGTAGGGATGGGGCGCCACGAAAAATAGGATGTATCAGAAATCTGGGAGATTATAAAACTGTCCGTTTTTCAGAGTCTCCTAAAAGGAGAAAATCTTATGAAACCTACAGATACTGTATTAGTTACAGCCGTATATCACCCAAATCCTGGGTATGAAAAAGAGTTCCTCTCCTTGTGGAATGCCAAGATCAAGCCTCTTGCTATAAAACATGGCGCTACATGGGCCTCAATCTATCATAACGAGGAAACAGAAGAGTTTTTATCCAGCTCACATTGGAAAAATAAACAAGATGCTGAAAAACTTTTAGAAAATAGCTCCTATAAAAAAGCGCTACGGGAGCTTAATAAACTATCTCTAATCCCTCCTAGCAAAGCTGTTTATGATTTTCTTAGAGAAGCCGCCTAAGCCTTTGCGGTATAGGCAATACGAATCATCGTTCCGGAAAATATCAACAATATACCTACTATAAAGGTAAAGCCGTGAATGATCTCTGGATGCATGATCCTATCAATCAATGCAGCAAATAAAACGGACATGTAAATATAAGGTCCTAGACTAGATGGTTTAGCAAGTTTATACGCCGCTCCACGAAGCGCCTGGTTGCCAATTGTCCCTACTCCCACCCCTAATAGGCATAAAATAGGGATATACATCCCGCGATTATAAAAAGAATCTTTCATGATATTTGTGAAATCATAAAAAAATAGCGTAGTAGCAAATGCAACAAAACTCAATAGGGTGGAATAGAAAAAAAAGAGAAATATATTTTGCGCTAATGACTCATTTTCTCTATTTACACCATATAATACCTGGGAAAAGGCTACTGCAATCCCTGATATAAATCCATATATGGAAAAAGGATCAAATAGATCGGCATTAGGCTTTAGCACAAGGATCACACCTAAAAATGATACTAAAAGGCTCAGCCATACCACCCTTCCTGTCCTATGCTTATAAAATATATACATGATGATAGGCATAAACATTGGCGCTGTATTCCATAAAAGTACCCCATCAGTAAGCGATCCTCTGGTAAAATAATAGAATAGACTATACTGACTAATCACTACAGCCAGAGCTCTTAACACATGCTTTCCTGTCTTTCTATAGTTTATCTCACGTATCTTTGTGAAATAGAGATAAAAATAAGGACAGATCATTATCAGAGGAATAAAAAATCGTAGAAATACCATTAAGGAGAGTCTGATAAACTGCACTTTTTAGAATTTCTTCAGGTTTTTTGAAAGGTATTCTATTTTGGAGTAAGCGGCATCCCTGTAGGGATGGGGCGCCACGAAAAATAGGATACATAA
>JAJACI010000015.1 GCA_022601595.1 Chlamydiia bacterium | reverse complement strand
TTCTTCAGATTTTTTGAAATAAATCCGATTTTGGAGTAAGCGGCATCCCTGTAGGGATGGGGCGCCACGAAAAATAGAATTTATAAGAAATCTGGGAGATTATAAAACTGCTCGTTTTTCAGAGTCTCCTTACATAAAGGTATAGATGCTCACTCCAATTTCGACAAGAATGGCAACCAGTAGGATGAAAAGGGTAAAGTTTCCACCGGCTAGATACCTTGGTTTTTTCTTGAACTTCTTATGAGAGCGCCCTATCCAGACAAGGATGATAGGGAGGAGCCCTAAAAGGAGCGCCGAGCCAAAGCCACCTGCCAAAGTGAGTGCCGTAATAAATATACCTGGGTTGATAAGCACAATAGATACCACAGGAATAAAGATCATCAAACACAAATATAACCTTTTGAACCGTTTTGCTTTTACATGAAAAAGGTCGGCAAAAAAATCTATCATAGCAAGGGTTACCCCAATAAAAGAGGTGGTCAATGCAAAAAAGGCGAAAAATCTACCCAAAAGATAAATTCTACTATCTGCTACCGCGTATTGCAAGGGATCTATTGCTGAAGACCCCAGCTTTTTGGCCATAAAAAGTCCGTGGGGTCCGTATAAAGGGACAATTCCTTTGATCAAATAATCCCAGACAAGGTAGGCTAAAAATGGAATCATGGTACCAAAAATAATTGCAGTTCTTGCTTTTTTGGCTTCCTGACCCAAATAATTATATAAGGTAGGGATGGTTCCTTGGTAGCTGAAAGAGATAAAAATCACAGGAAGCCCGAGAAAGGCGTATTTCCACCCCGCGTAGTTTGCCTGCTCTAAGCTCGCTTTATCCCCTGCAATCATAATAAAAATCAGAAAAGATAAGATAAGTCCTACCATCAGCAACGCATTGGTACGAGATCCTGCTTTTGTTCCCATCAAGGCAATAGCGCCAAAAAAGCCCGCAAATGCAAGCACGCCGTACAAGTATGGAATATGAGAACAAATAGCGTTAATAAGAAGTCGCCCCCCCAAAGAGACGTAGGCAATCAACAAAAGGTAAAAAAGAAATATATAAACAAGCAGCACCATCCATTTTCCAGCTTTTCCTAGAAAGGTCTCTGCCATGGTAAGCAGATTGGAATTTTTAGGAAGCCAAGAAGCAAGCTCTATAAAGAGACATCCTGTTGCAACGCTAAAAAGCCAGCATAAAAAGTAGATGAAATAAGCGGGCAAGATCCCAGCGCCTGCTGTTGCCACAGGATTGGCAAGCATCGCAGCACCAAGTGCTGTTCCTCCTATAAGAAGTGCTCCTAGAAATGGCTTACTAAATACAGATTGAATTCTTTTTTGCATGTTTAAATCATATCAAAAAAAACAAATGGTCGCTATCTTTTTTATAGGAGTTTTGCTAAGATGCAGACTAACAAAATAATAATGACTGTGAAAAAATATTTACAAAAAGAACATAAGATCGATATCAATGATGTTGATCCTGACGCATTGGTCATCTTAGACAAGCTAAGAGCCCATGGCTATACGGCGTATTTAGTTGGTGGATCGGTTCGAGATTTGCTATTAAATTATACTCCCAAAGATTATGACATATCCACAAATGCCCTACCTGAGCAAATTAAAAGGGTTTTTTCAAATTGTTTTTTAGTGGGAAAAAGATTTCGTTTAGCACATGTTCGCATGGGTCATAAGACATTTGAGGTATCTACCTTTAGAAATGGGGATAATGAGGACGATGCACTCATTCAGAATGATAATGAATGGGGATCAGAAGAACAGGATGTGACGCGAAGAGATTTTACCGTCAACGGACTCTTTTATGATAACGACAGTCAAACCATTATTGATTATGTAGGCGGCGTAGAAGATGGACGTAAAAATATGCTCCGTTGTATTGGTAATCCGTATATCAGGTTCAAGCAAGACCCAGTGCGGATGATTAGGCTATTAAAATTCAAAGCGCGCTTTGGACTCGATCCTGATGAACAGATGATCGAAGCTCTTTTTGCATTGCGCACCGAGACGTTAAAAAGCTCACCTATCAGAATTTTAGAAGAGCTACTACGCATGCTTGAATCAGGATCTTCTGTACCGTTTTTAAAAAATTTACAACATCATGGATTTTTAGAAACATTGCTTCCTAATCTTGCTCACTTTTTTGAAACGCCTCTTGAAAATGAAATTTATGACCTGCTAACAGAAGTGGACCGATCTATCCTTGTAGAAAATGCACGCGCACCAAAAAGACCTTTACTAGTTGCCTGCATCGTATATCCCATTTATAGAAAGCGTATGCAAGAAATATATGAAGCTTCGCCTAGAAAAGCGCATTTAGGAAAAATGCAGGATGAGGCTTTTAAAATCACTTCTCATTTATTTGGACCTACACTCCGAATTACTAAAAAGATCCTTGCCGAAACGGTAAATATTCTTGCTACTCAATATCGATTCACCCCTCTTCAAAAGAAGAAAGCCCTTGTTTGTAAAATTCCTAGAACAAGAGATTTTGATCAAGCGTTAAAATTTTTTAAACTGAGGGCAGATTTAGAACCAGGCCTTACAGACATTTATAATGAGTGGGTATATTATTACGAGAAGTTTAAAAAATCAGCCCCTCCCACCAAGCGGGCTACCACCACTAGAAGACCAAGAAGACATCGTTGAAAAAAATAGAAACAAAAAAACTGACCTTCTATTACAAAGAGCCTAAAGACCGGGCGATTATTCACACTGTTTTTTTCTTTTCACTGTCTGCTGAAGACTCTCTCACATTCCCCCCTTTTTGCCGCCCTGTAGACACCCTGATCGAAAATGGAATAAGAGTCATATCTGTAACCCTTCCCGGCCATGAAAAGGGTGCTCGTCCCTATGGCATTCAAGAAATTTGGCTAAGGGAAAAGCAAACATTAAAAACCTTTTTGCAAGATTTAAAAGAGGGGATCAAGGAGCTTACACAGCACTTTGCTCCGCCATATGGAGCGATGGGAATATCTCGAGGAGCTTTTATCGCTCTTTTAATGGCAGCAGAGCTAAAAGAAATTACTACCATCACCTGCTTTGCCCCCCTTTTGTATTTGAAAGGGGAAAAAGATCTCTCTGCACTAGAAAAAAAGAGCGCGCTTTGCACCAAAAAAATCCATTTTTTTGTAGGTGATAAAGATACTCTTATTGGTACCGATACTGTTATCACACTCCACCAAGACCTTCAAAAAATGTCGCAAAAAAATGACGTACATCAAATAAAAATCAGCCCCGCAATTGGAAGGCATGGCCATGGCACTTCGGATGAAATTTTTAAGGAAGGAGCTTTATGGCTTGCAAACCATCTATAGATATTTTTGTCCTTACAGGAGAATTAAGTGGAGATATTCTCGGTTATGATTTGCTAAAAAAAATAAGCCCTAATCTGAATATAGAGGGGGTTATTGGGCCGAATTTAAAAAAGCTGCCCATCAAAGAGATCTTTCCTATGGATTGCTTAAATTTCATGGGACTTTCTAAACCCTTTACATCCCTATTTACTCTTGTCTCTACTTTTATAAAGATACGAAATCACATTGTAAAAACAAACCCCAAAACCCTTCTATTAATAGACCTTCCAGACATCAATTTAAGAATGGCAAAGAGCGTGCGTAAAAAAGGGTATACAGGAAAAATCATCCAAGTAGTCTGCCCAACCATTTGGGCATGGCGCCCCAAAAGAAAAAAGATCCTTGAAAAATACTACGACCACCTTTTTTGCCTCTTTCCTTTTGAAAAAGAGCTTTTCAAAGACTCCCCTTTAAAAGTATCATACATTGGACACCCCCTTAATAATATTGTTCCGGTAGAAAACACATCGAAAAAAAATATTATTGCCATTTTTCCTGGATCAAGAAAACAAGAAATCGACGCTCTTCTTCCCATGTTTTTAAAAGTCTGTAAGGGTTTTAAGGATTTTGAAATACACGTGAGCGTTGCAAAAGACTCCTTACTACCGTCTATAAAAAAATATACACAAGATCAGAACGTCGTTCTTAGAGGGCCTGATGAAAAAGAAAAGCTCATCCAAGAAGCTTTGTTTGCATGTGCAAAAAATGGAACGATAAACTTAGAGCTCGCCCTGTCTCACGTCCCTCAAGTTAGCTCCTATTCTATCTCTGGAATAGAACGTTTTATCTTTACCACCTTTTTCTCTCTCTACTTGCCGCATTACAGCCTTCCAAACATTTTGTTAAAAAAAAGAATTGTCCCAGAACTGATTGGCCCTTTTGCAAATGTAAAAAATATCACCTCTGAATTTGCTGCACTCATTGAAAACCCCCTTGTCTTAGATTCAATGAAAGAGGACTATAAACGACTCTCTCTCTTTATGAAACAATACCCTGTACAAAGCACACGCGAAATTTTAGAAAAAACGCTATCATAAAAACTGTAGTTATTCAGAGTCGTCCTTAAGACGAGTCTACTTTAGGAGACTCTGATAAACTGCACTTTTTAGAATTTCTTCAGATTTTTTGAAATAAATTTTATTTTGGAGTAAGCGGCATCCCTGTAGGGATGGGGCGCCACGAAAAATAGGATTTATAAGAAATCTGGGAGATTATAAAACTGCTCGTTTTTCAGAGTTTCCTTTAAGAAGACTCGGAATAACTAAAAATCCACTATAAGATTGTAGAAAAAAGGGATCTTCTATATAATTGCCGGCATTATGGACGAATTAGAACTATACATTGATAGATTAAGAGCTGGCGAGTACAAAGATTACTCATTTATCTCTCCTCCTGACTTCATGGATGCCTCTGATAAAGAAGCTCTATTCAAAAAAGATATAGAAGTAGAAATTTCTGCGACTATAGGGGGTGATCATCTAATTTTTGATATTTCCATTCAAACAGACGGTATCAACTACTGTAAAATCTGTAACGACCCAATCTCTCACGCGCTATCTATTAAAGAAAAACATACGATCATTCCCTTAAGCGAAATGAAATGTGGTATCTTTTCTTTAAAACCTTATGTTCGAGAGCTTATCTTTCTAAACATCCCAAGATATAGCGAATGTGGTGGGCAGTGCCCAGAAAGAAACGTTATAGACAAATATTTAAAAACAAGTGACCATCCTCAAGAGGATAATTAAGGAGTATATAATGGCAGTTCCAAGAAGCAGAATTTCAAATTCAAGAAGAGGCAAACGTCGTGCACACGATTTTCTATCACCAAAATCACTAGCAAAATGCACTAACTGTAAGAGCCTAGTAGAATCTCACAGAATGTGTGACTCTTGTGGTTTTTACAAAGGTAAATCATACAAAAAAGCAGAGCAAGCTTAATTCTATTGCTTTTAGAATTTTTTAGTTAGACCACCCTTTACCCTCATAAGGAGACTCTGAATATCTGTTGGTTTCAATGATTTTTTCAGATTGCTCGAAGAAACCCTATTTTAGAGTAAGGCTCAGCCCTGTAGGCTGAAATGCTGCGAAAAAACTCATTTAAAGGAGTAATAAGGAAGATCGAGCCAGAAAGTAATCTATAAGATTGTAAAAGCATACATTTTTTTAAGCATCTCAGGCACTAACTTGAAACATCTTGTGGCATTAAAAGATTTAAATCTTTAATATGTGACATATAATAATCATTCTATTGGATTTAATATGAAAGAAATCCTTATAAACGTCGAGTCTAAAGAGCTTCGTGTAGCCATATTAAAAAATAAAAGGCTTCACGATCTTGTCATCGAAAGGAAAAAAAGCAGGCAGATCACGGGAAATATTTATCGCGGAAAGGTAACTAATATCCTAAAAAATATTCAATCTGCATTTATTGACATTGGCGAAGGGGAAAATGGATTTATCCATATTTCCGATATCATAGAAAATACTCAAAAGTTTAGAGACATGTTTGACATGGACTTTGACAGCAAGGGCTCTAAAAAGACAAAAGAGGTTCCAAAAGAGAGTTCTGATGAAACTGATATCACAAAGATCTTAAAAAACGGCCAAACTGTTTTGGTACAAGTGGTCAAAGAGCCTATTGGCACAAAGGGAGCTCGCCTTACTTCAAATATTTCTATACCAGGTAGGTTTCTAGTACTACTGCCAAACAGTCCTCATAGAGGAGTGTCGAAAAAAATTTCCGATGGTAAAATCAGAACGCAGCTAAAGAATCTCATCAAAGCTTTTGAAATGCCTAGTGAAATGGGCTTGATATGCAGAACATCTTGTGTAAATGCAACCAGAGAGCAGTTGATTGATGAAGCCCACGAGCTAATCTCTAGTTGGGAAAATACACGTAAAGAGTTTGAAAAGTCAAAAGGGACCTCGATGCTCTATCAAGAGTCTGACGTCATCAAAAGAACAGTAATAAAAGCACTAGATAAAAATTTTGGGCGATTATTAGTTGATGATAAGGCTACCTATAAGATCATCGCGCAGATGGTGAAAAAGTATGCAGGCCCTAAAAACACCTTGAAAATTGACTGTTACCGCGATAAGCTTCCTATTTTCAAGAGATTTGGAATTGAAAAAGAAATTGGTAAAGCGGCAAATAGAAAAATCTGGTTACAAAGTGGCGGCTATCTATTTTTTGAAAGAACAGAGGCAATGTACACGGTTGATGTAAACTCCGGACGTGGCGGGGGGAAAAAAGATTCATCAAAAGATGTGGAAGAGGCAATTGTTCACATTAATATGGAAGCTGCGGAAGAAATTGCGAGGCAACTATCTATTAGAAATATTGGCGGTCTGGTAATCTGCGATTTTATCGACATGCGTTTTAGAAAAAATGGTAGACGTGTTCTTGACAGATTAAAAGCTGCGCTAAAAGAAGATTCGGCAAAAATCACCATTTTAGGAATGTCAGAATTTGGACTGGTGGAGATGACAAGGCAAAGAAATCGCGAGTCTTTACTGCAGACAATGTATACAGAGTGTCCTTATTGCTATGGCAAAGGGTTGATAAAAAACTTTGAAAGCGTATCCATTGAACTAGAGCGATCCATTTCAGAGCTTATCAAATGTAATGAACAATTTGCGCTTGAAGTTGCGGTACATCCGCAGTTTAACGACTATCTCAATAGAGAAGATAAAGCCTATCTAATGGAAACTTTTGAAGATAATAATGCTAGGATTAGCTTTAGAACGTCCGACACACTACACATCAGCGAATTTGAAATTTACAACTCAACCAATGGAACTCTACTTGAAGTCTAAAATCCTGTCGTTACTAGAAAAAGAAAAGAGTAACTTTCCTAAAGACGTATTTGATCATATAGGTATTTTTTTCTCTGCCTATGATAAGGTTCAAAAAGATAAAAAATTAGACTTAGAGCCTATTCTAAAAAATCTTACAAGCTATCTCTCTCTTGTGAAAAAAGAGCTTAAAAGTCCTACGCAATTTGGTACTTTTCATAAAAGAGAAGACACGCCAATCGATCTATACAACCTCGCTGTAAACACCCTCTCACCGTTTATTGATAAAAAAGAATCAAACATTTATGGAAAAAAAAATATTGAAACGATTATCTCACTGCTCAAAAAAGGGGAAAATGTTTTACTTCTTGCCAACCATCAAGCAGAGGCAGATCCGGCAATATTAGGCGTACTGCTTGATGAGCTCTTTCCTGGACTGATTAAGGATATGGTAGCGGTAGCAGGGGCGCGAGTAACCACAGATCCTCTTGCCGTTCCATTTACACGCGGTCAAAATGTCATCTGTGTCTATTCCAAAAAGTACTTTGAGCTACATAGTGATAAGAAAAAGGAGATGCAACAACATAACAGCGCATCCATGCTTGCCTTGCGCCATTTACTTAATGAGGGTGGAAAGTTGGTTTATGTAGCCCCATCTGGTGGGCGCGATAGAAAAGATAAAAATGGAAATCTTGCTCCTGCACCTTTTGATCCAGAAAGTATTGAGCTAATGAGGGTTGTTGGCCACAAAGCTAAGAGTAAAACGCATTATTTCCCCCTTGCTCTCTATACCTATCCTATTCTTCCCCCGCCTGAGACCATAAAAAAAGCTATTGGGGAAAAAAGAAATATGTACCACTCTCCTGTTCATCTATATTTTGGAAAAGAGGTAATCCTGACCCCTCCGACCGCTGAAGAAAAAAAAGAAAAAACAATATTTAGACAAAAACAGGCAACTAACATACACTCTATTGTAAAAAAATTATATGAAATAATAACCACACAATAAGAGTTTCTTATGAACATCGGCAGAATTTTAACAGCTTGCTTCTCCCTATTTATTTTCTTTTCCCCCTTACAGCTATTGGCAAAAAAGAAATTCCACAGCATAAAATTTGCGGATAAAAAGGGAGTAATCATCCCTCCCCTTTACACCGAAATAAAAGATGAAAATCCACTTGCAGTGCTTACGCCTTCTTTGCAAAATATCACCACAAAGAAAATTGTCCTTTATAATGGGATAAAAGTTTTTCTTATTTCTGATCCTAAGACTGCAATGTCAGGAGCGTCACTTGCTGTAAATGTCGGTCAGTGGAATGATCATAAAGACTATCCTGGCATCGCCCATTTTTGTGAGCATATGCTTTTTATGGGATCAGAAAAATATCCTGATGAAAATGCTTACCTTAAATACATAACAGATGGCGGCGGAACAAGAAATGCGTATACGGCAAATGATCAAACGGTATACACTTTTTCCATAGAGAACAGCAGTCTTGATATAGCACTAGATATGTTCTCAAGATTTTTTATCGATCCATTATTCAAAGCAGAGGGGATAGAGAGAGAAATCCATGCGGTAGATAATGAGTTCCTAGGATTTGAGAGTTCCGATGGATGGAGATTGAACCATATTCAAAAATGGGAGGGAAATAAAGAGCATCCTAACCATAAGTTTTCTGTAGGGAACAAAAAGACCCTTGAAAAAATTTCCCGAGATGACTTGTTAAAATGGCATAAAAAGCACTACCTGCCAACAGGTATGAATCTTGTTGTCTATTCTAATAAAAAGATGGAACAGCTTATAAAACTTGTTGTAGACTCTTTTAAAGAGGTTAAATCCTGCTCAGAAAAAGCACCGCAAATTGAATATAAAAAGATAACGGCTAAAGAGCAAGAGGGGCACATCACCTACATGGAGCCTCTGCAAGATATTAAAGAGATAAACATCACATGGGAAGCCCCAAAGGATCTGGCAGATTACGATTCAATGCAAATGATTGCCCATTGTATTAGTAATCAAGGTGAAGATAGTCTAAGTACTCATTTAAAAAAGAAAGGGCTTATTGTAGGACTATTTGCATCGCAAAACATAGAGTCTTTAGAAAATACATCTTTCCAAATAACTATGCTGCTGACAAATGATGGCATGGAAAAAAGAGAAGAGGTCATCGGGACTGTTTTTGCTGCAATAAACAAGCTAAAGGAAAAAGATATTCCAAAATATGTATGGGATGATTTGAAATCAAGCCTTACAAATAGGTACCAATGGATGGCTCGGCCTAATGTTTATGGATTTGTACAAGATGCTGCGAGCTCTTTGTATAGGGAGGCATTTGATACATTCCCTTATAAATTATCTATAATTGGAGAAATTGATAAGAAAATTTGCAAGAACTTCCTGGAATTTCTCACCCCACATAATGCGATAATAGTTGTTATAGGGAGTAGCGAAGATACCGGTCAAGTTGCCGATAAAGTTGAGCCTGTTTTTGGGACGAAATACTCTATATCGAAAATAGATAGGGATACCCTTACGACATGGGAAGAGATAGCGCCTCTTGATGTTGCTGTCCTACCTAGAAAAAACGCCTTTCTCTCTAATGATTTGAAATTATTCTATGATCAAGACCCATCGCAAATAGCGTCCAGCAGTCACGGAACCTGTTATCTTTGGATTGATGACCATTATCATGTGCCAAGGATACAAGTCATCACGCAAATTAAATCTCCTGCAATAAATGCAACCGCCAAATCTCTGGCGCTAACTCAGTTGTACACCTCCTACATAAACTATCATCTAGCAAATCTTTTAGCTGAGGCAACATTTGCTGAAACGACAACATCCATCTCTGTGGGAGATCTAAGCCTTATCATCTATGTAGATAGCTACCATGATGCTGCTAGCTCTTACATGGTAGAGCTTTTAACAAAAATCAAAGATCTATCGCCTGATCAAGACCTCTTTAATAATTTAAAGGAGCAGATACTTGTAAATTACAAAAATTTTGAACTGGCACCTGCTTTATCCCGCGCTTGGAATATACTTTATAGCAAACTACTAAGTACATACCAAGAGCAAGAGAGCGCTCGAGAAATACTTGAGTCTCTTACCCTTGATGACCTAAAAAGCTTCCATGAAGAGATCTTTCATGAAAATTTTCTTGAGGTATTTATCTGTGGAAATACTTCTGCGGAAAAAGCAATCCAGCAATATTCTGAAATTAAAGAGCGGCTCTCAGCGAAAAAGGCGTATCAGGATCATGATAATCATTCAGAGTTCACTCCTATACATACAGAAAAAGATAATGAGACAAAAAGATTTCAGGTTAATACTAGAGCTCCAGGCAATGCTGCCTTGCTAGTTCTGGATGGAGGGCCTTCCACCAATACGAAAAAAGCAGCACATAAGATTTTAGGGACTATTATGGGAGAGGCATTTTTTGACTCTTTAAGAAGTCAGCAGCAAACAGGTTATTGTCTTCAATCGGCCACAACAAAAATCAAAGAGCAGCTGATTCAATATTTCTTAGTGCAGAGCCCTACCCATCTACCAGATGACCTCATAGAAAGGTACGATCTATTTCTTAAGGAATATACAGAATCCTTAGAAGAAAACATCCCTGAAAAGCGTTTCTTAATGGTTAAAGATTCTATCATCTCCAAAAATGAAGGCCCTATAAAAACACTTCAAGGATATGCGTGGATTTGTTTTGATAGCATCTATACGGACAAATGTGATTTCACAAAAGGGGAACAAAGTTATAATGCTTTAGTAGATCTTGATTATCAGACCTTCATTAAGCATTCTAAGAAATTTCTTTCCCCCGATCATACAAAAAGAATCGAGGTGCTGGTGACCGGTAAAGGTGAAAATAAATGAGCAAGAGACTACCGTTTTAAATAAAAAAAGTATATAAGGGAATTCTTAGCTAAAAAAAGGGGCATCCATGAGCGTATCACGACTTTTAACATCTATTTTATTTTCCATTTTCTTTGCACTCTCCCCTCTCCATGCGGCGATACCTAATAAATCACTCTCTGTAGTCGTAGAAGATAAAAATCCTTTAAAAGTTTTGACCCCATCTCTAAAAACGGTAAAGACAAGAAAGCTTATTCTTAGTAATGATATAAAGGTTATTCTAAAATCAGATAGTCAAGCAAGAGGATCATCTGCTGCTCTTGCAGTAAATGCCGGCTCTTGGCACGATGACCCTAGATATCCTGGTATAGCCCATTTTTGTGAGCATATGCTCTTTATGGGATCAAAAAAATATCCCGATGAAAATGGATTTTGGCAGTTTGTACAAGATAATGGTGGAACGATCAATGCCTACACGGCAACAGATCGTACTGTATATATGTATTCTATAGATAATGACAAGCTTGAGACATCTATTGATATGTTCGCAAGATTTTTCATAGACCCCCTATTCAGTGAAAATGCAATTTCTAGAGAGCTACTTGCCGTAAATCAAGAGCATCAAAAGAATATCGAGCATGACGGCTGGCGCTCATGGTTTATATTTAAGCAAGAAGGAAATCAAAATCATGCCAATAGAAAATTTTCTACCGGAACAGAAGATACTTTAAAAGTAATAGGAAGAAAGAACCTTGAAAAATGGTATAAAAAACATTACAAATCTAATGGAATGTATCTTGTTGTTTATTCCAATAAAGATCTCGATAGCTTGCAAGCGATGGTAGAAAAAAGCTTTTCACAAGTGGAGGATGCAAAAGAATCCATACCTACCATTGCCTATGCAAAGATTACCTCTCCAGGGCAAGAGGGGCATATCACCTATATTGAGCCTGTGAAAGATATTAAAGAACTTTCTATTTCTTGGGAAATACCACCTGCTTACGCAAATGATATGGATAAAAAGACCTACTCATTAATTTCTTATGCTATTTCCCATCACATGAAAGGGGGGCTATATGCACATTTAAAAGAAGAAGGGCTTATCGAAGAGCTCTCCTCTGAGTGCGATCGTATAGGTAAAGATCACCTTATCCTAACAGTGACTATGAGCTTAACATCTGAGGGGATGCAAAAAAGAGACCATATCCTCTATACCTTCTTTTCCGCGCTAAATAAATTAAAAAAAGGAAATATCCCTGCACATATATATAACGATATGGAAGCAGTGCTTTCTACCTCCTATCAATGGCAATCAAGAAAAAATCCTTTTGCAATGACACGAAGTATTGCTCATAATATGGTGGATGAAGACCTGGAAACGTTTCCCTATAAAACAGAAATGATCACCGATTTTGATCAAAAAAGTTCACGTGATCTATTAGGATTTTTAGGCCCATATAATGCCTTAATTTCGGTAACAGGTAATAGCGAAGATACTCATAGAACGGCAAATAAACAAGAGCAATGGCTCGGCGCTAAATATTCAGTAAGTAAAATTAATGATGATGTTCTTTCCGCTTGGGAAACAGCTCCCCCGCATGCTGATATTATCCTCCCAAATCCAAACCCATACATCTCCAAGCACCAAAAGCTACTCACAGAAGAAGCTAAGGAGGCGATAGAAAATCCTCTGCTTATCGCAAGTGATGATGCAGGTATTTGCTATTTCTGGCAAGACACCCACTACCTTATCCCAAAAACGCAAATTAAAATGCGCATCAAATCCGCGGCAATAAGTGCAGAAAAGAAATCTCTTTGTCTCAATGATTTATATGCATCCTACCTAGAACACCATATGGCGTCGCTCATTTCAGAAGGGGCTTTTGCTGGTATATACACCAATATTTATAGCGGTGAGTTGGGTCTTAATATTTCAGTGGATGGTTATCATGATAAAATTGGCAGCTACATGATGTCCTTTTTGTCCTCACTTACAACCGCCTATCCAACCAAAGAAGCTTTTTTACTGGTGAAAGAGGAAATGCTCTCTACCTGTACTAGTGCAACAAAAAATTTGCCGTATATACAAGGAATGAATCTTTTAAAAAGTTTAGTTTCCAATAATTATTTAGAGACTAAGATAAAAAGAAAAACCTTAGAAGCGGTTACCTATGAAGAGTTTCAAAATTTTCATAAAAATATCCTTGAGGAAAATTTTTCTCAAGTATTTATAAGCGGTAATATCGAAAAGGAAAATGCTCTTTTACATTTTTCTGAGATAAAAAACACCATGTCATCCAAAGGATCAAATGCGCATATAAGTAATATCCCTAAATATACACCTTTTTATACAGAAAACCCTGTCCCAAAAAAAATATGTATAGAAACGAGTATGGGCGGAAATTCTGCAATACTCGCTATCGATCAAGGGCCTTTTACTTTTGAAAGCTATGCATCCGATGCAGTGCTTTCCACCATTTTAAAAGAGGCTTTTTTTACAGAACTTAGGTCAAAACAACAAACAGGGTATATAGCAGGGTCATTTTCTTCTATCGTACAAGGGCAGATAATGCAATACTTTTTAGTACAAAGCACTACACACTATCCTGAAGAGCTTCTTGCTCGCTATGAGCTATTCCTAGAAGACTTTAGCAAAACGGTGGAAAAAAATGTATCTAAAGAGCGCTTTGAGATGGTAAAAAAATCGCTAATCACGAAATTAAAAACGCCAACAGAAAATCTATCTACTTTTTCAGCTATTAACTTCGAGTATGCCTTTACCTATAACGGTGATTTTGATCGAAATAAAAAGAAAATAGCTGCGCTCGAAAAACTTGACTACCAAACATTTATCAAAGATGCTCAACAATACATCTCTAGAGAAAATAAAAAGCGCTTAGCAATACTTGTTGAAGGGAATAAAGTAGATAGCAAGTCTTTTGGATATACAGAAACAAACGCCAAAGAATTATCTAACCTAAGGAGATAACAAGAGAATCTATGACAAATTTACTATTTTTATGCGCTACCATCTATGCTATTATCGGAGGACCATCGGCAGGAAAAACATCGATCATCAAAGAGCTACAAGCAAATGGACAAGTGATCATTGAAGAAAGTGCTACAAAAATAATAAAAAGAAACTTAGATCAAAACATCAAAGAACCTTGGCTAAAAGATGGCTTTCAGCTAGAAATTTTTACCGCAAAATTACTCCTTGAAACAGAAATGCTCAAAAGCTGCAAAAAGCCCATTTTCATTGATAGAGGGCTCTTAGATAATCTCGTCTACCTTGAAATCGCCGGAAAAGAAAATTCCTCAGAATACAAGGAAATTCAAAAAAAGCTCAAAGAGCTAAATATAGAAAACAGATATGCAGCGGTATTTTTTATCGAGCCCCACGGAGGCAAAGACTTTGAGCTAGAAAAAAATGAAATTCGTAGAGAAAACACCCAAGAAGCTCTTCTCCTTTCAAAGAAAATAAAAGCCGCCTACGGCAAGTATTACAACCTTATCACCATTCCCGGGGGAATGTCCCCCGGAAAGCGCGCCGCCCTTATCCAACAAAAAATACAATCCTTAAAAAAACCCGCCTAACCAATAATGGCACTCTATACTATCCCCTGCTTAAAAAAGCTATGAATAACGAGCAGTTTTATAATCTCCCAGATTTTTTATAAATTCTGAAGAAATTCTAAAAAGTGCAGTTTATCAGAGTCTCCTTAATTTCCATCTGCAGAAAAAATCTATTTTGGTGGGGATTTTTTAATTTCCCGCCCGATAGTGTGCATACTGGCACTCGGAGGGCGGGAAAGTGAAAAAAACTCCAAAAACAAACCATTTTATATTGTAGGGTGTTCTTTTTGAAGAGATTTTTTAGTCTTTTATCCGATAGTGTGCGGGTAGCACTCGGAGGATGAAAAACGGAAAAATATCCCAAAAAGAATCACCCTACAATTGCATGTTGTGGAATACTTGGTCCAGATCGTCTAGGTCCTCGATATATTCAATAAGCGCTAAATTCTTTTCTTTATCTTCATCGCTGCATTCTATTAGTGTTTTTGGAACCATATCTAGTGAGGGGTCGTTTATTTTATAGCCTTTTTCTTCTAGGCTATCTTTTACTTTGTAGAGGTCTTCGGGATTGGTGGTCACTATAAAGACTTCTTCTGGTTCATCGGAAAAGTCTACGGCGCCGCTCTCTAGTGCTTGTTCAAAAAGCTTATCGCCATCGACATCTTTTTTTTCTATTTGCATGATGCCCATTTTTTCAAAATTGAAGGAGACGCTTCCGGGCGCTGCAATAGTCCCTCCCCGTTTATTGGATGCAATACGCATATCTGAGGCGGTACGGTTTTTATTATCGGTAAGACCGCGACAGATAATGCCCACGCCCCCTTTACCATATACCTCGTAGGCAACTTCATCGAAATTCGACTGATCTTTAGACTGCGCCTTTTTGATGTTTCTTTCAATATTCTCATTGGGCAAATTTATCGCTTTTGCCTTTGTAATAGCAAGGCGTAGCTGAGGGTTCATCTTCGGATCTCCCCCGCCCATCTTTACAGCAACAATAATTTCTTTTGTAACCGTTGAAAAGGCTTTTCCTCTTTTTGCATCTGCTCGCGCTTTCTTATGTTTAATATTTGCCCATTTACTATGTCCTGCCATCTACTATCCTTTTTCTTTTTTCTTGGGCTCTGCCCCATTATAAATCTATGGTTCTAAGATCTAACTCCATCATTATTTTTTTTCTTTTTCTATCACTTACCTGCTCTCTCATGAAATTGTCATGGGCAGCGTACTCTTTGAATCCTAACCTTTTGTATAGGGAGCATGCGGGATTGCCTTCATACACTTCAAGATGCAAATTATATATTCCGTAGGTATCTTTTGCCTCTTTGATAAGGTGCTTCATCAACTTTGTCCCTAGCCCTTTTCCCCGATATTTATCTCCCACCACAATGGCAAAAAGCGACTGCCTAGCAAGCTTTTTAAAGCTATTTACATACAATATTGCCATCCCTGCAGGTTTATTATTCACCTCAATGGTATAGGCATGCCCTTTACGAGCATAAAATAGCCATATCTTTATCGACTCCTGCACCTCGGCCATGTTACTCATAGGATAGAATTCTAATACAGCAGGATCCATTAGAAACTGAGAAAGATAGTAACTATCGGCTTCTACCAACTTTCTTATCTGAATATTTTGCGTCTCTTTTTTCATCTAATTTCCTGTTAAATCCACTTCATATATTTTTCTAGAGCGCATCCCTTCAGGAAATTCTACAAAATTTTCCTGGGTAAACAACTCTTTATATCCCATCTTTGGAAGAAGATGCTCTATTGCCGACCCCTCAAATACTTCCATGTGTATCGACTCCAAATTAAAGTTTTTCTTGCCTAAATGATTGATGTTTTTTATCAATGATTCTCCCACCCCTTTATTCTGAAAATCATTTTCTACTACCACATATACCATCGCTAGATGGGACACCTTTACATACGGCATCAAAAATATTGTCGCCATCCCTATAGCTTTTCCTTTATACGTCGCTGTTAAACTGCACTTATAGCGGGCAAACCCTGCCCAGTTGCGAACAAATATAGCCACATCTGAATCTGTTGATGGAGGGTACCATTTTCTCACCTGCTCATCAGAAAGCGTCTGTTTTAAAAACGCCTCATCAGTGTAATAGGAAAAGCGAATATCATATTCTTTATCAGATGTAATCTTCTTGCTTGTTTTAGACTTCATCGCCCCCTCTCATCTTTAAATATGCATATATAAATGGATCGATATCGCCATCTAATACTTTTTTAGTATCACCCACCTCATGCTTTGTTCGCGGATCTTTTACCAACGTGTATGGATGAAGTACATAATTACGAATCTGACTACCCCAGGCAATATCCTTTTTCTCCCCCGCCATCCCTGAAAGCTCTTGCTTTTTCTCCTCAAGCATCTTCTGATAAATCTTAGCTTTTAACATCTTCAAACAGGTCTCGCGATTTTTTATCTGCGATCTTTCCTGCTGACAAGATACCACTATTCCTGTTGGCGCATGCGTCATTCGTACAGCCGAATCGGTGGTGTTTACATGCTGCCCGCCAGCCCCTGATGCCCTAAAGGTATCTACCCGAATATCCTCTGTCTTTACATCTACTTCAATATCATCTGCAAGAATAGGCACCACTTCAATAGACGCAAAACTCGTATGCCTTTTAGCGTTACTATCAAATGGTGAAATGCGCACCAAACGGTGCACCCCTGTCTCTGCACGAAGATATCCATAAGCAAAATCACCCTCTATACGTATGGTAGTATTTTTTATCCCTGCAACATCTCCAGAGAGCTCAGACATTACCTCTGCCTTCCACCCCTTTCTCTCTGCATAGCGTAGATACATACGTGAAAGCATCAAAGCCCAATCACACGACTCTGTTCCACCAGCTCCTGCATTCACACTTAAAAAACAACCGCAGCTATCTTCCTTTTTCGTAAACATACGTCGGATCTCTAGCTCTTCTAATAAAGTCTCTCCCGCAAAAAGCTCTTCTTCTAAATCTTTTAATAGATCGGCATCCCCTAACGATTCTACCTCTGGATACATGACATCAAGACTTTCATAAAGAGAAAGTATTTTTTTTAAAGGGGCGACCCATGACTTGAGCTCTGACACCCTAGTGACCGTCTTTTCCGCCGCTTGCTTATCCTCCCAAAAGGAAGGATCCTCCATCTTCTTTTCTAATAAAGAGAGCTCTTTTTCCTTGCCAGCAAGGTCAAAGGTACCTCCCCATACCAGAAACCTTCTCGCCAAACACCTTAATGTCTTTAGAAATATTCTCTCGCATGATCATAAAACCTTATTTTCTCTACGAGAGTAGCAAACCCCGCCCTATATTCCAAGCAACATTTTTATACGAGACCAAAAGAAAAAAACATAGTTTATTATTTAATCAGACAATTAATCATAATAACAGTATAATAATACTATAAACAAGAGAGGTTATAATGAATTCAGTTTTATCAAGGTTACATAACTACCTACCATCCATAGATGCTCTTACTGAGCAAACCAAGTCGGAAATTAAAGAAATTAGCAATAGTATTAAAAAAATCACCGACGTAGTCATCACAGTTATTCATATAATCATAGGCCCCAATGCTACTACATCAAGCAAAGAGGAAGAGATAGGTCAAGATATACCCCGAATAAACATAGCAGATATATTTAAAACAGAAGGAACTCTCCTAGATCAATGCGAGACAGCTAAAACTAACTTAGCTTTTGCATTTAACACCCCCAGTTTCGAAGAGATCCCAGAAAGCGTTCAGAAAATTTTTGAAGAGTGCTGCCATATTATGCAATGCCCACAAAAGAACTCCCATGTTCTTATGGCTAAAAAATACAACCAATTAGGATGCACTGATCTACAAAATGAACGATTTATTGCTATGCTAGAGACTTATAGTCAGTTGTTTAGGCTATATCGCCAGCACCCCGATCTTTTTACATAAAACACGTTATCCATTACGATTAGTACAATAATTTATTTTAAAATAAATTAAAAATAACATTAGTAATGATGTTTAATTGCATTTCAATTATAATAATTATAAACTAATAACATAATAGGATGAATCATGGATTTTGAATCAATTAAAAATAATTTTGTACAAACAGCAACACGTACCTTTCAAAACACAGAAACCCGCCTTCAAAAATTTTCTTTAATCAGAGCCGGCTCTACCCTTTTAAAAACATACCCAGCACTCTCCATCCTAATCGCTACAATTACAGTTATAGCGACCACAATCCTTTTCTTAAAACCAAACAAAAAACAAAATACAACACAAAAAAAGATTTCTTATTCCGAAAAAGAATACAACAAACTGATGGAAGAAGCAAAAGCAATTATCTTGAGGAATAAAGAGAGACAAAGCATCGCTAATACATTATCCAAAGAGAAAGAAGATCAAATTCAACAACTAGAAACTCAAGTTCAACAACTAAAAACTCAACTAAGCGAATTAAAAACTACACACACTACTGCTCTACAAGAACAACAGCAAAAATTGAGTGAAGCGACACTTAAGATGCAGAAAGAGATGGAGAATGCAAACAGGGATAAAGCAAGCAGGTTAGCTTATGCAGCAAAAGACACTTTCTTTCAAAAGAGAGTAACCGCTCATGAAAACAAGATCTCGGATCTAGAAACCGAGCTAAAAGAATTAAAAACTTCACACACTACTGCTTTAACTTCTGCCCATCTAAATAAAGTAAAAGATCAACAAGCCCAACAAAAAATAGTCGATCTCGAAAACAAGATAGCTCAATTAGAAAAAACTTTAGAGCAAAAGCAAGCGGAGCTTGATGCAGCGCAGAGTTTAGAGTCAAAACTTGGCTGTGCACCACAAAATTTAGAAGACGTCTGCCAGGATATTTCTACAATAGTAGCTGAGCGCGAGACACCAGAAGCAAAAACTCCAACGACCGAGCCAGTTGTAAACATCCCTAGTAACTTGCTCAAACAACTCCCTGGACTTAAAGACTTATTGTTGTATAGTCCTCAGTCAGGTGAAACAACAGAAGAGCAAGATAATATAGATGCAGAATTTCATGAGCAAAATAAACATCTGCGTGAGCAACGACCATTAGGAGAGAGTAACTCTCGAATAAACGAAGGTTCTTCTTCTTTTGAGCGCAATTCGAGTCCAACTTTATTAGCAGAAGATGATGCTGAAAAGAGTTTTGAAGATAAGATGTTAACTAACGGCGATTTTTCGGATCCAGGATCTTCAAGTAAAAGCGATAGCAGTAGCAGTAGCAGTAGCGAAAATTATAACGTAGATTTGGAGGCCGACTTTGCAAATCTTTTTGGAACCGGGCAATAGGAAATAATAGCGCAGGGAATGCTGCGCTAGGCACACTTTTCTAAAATTTATCTATCAAAAGTGAAATTATTTCTACCAATCAATTTGTAAGTTGTTTATGATACCTTTATCATAGATTTATAAAAAAAAGTTGGTGAGATGGCCTATATCAATTATTCTGGGTTACGTGATGCAAATTATGCTGCCGCTGCAAATCCAGCTCGTGTATCAAAACCGGTAGCAGCTGTAAAGCCTCCTGTAAAAATAGAGGCTCCCCCTCCTGTGGTGACTGCAAAAGCTCCTGTGGTAGTTGCAAGTGCAGCAGTGGTTATCAATGATACCACCCCAGCAATTGCTAAAGTTCCTGTAGCTGAGCAAATGAAGCCTCTACTTTCTACTGCGGATGCTTCCACTATTTCTGCGCAGACACCTGCTATCATAGACAAGATCGCCTCTTCAAAAGTTTTACCTAGTGCCGCCAAAAACCCAGCAAAGGCAGAAGTTCTAAAGCAGCATTTATTCACGGCATACTACAAAGTGAAGGGCGCTCCTAAAAAACTTCTGGATAGAGTGGAAAGGGCGGTTGTGATTCCATTTCAGAGGTTAGGCGCTTTTTTAGAAAAAAAGTTCCCCATCCTCTTTGAACGGGTCAAAAAGGTAACAGCAAAAGGGACTGAAAATCTCAAGTGTTTTGTAAAAACGTATCCTGCAACCACCGGGGTAGCTATTACTGTGTTGATCATTATTTGTATAGTATGGGCACAAAAAAAGAGAAACAAGAAGATAGCAGACTTAGTAGAACAACGTGACAAACACCACCTCAGAGCTTGTTATTTGGATCAGTTACTTCACACAGTCTATCCTACATACGGTTGCTACAAGAGCCTAAAAACGGCTCAAATGCTTCTAGGTAAAACAGAAGAAGAAGCTTTTTTTTATGTTTTTGAACAAATTAAAATAACTATAGAACAAGAAGAACAAGAGGCTACCAAGAAAGCAGAGAAGCAAAATACAGCTACCATAAAACAGAGAGTACGTACAGATACCTCTAGCCCTGTGCCTATAAAAAAAGAAGATATGACAAATTGGAACTAAAAAAACTCTTAAGGGGAGATCTTGTATTCACTTAACACTTAACAGGATACAAAATGTCAAAAAAATAGTGATTAGATCACCTTGACGAATAAAGCTAACCCTGGCAAACATAGGGTATGATTCATCAAGTTATCAAATCAAATCTTTACTATTCAGGAGAATAAAATGGCAAAGAAAGCAGCAAACTCAGCATTCATGAGAAAATTAAAATTAAGTCCAGAGCTTCAAGCAGTTTGTGGGAAAGGTCCTATGCCTAGGACTGAGATCACAAAAAAAATATGGGTATATATCAAGAAGCACGACCTTCAAGATCCAGATAATATGCGTAATATCAAACCAGATGATGCTCTTGCTAAGGTTTTTGGTAGCAAGCGTACTATCTCCATGTTCAAAATGCCAGGTCATATCAACAAGCATGTTGAGTAAAAGCATCTTAAGGGCTCTGTCCCATCTCTGGAAAGGGCCCGCGGTCCTTTCCAAACCCATCTTTATTTTCCTAAAACAACGTATTATGGTATAATTTTCCTAGATATAGAGGATTTATGCTAAAAATCAAATTCACAGCTACCTATGACGGAACCGCCTACTATGGCTGGCAAAGGCAAAACACCAAAGAGACGGTGCAGGGAACTATCGAAAAGTTTTTATATAAAATATTTCAAAAAGAGATCTTAACCATAGGTTCAGGACGGACAGATCGCGGCGTTCATGCAAAAAGACAGATATGCACTACTACTCTTCCAAAAAAGGTAAATCTCGTAAAGCTACAAAATTCTTTAAATAGCCTCCTTCCCGATGACATATCAATCAGTGAAATGGCAATCGCACATCCAGATTTCCACCCCTGCTACAGCGCAACAGGGAAAATCTATCGTTATCACATCTCTACAAAAAAAATTCTTAACCCCTTTGAAAGACACCACCACTTCCACTATCCCTACGCGCTGGATATTAAGCTAATAAAAGAGGCGATACCGCTATTTATCGGCACAAAAGACTTTTCGGCTTTTGCCAATCAGGTAGGAAAAAATTGTAAAACACCAAATCCTGTTAAGACCATCTTTTCCATTACAGTAACAGAGGATTCAGGTGGATTTTCCCTAACTTTTCACGGCAGCGGATTCCTATACAAGATGGTAAGAAACATCACAGGAGCGCTCATCAGCTACGGATCAAAAAGGATCCCCTTTGAAAAGCTAAAGGCCATCTTAGAAAGTAAAAATAACATTCACAACCTCTTCCAAGCACCGGCACATGGGTTATGTCTAGAAGATGTGGAGTACTCATCTTGTGGAAATTAGAAGTAACAACTACTTTACCCCTTTTATTACCATTGCTCGAAATAAATATAAGCGGCTCTCTAACAAGGACATCACGCTAATAACAGTGATCGCTTTAGGCTTACTTTATATAATAAGAAACTCATTAAAAAAGGAGGGCATATTTTTTTCAGATAAAGAAAAAAAGGAAATAATTCAAGTAATTTATGGCCATATAGATAGCAGAGAAAAAACCCCTCCTAAAGGTGTAGTTATCTATAGCAAGGATGGTGACACCAATATTATATCTTATAATTGCCACCGAGGAAAAATATATAAATATGGCATTGAACTCGCTCCTACATCTGATGGTTACACTGGCGATGTTAATAGACGGTTGGTAAATATTGAAAAAGTTAGAAAACTTTGCAAGAAGCATAACCTTAATAAGCTTATTATTCCAAAGGTAGCAGAGTTTAGTTTTACATATAAAAAAAAGAAGTATGTTATTATGGTGCAAGAAAAATTATCTGGTGGAATGATGGATTTTTTTGTTTCCCTATTTCGTACTCATTTACCAAAAACCGCCTTAGAACAACTTGCTTTAGTAATTTGTGAAACTGAAGCTGGTGATTGCACAAAACAAAATATGTTTGCACTTGGCGATAAAATTGCTCTTTTTGATTTTCAAGATTTTGATGGAAAAAAGAGATTTAATGGGGAACTCCATCCACAAATAATTGATAAAGATAAAAAAACATGCATCATAAAATGTTTTGATATTCTAAATTCGCTTGGAGATTTTTCTCCTTACGAATTCAAGATCCTTATAGATGGAGCTAAAAAATATTTGAATGACAACAACCTATAAAATGTATTTGTAATAAAAGGTATTTAGCCCTATAATTTTCATGCATACAAAGCCGATGTGGCGAAATGGTAGACGCGGCAGATTCAAAATCTGCTCTTGGCAACAAGGTGCTGGTTCGAGTCCGGTCATCGGTAATTATAACAAAAAGCAAAGCTAGGCAATTTGTAGCAATGTATATAAAATATATCAAAGATAAGAAGCTAGTATGCTTTGACTTTGACGGCCTGCTGGTAGATACAGAGCCTTTACATCATAAGGCCTATACCTCCTGCCTAGAAAAATTAGGCTTTCCCCTCCCTCTAGATTTTACCACCTATTGCATGATCGCCCATTCAAAAAATAGGCAGCTCTTTGAAGAGACGGTAAAAGCAAGATACCCTTCTTTTCCGCACACATGGAAAGAGGTGAGGGCATTAAAAACAAACATCTATAGAGAGCTGTTAAAAGCAGGAAAAGTTCTTCCTATGGAAGGCGCCAAGGCCTTTGTCAAGCATCTTCACAAACAAGGGATAGACACATGTATCGTCACCAATTCCGACAGATGCGATGTAGAGGAAATTGCAAAGCATCTTCCTTTTCTAAAGACCATCTCTCCATGGATTACCCGTGAAGACTACAACCTTCCAAAACCATCACCAGATGGCTACCTTACCATTTTAAAGAAAAAAAATATTGATGCAAAGCATGCCATTGGCCTTGAAGATACTCAAAAGGGAATATCTGCCCTACAAAACGCCTCCATCCCCCATCTTCTTATCAATCCCATCACCCACAAAGATTCCGAAAGATCCCTTCCCTCTTTAGCCCATCTCCTCCTATAGGGGCTCTGCCCCAACCCCCGGAAAGGGTCAAAACCCTTTTCAAACCCATGGTTATTATTTTTTCTGCTCAAGCAGAAAAAATCAAAGAAAGGATTCTTAAGGATCTTGATCCTTGAGCGGGGTTTGGGGCAGCGCCCCATATTTAATTGACAATGAATCCCTGATACGCTTTTTTCCAATCTAAAACTACAGGTGCTTTTCGCTCCCTGTCATAACGCACTTCAATAGATATCACAGGATGATTTTTGTTTAATAAGACAGTATGCTCGCCATCTTTTTGCACTGTAATGGTTATCTCTTTATTTCTCCATGAGGCGAAGGACCCTTTTCCGGTTATCTTTTTAAAAAGGCTATACTCCTCCTTGTCCCCTTCATATAGATACATAATTCTATCTATAACATCTTCATAACTATCCTCTAACCCCTCTACATAAAAGTCTACCTTTGCTCCTATCATATATTTTGATATTTTCGAAGTGCCAAGGGTTAGATAGTTATTGTGCTTTGGGCAGCGGTGCCCGGAAGTGACCACTACCTTCTTATTAAAAGAATTTTGCACTTTGTTTAAAAGGGAAATAAGTACCGGGTAGACAAATTCCTCGCCATCAACATAAGGAAGACCATGGTGGTGCATACCGCCACAATCCTCATACTCCCGTTTATCTTTGGCCCTTTTAGGATGAGAAATATCTCCACGACACCTCAATGTATTCATCGTTATTTTAGCAAATTCGGTTTCATTTTCCCAAGGGTAAAGCTCTCTTGCTGAAAGTTGCATTGCCTTTTCTTTATAAACCTGTTCATGAGAGAGGCGATATATTTTCTCGCTACTTTTATTGTTATTCATGCGGCGCAATTCTACCCTTTGATCTGCTGTAGAGCAAGAACTGAGTAGAAATAGAAGAAGAAAAAATATAATGTGCATAGCATATATCATCCCAAAATCAATATTTTCCCACAAGTTAATTTTTAATTATGAGTTTATTATGCTATTTGTTATATGGAAGGTAAGAATATAAAATAAAAGCATTCTATGAAACGTATTTTAGTAATAGATCCGACAAATAGCTACCTTGACACCATCAAAGAGATTACAGATGCTAATAATTTTGAGCTCAAATGGACAAAAAAAGGAGCTACTGGATTAGAGATGATTACAAAACATCTTTATGACATTATCTTTGTGGAGCTTAACCTCTCAGATATAGACGGGCGCGCGGTAATTGCTAAAATCAATGAGATGAATAAAGATAGCGTAATCATTGCCCTTACCGATATAAAAAATGTAGCCAAGATGAGCGATTCTTTAAGACTCGGAATAAGAGATTTTATTCTTAAGCCGATAGACAAAGAGAAACTTACCACATTATTTGATAAGCTTATGGTAGAGAGTACCCTTGCAAAAAAAGAGGCTCCATCGTTTATCTATGAAAGCGCGGTTATGAAAAAGCTTATCAGCGAAGTGCGACTTATTGCTTCGTGTCAGGCAAATGTCTTTATTCATGGCGAATCAGGCAGCGGAAAAGAAGAAATAGCAAAGATGATACACGATCTCTCCCCGCGCCAACAAAATCCTTTTATAAAAGTCAACTGCGCCGCGATACCAGACACCCTTGTTGAATCAGAATTTTTTGGTCATGAGAAAGGTGCTTTTACAGGAGCACATCAAGCACGTCTTGGAAGATTTGAAAGGGCCGATACTGGAACGCTTCTTCTAGATGAAATTTCTGAAGTTCCTTTTACCCTCCAAGCCAAGCTGCTACGCATCATTCAGGAACAGGAGTTTGAGCGTATAGGCTCCACAGAGTCCAAAAAAGTGGATGTACGCCTTATCTCTACATCTAATAGAGATATGCTAGAGGCAATAGCTGATAGGCATTTTCGAGAAGATCTATACTACCGCCTAAACGTAGTGCCTATTTACATCCCCCCTCTACGTGAGCGAAAAGCAGACATCCTTCCCTTAGCAGAAAAATTTTTAGAGATAGCCGCAGAAAAAAATCACCGTAATACAAAAACTCTCTCGGTAGAAGCACGCGATAAACTCCTTGCCTACCATTTCCCAGGAAATGTACGTGAACTGATGAACATATGCGAGCGCTCATCTATCATGGTATCAGGCGACATCATCGGTTCTGATGATATCTTTTTACAGTCACAAACAGCCCCTAAACAAGCAGAGGACACAGCAAACAAAACCCTCGAACAAATAGAGGCTATTGCTATCGTAAAAACCCTCAAGCGCTATGCCGACAATAAAACCCAGGCCGCAAAAGCACTTGGCATCTCCGTAAAAACGCTGCGCGCTAAGCTCTCAAAACTTGGATAATATATGGGAGACTCTGTCATATACCCCACTAAAGATCTTGATCTTTTTGCTTGGTTACTACAATTGTAGTAACCAAATTATTTTTACTCCAAATCAAGATGGTACTGCTAAGGGTTATTACCCTTAGACGGGGTCGTAGGGGCAGCGCCCCTAAATTCATCGCGGGATTTGTACATCTCTAAAAAGGCTGAGGGTGTCTTGGCTTTTAGAAAGGGGTTGATCGAAAGCTCTTGCTTTAAAGAGTGGTAGGCATCACTTTCTCTCATATCTTTCTCTGAAAAGGCGCTATCGATATGTTTGATAAAGTCGATATTCCTTTTATTATAATCGTGTCCTGTGAGGATGATGGTATCTGCCGGCAGTTTTTTTATCTTTTCAAAGGTGTTGAAGTAGTGGTGTTCATTTCCTTCAAACATCTTGCCGCAGCCTCCAAGAAAAAGAACATCGCCGCAAAAGAGGAGCTTAAGCTCGGGGAAGAAGTACATCACATGTTCCATCGTATGTCCTGGGGCGTGTATTACTTCCATCGAAAAAGGGCCAAGAGATATTTCATCGCCTTCTGCTACGCACTGGTCTAAAAAAGCAAGGTCTTTATGTTTGGGGCCGAGAATGGGTATTTTCCTCTCCCCCTTTAACCCTTCGACCCCGCTAATATGATCGGCATGAAAATGAGTGATTAAAATCGCCTCTAGGCTATATCCGCCATCTTCTATAAAAGTAGCCACAGGAGCGCTATCTCCTGGATCTATAGATATACAGACACCATCTTGGGCAAGCAGATAGGTATAGTTATCTTCAAGCACGCGCAGCTGGTATAAAGTAAAGTGATCG
>JAJACI010000014.1 GCA_022601595.1 Chlamydiia bacterium | reverse complement strand
CTCTAATCCTAACCAAAAAGCTCATGCACTAGCAGGGATCGCCTTGGCACAAGCTGATCATGAAAATATCGAAGCCGGAAATGAAACATTATTGCAACTAAAAAAAACATTATTGCAAGCAAAAGACCTTGTCCCCTTCACCGCCTTTCCCTTGCTAAATGCTCAAGCACAAGAATCGATCGCTGTGGTACAAGCTCGCCTTGGAGACACCCAAGGGGCCATAGAGATTGCAACCTCTATCTCCGATCGTTACCATAAGCTAGCAGCATTCAAAGAGATTGCCGTGGTACAAGCTGGTGCAGGAGATATCAAAGGGGCAAAAAAGACTACTACCTCTATCTCTAATCCTAACCAAAAAGCTCATGCACTAGCAGGGATCGCCTTGGCACAAGCTGATCATGAAAATATCGAAGCCGCAAAAAAAACATTTTTGGAAGCAAAAACCCTCGTCCTCTCTATCTCCGATCCTGCCCAAAAAGCTCATGCACTAGCAGGGATCGCCTTGGCGCAAGCTGGTGCAGGAGATATCGAAGCCGCAAAAAAAACATTTTTGGAAGCAAAAACCCTAGTCCTCTCCATCTCCGATCCTGCCCGAAGAGATGAAACACTTAAAGACATTGCCGCAGCGCAAGCTGGTGCAGGAGAAATTGCAGAAGCCATGAAGATTGCAACCTCCATCTCCGATCCTTTCCAAAGAGATGAAACACTCAAAGAGATTGCCGCGGCGCAAGCTGGTGCAGGAGATATTGAAGAAGCCATGAAGATTGCAACCTCCATCTCCGATTCTTACCAAAGAGATGAAACACTCAAAAAAATTGCCTTGGCGCAAGCTAGCGCTGGAGAAATTACAGAGGCCATAAATACTGCTACAGAGATCAAGGGTCTTTCTGAAAATCTTCGATCTTATTTTAAAATAGAAGTTCTTCTAGCATGTGTTCGAAAAATAGCTTCCTTAAAGAAGACTCTGAAAAACGGACAGTTTTATAATCTCCCAGATTTCCTATCCATTCTATTTTTCGTGGCGCTCCATCCCGACAGGGATGCAGCTTACTCCAAAATAGAATACCTTTCCAAAAATCTGAAGAAATTCTAAAAAGTGCAGTTTATCAGAGTCTTCTTAAGAATAGTTTTTATATGCCTAGTTGCTACTCTATGATAATGAGACACTTAGCTGCACATCCAGCACTTAGTCTAATAAACTGCTAAATTTCTTGCAAAAAGAGTGCTAATATTCTATACTTGCTTTTAGAAGAGGTAAGAAAGACCATGAAAATGAAGAAAAAGCCAGTTACTAAACAACAAAGAGAAGAGGAAGTTCTACTTGGTTTGGTAGAATTATATCTTGTTTCTGGCAAAGCTATAGGATCTAACACCTTAAGAGAGAATGGCTTTGAGCACATTAGCTCAGCTACCATCCGTAATTACTTTTCCTCCTTAGAGGCAAGAGATTTTTTAAAACAGCAGCATACCTCTGGCGGAAGAACTCCCACCGATAAAGCATTGCGCCTTTATACAAAGAGCCTTTTAGCAAAAGAGGAGAGATCAGCTCTTCCCAAGGACGATCTTAACTTTTTAGAATCAATTATATGCAAAGAGACCAAGCATCTCTCTTTTTACCTTCAAGAGGTTTCAGAGGCGCTTTCTGATCTTACCTCTCTTTCAACGCTTATCACGGCGCCAAGGTTTGAGAGGGATTTTATCTCTAAGATTATCATCACAAAAGTAGATGATGGGAGGGCTCTTTGTATTATTGTTACTGATTTTGGATTTATCCATACAGAAACTCTTTATCTACCGGGCCACATGAGCACCTTCTCCTTAAGAAGAATGGAGGAGTATTTTCATTACCGCCTCACCTCTTTGGATAAGCCTGAGCTTACAGATGAAGAGGAGGTTTTTGCAAAACAAGCTTATAATGAAGTCGTCTTACGCCATTTTATTAGTTATACCAATATGGATCATCCAGATATTTATAAGGGCGGATTTGCAAAGCTGCTACGTCATAGCGAATTTCATGATCCAGAAACACTCTCTGGCACTTTATCTCTTTTTGAAAACAACAAGTCTTTGCAAGATTTATTATATAATAATGACAAGTTAAAGCTTCATATTGGCGATGATTTAAAAGATCATATCTCCCCCCCTTATAAAAGTGCCCTTATTCAAATGCCGTATTATATACACAACAAAGTGGTGGGTAATATTGCGATACTTGGACCTGCCCGTATGAATTATAAAGAACTTATCGCCCTTTTAGAGTCTGTCTCTTCTATGCTGAGCGATAACCTCACCAAAAGCTTATATAAATATCAACTAACATACCGCACACCTAAAGCAAAAGAAGTCACCTGCACATCAAGTGACCTTCCTGTGATAGGGCTAACCTATAAAGAGAACTTATGACTAAAAAAGAAAAAAATAAACCTGAAAATAAACCCGCTGATAAAAAAGAAGAGAAAGTCATTTCTCCTGCAGAGCTTATCAATGAGCAGCTGATTCAAAAAACAAAAGAAGCTTCTGAGTTTAAAGATAAGTATTTTCGAGCACTTGCTGAAACAGAAAATGCTAAAAAGCGCTTGATGCAAGAGAAGAAAGATCTTATTGCATACTCTGTAAGTAACATCGTTGAAGATATGCTAGGGCCTATTGATAGCCTGGAAAATGCACTGGGATTCACCGACAATCTATCCGATGAACTTAAAAATTGGGCTATTGGATTTAAGATGATCCTCGAGCAGTTTAAGGGCGCTTTAGCAAATCATGGCGTCACCTCTTATGACAGCGTTGGCAAACCTTTTGACCCGCATTATCATGAAGCGATTGAGATGGTAGAGACTGACAAGCATCAAGAGGGCACGGTCATCGAAGAATTAATGAAAGGATACAGGCAGGATAAGCGTATTATCCGTGTAGCAAAAGTAAAAGTTGCTAAAAAGATATCTGATAACAAAGAAAATAAAGAAGAAAATAAATAACCTAAGGATAAAATATGACTAAGAAAAAAAGTAATAAAATTATTGGAATCGACCTGGGTACTACCAATTCATGTGTTGCAATCATGGAAGGTAAGGACGGAAAGGTAATTACTAATGCAGAAGGTACAAGAACAACCCCTTCTATCATCGCCTTTAAAGGGGATGAGCGTTTAATCGGTATCCCTGCAAAAAGACAGGCGGTAACCAACCCTGAAAATACCATTGCATCGGCAAAACGTTTTATTGGTAGAAAATTTAGCGAAGTAAAAGGCGAAATGGATTCTGTTCCTTATAAAATCACAGAAGGAGCGGGCGGAAAAGTTTGTATTCAAATTGGTGATAAGAAGTATAGCCCTGAAGAAATGGGTGCTGCTGTTCTTTCTAAAATGAAAGAAACCGCAGAAGAGTATCTTGGAGAAGAGATCACAGAAGCAGTTATCACCGTTCCTGCTTATTTCAACGATTCACAAAGACAATCTACCAAAGATGCTGGTAAGATTGCTGGGCTAAATGTTCGTCGTATTATCAACGAACCAACTGCTGCTGCGCTTGCCTACGGACTGGATAAAAAAGGTAAAGACCAAAAGATCGCGGTGTACGATTTAGGTGGAGGTACATTTGATGTTTCTATCCTAGAGATTGGTGATGGCGTATTTGAAGTACTTGCGACAAATGGTGATACACACCTTGGTGGTGATGACTTTGATGGCGTTATCGTAAAATGGATTCTTGAAGAATTTAAAAAAGAAAACGGAATCGATCTTGCTGCTGATAAAATGGCTCTACAAAGACTTCGTGATGCTGCAGAAAAAGCAAAAATTGAACTTTCAGGAACGCCTTCTACAGAAATCAATCAGCCATTTATCACGATGAGCAATGACGGCCCTAAACACTTAAACCTAACATTATCTCGCGCTAAGTATGAAAGCCTAGCTGCAGATCTTGTTGAAAGAACCACAGAGCCCTGCCTGAAAGCGCTAAAAGATGCAGGACTATCTACATCTGATATCAATGAAGTGATCTTAGTGGGTGGTATGTCCCGTATGCCAATGGTTCAAGAGAAAGTAAAAGCTATCTTTGGAAAAGAAGCGCATAAAGGGGTGAATCCTGATGAAGTAGTGGCAATTGGCGCAGCTATTCAAGGGGCGGTTCTAACAGGTGATGTAAAAGATGTTCTTTTACTAGATGTTGTTCCTCTATCTCTTGGAATTGAGACTTTAGGCGGCGTGATGACTAAAATTATCGACAGAAACACCACTATTCCTACTCAGAAGAAACAAGTGTTTTCTACCGCAGCTGATAACCAGCCTGCTGTGACTATCGCTGTTCTTCAAGGGGAAAGAGAGATGGCTGCTGATAACAAAAAAATTGGTAATTTCGATTTAACAGAAATTCCTCCAGCACCACGTGGAACACCTCAAATTGAAGTTGCTTTTGATATTGATGCAGACGGTATCTTACATGTTTCTGCAAAAGATAAAGCATCAGGTAAAGAGCAGAAAATTAAAATTGAGGCATCATCTGGTCTTTCTGAAGAGGAAATCAATAAAGCTGTTAATGATGCAGAATCTCATAAAGAAGCGGACAAAGCCTCTCGCGAGAAAATCGATCTGAAAAATGAAGCCGATGCCCTAGTATTTAGAGCGGAGAAATCATTGAAGGATTACGCAGACAAAATCCCAGCAGATGTGAAAAAATCTATCGAAGAAAAAATAGAGGCTACTAAAGAGGCTCTAAAAACAGACGATAGCGAGAAAATCAAATCTGCTAAGGATGAGCTCAACCAGACAATCCAAAAAATTGGTGAGTCTATGCAGCAGCAAGCAGCCCCTGAAGGCGGCGCACCTGGTGCAGAAGCAGCTCCTGAAGGCGAGAAAAAAGAGCGTACCTACTCTCATCAAAATGCAAAGCAGAGCAAAAAAGCAGATGACATTGAAGATGCAGAAGTAGAAGAGATCAAAACTGAAGATAAATAATCTTTATTTGAAATCGATGCGTTAGTCATAGGGCTTACTACAATTGTAGTAAGCCTTTTTTAATCCTTGGTAAACCTGATGATTTCTTAAGGAGACTCTAAATAACTGCTGCTTTCAATAATTTGTTCTGATTGCTCGAATACATTAGATTTTGGAGTAAGACTCAGCCCTGTAGGGCTGTGTCGCCACGAAAAATCTCATTTATAAGTAAGCTGGACGAATTATTCAGCATGAGTTATTCAGAGTCTCTTTAATAAAAACTACTTTTATATACAAGAGTGCACTATGATAGTTAAGGAGATAAGAGGATTCTATGAAAGCAACATCAACATACCCTAACCCGGCCGCTACTTCCCCTGCTGAAAGAACTACAAGCTCGGTGTTTTTGGAGACTGAAAACAACTTTACCGCCACAAAGGCTATAGAATTAGCTATAGTAAGCATCGGCTTAATTGGGCTTGCTACCTGCCTCCTGAAATCTAATAAAACAGAGACAGCTGCCCTAACAGCAAAAGTATTTAATGGAAAACGTTCTAACATCGAGAAGAAATTAAAATCTTGGAGTGATACTGCTCTAAAAAAGTATAATGCAGTTCATAAAGCCTTCTATTTAAGCAACAATTATCCATCCAATTACAAGGGGCATCCGCCGTATACACAATTCACTTCAAAAGATCCGGGTAAACCAGCTTATTTATATGACGATCAGAGAGACCAATTTACGCAGGTCTATAATTTTGTTCATACTCTGGAATCTAGTATAGCAATAGAATTTTTAAATGCAGAACACATCTATGTGAGTATGTTAAAAGATCTAACAAAATATAAGATCGCTGTCTGTGTATTTCAAAAAAAATTACAAGCTATTGCCTTTTATACAGAGGGAGATCTCGTTCCTAAACACATAGTTACAAATCCTAAAAATATAGATCATAAGATAAATTCAAAAGTTCGACTAGCTGGCTCTGCATTAGCACTTCAAGTGTTTATTGCGAAGCAATCTGGGAGATTATAAAACTGTCCGTTTTTCAGAGTCTCCTTAATCATAAGGCTTACTACAATTGTAGTAAGCTTTTTTTATTATAAATTAAAACAACTCAATCACTAAAAACCCTACCAAAACAAATGATTTACTGGTATTATTATATAATTATTAAAAACAAAAGGATGTTTATATGGTAAAACCCTATTTAAATAATATATATTATAACGAAACAATAGATTATAATGAAGCAATGGAAAGGCAGCGGGATAATTACAATGCACTAGTAATCAATGGTGCAAAAAATAGAATGAGTATGCTTATACCGGCAATTACTTGTCTTGGAGTAGCAGCGGGAATATATATAGCTCAAACTTATTTCATTACTACCGAAAATGAACATGTTCAATGGTATTTATCAAAAGCATCGACCTTTTTAACTCTGATAGGTGCTGCTCTATTTTGTATAGAATTCAATCATGTGAATCATCTTGCGACAAGCGCCTTAGAAATGCTGAAAAGTTACAAAGAAGAGTGCGAAGGACTACACCTACTCTCTGCTGACCTTGTAAATGAGTGCAATTCCGTAAAAAAAGATTAAGATAGGCATCAAATAAAATACTCTAAGAATTGGAAGAGATCGTAATACATATCCTATCTCTATATTTCCCCGAAAAGTTTTTCTTCATATCTGGGTGAACAAGTAGCTTAATGCTCGTGACTATTTCCCTCATATTAGGAGTAAACACCTCAGTAAGCAGTGTTGTTTTGGTTAAGAGGGAAATTTCCTCTCCTTTATTTTGAAGGATGTAAGGGATGTAGTAGGGGGTATATTTATCCTCTTCACCATCTAAGATAAGACGGCCGTTATTTTGAGAGGAGATGGAAATTTTTACATCTGTATTGGCTCTTACAGAAAGGTGTAATTCTTTTTCCGATTTACCCTCTATTTCCCCAAAAGCAACTAAGATATCATTTTCTAAGTGCTCTTCCCCTTCTAAAAATATCCTGGCTTCCAACTGCTCTTCTACATAGAAATGTGCGGTAATAGTGGTTTCAAGCACTGTTTCCTTATCTTTTAATATAGTGACAGGAACTTCTGCAACATAGGTTCCTGGTGCTAAAATTTTTTCTTCGGTAAAGGAAATGAGTAGGGGCAGTTCTTTTATGCTATTTCCTTTATCAAAATGAAGAGGAAAGCAGTTATTAACGGCATCATACATAGGGTTTCTAGCAGCCCTAAACGCTATCTTATCATCTCCTGATTCGAAATGTCCCGAAAGGGCATCTACTTTCACCTGAAAATTACCAGCCTCTTCCTCTACAGAAATAGGAATCCTTAAAGCTGCATGTAATGAAGCTCCATTATAGAATTTATAGGCATTGCCCCCATCTATTTCTACAGCAATATCTGTTTGAGAGATATTCACTCCCAAAATAGAGCCCATAACCATAAATGAGTATAGCAAGTATTTATTCATTACGGATCTCCTTATGCTTTTTGATAACAGGTTTTCTCTCCATAAAATATTCCCCTAAATAAACAAAGTTAAAGTCATCATCATCCGATTCTATTTGGATATTTTCAATACCGTAGTAAATCTTGTTGATAAATTTTATATGATAATTACCAGGAACGACTCCAACTATTTGGAAGACACCCTCACTATCGGTAAAAAAATTATAGGTATATTTTTTTCCCTCTTTTTCAAAGTTAGAGATAAGCATGCCTGTTACTCCCTCCACTTCAGATCCTTTATCAATTAGTGTACCTTCAATGATCAGCTTAGGCTGCCCGCCAACTTCTATCACAGCTCCAGATTTATTTAAGGACGCTACATTGTAAGAGGTATCTTCAAAAGCACCACCATAATTACCATTTGCTTGCATAAGGGATAAGTCGATACTACTATAGGACTGCATTGGTATTACAGACGGCAATAGATAAGATGCCTTAGCAAGATAATTGTCACCACCAGGATTTACAACCACAGGATTTTTTCTCAAAAATTTATTAGGAGAAATGATCACAAAGCTTTCGTGTAAAGGCCTGGAAATAGCAAAATTTTTACCTGCAAACACCAAAGATGTTCCAAGGCTTGCATTGGTTACCGCAACTGTGCTTCTCACAACATCTGCATTACCCTTCATAAGCTGCTGAGAGGCGTTTAGTGTAGCATAGGCACCATCATAATGAATCCTCCCTTCCACCTGATCTGATCCTGGTGCTGTATTAAATCCTACATTACCAGAAATACTTTTTCTTCCAGAAAGAGCTTTATTAAAAGTAACAGCAGCCATCAGGGCTTTCTGCTGCGTATTATAAAAGACTTTAGTACCAAAATCTTTATATTTAGGGGTTAAATCAAAGTTTATCGCGGTCTCAAATTTCCCAGGACTTGCTTGAGACTCTTCCCATCTGAGCATCCCTCTAATACTCAACCAGCTTTTTGGACGTACAGATATGGTAGATTGGATAGAATATTTATCTCCAACATCTCTAAATCGACCATACTGACCGGTCATATTCACAGACAAAGATTTATAGGCATATGTTCCTAAAGAGGCGCTACAAAGATACTCCATATTTTCAGCAACATCGCCTCCCCCAAAGTATCTAAACCCCTCCTCCGACGCCTCTATTGCAAGGTTCCAGGTAAGTGGGTATTTCCAGGCATCAGGCTGTAAGATAGCAACCCTTGTCCTTAAACTAGCATCAGATGCAAAATTGCTGCTAAGCCCTAACTCTGCTATAGTCTTGAAATATGGTTTTACAAATATACCCTGAAAGCCGGTGAAAAAATCTTGTTTCATTAACTGGAGATAGCCAGCTAAAGTAAAAGATCTGGTTATTCCACCCTTTAAGTACCCGCTAACAGCAATAGGATCGGTAAAGCTATAAAAACCTGCCGCACCTTTTTCTATATTATAATAGGGAACCCCAACAGAAATGTTTGCCTCAATAGCACCGATAGGCATTACACTTGGATTATAAAACATAGAAACATCTACTTCTCTTTCTTCTCCAGTAGGTCCTATAATCTTTAACATCACATTATTCAGCCCCTGAGCTAGTGGAAAATTTTGTAAAGTATGATTTCCTGCCGGTAGATCTAATCTATTTACATCAATTCCATTTACAATAACACGAACCTCAGAAGGTGCATTTAAAAAGATATCATGACGCGACATTGCTCCAACCGTTGCATCAGTAACAAGCTCACTGCTTTTACGAAAATTCAATCCAATTAATGGGGAAGATCCTTGAAAAGATATACCTATAGAATTAATGGTGCCTAAAGAGCATTTTGCTCCGCTCGACCTAAATTCTTTGGTTAAAACTGCATTTACAGGATTCATGCCAAGGGTATTATCAGATAAAAAATACCCGTAGCCATTAAGAACAACATCTTTATAGTGGATATTACAATTGAAATTTCCAAAGGAAGATATTCCTTGAGGCCTTATCGTGGTGAAAAGAGATCTTCTATCTCGTATTCCGCCCTCCAAATTAATGTAGCCGCTAAAAGCGGTAGGAAGAACCTTTTTCCCGCCACTTGCAATTCCATAAACTCGCGGTCTTGTTACATTTAAATAGCGCGTACGCAACAAAAGAAGATTGACTCCCAGATGAAGACTTTGATCTTCTGTAGAAAAGAAAATAGTAAAATTCTCATCCCCTTTTGGGTGATTTTCAGTAACATAACCAAGTATGCTCAAAAAATTTTCTAACTTTTTCATCCCTTTATCAGTAAGATAATCATACATTCTCTCTTTAAAAGGGTGATCTTGAAGGGACACCAGTTCATTTTCTACATCTAAAGTGATGGGCATATTCCCAGCAAGCTCTGTATTTATAAAAAATGGTACAGAGATCTCTATATCTACAGCAAAGACCTCTGTACAAAATGCTATAAATAGGAATAATAAACCCTTCCTCACTTTTACTCCGTGATTCTAACGCCTAAAACATTGTCAGGAATTTGCTTTTCCTTACATGGAATTTGTACCTTTCTTTTTCCTCCTGAAAGAAGCAAGATATCGGTTCCTAAATACTTAGAAAGTAAATCTTCTGAAAGCATATGCCAGTTTTCTTTTTCCGCTTCTCCTGGAAATAAAACCTCTAATTCTAAATTTTTTGTAGAGATATGCTTATGGATATTCCCCTTATTTTCAAGGGTTATAACGAAAAAATCTTCCCCTTCAATTTTCTTTTTTTCATAAGAAGAAACTTCTATATTTGACGGACCCGGTTTCTTTGGTTGTATATAAATAGAGCCATCAAAACGGACACCAAAAGAGAGGCCCGCACGACGCTCGCCTTGCTCTAGTTCGTCTACCCCAAAATCTACATCGACATTTTGCTCTGCAAAAGTAATTCTATAGGCAACCTCATTTGTTACTTTTTCTTTTGCTTTCCAAATGATTCTAATGAGCCTTTTCTCTTTGGCTTTTAAAACTACCTGTTTAGGATATACAATAATATCTTTTGTTGGCGTAAGAACTGTTTTCCCATGCTCATCAATGGTACGTCGCTTTGTGGTAATTGCTATTACTTTTTGTGACTTGTCATCATTAATCAAAGTATAATAGCCCTGACCCTTTGAAGAATTTATCTCTAAATCTATTGGAGAGATCGCTAGAGAAAATCCTTTTATCATCACAACGCTAAATATGAGTCCCAACTTTATTTTCATTTTCATTATCCTGTATGTTTTAAAATTACTGTAAAATGTGTGCTTAACAAGCCGCCGGCTATATCAACCCCCTTAATCCGAGGAACTCTCATCCCAACAGATATCACCTTTGAGATAGGCTCTATAATATTCTCTTGTGCATAGATCACTTGGCCATTTTCTATTTGATTCTTATCATGCATACAAAAAAGATGAAATGGAAGATGGCTCTCTGTCTTTTCTTCGGTAAAAGAAAATACTTCTGCTTGGGCATCCTTTGAATAAAGGATAATTTCTACCGCCTCTTTTACATTAGAAAAAAACACAACATCAAAAACATTTTTTCTAGTTATACCACTTTCTAGGTCTTTTGCAGAAAAGTTGTTAATTTTATTATGGTAGAAAATGGATACGCTCGACTTATTAGGCAGATCTGCCTCTATATCTAAGTAGATATCTTTTGCATGAAGATCACAAAAAAAGATAAATAAAAAAAATGTAAAAGCTCTAATTATCATCGATTACCAATCTATATAGATTAGTTCGACAATACATACCTAGACAGCTAAAATCAACTAAAAACTTTAACTACATCATAAAAGGTGACATAGGCAAAAAAGAAAATGAGTAAGAAAATAAATGGCATCATCATCTTTTGCATCGTTTTCGCCTTAATTCGTTTTTTAGTAATCATTTCATATAGTGTAAAGCAAATATGACCACCATCTAAAACAGGTAATGGAAGAAGATTCATCAGCCCTAGATTTAAAGAAATCAATCCAAGCCAATATATTCCTGTTAACAGACTTCCTTTAGATTGATCATGAACCACTTTCACCATCCCAACAGGACCAGACATATGCTTAGGGCTGATAGAGCCTGTAAACAGTCCTTTAAAGCTAAATACCATTTCACTCATGATATCGCCTGCTACTGCAAATGGATGCGGATTATAAACTACCTCTTTATCTTTTAAAGCAACGCCAGAAAATAAAGTGTGCTTTGCCATAAAATTATTAAAATCTTCCTTATCATATTTCTTTTTATAGAATGCAATAAGCTCTGGGTTTGCTTTTTCTAAATATTGCCCGCGCGTAGCTACCTCCACCACATTTAAAAATCTATATCCTGAACAAGAAGTCTTTTGCTCTGTTCCTATCGATGATTCCATTTTTGCAATAACCTGACTGTCTAGTCCTCCAAGAAAATCGGCATCACTATCTAAAGAAGATACGCCTTGCTCCCCCATGTTTGATACAATAACCACACACTTTCTAGAGCTAATTGCCTCATAAAATTCTGCTGGTGTAGAAACATTTATCCCAGAAACAGCTAGAATTTTATCTCCTTTTTGCAGACTATTATCTTCTGTAACTACCAGTTCATCATCTATCAATGAAAGCTCTTCTTGTACATGTAAACCTTCACTAACTAAAAAAGGGATAAACTGAGTGGTTGCAAACGCCCCTTCTAGGTTCATCTCTCTTTTAGAATCAATAAATTCATTTTTCTGAGCGTCCGTTAATTTCAAGTCCCCTAAAGCTATTCTTGGCACCTGCATATGCATTTTTTTACCATCACGTAAAACCGTTACCAATGCAATATCTTTTCCAATCACATCAGAGAGCTGCAATAATGAATAAATAGTCTCCCCATCTACATAAACAATACGATCATTTTTTTGTAAGCCTGAATCCTTTAGCGGGGCAAACTCCTCTTCAAGAGGTGTAAATCCATTACTAATCACATAGTTTGCAGGAGAGAGCACTCCCATAGATCTCCATTCATCAGGAAACTGTTTGGAAGCTAAATTCTTTTCAGGGGAATAAAGCCTTACTTTCTCCTGAATAACTTGCTCTCCCTGATGATTAAATACTACCTTCACGTTATTTTTATGCTTTAACATTCCCTGTATTAGAACATCATTAAAGCCACCATATGCCCTATCGTCTATAGAAATAATACTATCTCCAGCAGTAATACCCGCCTCAGCGATTTGAGATCCCTTATCAACGGCTCCTATCACTTTAGTATGACCAGAAAAAGGCTTCATCTGACCACCTGCAAAATAAACGATGGCAAATAAGAACAAAGCAAAAACAATATTAACAAACGGCCCGGCACCTGCAACCAACAGTCTATGTATAGGTTTCTTGCTGTAAAATCCCCCTTTTATCTGATACGGTTCCTTACCTTTTTCCCCTTCCATCCCTGCAATACGTACATATCCACCAAACAAAAGATAACAAATCTGCCATTTTACTCCATTTTGGTTCCATGAGATAATAGGCTTTCCCATCCCTATACTAAAGACTTCAATCTTCATGCCTGCTCTTTTTGCCATCAAATAATGACCTAACTCATGAATGAAAATTAAAAAACTTAGTCCTAAAACTGCAAATAAAATGCCTACAATACTCATAACCTACCTTGGTAAAATATCCCTAGCCGCTCGCCTTGCTCGTTTATCAGCATCTAATACCGACTCTAAAGAGCTTACTTTTGAAATGGGATTATTATTAATTAATTCTTCTAAAGTTTCGCCTATTCCTTTCCAGGATACCTCACCCTTATAAAAACGTTCAACTAATACTTCATTTGCCGCATTTAAAAAAGATGGATAAGCTCCCCCCTCCTCTATTACAGCATAGGCAAGAGCTAAACATCGAAATTTCACTTTATCTTTTGGAAAAAATTCTAATTTCATCATGTCATTAAAATGAAAAGGGGGGATGATCCCCTTCTTTCTCTTCCTTCCCAGTAAAGCATATTGTATGGAATGTATGATGTTTGGACGGGCAAGCATCGCTTTTACAGAGCCATCAGCAAATGAGACCATACTTTGTACGATGCTTTGAGGGTGAATAACTACATCTATCTTCTCCCTCCCTATTCCAAATAGATGAACCGCCTCTATTATCTCTAAACCTTTGTTCATCATGGTAGAGCAGTTTACCGCAACTTTATTCCCACAAGCATAGGTAGGATGCATCGTTGCCTCTTTAAAAGAAAAATTTTCATAATCCTCCCTTTTTAAAAAAGGGCCGCCTGATGCGGTAAGGATAATTTTATCTACCTCTTTAAGATCTTCCCCTAAAAGACACTCCTCAATAGCGCAATGCTCTGAATCAACCGGAAATAAATTCACCTCTTTTTCTCTGCAAAGGGTCATAAAAGCCTCCCCTGCACACACCAATATCTCTTTATTAGCTAGCGCAATGTCTTTACCGGCACCTGCTGCTAAAAAAGCTACCTCAACTGCCTCTGTTCCATCCATTGCAAAAACAACCACATCTACATCAGGATGGGTGACAATCTCTTGTACAGTCGCCCTATGCTTAAATTCCTTAGCTTTTAATGGGCATGCAATAGATACCATTTTGGGAGTAAATTCTTTTATCTGCTCCTTTAATAATTGAGTACTCTGTTTACAGGTGAGCGCAAAAACACTCATTTCATCAGGAAAACTTTTAATTACTTCTAATGTTTTTCTTCCCACCTCGCCTGTAGAGCCAAGTATCGCAATATTTTTCATATACGAGCCTCTATTTCCCTCTTGCCTACAATCCCAAGAAAAAGGAGAAAATGTAAAGTAATAAGCATCCCTGAAGTGGACAGCCCAATACCATAAATTTGCCAAAATACCTTTGTCACCACTATAGAAAGTATCCCTACTAATATATTTGTCACCACCGAAAAGGTGATTAGATCTTTCACGCTTTTACTCACCAGCGATGCTGTAACTGGGGGAATAATAATCAGCCCAAGGACAGGGGCAATACCCACAAACCGAAAACCACTGGTAATTGCTAAACTGGTTAGAAACAAGAAGCCAAACTGCAGAAAGATGCTATTTTTTTTAGATAAATGAGTGACCATTCCGTCAAAAGATAAAACAACCAAATCATTAAAGAAAAAATAGACAAAAGAAGCACATAAGAAAAAGACCATTCCCCCTGTGATTAGATCATCTCTATGTATAAGGTCTAAATTTCCCATAATAATATCTACGCCAACATGAGCTGATCTTGTAAACATAGTAATCAGTATTGCACCAATGGAAAAGAGAGTAGAAAAGACCAAGGCTGTACTTGCATCACTGTTTAGGTGAGTATACTTTTTCAGCCCTTCAATCAAAAATATCGTTATAAAAGTGGTGATAATTGACACCAACACATAAACGCTTATTCCCATGGAAAGAAGACTAAAATGAGTCTCGTCTGTAAATATTTTCATACCAATAAAAAGAAGAGCTATACCAAACAACACCGTATGAGAAATAGCATTGGCTATCATAGACTTTTTTCTTAAAAATAAAAACGTTCCCACTAAGGATAGAGAAATACTAAAACAAAGTAATAATAAAAGCTGCATCCCCTCCCCTACTGTGAAATTAAGATGTCTCAAATGCTACCTCCGTTTTTGCAGGTATTTCTTGTTTATGCGGGCAATGAGTTGGATTGTTTAATCTTTTCACAAGGATCTCTTCCATTTCATCGGTAAGTACATGCTCAATTTCTTCGGCAAATACATGCACCCGATTTTTTGTAAAACCTACTTCAAATAAATAGACTTCCCAAAGCCTATGTAAACGAATAATTCGTGCCGCAGCTTTTTTTCCTTCCTGTTTTAAGTCTAATGAAAAACGATCGGTAAGAGTAACTTTTTTCCTTAAACGGAGAAGCACAAATACAAATAAAAGGACCCCTGAATTTAAAAAGTTTTTCATCTCTTTAAAAGTCATCGATCCATTCTTCTTATAAAGAGCCTTTAAGATATTTTCTTCCCTACACCTTATAGAAAAAGATATTCGACGAACAGCGCATAGTACAACACCCGCGCGCGGCCCAAAAAGAATAGAGAATACCGTAATCGATGCCGATACCACTGTTATCATAGGGCCTGTTGGAAGAGTAACATCTGCATCCCCTAAATACAGCGATAGATAACTGCCGGTAATTGCCGACACTCCGCCAAATAGAGCTGCTAATATAAACATGGAGGACATCCTTTTTACCCACCATCTAGCTGCTATTGCAGGCGTTGTCATCATCCCTGATAATAGTAATATTCCGCAGCTTCGAAGAGAAATAATCACAACTACTAATGTGATGAATAAAACTATTTTATCTAACCACTTTCCAATCCCTAAAGTGCTGGCAAATACCTTATCAAATTCAAAAACTTTAATTCTTCTATGACTTGAAAGAATAAACGCCAAAAGAACCATCGTAACCATCGCATATAGAAACGCATGAAATTTTAGCATGGTTGCTACCCTTCCATACAAAAATATAACCACATCCTTATAAACCACAGGACTTACCGTTTGCATGATGGATGCTAGTAAAATCCCTATTCCTAAAAATGCGGATATAGACATCATCAAAGAGCTGTCTGCACTTTTATCCCACCTTTTTTGAAGATAAGCAAGCTTTTTCATAGATAGATGTCCTGTTATGATAGCTCCTAATAAAAAAAGCAGCGACATCCTTTCCCCTGAAACCCCTAAATAAATTCCAATAAAACCGCCAAGGATTAACCCGGGAAAGGCGCTATGTGCAATCACCTCTCCAACCAGCGCGCTACGCCTTAATGAATAGATAACACCTATTAGCGAAAGAGAAATACAGGCAAGGGCTGACCCTAACATCGAAATAGAATAGGTAGGATCGATAAGCATTGTCCAAATATCTAAAAACATATTCCTCATACTTGCCCGCTCTCCTTCTCTTTAGAAAGGATAAACGCCTCTGTTAAGATGGAATCGTTTGAGCGATATGCTCTCACTAAATTCTTTTTACAAAGAACTTTTTTTGTGGGGCCGCTATCTACCAAATAATGAGCGAGTAAAATCACCTCATCAAACTCTTTTTTCACCTCATCTAGATCATGATGAATACAAATAATAGTTTTCCCTTTCGCCTTTAAATCTTTCATACTCTTTATGATCATCTCAGATGTGGTAAAATCTACAAAAGCCATCGGCTCATCAAAAATATAAATCTCAGCATCTTGCATATACGCACGGGCAATAAATAACCTCTGCCTCTGCCCTCCGGAAAGCTCTGATATCAAACAGTTTTTCTTCTCAAGTAAACCAAACTTTACCAGCAGGTCATGACATTTTAAGAGATCTTTCTTGCTATACGATTTGAAAAATCCAGATCGGGCATAACATCCCATCAATACGACCTCTTTTACCGTAATAGGAAAATTCCAATCGATCTCTTTTGTTTGACTAACATAGGCAATCTCCTGCTTCATCTCATCAAAAGATTTTCCAAAAAAAGAAACAAAACCAGATGTTTTATTCACTAAATTCAACATAGCTTTGATAAAACTACTTTTCCCAGCTCCATTTGGACCAATTACAGCCGTCATCTGCCCTTTTTTTATTTTCAAATTAATATCAATAAGCGCTGCATGAGTATCATAATGTACCGTTAAAGAATGAACCGTTATATAGTCTTTATCTGTATTATCCATGTTCGCTCCCCTTCTTTAAATTTTTTGCAATTACTTGTGCATCATGCTCCATCATTTCAAGGTAGGTCATCCCCCCTAAAGTATCCCCATACAAAGGATCTGTACTAATTTTCACCTCTACTCCAAAACTTTTACATATTTCCATCACTTTCAAAATAGAATCCTTGGGTAGATTAGACTCAAAGAAAACAGTAGAAATATGATGCTCTTTTATAAAATCTATTACCTGAGACATCCTTTTTAACGAAATTTCTGCCTCTGTGGACAGCCCCTGCATAGAGAACAATCTCTGCTTAGAATCACCAATAAAATAGCGCCTTACAAAATAATTAAAGGCATCATGAGAGGATACCAAATAGAGATTTTCTTCAGGAACCTGCTCCATCATGGTGATTATCTTTTTGTCTAAAAGGGACATCTTGGCTTTTAACTGATTGGTATTTTTCCTATAAAATGCAGCATTCTCTTTGTCTATTGCTGTTATTTCTGTGCAAATCATATCACAAAGTTGTTGCATAATTTCAAGATCCATCCACATATGAGGGTCAATCTCACCATCGTTTGAAATGATACTTTCTGGGTGATTTTCAAGCAGTCTATCCCCAAGAAAAATAGAATCTTTTGTAGTCAAATGATAATACAAACTAGGATTATGCTCTAAGGAAAGGCCATTTGCAAATATTATCACTGCCTCCTCCATCTTTTCCTTATCCCCTTTTCTCATTTGATAGGAGTGGGGGTCTATTTCCCCCTCCATCAATAAAGTTGCAACCCATTTTTCCTGAGCAATTTCTCTTACCAAACTATCAATCATTACCGTTGTAGATAAAATTTGAGGTCTCTTATCTATCTTGCTAACCTCTGCCACCGGCGTAAAATAAGAAAAAGCAATTAGTAAAAGCAAAAAAAATGAGGTGTAAATTAAATTTTTATTCATAAAGGAAATCCTTATCTGCCTTGAACCTGCACAGTATACCAAAAAGATATTTTTTAATGTTAGTAGAATAAAGAGAGAAAAAAACTTGTTATTATTTAAGCAATAGTAGATTCTTTTTATCAATGTACAATAAATTAAATTAGGTGATTAAAACATGAGCGAAAAAGAAAACCAAAAAGCAAAGTCTTTAGTTGATATTGAAGACGTAATAACAAGTGCCATTGAAAAAGTTGGCGGAGATAAAGAAAATGATCTTTGTAAATACCTTCCAATGTCATCAGGTGGCTATATGCACCACTTTACTTTAAGAAAAATGAAATTAAAACAGCCCTTTGAACTTGGCTCTTTAATTAAACAATTTATTATTGAGAAAGATGCCCCAAATGCTGTTGCTCCAAAGCAACGTGCTGCACGTGGATCTAAAAAAAGAAAAGATCAAATGACTTTTACACGTATACAATTAGAGAGACTTCTAAACATCGCAAAACAAACCAATGACAAAGAGATGATTTCTCTTCTTAGCCCTAAAACTTCTTTAGCAACAGCTAAAAGAAATTTGATTACCTCTGTTCGTCAAGGAATTGTTGATGAAGAACTTTGGTTTGCATATAAAGAATCTGCAGAAAGCTATCAGTTTATACAAGGCACTGCTAATCAACAGTTTACAGGGAGTGATATAGAGTAAATTTGAATCTGATTGAAAAAAGCCTCTCTTACTCTATAAGGGAGGCTTTTTTCTGCTTGAACATAAATACCGTCCCCTTTAACATAGAAGGTGACAAAGAGATAAATTATTATAAAGGAACAACATGACAGACAAACCCAAAACAGCCGAAAAGCCTGCATTTGGAAAGATTAGATCTTTTCTGTGGCCTATTCACAACTACGAATTAAAGAAATTTCTACCCGTGCTATTTCTTTTCTTCTGTATCGCATTTAACTACACAATCCTAAGGGATACTAAAGACACATTAATCATGACAGCTCCAAAATCTGGTGCTGAGGCTATTCCTTTCCTAAAAGTATATGGCGTTTTACCTATTGCAATTGTGTTTATGTTAATATACTCAAAATTAAGCAACATACTTTCAAAAAAACATTTGTTTTATGCTGCTATGGGTCCTTTCGTACTATTTTTTGCATTGTTCTCAACTGTTATTTACCCAAACAGAGAAGCGCTTCACCCACATGCATTTTGCGACTGGCTACAAAACTACCTTCCTACTGGAATGATGGGCTTAGTTTCTATTCTTAGAAACTGGACCTATTCCGCTTTCTACGTGATGGCAGAGCTTTGGGGTAGTGTTTGCCTTTCTCTACTATTTTGGGGATTTGCAAATGACATTACTAAAGTTTCAGAATCAAAAAGATTCTATACTTTATTTGGCTTAGGAGCTAACTTTTCATTAATTTTTGCCGGTGCATTTATTATGTGGGCATCCAAAGCAGAACGTGCTGTAGGGCTATCTGCTGAGGCATGGCAGGTATCTTTATACTGGTTAACAGGTGCAGTGACACTTGGCGGCCTTGCAAGTATTGGTATCTACTCATGGATTCACAAGAATGTTATGACAGACCCGCGTTTTTACGATCAAAATGCACAGAAAAAAATGAAGAAGAGCAAGCCTAAACTTGGGATTGTAGACAGCTTTAAAATGTTAACAAAATCAAAATATTTAGGTCTTATTGCAGTTCTTGTTTTATCCTATGGAATGTGCATCAACTTAATCGAAGTTACATGGAAGAGTCAGCTGAAGCTTGCTTATCCAACTCAAGGTGCATATAGTGCATTCATGGGTCAGTTCTCTATGACAACTGGTATTGTAACTATGTTTATGATTATGTTTGTTGGTGGTAACTGTATTAGAAAAATGGGTTGGAGATTCTCTGCTCTATTAACACCTGTTATGATTCTTATTACAGGCGGACTATTCTTCACATTCATGATTTTTAGCGATAACCTTGGTGGCGTGGTTGCAATGCTTGGAACATCACCATTAATGCTTGCTGTAGTATTTGGTATGATCCAAAATATTTTGAGTAAGTCTGCTAAATATTCATTATTTGACCCAACAAAAGAAATGACATACATACCTCTTGACCCTGAAAGTAAAGTTAAGGGTAAAGCGGCAATTGATGTGGTTGGAGCAAGAATGGGTAAATCTGGTGGAGCTTTAATCCAACAGTTTATGATTGTAACACTAGGTAGTATCGCTGCAATGGCGCCATATGTAAGTGTTATCATTCTAGCATTGATTGGATTCTGGATCTTCTCTGCATTCTCTCTTGATAAGTTGTTCAAGAAAGCTATGTCAGATCATGATGCAAAAGAAGCTGCAGATGCAAAAGAAGAGACTTCGGAAGAGGCTACTCCTACTGCAAGCGCAACAAAAGAAGAGCCTGCTCCTGCTAGTTAATTTTAGTAAGAACAGATTTTCAAAAAAGAGAGTTACTCAGGTAACTCTCTTTTTTTTATTCCGAATCATCTTTAGAATATAGTCATTACCGTTCCTTATGACGCACTAAGCGAATTTTTGTAGCTTTTTGATAAATGCATCTTGCTAATATTTATAATATTAGCTCGCTGAATAAATCAAAATTCCCTCAAAAATTCATTGAACAGTACGCCATATGAAACGCTAACGACTATAAAATATTAGCTCGCTAAACCCTCCCCCCCCCAATTCATTAAACAGTACGCCATAAGGAACGCTAACGACTATAGGATAAATTTATCAAGGCATATATTAGTGGAATACATGCTGCATCATAAGGCTTTTTTTCTACTAGATTTTCCACCTCATTTTCTAAAAATACAATCGCACCATTTACGACACACTCCTTAGCTGTTCCCTTAAGTTTAGCTAAAAGCAACTTTACCATACTATGATGCTTGCCATCTGCTGCATGTAAACAGGAGATGATGGCATTCACCTCTTTTAACAAGAGAGTCAAACCTTTACAGTTGGCTCCAATATTTACCAAAGTCGCTTTTACACGCTTTTCTAGTTCTGCAACCTTTAAATGGTGTAACTCTCTCACAAAGATATCTTCGGAGATATTTTCTGGAAGCTCTTTTTTTAAATAATTCTTATTCATTAAAGCACCTCGAACAGAAAGATCTAACAGTCGCTCTACCTTTTTCTGCTCTTGTGACTTAGTAGGAAAACCCTGTTCCTCTAATTTCGTACTAACATGATCGATAAGATGTGCTCCCAGTTGCTTCTTTTCCAAGCTAGAAAAAATACCTTTCTGTGCAATGAGTGTTTTAAGAATAATGAGTACCATTTTAGAAACTTCATCTTCCATGGTATTATCTTTCATAATAAAAACTTGCCTTGCAGTCTCAATCACATGTACTACTGTTTTAGGCTGTAAAAGCTGCGCTTTATTCATCTATTCCCCCTTTTGTATTTTAGGAGACTCTGAAAAACGGACAGTTTTATAATCTTCCAGATTTCTGATACATCCTATTTTTCGCTTCGCCCCATCCCTACAGGGATGCCGCTTACTCCAAAATAGAATTTACTTCAAAAAATCTAAAAGATTCTAAAAAGTGTAGTTTATCAGAGTCTCCTTTAGCGTAAAAATAATTGGTCCGAGAGGGAAAAATTTTTTGCGTAATTGCTTTCGAGACAAGAAGAGATATTCTCTCCATATTCTCAGACATCTTTCCGCCAATCTTTACAAGATTCATAAACTCTCCAAACATATATTCAATAAAATATTTAACACAACCTGGTAATATAAATCAAATCTTTATATCCCTATTCTTTCTTGATTTTATCAAAGATAAACACTATACTTTTTCCTTATGACAGATAATGACGACACAGACAAGATAAGAAACTTTTCCATAATTGCGCATATTGATCATGGTAAGTCCACTATTTCAGATAGGCTCTTGGAGATTACAAGCACCGTTGCTCAAAGAGATAGTAAGGCTCAGCTCCTTGATGATATGGATTTAGAGCGAGAGCGCGGAATAACCATCAAGGCACACCCTGTAACCATGCATTACAAGTGTAGTGATGGAAAAACCTATCAGATGAATTTTATTGATACTCCTGGTCATGTAGATTTTTCTTATGAGGTGTCCAGATCGCTTGCTGCTTGTGAGGGCGCATTATTAATTGTAGATGCAGCGCAAGGGGTGCAGGCACAGACGGTAGCTAATATGACGCTTGCAAAAGCACGCGGATTAGAAATTATCACCATATTAAATAAGGTGGATTTACCGGCTGCAGATCCCGATGCAGTAAAGTTACAAATTAAAGAAATGCTTGGAATTGATGCCAGTAATGCCATCCTAGCCTCTGCTAAAACAGGTGCAGGAATTGCAGACATTTTAGAAGAGATTGTCTATTCCCTACCACCGCCTGTAAAAAGCACAGAGAAAAACACTAAAGCTTTAGTTTTTGATTCCCATTACGATATTTATCGAGGAGTATATACTTATATACGGGTGATGTCTGGATCCCTGAAAAAAGGGGATATGATCAAATTCATCGCCACCAAAAACACTTTTGAGATCTTAGAGGTAGGAATCTTTAACCCTAAAGAGCAAAAGACCGACGTGCTAAAAGAGGGTGAGGTAGGTTACATCCTAGCTAACATTAAAAAACCAACAGATGTAAAAGTTGGTGATACTCTAACGCTTCAAAAAGAGCATGAACAGACTCCCCTACCGGGTTTTAAAGAAATCAATCCTGTCGTATATGCAGGTGTATATCCAGTGGAATCTTGCGACTATGAAGGACTTGCCGATGCCCTTTCTAAACTGCGCTTAAATGATTCTGCTCTATATGTGGAGCAAGAAAATTCTCAAGTGCTTGGAATGGGTTTTAAGTGCGGATTTCTAGGACTACTTCACCTTGAAATTGTTTTCGAAAGAATATCACGTGAATTTAATATCGATGTCATCACCACAGCTCCTAGTGTGCGCTATCAAATAACTAAAAGTAATGGTAAAGAGATAACCATAGATAACCCTTCCCACTTTCCTGATCCTACCATTATTACTGCTATAAAAGAGCCATGGGTACTGTGTAATATCCTTGTGCCAGCAGATTTCATGGGCGCGGTGATGAACCTTGTCAATGAAAAGCGCGGCCACCTTGTGGACATGGAGACAATAGAAGGGGGACAAGTATTTCTACATATCAAGCTCCCTCTAAATGAGGTTATAGTAGACTTTAACGATAGACTAAAGTCTCTATCAAAAGGATATGCCTCTTTTGATTATAAGCAGGTAGGCTATGAACCTTCAAAAATAGTGAAATTAGAGATTCGTATTAATGAAGAGCCGGTAGACGCCTTCTCCTCTCTTGTACACACATCAAAAGCAGAATCAAAAGGGCGTCAGCTATGCAAGCGTTTAAAAGAAATTCTCCCCAAACAGCAATTTAAAGTGCCCATACAAGCTACCATCGGCGGGAAAATAATAGGAAGAGAGACAATATCTGCTATGTCAAAAAATGTCACCGCAAAATGCTATGGAGGAGACATCACCCGTAAGCGAAAGCTTCTTGAAAAGCAGAAAAAAGGAAAGGCGAAAATGAAGAAATTCGGAAAAGTCGCTATCCCTCAATCTGCCTTTGTTCAAATCCTCAAGACAGAAGAGAGTTAAAATAACCAAAGGACATTATAATGGAAAAACCCTCAACAAGCCCCAATCCTCACGTAGGTACTCTACCCCCTGCAACCGCGCTTCCTCTAAGTGAAACAGGATCTGGTGAAACAGAATCTAATGAAAGAGTGATTACCCGGTCCCCTTCTCCTAATACCGCATCTGCTACAGCTATCCCTACCCCACAACCCCACAGCTCAACTACTTCAGCAAGCCTTGTAGGAAGAGTAAGTAGACATGAGTTGCCTGTGATAACAGCTACTCAGATCCATCACATATTTATGAACACTGGGTTTAGGGGATATGAAAAAGAGGGGCAAGACTTAAAATTCGTTCTTGAACAAAGCTACTCCAGTTTAGAATCTTTTAGAAAAGCAATAGTCACATTTTATACAGACCTATCTAATAGAACAAGAGTATCCTATGATTTACAAGTGATGCTGACAAGCTTTGTAGAGGCACTAATAAAAATAAATATGCTTGATAGAGTAGAGGAATTATTAGTAGAAATAGAAAACGAGGATACTCTACAGCAGCTATATATTAAAATAGCAGGAAGATATGCTCATCAAAGAAATTATGAAAAAACTATAGAATTTGCAGAGAAAATAAGGCCCATCCGAAGAACAACAGTGGACTATCAGGTGGGTAGAACGAGCGATGCAGATGTTGAAGCGTTTTGTCAAAGGATGGAGCAAATACCTATTGCCCAAAGAAGGGCGATGAATATGTGTCCGCATACTGATAGATTTTATCAAGACGCGTCTGTAGAAATAATCATAAATAACCATTTAAGACCCGATATTACTGCTTTTATGAATGATCTTGATAGCGAATCGGATGAGTATAAAGAACTTGAGAGTATATTAAATCATGTTACAAGTGCCAGAGGCCCAACCACCAGAACTTTACAACCAACTCGCTCACGTCGTTCTTTAGGCAACATACAGTCGCAAACCAAAAATAGAAGAGTCGCATCTAATGACGGCGATGGAGGAGGCGATGGAGGAGGTGGAGGAGGTGGCAAAACTTATAGTGTGAGAGCACGAAGAAAAAGGGCTCTTGTAGATAAAGAGGATTTAGTTGAAGGTAATGGAAGTAGAGATGATACATCAAGCTCTGCCTCATCAAGCCCTACCTCATCAAGCTCTACCTCATCAAGCTCTGCCTCATCAAGCTCTGCCTCAGCAAGCTCTGCCTCGGCAAGTTCCGCTCCTCAAGCTTTTCCTGTCTTAAGATCTACAGCTAGTGGTTCGGCTGATTCACCTAGATAAGCTTAAGGAGACTCTGAATAACGAGCAGTTTATCAGAGTCTCCTAAACAAAGAGCTCTGCTCCACCCCTGGGCCAAGGACCGCTTCCTTATAGTCATCTTTGCTTTTTTTCCAAAAAAGTAAGGAGTTTATAGGAATGAATATTTTTCTGACTCAAGCTCTAATTTAGTGGGAAGGACAAATGGCGTTAACTTCAATTGTATGATAATAAACAACTTAGCAATTACATTGAAGCATTTTACCAAAACATTCGAGCTGCTACTATTTCTAAGTTTATGTAGTTTTTTGCTCAAAAGAGCTCGTTTATCGTTTAGCTCTTCTTTTTCCTTAACACTCTTATTACAAGCAACTTGCTTTAATGTTGACCCTGTTATAATCATAACTCCCTCCGTTTTAAAATATTAATTATACATCAATTATATATTCAACACAACCGATTACTGTTTATTATAGGAGACTCTGAATAACTGCTGCTTTCAATAATTTGTTCTGATTGCTCGAATACATTAGATTTTGGAGTAAGACACAGCCCTGTAGGGCTGTGTCGCCACGAAAAATCTCATTTATAAGTAAGCTGGACGAATTATTCAGCATGAGTTATTCAGAGTCTCCTATAGGAGACTCTGATAAACTACACTTTTTAGAATTTCTTCAGATTTTTGAAAGGTATTCTATTTTGGAGTAAGCGGCATCCCTGTAGGGATGGGGCGCCACGAAAAATGGAATTTATAAGAAATCTGGAAAATTATAAAACTGTCCGTTTTTCAGAGTCTCCTATAGAATTATTTTAAGGGATGACGACTATAAGGCATAGTGCTCAGAAAAAAGCTTGATAGAAAGAGGGGTAATTGTTCTATTTAAGGAAAGCGCCCTTGACACGAGTTGAACGTGTGACCCTTCGCTTAGGAGGCGAATGCTCTATCCACTGAGCTACAAGGGCTGAGAATTATGATGGAAAATTATCTATCAAGAGAGTATTATAGAAAATGTCATCGTTTATGACAACAAAGGAAAATTAAGGAGAGGGAAAATGGGTAATAAATCAGATATCGGCGTAATTGGATTGGCTGTTATGGGGCAAAATTTGATCTTAAATTTCAATGACCACAATTTTCTTGTTTCTTGTTTTAATAGAACTACATCCAAAGTTGATGCCTTTATGGAAAATGAGGCCAAAGGGACAAAGGTCAAGGGATTTAAAACAATTGAAGAATTTGTAGGATCGCTTGCAAAACCTCGCCGTGTACTACTTATGGTAAAAGCTGGAGAGCCAGTAGATGCTTTTATCAACCTATTAACCCCCCATCTAGAAAAAGGCGATATTATCATCGATGGTGGTAATAGCTATTATAAAGATACCGAAAGAAGAATTACAGAACTAGAAAGCAAGGGTTTTTTATATTTAGGTTGTGGTATCTCAGGTGGAGAAGACGGAGCTCGTCATGGCCCTTCTATGATGCCTGGAGGAAGCCGCGAGGCATGGAAAGATGTAAAAGACTTATTACAAACGATTGCTGCAAAGACTCCTAAGGGCGATCCTTGTTGTGACTTTGTGGGCGAAGGCGGTGCTGGTCACTACGTGAAAATGGTTCACAACGGTATTGAATATGGAGATATCCAGCTCATATGTGAGGCATCGGATATGATGAAGCATGTCCTTGGTTTAGGAGAAAAAGAGCTTGCCGAGGTGTATAATGAGTGGAATAAAGGCGATCTAGATAGTTTCTTAATTGAAGTGGCGGCAAATATTTTTGCCTACGATGATACTGACGGTAAACCGCTTGTTGGAAAAGTATTAGATGTAGCTATGCAAAAAGGGACTGGGAAATGGACAGCAAAAAGCTCTCTTGATGAAGGCGTTCCTCTATCCATGATCACAGAGTCTGTATATGCAAGGTACCTATCTACACTAAAAGGGATGAGAAAAGACCTATCCAGCATTTACAAAAGGCACACAAGGCTTTGTAGTACAGACAAAGATGTAGTTATTGATAATGTAGAGCGCGGTCTCTATGCAGCAAAAATTATCTCCTACACTCAAGGCTATATGCTCATGAAACAAGCCTCCGATTCCTATAAATGGAACCTTGACTACGCAGCAATTGCTCGTATGTGGATGAATGGCTGTATTATCAGAAGTAAATTCCTAAACGATATAGAAGCTGCTTATAAAAAGAATCCTAACCTTGAAAGCCTTCTTCATGATGAGTTTTTCAAAAAGGCTATGCTCAAATGTAACGAAGGATGGCGTGAGACGATAGCACTAAGCGTGATACACCACGTTCCATGCCCTTGCTTCTCCTCAGCGCTTTCCTTCTTTGACGGTATCACCTCAGAGATACTCCCTGCAAACCTTTTAATGGCTATAAGAGACTATTTCGGTGCCCATACCTACCAAAGGATCGATAAGCCCGAAGGGCAGTTCTTCCACACCAACTGGACAGGACACGGCGGATCAGCCTCCTCTGCAGCATATAACGCTTAAGGAGACTCTGAAAAACGGACAGTTTTATAATTTTCCAGATTTCTTATAAATCCTATTTTTCATGGCGCCCCATCCCGATAGGGATGCCGCTTACTCTAAAATCGGATTTATTTCAAAAAATCTGAAGAAATTCTAAAAAGTGTAGTTTATCAGAGTCTCCTTAAGGAGAGTCTGATAGACAATACTTTGATTGCCATTACCGTGTGAAGGGCCCCCGGCCCTTCTTGCTTTTTTTAGCACCAACAACCTACTACAATTGTAGTAGGTTGAGGAGACTCTGAATAACTGCACCTTTTATGATCTCACTATAAACTACTGTCTTATAAGAGTCTACAACTAGACGGATAATGAAAACTTTAATTTTATTAATAATTGTGCTATAATTACTCTTATATAGAGGTTTATTATGGAATTAACACTAAGAACAGGGCAGCTACTTAAAAGTACACACTCACTAGCAATTCATAGAGAAAAGGGGTTTCAAGTCTATAATAAAGCGCAGAAATTTTTCATCACCTTGTTTCAAAACCTATTTGGATGCTATAAGAACATCTCCTTTAAAAATCAAGATATTGGAAATCACTTGATTGCAAAGTTAAATAGGACAGAAAAACAAATGCTTACAGCGCTTGAGGGCCAGCCTCAAAAAATTGCCACACTTACCTTTAACGTCCTACAAAGAATGTATAGTTAATACGCTTCCTAACAAGCGATTTGTCAGAAATTTCTCTATTTATATATTTTATAGTCATTACCGCTTCGTATGACGTACTGGTCATGAATTTTTGAGGGAATTTTATAGAGTTTTTTTCTATATCTTGACTAGACTTTGACCTGTGAGAATAGCGTTTTTTTAGAGAGGTTTTTTCGGTTTTTGGGCGATAGTGTGCATGTGGTACTCAGAGCCCAAAAACAGGGAAAAACTCCTCAAAAAAACGCTATTGTCACAGGTCAAAGTATTGATTTAAACCTTGGGCTATAGACTTTCCTAGGAGTTTCTGGTAATCAGGCTTTAACATCTTACGGCACTCTCTGTCATTTGTAATAAACCCGCATTCTACAAGTACAGCTGGCATATTTGTCTCTCTGATCACGCAAAAGTTTCCCTCTTTTATTCCTCTGGATTGAGCGCCTGTATTTACAAGCATTTTTCTAAGGATAGTTTGCGCTAAAAGTTTAGAGCGCTTTTGTTTCCAGGGCTTTGCTTTTTTGGGATAAAAAACTTCTATGCCATGGGCTTTTTTATTTTGCGCAGAATTAAAATGTATGCTCACCAGCACTTGTGATTTTAAATCGTTGGCAATTTGTGCGCGCTTTTTAAGGGTAATAAATTCATCACGAGAACGTGTCATCACCACTCTATATCCCATTTTTATAAGCTCTGCCTTGGTATATAGGGCTGTTTTTAAAGTAAGGGTTTTTTCCTCGCATAGTTCATTATGAGCGCCGGGATCCAAGCTTCCATGTCCGGCATCTAAAACGATAATTGGCATAGTATGGCGGGCATGTATTTTATTTTTCCTAATAATATCAGCATATTTTGTCTGCTTTGATTCAAAACAGGCTGATAAAATAAATGCTAGAAAAACCAATAAGAGGCGGGAAAAATATTTCATAGATTTTTTTATTATATGCTACAGGCCATATCTCTTGCAAGTGTTCTGTCAGACAGGGGCAGACGTTGTCCTAAAATTTCCTGTTCTTCCTCATGTCCTTTGCCAGCAAGCAAGATAGTATCCCCTTTTTCCGCTTTGTTAATTGCAAACTGTATCGCCTCTTTTCTATCTTCAATAACAATATAGTCTAAAGACTTTATCCCTTTTTTAATTTCCTCAATAATCAAGAGAGGGTCTTCCCCTCTAGGGTTATCATTGGTAAGCACTGCAAAATCTGCATATTTTTGTGCTAAAGATCCCATCAAAGGTCTTTTTTCTCTATCCCTCTGCCCTCCGCATCCAAAGACGGTTATTAGTTTACCGGAAATCGTCTCTTTTATAGCCATAAGAACCTTTTCTAAAGCATCGGGTTTATGTGCATAATCTACAATTATCTCTATACCTAAATCATTTTTAATCTTTTCCATCCTTCCAGGAACAGCGGGGAGAGTTTCTAAACGGCAGGCAATTTTTTCTAAGCTTATACCTAGCGCATATGCAATGGCCGAAGCGGCAAGGGCATTTTCTATATTAAATTTTCCAATCGATGAGATGGTTACTCTTTTTTTCTCCTCAGAACTGCATAGATCAAAAGTCGAACCGTCTTTTGTCATCACCACTTTTTCAGCATAAATATCCGCTTTTTTAGAAAAACCAAAGGTGATTGCCTCTGGCACTTTTTTCTTTAATTTTTTACCCCATGAAGATTCTAAGGAAACCACTGCAATGCCATCTTTTTTACGGTGGGCAAGCAGTCTTTCCTTTGCTAGCTGATATTCTTTCATGGTACCGTGATAATCTAAATGCTCATGAGATAAATTTAAAAATGCTACCACATCAAACATTGTTTCTTTAAGCCTTCCTTGTTCAAGACCGTGCGAGGAGACCTCCATCACACAGTTTTTACATTTGCCTATTCTCATCTCCTTTAATATTTTCATTAAATCAGGAGCATCAGGAGTGGTAAGAGAGCTCTTAAAACGCTTGAGCCCGGTAAAGGTTTCCACAGTGCCGGTAAGTCCTGTTATCGCCTCTTGTTCAAGAAGATGTTTTGTAAAATAGGAAACGGTGGTTTTTCCACAGGTGCCGGTAATGCCTACCATAGTTAATTTCATTGAAGGGTCTTCAAAAAAATTAGAAGCAATTTTTGCAAGAACATTAGAGGGGTTTTCTACTACGACCTGAGTTACCCCGGTTAGAAAAGGATTGTACATATCAAGAACAATACAGGAGGCGCCATTTTCAATGGCATTTGGAATATAATGGTTTCCATGAGTGGTTGATCCTGCTCTTGCTATAAAAATACTTCCTGGAAAGACAACCTTTGAATGAGTGAAAACCCCAGTAATCTCTATTTCTTTTGATCCTTTTACCTGTATCGTTTCCACATCTTTTAATACTTTCTTTAGCTTCATTTATTACCTCTTACTATTATAAACTTTATTGATTATGTAGGTCATATACAGCTTGCAGCTCTTTTGTCTCCCTCCACCAATCTGATTGCTTTTGCCTTGTGCGTGGATCATTTCTAGCAAAACCATAAGGATCATCATATGGCACTTTCAATGCCTCTAAAGACCTTTTTCCTATTTCCCTAAAAATTGGCGCTGCACATTTCCCCCCAAAATGCGTGGTTCCAAAACCAGGAATATATTTCCTTTCTGGTTCATCAACGGTTACTATCAGAACAAACCTTGGAGAATTAGCAGGAGCTACCCCTATAAAATTTGAAAGGTGAGTATCTTTTGAATAAACTCCCTTTACAAGCTTCTCTGTAGTACTTGTTTTTCCCCCCTCACTATATCCTGGGATATCTGCAAGATATGCCGAACCTCCTTTTTTCGTAGTATACTTTAATGCGGTCATCATTATGTCTGCAATATCTTTCGACAAAACTTTCTTCTTTTCCCTTTTTTTGAGCCTTTTTTCCTCCCCTTCTGGAGAAATAATTTTATCTATTAGGGTTGGCTCTACTAAATAACCTCCATTTGCAAATACGGAATAGGCACGAGCCATCTGCACAGAATTTACTAAAACATTATATCCAATTGCCAGAGAATAGGGAGTGGGGTCAGACCATTGCTGCTTGCCATTTTTATATTTTCTGCCATACACCGGTATCATTCCTGCATTTTCATAAGGGAGCTCTAGCCCGCTTTTATTACCCAGGCCAAAAACCTCTGAAAGTTGATCAGAATACCATTTTGGACCAAGACTTTCTAACACCTTTTCTATAATTCTTGCTGGATAAATATTGGATGATTTTTGTATAGCAAGATACATATTCAATGACTTATGAAAACTTACATCTTTTAAAGGTCTACTCCTCCCTTTAAAGGAAGAGTTAGCACAATCAATCATCTC
>JAJACI010000013.1 GCA_022601595.1 Chlamydiia bacterium | reverse complement strand
AGAACTAAAACCAAGACCTGTGCTTAAATTTGCCTGCGCATCAAAATCAATCAACAACACTTTTTTGTTAAACTTTTTCGCTAAAAATACACCTAAGTGTAACACTGTGGATGTTTTGGCTGTTCCGCCTTTAAAACTGCAACAAGCAATTGTGTGCATACCTTTCTCCGTCTATAGAAATCAAAATCGTAGCATACATTTTTTTATGCACTGGGTCAACAGTTTTTCAAAAGACTCTACTAATAATAACGGCACTACCTTGGTGTATAAACGAAAGGGCAATGTAATGTTTACTATTTCTATAAAAAAAACAGGAAAAATTTGACAGAAAAGAATTTTAAATGATAACTTAACGCATTCATTCACAAACATTAACAAAAGGGAAATATTATGGCTGATTCAGTAACAACAAACACAGAGCGGGCAACCACTCCTCCAGTAACCTCCTCTCCACCCCCTTCTTCTAGTGGCGTTAAACTAACAGATCGAGTAGAAATCGCTCCCAAAGAGATCTCCCAACAAAATCCGACAACACAAAAAACGGCAGCACAAGCGCCTACCAAAAAAAACGATGGTGGCGGAGGTTGTAAAACGACAACACCCCCGCAAGCAAAAGTTGTCTATACCACACAAACACTTACACATGATGCAGAAGTAATATTAAAGACCAAATTGAGCTGGGTGTATATGATGATGCAAACGATTGCTAAACAAGGACATTTTGTTTACTTGAGAAGCGACCCTTGCAACATGAAAAATCCAGATGATACATTCAATATTAATAAAATAGCGGATATAAATTTCTACATAGCACAGGAATCCAACCATAACTCTATTGAGAAGACAAAGCCGGAAACAAAGGATAGTGCTACACAGGTACCTATACAACCACATGTATTCACACAGCTATATGAAGGTGGAGAAATCGAGCGCGGTAAACATTTACCTAAAGATAAGAGTACATGGGTTCCACATAGAGGTTGGACACTTGTTTCTCCCAACGCTCCAGACAAAGGTTCCATGTATCTCACTCCGTGTCGCCTACAAGCTGCTCATGTAGCAGATTTCTTAAGGAAATATAAGGTCTCCGAGCTTGTCGATGCAAGTGTTGAGTTCTTGGGCAAAGAGTTGAATAACCCTAAATACCAAAACTGGGTTACTTTTTCTACACATGGACTCGGTGTACTCTGGTTACACCTAAGACTTGAGCAATATATAGTGAGCAAAAGAGACAAAGATGGCAATCTTGCAGACCAACCTTCTCCAAAATATTATCATGTTGCTCTTGATCACACTAAACCTGTACTAAGAAACCTTCTAGGTCCTTTTCAAATGCAGAGCAAACTGATCGAACATGAAAAAAGAAAAAAGGAAGTTTTCCCTTCAAAAGTTAAAGAAGAAAAGGCAAAAGCTCCAAAAGAAGAAGCGGTAGAAACAAAAACAGAAGCTGAAGCTGAAGTTACGAATACAAAAGCAAAAGTAGCTGAAGTTGCTGCTGCAAGCTAAGTTTCTACGGAAAATAGCAAGAAGAGTGCTGAATAAAATCATCGGCATCTTACTTAGGAGACTCTGATAAACATTGGTTGTCAGAGTCTTTTTATATAGTCGTTAGCGTTCCTTATGACGCACTAAGCGAATTTTTGTAGCTTTTTGATAAATGCATCTCACTAATATTTATAATATTAGCTCGCTAAACGCCCCAAAATTCCCTCAAAAATTCATTGAACAGTACGCCATAAGGAACGCTAACGACTATATCTGCTTTTTTTTAGCAAGAAAAAGCATTAGCCCCTCCTTGGGATCGCCTTGCTCTTGATAGGAAGTATGCATCTCTATATCCTTAAAGCCTGTTTCTTTTAACAAAGAGATAAACTCATACTTTCCATAGTAGCGAAGATGTAAATCCTTCTCCTCCATCTCTAAAAGATCCCTGCCGAGCCACGTCTCATAACGAACCTTCCCCTCAATCAGTTGCTCCATGATATCATGGCTACTTTTCTCCCGCCGCACATATCTCAATTTTGTATTCTTATCCTTATTATCCGAGGCAATAACCCAATTGCCTGCTGCAAATGGAACGTCTCTATCTGGAAGAAACAATGCAATAGACAAAGCTCCCCCATCTTCAAGAGCTCTAAAAATTTTTGAAAGAAGCACCTTCCCATCCTCTCTATCATCTAACATCTGGAAAGAACCTAAGCTTAAATAGATAAAACGATATTTCCCCTTCATCTCACATGTCTCAAGCTTCATCTGCTGTAAATCTACTTTTAAACCTTCTTTACCCGCGCGCTCCCTTAGCGACTTACAAAGCTCCACCGACCCCTCCATCCCCCTAACATCCATCCCCTCTTTTACAAACGAAAGGAGCAGATGGCCGCTGCCACAAGAAAGCTCGAGGGCTTTTCCTCCCTCCTTCAACGCTTTAACAAGCAACCGATGATAATAAAGGTACTGATCTCTATCAACACACGGACCCCAAAACCCATAAAGCATTGATAAAAAGGTAGTTGATCTCTTTGCCCTAAATCCCATACCTCCATCATCTAAATAGTCCCTTTGAAAGCAAGTAGAATCATTCACAAAAAAACACGCCACTTGAAACGATAATAACTATATTTGATGATCTAACTCAAAATTGTACTATTTTGTAACAATTGACTTTGGTAATCCTCTATTTAAAGACACTGTATAATCAGTATTCCCATTCCGATATACGAGACTTACTTGCTAAATACCGACATTTACAAGTTATTGCAAACTTACTTCTTTTAAAAAAATCATCTATACGAAATCTAGAAAATGATTAAACTAACGATTTTTCAAAGAACCATAGGAGTATCTTACCAATTACTATCCTTTTCATATCCGAAAAAAATAAGATATTCTCCAGCTCGTTCCTTAAACATTCTCTTATGCTCCTCGGTAAACATAGTTTTCCATTTCCCTGTTTTTCCTTCATGAAAATAAAGCTCACCATTCAACACTTTTTCTGGCCCAAATAGATCGTCCTGTATTTCTGTTATCGCTTCATCTGAGCACTCTACCTCTAAATAATCAATAAGATCTTTTATTAAATTTCGTTGCGCTTCTTTATCCTCTCCAATTAGGTCTTCAAACCTAACAAGAAAAACATTCTCCAGCAAACTAAACTTTCTCGCCTCTTCAAATACGGGAACATAATTCCATGGAAACTTAACATCCTCCCTCAGGAAATGCTTTAATTTTTCATCAAAACCTTCAAATCCCTTCATGATATTATAAAAATAAATGTTTGGGTCAGCTTCCATCAGTTTGTCTATAAAAGGAACAGCAGAACAATAACAATCTCTTAAGTCTCGAATATTTAAAATAAGTTTTTTTCTTTTGCTTGTTTCTATGATTTCTAGAGATTCCTCCCATATACGTGAAATTGGCGTAGACAGCCCTGGATGAAAAACCTGTTGCTTATAATCATACCCCACACATTTCTCTTCAAGAAGTAAAAAAAACTTCTCTATAAGATGAGTCCCTGACTTTGGAATCGAAACTATAAATAGATCGGTTGTTGCATAACATGGTAAGTACATCAACAGTAAACAATAAAACTTTATATACTTCATAATCTCCTCTTAAAGAGTGTGTATTTAAGATAAAATACACACTCTAATCCATTTCTTTATAGCGACTTAGGTATTTATCCCATAAATATGGATTTGCCATATACAACTCATTATCAAACTTTTTTCTACTCTCTAGAGTAGAATTCTTTGAATAATATAGTAAATTTTGTTTAGACGCTGTTACCACTTCTCTCATATGCATTCCGTAAAACTCTATTGAATTTTGCTTGTGTCTTTGATACTCCCTTAAGAAGTTATTGACCCGCATACGACAATCTTCCTTTGTTATTTTTGATAAAAATAAAACTACTTTTTCTAAGATAGAGAAAGGATCACTCAACAAATCTTCATAGTAAATTAAAAGCTTATCCCCTTTAAACGCCTCAAAATGCTCAATATTTTCAATATATATTTTTGCCTCTGTTAGAAAATTAGCATAACAAACACAATGCGCCCAAGCACATTCCTTTGGATTTCTTAACAATAGTATAAGCGGCGAGTCATCTAGACTATAAATATCATGATGCTTATAAACATATGGCTTTGCATAATCCAAACCAAGATCAAAGGTTTTTCCTAAAGGCTCATTCCCAGAAAACTCTACTCTTCCTATTAAGCTTTCCATATCATGCCACGTAGTTGGCCTTTTAGTTAATTCCTCAATACAATATCTTAACCAAGTATTCCCTGACCTAGGATATGATAAAAGAGAAACAGAATTATCCTGAGACAGTCCGGAGAATAAAAAATTAGCCAAAGATGTCCACACAAACAGGTGTATTACTTTTCTCATAAAACCCTCTAATGCAAACAATAAAATACTTTATATATTTTTTTCAAGAAGAGTCTAAAAAAAATCAAAAAAATACATTTGACTTCTATCGAGAGATAGTTTAATTTTTACCTCTATAAAGGTGGTTATATGTTCAAAAAATACACACTAATACTATGCTTATTCTGCCTTCATCTATACGGTATTAACTATACAAATCCAAGTGTTGATGACTTTAAATCTTTACAGAAAAAACTACTGCACTCAAACTCCCCATATCTCAACTTTCTAATATGGCATAGGAAAGGATTCCCTCCTTATATGCCCCGCCTAGAAACATTTAAAAGTTTTACTTTTGTAAAAGATGGACAATTCGATAAAGATGTAACCATTGTGCCCTTTGGGGATAACCGAGAAAGAGTTGCTATCTGTACCTACTTTAGTTTCAATTGGACCAAGCGGGGAAAGGATATCCCTTATTTTATTAAGGCACGTATTGAAAATCTAAAAGAGCAGTCATTTACAGGGGATTTTGTTTATCAGGTGGGAGGCTACCCAAATGTAGCTGAAGGAGATCTACAATTCTATGATGTCCCATATGCCTTCAAGCTTGCTATGATCCGCAGAATGCAAAGACTTGGCTACAAAAAAATCTTATGGTTAGATGGCATCATTGAAATACTAAATCCCTTGGATAAGGTTTGGGAATCCCTAGACCAAAAACCAGTTTTTTTAAGGGACTCTCTTTGGTCCTTTCAAAAGAACTGCCATCAACACATAAGAGAGGCAACACACATTACACATACTGAATGGGAAAACATGACTCACTATGCAACAAATATATTTGGCCTTAACCTTGAAAACACATCTATTCAAAAAATGCTCAATCAGTGGTATGAGCTTGCTATCGGGAAAATAGCCTTCTACTCACCATTCCCGGAACAAATCCCTGTAAGTATACTACTGCAGAAAAACAACATTCCCATCAATAATTCTGACTGGAGAACATTCTTTACTTTCAACTATGGAGCTATCCCATGAAACAAATTCCTGCACTTCTTTTTCTTTTCAGTTCCCTTTTAGCAAAGGATTTAGAGACTGTTTTTACAAATATTTATAAGAATAAACTATTCCCAAGAGGATATCCTGAAACCGTTTCAGGAAAAGGTTCCATGATCGCCTATACTACAAAAGTTAGAGAAGCTCTACCCACACTCATTAAAGAATATGACATTAAAACTATATTAGATCTTCCTTCCGGAGACTTCAATTGGATGAAAGAGGTAAATCTTACAGGAATTTCGTATCATGGTGGGGATATTGTTAAAGAAATAATAGATAACAATATCGCAAAATACCAAACTACTAACATAGATTTTTCTTATATGAATGCAGTATCATCAAAAATTGACAAATACGATCTAATTATTTGCAGGGATTTACTTTTACACCTATCTAACGCTAACATTCATAAAGTTATAGACAATATTAGACAAAGTGGATCTAAATATGCGCTGATCAGTACCTATTCTAAAATAGATAAAGTAACTGAGATTCAAGACGGTCATTGTAGACCTGTTAATCTAGCACTCCCATTTTATGGAACAGGAGAGCCTCTTTTTTATATTGATGAAGAGGTAGAAGGCAGGCAACTAGGTTTTTGGTTAGTTGAAGAATTATAATTTGTATTCGTTCAAAGAGTGGATAAGATTTTGATAATCTTTTCTAATAAAAAATGTGGTACCCTGCCCCTTAGAAAAGTGTATCCTTTCATAATCTTCTGGAACCGTAATCCTGCTATAGCCATACCCTTTATAAAAACCATTGGTGCTATTGGTGTCATGTGCAACAATAATAGGAACCTTACCAAAAAAAGCATTTACTAGATCTGCTCTACATATGAATCCTGAATCAATAAAGATAACCTCTATTTCTTCAGAAAGTAGCATATTACCCTTCCCTAAGATCAAGTTACTAAGATTATTTATTTCTTCTAGATAGAAATCAATCTTACTAGGATTTTCAAAAAGGTAAGAAACCCTCTGCCCTTCTAACAAAACTAAATTTTCACAAATATCAATAGTAGAACCTTGCCAAGTATCAAAATCCTTATAGCATTGTGTGCATTCATTAAACCATTTCATTCCAAACCTAGGAACTACCAATTCTAGCGATAAAACTTTATCACAATTTCTAATAAAATTCACTGTTCCAAAACCAAGACCTAACTCAACTATATTTTTTGGCTTATAAAGCATGAAAAATTTACTAAAAGGCTCCACATGATCTGTCATCCTCCATTCAGAAAGTTCTTTATATTCTAACCTATCCACCTTTGCCTCTAAACAAAAACAGGAACATGAACATAGTGCCATTAATAATTTCTTCTTCATCTCTTCCTCTAACTAGTTTAATTTTAAAATTCTACCATACAAATATTAATATTACTTTGCACTAAAAACTTCTTCTTATATTATTTCATCCCTACAGAAAGAACGGATATACGATTGCTATTATGTAACTCAGATGGTATTACAATATTAGGGGTAGCTTTTATCAAAAGACTCTGCTACTCTACCTATGCAGTTTTTTGGAGTGATATCATTATGCGTAAAAACCTTATACCTATTATTATTTGCTTTTTGGGAGTATTTCTCGCTTCCTGTAGCACCGCACATGAGACAATTTTGAATAATTTAGAGGAAAGAGAGGCAAATGTTATTGTTGTTTTTCTCGAAAGTCGAGGGATTAATTCTACAAAAGTTGCTGCAAAAGCAGCTACCACAGGAGCGGAAAGTTCTATTGTCAAATTCAATATTCAAGTAGATGCTTCTCAAAGTGTAGAGGCGATGTCTTTATTAAATCAAAATGGCCTTCCGCAAAGAAAAGGGACCACCCTTTTAGAGCTTTTTGCTAAAAGCGGCTTTATGTCAACGGACAAAGAGGAAACCATTCGGTATCAATCAGGACTCGCTCAGCAGCTTCAAAATGTAATCTTAATGATTGATGGGGTAATTGATGCAGATGTACAAATTTCTTTTCCAAATCCGGTAGAGGACGCCTTCAATCAGACTGCGCAGCAGCACACTACGGCCGCCGTTTTTGTCAAGCATCAAGGGGTAATGGATGACCCAAATAGCCATCTTGTATTAAAGATCAAGCGTTTGGTTTCAGGAAGCATTCAGGATCTATCCATTGATAATGTCACCGTAGTATCTGATAAATCAAGATTTACAGATGTATCTCCGGTAGATCTATTAAAAGAGACTTCGCTTGCAAAAGCCGATGAGCAGGTGCGCATCTGGTCCATTACAATGAACAAAGATTCAACAGGCAAATTCCGCCTCTTTTTCTTTCTCCTAACAGCTATAACCATCGTCTTTGCTCTGCTGCTGGGATGGGTAATTTGGAAGATGTACCCTGTAGTAAAAGCAAATGGCGGATTTGGAAGGATCTTTAGTCCAGCGCCATATCAGAGCAAAATTCAAAAAGCTTTACCGGTTAATGAAATGCCCGCAGAGGGTAATAACAAGGAGTAGCTATGACCTTGTTGAATTTTTTAGCTCTCAATGAAAAGTTATCATTATTAGAGCCTGAAAAAAAAGCTCATCTTATCTCCTACCTATCCACTCGAGCGAGAGAGAATATAGAGAGCCCTGCGTTCCCCCAAAAGACGCTACAGGTTCCTATGACTACTCAAAAAATAGTGAAACGGGTAGATATCTCTCATTTTAAGCATTACCTAGATAAGCTTCCTGTAAAAGAAAAGCTCTTTTATGTGACAGCTTTTCCTAAATATAAGCAGGTAGATCTTACAGGTCCAGATACCATTTACAAAGAGTATGAGACAGAAGCTTTCTCTGCATTTGTACTGGGCATGCTCTTCAAAAAAGCATTACCTGCGTTCCCTCCACCTGGCATCATTCCTTTTCATCCCATTTTAGAATTACTTTCCGATACAGGAGTTCCGCTTTCCAAAGTAGTACATTTTCTAGGATTAATAGATGTAGTATTAGAAGTAAAAAAAATCATCTCACGAGCTACCCTTAAGGAATTACAAAAAGCTTTTGATAAAGAGCAAATTGCTTTTATGAATCTCCTCAGCGGAAAAGATAACCTCTCGCCACTCACCTCAATGAATTTAGCCAGCTACAAAGGTGATAAGCAAATGCTTTATACTTTAATAGAAGAGAGAGGTAAATATCGTTTTGCCCAAGCGATAAAAGATGCACCTGTACAATATCATTTTTTCTTTACCTACTTCCTGCCAAAGCAGATGAGCGACAATATAAATGCACTTTTAAAACAACAAGCCCATTTAGCCGCTAACTATCGCGGATGGGAAAATGACAGCCTTACTACCTGGAGATTTTTATGCACCTGTTCACCATAAAAGAAGACCTAAAAATCCATACAGGAGACAAGATCTTAAAAAAAGAGACTGTTTCTGCTGTAATCGATGCAAAAGAGATGCTCAATGCAGCACGAGCAGAAGCTGAGCAAATCATAGAAAAAGCTCATAACGACGCAAAAGGCATCCATAAAAAGGCTAAAAAAGCCGGTTATGCCAAAGGGCTGGAAATTTATAATGAGCATATTCTCTATTTTGATGATCGCATCAAGAATCTACGCCATGAATTGCAAAACACCATTCTTCCGTTAGTATTAAAAACCACCAAACGAATTGTAGGAGAGGGATTAAAAGAGCATCCTGAGCTTGTCGTTGACATCATCACACAGGTTATTAAAAATGTGACTACAAGTAACGAGGTCAAGCTTTTTGTTCATAAAGGTGATATTGAAATCGTTGAAGCACATAAAGATGACTTTAAAAAGCTTTTTGAAAGCCTTGATATGTTCCTTATAGAAGAGCGATCAGATGTAGAAAAAGGGAGTTGCATCATCCAAACAGAAAAAGGAATTCTCAACGCAAGCCTGAGCAATCAATATGCCGCCTTGAAAAAAGCCTTTGAAAAAACAAAATCAGAATAGGGCGTGCGCAAAGCATTATAAGAATTTGTTGTGGTTGCAATTGAATGGTGAATAGGCTATAAAGGGCCCTTATGGCATTTTTCAAGAAACAGAACCTTTTCTTTCTACTGCTTATAGGGTTATTATGCATTCCGTTTGCAGGACATGCGGCAGATGGTGTTGCAGAGAACCTTGCAAGCGTTAATCAAGTGCAGCAGCCCCCGCTAGTTACAAAAGTAGCGGTAATTGCAGCCATGGCAATATTGCCTTATGGTGTGATGCTTCTCACCTCTTTTCTGAAAATGGTTGTGGTTCTTTCCCTTTTAAGGCAGGCCATTGGCGTGCAAAACTCCCCTCCTAATCAGGTAATCAATGGGATGGCTATTTTGATGTCTGTATATGTGATGTTTCCGACAGGTCTTGCCATGTATGAGGCGGGCCATAGCTACATTCATAAAAACGCACCTGCAAATGGGCAGGTATTTACTGCGCAATCGGCAGAGTATATTGTAGGGGTGGCTGAAAAAACAAAAGAGCCTTTGAGAAAATTTTTAGTGAAAAACTGCTCGTCCAAGCACAGAAATTATTTTTTCAAGCTTGCTAAGAAGAAATTCCCGCCAGCATTTAGAGCAGAGCTAAAGCCTACCGATTTTATTGTTTTGATCCCCTCCTATATCACCTCTCAGGTGAAAGGGGCTTTTGAAATTGGGGTACTCATATATCTGCCGTTCTTTGTTGTAGATCTGGTGGTATCAAATGTCTTACTCGCCATGGGTATGATGATGCTCTCGCCATTAACCATTGCCCTTCCCTTAAAACTTTTACTTCTTGTGATGATCGATGGGTGGACACTTGTTGTAGAAGGGATTGTCTTATCATATAGGTAGCTTTATGTTTCATGCAGAAATTGTTCAACTGGCTTATCGAGCTCTACTTTTAATATTAATTCTTTCAGGACCTCCCATACTTATTAGTATGATATTTGGGTTGACAGTAGCTATTTTCCAGGCAGCAACCCAAATACAAGAGCAAACCCTTTCTTTTACGGTCAAATTAGTAGCGGTAATCATGACGCTTTTTATTATGGGAGGATTTTTAGCAGGCCAAATTGTTCAATTTGCAAATTCAATATTCATGAATTTCCATAAATGGAGCTTATAATAGACAATGGATGAAGGATTTATTCATTTGATCTCTCATATAGAAGGGATGGATTATAACACGCTTTGGAAGCTTGTCCTTTTAGGTCTCATGCGACTTGGTCCTATTTGTGCAATTACCCCTTTTCTTGGAGCAAAGCTTGTTCCTATTATGGGAAGAGTTGGCTTTGCCCTTTCACTAACGGTTGTATTCCTTCCCACCATTTTAGTTAGCCGCGGCCAAAATATGGAAATGGCCTCCTCATTATTTGTTTTTTATTCCGTAAAAGAATTGCTTATTGGCTTTATTCTCGGTTATATGGCATCGGTTCCATTTTTCGTAGCGCAAAGTTCTGGAATTTTTATTGACTATGCCCGAGGTGCATCGAGTATGATGGGGCAAGATCCCACTACTCAATCTCAAGCCTCTTCTATTGGAATAATGATGAACTATTATCTTATCGTTTTGTTCTACGGCTTAGGCGGCCCTTTATTTTTCTTCGATGCCATTGGCACCTCGTTTGATGTTATTCCTGTAGATGGCTTTTTTCCTCTTGCTTTTTATGACAAAGACCACCATTTCTGGCATACAATGTATGACATTATGAACCAGGTATTTACCATGGCCGTTCAACTAGCTGCCCCCTCCTTGGTAGCAATATTAATGGCAGAATCTTTTCTAGGTATTGCAAATAGACTCGCTCCTAATGTACAAATTGCATTTTTAGGAATGCCTCTTAAATCTCTTCTTGGGCTGACATTACTTTGGGCCGGATGGTATGTCATAGTACAAAAAATAGGCGGCTTTTCCATTGAATGGATTCATTCTTTAGAAAGGCTCATACCATTTCTACAAAGGTAATGACTATAATTATTGATTTTATTCCTTAATAGATATAATAAAATATTATACGCTGCATCTTATTGGTTATATAGATGAGTAAAAAAGGGCCATATGTCATTTTTAAAAACAAGAGCATTTTTCCTTACCCTATCTTGCTGCTCTTTAGCAGCTCCTCCTCTTTGCGCAGAAAAAAATACCCCTCCATCACTACAGCATATTGAAAAAAAAACTCTTCCCCTCCAATTCACTGCTAGTTATACCTTATGGGCACCTTATCAAGAAGGGATGAACATCGCCTACTCAGTAGGAGATACCATCGAATCTGGTAATACCATCAGACCAACCACCTACTATCGAAGTGGTTTTATAGTAGGAGCTGGATGGAATAGCTATCATGATAATTGGACCGTATCATCCCGCTATACCCTATTTTATAATTACCCAAAGTTTCACGAACAAAATCTAAAAGTTCATGTACCTTATCAAACTCCTTTTAGCGCAGAATCTTTTCAATCTGACACCCTACATTCCCAATTTGCTAATTGGTTCAATCGGGTCGATATGACCATTGATAGAAGTTTTTTTACAGGAAGATTTATTGCAATTAGACCCTGGATGGGAATATTAGGCGCTTGGGAAGAGAGCCAACTAAATTTTAATATGAAGGCGGATGAAGAATATAGTGAAGCGACCGACATAACGCAGTATCAATTCACTCAAAACTGGAGCGCTATTGGTCCTTATGCCGGAATAGAAGGAACCTATTACCTTGTAAAGCAATTTGGTTTTTTTCTATCATCAGGAATAGCTCTATGCAAAGCTAATCATACGATTAAGCAACATATTAGCACCGTTGATGATGAATATATCCTTTTAGACATTCCTCCTGTAAACACAGAGACACTTTTTAGAAATATTGAACCCATGGTAGAGGCCTCTATTGGCATCCGATGTGATATGGAGTGGAAAAAGTTTACACTCCGAGTACAAAGTGCATGGCAGCTACAAACCTATTTTTCTCATAATGGTTTTCAAGGCTATTACTCTCCTTTAGGACTCTATGGGAACTATTCGATGGAAGGCTTAACCGCTGGTTTTACATGTACATTTTAATTGACTAATTGCTCCAACATCTATATATTTAAAAAATATTTTAATTATTATAGAGACGCCAATGTATACCATAAAAAAACTTACCAGCATAACAGCACTTATTTGTCTGCTATCGTCCCATGCAAGCGCTATGGAACAAAATGTGCACCATCATAATCATAACTGCCCGTTAGAACATAACTATGATCATCATCGCAATACCTCCTTTTTTGTGCAGGCAGCCTATACCTATTGGGCTCCATACCAAGAGGGAATGGATCTTGTTTATGCTCAAGGTACCAGTTCGGTCAAAGGAAATGTGATTACTCCTAAAACGTATTTTAGCAGTGGATTTAAAGTGGGTGCTGGCGCAAATAACACAGACACAGGATGGTTTTGGGCGGTTAATTATACATGGTTTGAAAACAATCCCGGCTTCAAAACGCATGTGCTTCCCTCTACCCTCACCTATATTTCACCATTTGCAAGTGAAAATGCTCAATTCACCTCACTCAGCTCAAGATTTTATGATCAATTCAATAGAGTGGATGGTTTGTTTGATAGAGATTTTTACTCAGGGAAAAAATTCACCTTTCGTCCGTGGATAGGCTTTCTTGGATCATGGGAAAGGCAAAGGCTTACTATGAATGGGCAGGCAATTCAAGATGACAATAATCAACCGCGCATTATTAATTATTCCCAAAGCTGGTGGGGAGTAGGCCCATATAGTGGAATGAATTGTATGTACAATTTCACACAAAATTTTGGGCTATATATTGCACCAGGTGCCTCTATTCTTTATGCGTATCATAATTGGAGTACGCTCCAATATAGCACTCCGCAAGGAGAGGCTCCTTTTATACAACATAACAATTACGGAAAAAAATTCTATAACATGGAACCTATGCTAGAAATTGCTCTGGGATTGAATCTAAGTTATATGCATGAAAATTTTGGTATAGCCTTAAGTGCTCAATGGCAAATACAAACATATTTCTCCCACAATGGACTTGCGGGATACTATTCTCCTACGGGAGTTATGGGAAACTATACCATGCAAGGGCTAACCGCTTCACTTCGATTTAGTTTTTAAGAAGAGGCTCTACTATCAATTACAAAAAATTACCTAAAGGGAGAAAAAAGCAATGAAGATGAATCTTAAAAGATTATTACCAATATTAATTATGGGAAGCACCATATGTGCTACACCTATTTTTGCATATGACAATGCAAAAGAGTGTAAAGTGAATCAGGCAGTACCTCCGGCAAAATATCCAACAAACGCAGAAAATAATAATTTTTTTATAGGCGTTTCCTATACCTACTGGGCTCCATACCAAGAAGGTATAGATATTGCCATTGCAAGAAACAGCTTAGAGACTCAAGGCACTACAATAAGCCCTGCAATGCCAGCTGTAAGTGGTTTTAAAGTTGATCTTGGAGCAAACTTACAACATGATGGATGGGTAATCTCTGGTAACTATACATGGTTTTACCTTCCAACTCCTATGAGAAGCAACTCATTAAGTGACTCACTAGAATATACTGCGACTTTTGCTCCAGATACGGTTTCGTTTCTTACACTAAATTCACAGTTTGCTATGCAGCTTAATAGAGCAGATATTACCATTGACAGAAGCTTTTGGGCAGGGCACTTTTTATCCATACGCCCATGGCTCGGACTACTTGGCGCATCTGATAGACAACATCTTAATTATACAGGAGTCATTGCCGGCGGTCAAAACAATGTTCAACAAGTAAATATTATGCAAGAAGATTGGTGGGGCATAGGTCCTTATGCGGGATCGGAGGCTACCTACTACGTAAATAAAGATTGGGGATTTTATATCTCCTCAGGTATTTCTATGCTGCTTACTCACCGCTATGTTCAAGCAAGCAACATCAATTACAATGCAGATGGTTCCACAGATGGTCTTAATACCAACTCTAGAACTTCTTACAATGGAGTAGAGCCAGTATTTGATGCAACCCTTGGTGCTCGCTGGGATGCTAATTGGACCAATTGGGGTATACGCCTCGATCTTGGATGGGAATTCCAAAAATATTTCAGCCATAATGGTTTTTTAGGATATTATTCCGGCACAGGAGTATTAAGTGATTTTGCAGTACAAGGTTTAACCTTTTCTGTAAGGGTAAATTTCTAAGATAAACAGGGCATGACGTGGAAAAAAGATCGCAAATCTATGGCATGTCTTAAACTAAATTATAAAAACAAGAAAAATAGGTTGACAGTTTTTTTATTGAAGGATACTCTTCTATCAATAGCATTTTTAAAAACGCAATCTTTTAAAAAAGCAAAAAAAACTACATTAAAGGGAGAACACAAGGAATGAATAAAAATCTAAAAAGATTAATTCCATTATTTGCTTTAGCATGTTGTGCAACTACAACAGCTTTTGCATATGATAGTAATGACGAACATAAAGAACATAAATCAATGCACGCAGTGCCGCCGCCACAACATCCAGGTGGACCTGATGCATTATCATTTTACGTAGGCGCAGCATACACATACTGGGCACCGTACCAAGAAGGGATGAACCTAGCTATTGGGGAACCTACTACTGGCACTACTGTTAGAGGTAATGTTTTAAAGCCTGCAATGAACGCTGCTAGTGGTTTTAAAGTGTCATTGGGTGCAAACACTCATCACGACGGTTGGAATGCTGAGATAGCATATACATGGTTTTACTACTCACCTAGTATGAAGGATCATACTATACTAACAGGAGTAACATACAGACCAACATTTAATGCCATTGATGAAGCTTATTCATCTCTAAAGTCACAGTTTAAGACTCAATTTAATAGAATTGATCTTACAGTTGATAGATCATTTTATGCAGGTCATTACATGACTTTCCGTCCATGGATGGGTCTACTTGCAGCGTGGGATACACAGAATTTAAACTTCATTGGTAATACTTCTTCCACTGTTACTCAGCAAGCTTATAAAAAGCAAACATGGTGGGGAATTGGTCCTTATGCAGGTGGAGAAGGTACCTACTACTTCACAAATGATTGGGGTCTATTCATCAAGTCAGGTGTTTCATTACTTCTTTCAGACCGTACTGTATACAATAACAATTTAAATTACACTGATGGCGTTGCAGCATCAGCTGTAGCTAATAACAAGGCTACAGACTACGGTGTTGATCCAATGTTTGAAACAGAACTTGGTCTTCGTTGGGATTCTAACTGGACTGACTGGGCGTTAAGAATTGACCTTGGATGGCAATTACAAACCTATTTTAACCACAATGGTTTCTTAGGTTACTATTCAGGTGCAGGTAACATGGGTACTTTCGCAATGCAAGGTTTAACACTTGCTGTAAGAGTAAACTTCTAAGTTTATTGTTATATCAGTTAAAAAAAGCTAGAGATTTTTCTCTAGCTTTTTTTATGCCATAAATCTCTAAGATTTAAAGAGTCTAATATATAGTCGTTATCGTTTCATATGGCGTATAGTCATTACCGTTTCTTATGAAGCACTAAGCAAATTTTTGAGGGATTTCTAGACCAAATATTAGATTGACAATATGTACATAAATGATTACATTTCTATTCAAATTTTACTTAGGAATGTCTCCATGTCTACTAATATAAAAAGATTATCATCTCTATTACTCCTTATCTCTTGCATACCTCTTTTTGCCGATACAAAAAGGAGCACAAGTAACGGCGCAAATCTACATGCTCCACCAAAAGAGGCTAAAAGCAGCTTTAAAAGTGCTTATCACCTTCCCTTTTTTATTGGTGCATCCTATACTTTTTGGAAGCCTTATCAATCGGCTATAAATGTAGCTTACTCTCCAGGAAGTACTACAACCGCTGGGAATGTTATCCAAGCTAGAACCTTTGCTGTAAGTGGCTTTAAAGTTGCAGCAGGCGTTAATACCTACCATGATGACTGGATCGTGAATATAAATTATACGTGGTTTACTTTTGCCCCAAGACAAAATAGTAATAACCTAAAAAATAACAATACCATCAACTATGGATCGCCCTATTTTGGTCTTCCTGTCTTGAGTTATTCAACCCTTTCCTCTAGATTTTCAGAGCAGTTTAATCGCATAGATCTTCTCATGAAAAAAAATGTTTCTCTTTCAGATAAGCTAATAGTTTCTCCATGGATTGGGCTATTAGGGGCATGGGATTATGAGACCCTGAACTTTGATGCCACCATTTTATTTGTAGATGATGATGAAAGAGGCAGAATGAATCAAATGTGGTGGGGAATTGGCCCTTATGCGGGGGCTAGAATTAGCTTTGACTGTATACAAAATCTAGCGCTATTTTTCTCTTGCGGGCAATCGCTTTTGTATGCAGAACATCGTATTGACTCTGACAACTTATTGATTTTCAGTGATGATGACTCTAGTCAAAGTATGGGGACGTATCAAACAGATTTCCATAATGTAGAGCTTATGGTAGAAACCTCTATGGGACTAAAATGGAGAAAAAAATGGGAAAAATGCGCCTTGCATCTCCATCTTGCATGGGAAATTCAAGCATACCTCAAACATAATGGATTTCTTCCCTATTTCTCTAGAACTGGTATTTTGGGAAACTATGCTATGCAAGGTTTAACAGTGGGCTTCCAAGTAGATTATTAAGGAGACTCTGAAGTATAAGAACAAGTTGACACGAGAGCTAATAGTATCTATATTATAGTCATTACATTATTTATAGTCGTTAGCGTTTCATATGGCGTACTGTTCAATGAATTTTTGAGGGAATTTTAGAGGGTTTAGCAAGCTAATATTTTAAATATTAGTGAGATGCATTTATCAAAAAGGTACAAAAATTCGCTTAGTGCGTCATAAGAAACGGTAATGACTATATACACATTTTAGGCAAGGGATATATAACCAATGGGAGAAATCAAAAATACTATTTTCGTATTTACCCTTGTAACGATGACTTACATCTTCGGGGAAAAACCCTTTATAGATGAAACTACTCTTTCTGGAAATGTCCGTGCAGCCTATATCACTCGTGAATTTGGTAAAGTGCCCAGAAAAGAGGCTCCTAATGTCCCTTCAGCTACAGCAGTAGCTGCAAACAAAAAAAACTTTTTTTGCTCGGCTTCCTACACTTTATGGACTGCCAACCAAGGAGGGATGAATATTGCAACATCCAATACCTCACAACCGCCTTTTACAAATAGCGCTGGTAACACTATAGCTCCTATCAGCTCTGTTAGAAGTGGATTTAAAATTACTGCAGGAAAAAATCTTTTTTTTGATGGATGGATAGCACTTATTTCCTATACATGGTTTAATAACCCCGCAAATTTTGATAGCAGCTCTTATATAGCAGGTAATTCTTATAGATCACCATGGATAATAGAGGATTATATCAACTTAACTGCTATCTCTGATAATTTTAGCAATCAATTCAACAGGATAAACAGTAAACTCTACAGAAGGTTAAAATTTTCTCCATCCTTTATCTTCACTCCATGGATAGGATTGCAAGGAGCGTGGGAAGATCAATACCTTGATGCAAATATCACTATAGAGAAAACTCTTTTAAGCTCCTCTCTGCTTACCATGAGAAATCTCCAGTATTGGTGGTGTATAGGGCCATATGCAGGAACAGAAATCACCTACACGACTGTGAAAAATATCATCTTTTTTATCAATTCAGGGGCGGGGTTAAATCTTGCTAAGCATGATGTCTTTCTCAAGCAAGAGATGGCGCCTACCTCATCGCCAAATGAAAAAACAACGACACAAGACCTTCCCATGTATAGTTGGAATACAGAGGCTATGTTTGAATCCAGCCTTGGAGTTGCCATACATCATAATTTTGGCGACGTTTCCTGTTTTCTTAAAGCATCCTGGGAAATACAAATATGGATGAACCACAATGGGTTTATTTCGCCCTATGATGGGACTGGAATTTATGGTGATTATTCTACGCAAGGACTAACCATCTCTGCCGGCGCGATATTTTAAACTATAACTAAAGAAAACATTTGACTCTATTAATTATAAAGTATAATAGCAAGATGAAGACTTTAATAAATTATTCATGGAGAAATAATGAAGAATATCAAACTATTAGTTGCTATGTCCCTTGTGGCTTCAACTGCATTTGCATCAAACTTAAATAGACCACAAGAGATGGTTGAAGAAAGAAGAAACCATTTTATTGATTATAGCACCAACAATAAAAGCGCTGAAGTGTCTTATACTGTTGGAGTTCAAGTAGGTGCTGTAAAACCTATGCTATCATCAAGCATTGGCTTTGAAAGCTTTGATGCTGAAGAAGAAAACTTATTTGTAGAAGGATCGACTCTGGGCTTTGAAAACCAGGTTATCCCATCAATTAGCGCTCAGGTAATTTTTAGCGATCAAAATTCTGCAACTTTATTTACTATCACTTTAGACCATTATAATAAATTTGGAAGTGATGAAGCATACGTTGCTGGAGAAAACTCCAATATATTTATCAATCATTTTTTCCACGGAAACAATGATGTTACTGCCTACTCAAAAATCCAAAATACCTTTAACAATGAACAAACTACACTAAAAGCTGCTATTGGCGGATATTCTATTCAGTACAAGAATTTCTCCCTTTCTTCACTTGTTGGTTTAACAGGAAACCATATGCTTCTTGAAACAGGTGTTAAAGCTACTGAAGCATCTTCCAGCGATCTTTTAGTAAATACATTTGCAGGTTCACAAAGCTCTATCTCTGGAGGAATCTATTGCGGTCTAAGACCTTCTTTAGTTCTTTTTGAGTCAGATTTTTCATCTCTATACCTATCTGCTGAGCTAAACTTCACTGGAGAAGTTTCTGCCAATAGAGGTAATGTATTTCATTATCAAATGAATGTAGAGACTGAGCTGCAAACAAACACATCAAATATTGCTATTGATCCTAGATCACTTACTTCAACTGTTGAGAAAAAACTTTCTTTAACTCTTGTTTCAAAAGCTCAAGAAAATGACATGTCATTTTTCAGCCTAGAATTTGGCATAGGTCATAGCGTAGCAAGTGGACGTGACATGATCAGCAAAGCACAATCTGGAAAAGCAGGAGACCTAAGCACAAGCTTCGGATTCCTTTCTCTTTCTTACACCATGTAAGATACTTTTCTCGCATTATAAAAGCCTACTACAATTGTAGTAGGCTTTTTTTATGGGACTCTGTCCCTAGCTATTGGCGCTATGAACGGCATTGATAAGGAAAATGAGCGATAGAAGCGCGCCAAAGGTGGCATGAATCATCGTTATATGCCAGGGGGTGATGAGCATGACAATTATCCTTCCATTGGTTCTTTTTCTGATAAATAGCTACATACTGCCGATATAAAAGATATAAGAGATAAGAGCATTAAACATTCCATAGCTTTATTATAGCAGATGGAATAGAGATTGTTTTATCTCTCTTGTTTTAAAGAGGATATCGCATTTAACAGTGCTAACAAATCCTCTTTATCATTATACATACCAAGACTTATTCGTATCAGTGACGACTTTCTAAGCCTTTGCATAAGTGGCAACGCGCACATATTTCCTGCTCGAATCGATATATTATCTAAAGAGAGCAGCATGGCAACATCTGTGGGATGCATTCCTTTTATGGTAAATGTTAAAATAGGCATCCCGCGGCAAAGCGGGGTGAGAAAGTCTACCTCTTTTTTCAATGCATCGTAAAAAAGAATCGATAGCTCTTTGATTTTTGAGGTGTCGGATTTTTCTATAAAAGATATCGCCTCCCCCAGTCCAATAATAGACGCGATCATAGGAGTTCCTGCCTCAAATTTATAGGGCGGTTTTCTATAAATGATCTCACTACTATCAACTACCTCTACCATGCCTCCGCCACCATGAAAAGGCTCCATTTGTTCTAATAGAGAATACTTTCCATATAAAACACCTACCCCTGTGGGGCCATACATCTTATGAGCGGAAAAAACATAAAAATCAGCGCCTAACTCTTTTACATCCACCTTTTCGTGAGCAACCATTTGAGCTCCATCTACCACAACGACCGCTCCCTTACTATGAGCTATCTCGGCTATTTCTTTTATTGGATTTATAATACCGAAAACATTTGATTGGTGAGAGACGGCTACTATCTTTGTCTTACTGCTAATCTTTTCCTTTAGATCTTCTAAATGGATCGTTCCATCATCATGAATATCAAAGGTAATAAAATGGGCTTTCTTCCTCTTGCATAACATTTTCCATGGAAGGTAGTTAGAGTGATGCTCAGCAACACATACCAGCACCTCATCGCCTTGGGAAATATTTTTTTCTCCATAACTATAGGCTACTAAATTAACACTTTCTGTTGCCGAATGGGTGAATATCACCTCCATCTTATCACAAGAGATAAACTTAGCAACGGACTTGCGAACCTTTTCTATGGCATCGGTTGCAAGGTGAGCAAGATCATAAAGACCTCTATGAACGGTTGAATATTCTTTGGTATAAAAGGTAGTCATACGCTCTATTACAGACAATGGCTTATGCGTGGTTGCCGCAGAATCTAAATAAATGAGGCTTTTGCCATCTTTTTTTTCTGAAAAAATGGGGAACAACTCTTTCATTGCTTTATTAACCTATTAAAACCGTTTAATACCTGAAGATCTTCTATCCCATCAAGAAAAAAGGATAAAAACCCTTGCTTTAGTAATACTCTAGCCTGCTCTTTACTAATTCCGCGCGAGGTGAGGTAGAAAAGCTCCTCCTCATTGAGCTCCGATATGGTTGCTCCATGCGATGCAATCACATCGTCAGCAAATACCTCTAGATTTGGTTTCGAAAAAGCTCGTGCTTTATCTCCTATCAATAAATGCTTAGAGAGCTGGTAGCTATCTGTCTTTTGAGCTATCTGATCCACATAAATCTGCCCTTCAAAACTTGCTCTTGCCGCTTCATCGCAAACGCCTTGATAGTGCTGCCTTGATTTTGTCTCCTCTGCCAGATGGCTACAATGAACATGGTGATGAATATCATTATCATTGGACCCATTCCAAAATCCTTCTAACACGCATTGGGCATCTTTTTCCAATAAGTACGTCTTTATCTCATTTCTAAATAGTTTACACCCTAAAGTGCCGCTACGGTGTGTGTACTTACCTCTTTTTTTGATAGTCGCGCTTGTATGAAAAAAAAGATCGTTCTCGGTACAAGCATCTGCCATTTCATAGAAAGTGACAGCAGCCTCTTTTTCAACAGAAACATCTACCGCTCTATTGATCATATTTCCACTACCTAAAACCTCTATCTGATGATGGAAAGTAGCTGATACTCCCCTTGCAATAAAAAATTGCAGCTGCGGACATACCATCATATTATCCCCGATACATTTCTCTTTGATGGTGACTATTTCATCCACAGATTCATTGACAAAAATACAATAACTGTCGCGTCCCCAACCTCTATTAACAAGAGAGAAAAAGCTCTCCTCTTTATCTAGAGTCTTTTCCAAGCGATTGGTAATTAGTACCCCATATTTTTGTATCGCCTGATCCATAGAAAAAATTTGCACCTTGTCTGATGAACAAGAAAGACTATAACAACTTTCAACAAGAGAAAAATTCCCTCTCTCTACCTCTTTAAGAGGGACGTATTTGAAGGCCTCTGTTTTTCTTGTAGGAAAACCAATAGCTTGAGCCTTTTGCTGAGCACGGATGCGACTTTCAGAGAGAATTTCCTCTTTTTTTGGAAGCTTTTCTAGGAACATAAACTATACCCCTTCTCTTCCAGCTCTAGAGCAAGGTTTTTATCGCCAGTTTTTACAATCTTGCCATCTTTCATTACAAAGACCACATCGGGCTTAATATAATCTAAAAGGCGTTGGTAGTGCGTGATCAGAATAATGCATTTGTCTTTTGCTCTAAAAGCATTTACCCCAGAGGCAACGACTTTTAATGCGTCAATATCGAGTCCGGAATCGGTCTCATCTAAGATAACGCATTTAGGATTCAATACCTTCATCTGCAAAATTTCATTTTTCTTCTTCTCTCCACCAGAGCAGCCATCATTCAATCCTCTGTCTAAAAAGGATAATTCAACATCCATCTCTTTAGCAATTTTCTCTACCTTTTCTCTAAATGCAGACATTTCGATCTCACCATGGATCGCTTTATAAGATGCATAGAGAAAATCCATAAAAGAAATTCCTGGAATTTCTAAAGGATATTGAAAACTGACAAAAAGACCTTTTTTCGCCCTTTCATCTGGCTCCAGCTCAGAAATCTCTTCTCCTAAAAACTCTACCTCGCCCTCCACATCATAGGAGGGATGACCAGATAATGCTTTGGAAAGGGTCGACTTGCCCGCTCCATTTGGTCCCATGATCACATACACTTTACCAGCCTCTACAGATAGAGATAGCTTTTTTAAAATCTCTTTCTCTTCAATCTTTACTTCTAAGTCTTTTATATTTAGCATAATTTATCCTACGGAGTGCTCTAATTTTAACGTTAATAATTTCTCTGCCTCTACAGCAAACTCTAGCGGCAGCTTGGCTATCACATCTTTACAAAAACCATTTACCACCATATTTATTGCATCCTCACGAGATATACCGCGCGATTCTAAATAAAAGAGCTGCTCTTCATTCATCTTGGATGTGGACGCCTCATGCTCAATGCTTGCACTGTTATCATGTACCTCAATGTATGGGAAGGTGTTGGCAGAACATTTATTCCCCACAAGCATTGAATCACATTGCGTATAATTTCTAGCATTTGCCGCTTTAGAAGATACATGAACAAGGCCGCGATAGCTATTATGAGATTGATCGGCCGATATCCCTTTAGAAATGATAGTGGACCTTGTATTTTTCCCTTTGTGCACCATCTTTGTGCCTGTATCTGCCTGCATAAAACCATTGGTAAGTGCTACCGAATAAAACTCCCCAACCGATTCATCCCCTTCTAAAATACAGCCCGGATACTTCCAGGTGATTGCCGCCCCCGCCTCTACCTGCGCCCAAGAAATCTTTGACTGGTATCCTTTACAACGACCGCGCTTGGTTACAAAATTATATATCCCGCCCTTGCCCGTTTTAGGATCGCCGCTATACCAATTTTGTACTGTTGAATATTTAATCTCAGCATGATCATGAGCGATCAACTCAACCACTGCCGCATGCAATTGATTTTTATCATAGGCAGGGGCCGTACACCCCTCTAAATAACTAACATATGATCCTTTTTCCGCAATAATAAGCGTTCTTTCAAATTGACCAGTCTCTTTTTCATTGATACGAAAATAAGTGGATAGCTCAATAGGACATTTCACCCCTTCAGGAACATATACAAAAGAGCCATCTGAAAAAACACAAGAATTCAATGCGGCATAAAAGTTATCCCCAATAGGAACTACACTACCAAGGTATTTTTCCATTATCTCAGGAAATCTTTTTACCGCCTCAGAAATGGAGCACAAGACTACACCTGCATCCTCTAATACCTTATGAAAAGTCGTTCCAAGAGATACCGAATCAAAGACCACATCCATTGCAACATTTGATAAACGCTTTTGCTCTTCTAAAGGGATACCAAGCTTGTCAAAAGTCCTTAAAATTTCAGGATCCACCTCATCTAAACTTGCAAGCTTCGGCTTGTTTTTTGGCTCCGCATAATACGATATATCTTGAAAATCAAGGGGCGGGAACTGAGTGTTACTCCAATTAGGAGGTGTCATGGTCAAAAACTTCTTATACGCTTTCAACCGAAAATTCAACATAAACTCGGGCTCACCCTTTTTCTTAGAAATGCTTCGTATCACATCCTCTGAAAGCCCCTTTTCAAAGACCTCCGACTCAATATCGGTACGAAATCCGTACTTATATTCCTGCTTATCTTTTAAAATTTCTTCTGTAGACATTGATTTACTCTCTTTTATACGGGCATTATAAAGGTTATCCACTAAAGGCTCAAGCATGAATTATAAGGTCTATTATTACGCATAATATAAAGGTCTGCCATCACGACAAGGATGATTCGCATTATACGCTCTAGTAATTGCTGCGTCTTGTCTTTCTACCTCTTTAAGGCATTTTTTAACCTCGATGAAACAACTTTTTGCACATTCTATACTCATATGATGGGTGTATAATTGGTAAAACCCCTCTCTTACACTCAGAATGGGTATTTTAGTTACCAAAACTTCAGCAACACCTTCTTGAAGACCGTAAAGCCTAATATGCTCTAATATTGCTTGATCAGAAAGACTCCCGTAGGTCATATTGTAATGTCTCACTAATATTTTTAACTGACTATAAGGGATAGCTAGTTGATAGTTCAAACGCCCCATCATATAAAAATGGGCTAATTGCTTAGACATAAAACCTACCCTCTCTTTGTATTTAGAATTCTTTCTTATTAATGATTTTTTACATTTTATTGCTGCATTTAGTTGAGTTATTGCGACGTTTGCTTTGTCTGCAAGATCCCCATATTGCTCGTGCAAATACTTATAGTCTTGTTGCAAGTACCTATAGTTGTTTTGCAAGTAGGGATAATGCTGAACTTTAACATGGTCTAAAATATATTGAAATCCGTCATCTGATTGGATACGTGTAATAAAAGATAGTGCAACCGCACTAATTAAAGAAATAACTACTACAACTCTTGCTGAAAAAGTATCTGATTTGCCAGTAAATTCTTGATAGCATTTTGGAGCAAAAGCTACCATAGTAGCCACTGATGAACCTGCCGCAAAATCTAAAACCCTATTCACATTCATAATTATCACCTATGCATTGTTAAGGAGACTCTGGAAACAATCCGTTTATCAGAGTCTCATTAACATCTAGTGTAGCATGTGTTAAGATTTATTTCCAGCGCAAGCTTTCAAATTTGCTTTATATAGATCTTCAGGAATATCTATCCCTATTGCCACTTGGGAGGTTTCATTTACTCTAATTTGAAGACCATTTTCTAGCCAGCGTAATTGCTCTAGCACTTCGGAGGTTTCTAAAGGAGTTTTTTGAAAAGAGGCGATTTTGTCTAACGCCTGGCCCGTATAAGCATAGAGTCCAATATGTTGAAAATAGGTTGCAGCATCACCTCTTTGGTAGGGGATCAAGGATCTTGAGAAATATAGTGCTTTACTGCCATAACCGGTAACCACTTTAACAATAGAAGGCTCATTTGCCTCCTCTTTGTCAATTTTTTTCTTTAACGTCCAAATATCTGTCCCTTCCCGATTACTAAGAAGCTCTTTGATCATTGTCTCATTGATAAAAGGTTCATCTGCTTGCCAGTTTACAAAGATGTCCCCGGTGATTGCTTCTTTTTCAATCGCAGCAGTAATACGATCGGTCCCATTTTCTAGCATAGGGTCTGTTGTAACTACCTTTACGCCATGATCTCTTGCAATCTGCGCCACTTCTTCTGAGCATGCTGCAACATAGATATCGTCAAACAGGGAAACTTTTTTTGCCCTTTCAATCACATTGCCAAGAAGTGTATGCTTGCCAAGCATTGCAAACACTTTTCTTGGAAATCTTGTAGAATTGGCTCTGGCCGGGATGATGCATACTATTTTCATGAGAAATGTTCCTTAAGAATATGCTCTACAATATATGCGATCCCGTCATTAAATTCCACTTGATAGGTAAAGCCCAGGTCTATTTTTGTCTTAGAAACATCCAAGCTATAGCGAAAATCATGCCCCATCCTATCTTCGACAAAGGCGATTTCACTTTTGGTTTCTTTGCCCATCTGAGTGGACACTTCTTTGCAAATTTGATTACAAACTTCAATATTGGTCTTTTCCTGACCAGATCCTACATGATATATCTGTCCAAAATCTCTCTTTTCCAAGATCTTCCATATTGTTTTAGAATGATCTCTCACATAAATCCAATCACGCATATTTAGTCCGTCACCATATACAGGAAGAGGCTCCCCTTTGATCGCCTTATGAATCATGGTAGGAATCAGTTTCTCCTTATTTTGGTAGGGGCCAAAATTATTGCCCGAGCGTGAGATGGTAATCTTTAGCTTATACGTTCTTCTATACGCCTGGCAGTATAAGTCGGCTGATGCTTTAGAAGCGGCATACGGAGAGCTGGGTTGAAAAGGAGAATCAAGCTTAAAATCTCCCCCTTTACATTTCAAATCACCATATACTTCATCGGTAGAGATAAAATGGAAATGAGTGTCTGGATATTTTCGAATCATCTCGAGCAAAATCACCGTGCCCGTGACATTTGAGTGCAAAAATGGCTCGGGATTTCCAATGCTTCTATCCACATGGGTTTCTGCTGCAAAGTGCACTACACGAGTGAATTTATGCTTTATGAACAACTTTTCCACAAACCCTTTGTCGCATATATCAATCACATACGAACTAAGCCTTGGATGTTTTATCAAATTATCTTTATTAGCCGCATAGGTTAAGGCATCAAGGTTTACGACATAACAATCTGTTGTTTCTAATAATAATCGGATAAAATCAGACCCCATAAAACCAAATCCGCCAGTAACTAAAATAGTCTCTTTAGTCACCTTTCCCCCATTTACCAACAAAGAAATTTTCCACCGCATCCTGCCAAGATCGAATAGAAAATCCCAAAAGAGGCTCTATTTTTTTCGTAGATAACACACTACGAACAGGTCGTATAGCTGGCCTTGGAAAATTTTCCTGTGTGCTTTTCCCTATTTTGATACATTTTAGAGGCACCTGATACTTGACCATCAAATCTTTGACAAAACATAGCAGCTCATAGCGGGAACAAAAGCCTTTATTTACAAAGTGATAGATCCCTTGTGCATCTAAAAGGGAACAAGTTGCAGCAACTATATCATCTACATAAGTGGGAGTGCTAATTTGATCGGTCACAAAGCAGCACTCCTCTTTACCTTGAAGCAGATCTACCAAAGAATCAATCAGGCCATATTTAGCAGGGCCAAAGACACTTGCCGTTCGAATAATTACAGCAGTGGGTAAAATCTCAAGCAGGTTTTGCTCGCCCAAAAACTTGGTAAGGCCATATTTATTCACAGGATTCACCCTATCCTCTTCCGTATGAGCCTCTTTTTTGGTCCCATCAAATACATAATCGGTACTAATATGCAAAAGCTTAAGGTGATATTTATGTGCAAGCAGCGCAAGATTTTCTATGCCGTGAATATTTACCTCTTCTGCCTGTTGAGAAAGCTCGCCTTCGGCCTTGTCTACCTCTACAATCGCCGTGCAATTTACAATGTGCGTCGGTTTATGCTTTAGATAAAAGGCCTCTATCATAGATGGATTTAAAACATCGACCTGATTGCGAGAAGATCCAATATGCGCAACTTTCATTGTTCCCATCATGCTACTGCCTAAAAGACCATCTTTACCAACTATCCAGACAAGCATTATATCACCTCTTTAAATGAAGGTGCCTTCTTATCCTTAAATGATTGAATTACTGTCTTTTCGGGCCAATCTATCTTAATGTCCTTATCAAAAGGATCAAAATTCCCTTCTTGTTTAGGATTATATCGCTCAGAAACCGCATAAACAACATGTGCCGTATCTGAAACCACATAAAACCCATGCGCAAACCCCTCAGGAACATACAACTTATTCTTATTTTTTCCTGAAAGAGTATACCCTTTCCATTGCATATAGGTGGGCGAATCCTTGCGCATATCTACCACCACATCAAACACCTCTCCAATAGGGCAATAGACATACTTTGCCTGCCCTTTTTGAAAATGCATACCCCTTAACACCCCTTTGACTGAGAATGAATGATTTATCTGCGCAATTTCCATCAAAGAATCTTGCATCACCTGATGAAAATACCCTCTTTCATCCTCAAAAAGCTTAATTTTATCTAAAAACGGTTCTTCCATAAACTCTTACCCTACATAACCGGGGAATATTGCCAATCTTTTTTATATATTTTTAAAAATGGTGAGTGTATAATTTGGGACTAAAAAGGGTCTCTATGAAAAATACGTTTTTTGTTTTCTTACTAATCATTTCTACTCATGTGTATTCCATTAATGTAGGGGTTTTAGCGCCTATGCCATATCCAGCATCTCAGTGCTACCACCATAGTCATAGTTTAGTCGAACAACTTCAAGATAGAGGCCATACTGCTCATTATATATATTTAGAAACCAAGTCATATAAAAATTGTGGTATAAAACATGAACTCCATCTAGGAAAATATGATGTTGTTCTTGATTATGAACAGCCGGGCTGTTTAGATGCCTATGATGTGCTTGTAACAATAACAGATAGCCTCTTAAGCCCTAAGGACAAAAAAAAAGCTATTTATGTTATGGTTGAACCATTAATGATTCAGCCTCAACTAGCTACCATCAAGGACTATGAACAATACAGAGATATTTTTGTCTGGAAACATGAGCTTGCAAATAATAAAAATATCCATAAAAGTTTTTACTCTACCTTTAAAGGAATCCATCCAGAATTCATCCCTTTTAAAGAGCGAAAGCTTGTCTGTTTAATCAATGCATATCTAACTTGGTGTTTACATTGGAAAGGTGAACTCTACTCTGAAAGACGAGTAATTGCAGAGTTTTACGATAAACATCATCCTCAATCACTAACTTTCCATGGAGGTCGAGGGTGGGATGATCTAAACATCAAAATTCATAGAGGTCATTGTAATGATAAAGGATTAGTCCAAAGAAATCATAAATTTTGCTATTGTTATGAAAACAATGTCTGTGATGACTACTATATTACAGAAAAAATTCTGGACTGCTTTCAAAGCAGATGTGTACCTATTTATAAGGGGTGTACAAAAATAACAGACTTTATTCCACAAGAGACTTTTATAGACGCCAATCAGTTTAATAGTGTTTCTGAGATTCATGATTTCATAAATAACATGGATGAAGAGACTTGGTTAGGTTATATTCATGCTATTGAGAAGTTTGCAGCATCCGATGCGTCAAAATTTTTTAAAAAAGAATATCTTAATAATGCAGTGATACAGGTAATAGAAAAAAATCTCTAGTAAAACTACATCTTTTAGAATTTCTTCAGATGTTTTGAAATAATCCGATTTTAGAGCACGCTGTATCTATAAGAATGCAGCAGAATAAAATCCAGAACCGATTATAAGCTTTGAGAAATTCCAAGATCCCTGTATAGGATAAATTATGAGCACTATAACCATATTACTAAGCAATCCACTAGCCTCTTTTGCCTATCTACTCTTGATTGCAGCAATAATTAGCTGTTGGATCTTGCCTAAATATTACATTTTTGCCCCTATTTACTTGATCTCTTATGGCTGCGCTTTTGCAGCAGGAGTAACGACCACGGTATCACTATTACCAGTATGTGTTATTACCCTCTCGCTTCTCTCCTTAAAACTTCATCCAAAAAGATTTCTCCATTTTTTTGCATCAATGATTATAGCTGTAGTGGGCGCAGGGATGATGGTTCATATGGTCAAAGGATTTAATAATCTACTCTTACTCAAGGCAGTAACCTTTGGCGATTCGAAAATACCTTTGAACATGTATTTGAATTTTGATAAAGCAAGTCTTGGAATACTACTGCTTGGTCTATACATCCCTTTGATACAAGAAAGGGAAAAGTGGAAGCATATGCTTTATATCACTATTCCATGGGCAGCCTTTTCAGCTCTTGTCTTGTTTCTATTTGCAAAAGGGGTTCACCTTGTAAACATTGATATAAAGCTGCCGGCTCAGACCCTTTATTTTATCGTTATCAATTTCTTTTTTGTAGTCATTCCTGAAGAGGCTTTTTTCAGAGGGTTTTTACAAAATGAAGTGGTTAAAGGGCTATCGAATAGAGCTGCACCGGTGCTGGGAATCCTTTCTATTTCTCTACTTTTTGGCTTTATACATTTTTTCTTCGTTCCCAATATTTACTATATTTTAGGGGTCGTTATAGCCTCTATACTATACGGAACCATATACCATTTCTCAGAATCCATAGAAAGTGCTATCATCACGCATTTTAGCGTAAACATCATCCACTTTATCTTCTTTACCTATCCATTTCTACAGAATATGTCCTAAGGAGACTCTGAATAACTGCTGGTTTCAATAATTTTTTCAGATTGCTCGAATAAATTGGTTTTTGGAGTAAGGCTCAGCCCTGTAGGGCTGGGTCGCCGCGAAAAATCTCATTTAGGAGACTCTGATAAACTACACTTTTTAGAATTTCTTCAGATTTTTTGAAAGGTATTCTATTTTGGAGTAAGCGGCATCCCTGTAGGGATGGGGCGCCGCGAAAAATAGGATGTATCAGAAATCTGGAAGATTATAAAACTGTCCGTTTTTTCAGAGTTTCCTTTATGAGCAAGCTGGACTAATTATTCAGCATGAGTTATTCAGAGTCTCCTAAGGAGAATCCCCTAATGAGAGCACTTGCATCTTTTCTTACAGCACCTTTTTTTATAAGTGCTTGTCTTTTTATTACTCGCTTTTTTCCTTTTACACACTTCTTTATAGTAAGATTTACATCTAGCTGCAAAAGAAGGGTTTGTATGCCCGCCTGACATCTTCTTATAGCTTGTACGCTCTCTTTTTGAAGGCTTCTTTTTTTCTACACAGACAGGAGCCTCTTTTTGATCATAAAGATAATCATCCTCATCATCAGCTGGATCTTGCTCATAAGACATATATTCTGTCTTATTTTTATACATTCTTTTAGGTCTTAGCGATTTACTGGTATAGTTTCGGCTTTTACTCTTTCTTTCGTTTTGTAAAATAGCATCTATCACTCTGTAGGGATTTTCCCCTTGACGATACATCTCAACCACTTCATCCCTTTCATCTTCTGTCAATATACTAATATAAATCTTCTGATATTTAGGAGATAGTTTGTGCATCAACACCCTTTGGTCTCTTGGCAAGCTATCGGGGTGATTCTGCTGGATTTTATGCATTTTAGAAGGCTCTGTCTTGGAAGAGAAGCCATTAGACTGCGTTCCAAATAGGGTAATACTTGCAAAAGCAAAAATAGAAAAGTATGTTTTAATCATAATAATTTTGTTTTCTCATGTTTGATTTATGTTTTGCCTGATCTTCATTTAAAACATCAGTAAGTTTTTTGTGTGCACTGCCTCCATTCTTATGAGTCTCTACCACTTTTTGTTGGTCCTCATCAGAAAGGGTATGAAAAACAGTTTTGTTTTTTGGCCCAAGTGTATGAAGTGCAGCTTTTTGATGCTCTCTATACGTCATATTTTTTTTAGTTGCAACTGCGGGACTATTAGTATGAGCATGACTGCTATGTTGCGCTGCTTGCTTCATTGATTTTTGTGCTGGTGAAAGCGACTTTGATGAGTCTTTTGGATTGGCCCCCATGCCCCGTGACATAGTAGCTCCTAAGACTAAGAAACCTAAGCCGAGCGAATACAAAGTAATTTTTTTTCTTTTATTATATTTTCCAAATGCCATAACTATGCCTCATATATTATATTAATACCTACTTACCCTTACAATCATTATTAAAGATATAATTACAAATAAAAAGTTAATTACTTGATAAAAACTCTCGTCTCACTATCATTAATAAATGTAGGGAGGTATTTATATGTGCGATAAACCGATGGACTGTAGCAAATGCAAAAGAAAAGCCGAGGTCTTTTATAAAGAGATGCAAAATGGAGAGACAAATAGCTATAAGATGTGTAAGAGCTGCCCTCTATTAAAGGATAAGCTGAACAATGAAACAGAAAGTAAAGAGAATCAAAGCTCTGTATTTAATAGCTGCGAAAAAACCTGTCCAGTATGCGGGCTAAGGGGTGATGAATTTACCATTACCTTAACCTTAGGCTGTGAGCAATGTGCTGAAACATTTAAAGACATCCTTTCAAAAGAGATGGTCGCACAAGATATCCTTCCAAAAAATATAAAAAATAGCTCTGAGCTAGATGGTTTTCATTTTGGTAATATCCCTAAAATGCGCACACGCCCTGAGTTTTCTAAAAATATAGAGAGCTTACATTTAGCCCTTAATGAGGCTGTTCTATCCGAGCACTTTGAAGAAGCGGCAGATATTCGTGATCAAATTCAAAAACACCTGGAGAATCCTAATGCAGGCACAGCCTAATAACATCTTATCTTTCAAAGAGGTATTGAAAAAATTTTCTCCTTGGGTAAATAGCAAGCATCCCTCCTATCCATTAAATAGGTACATATTACGGAGAAATGTATCAGGCTTTCCCTTTGCGGAAAAGATTTCAAAAGCAGATGCCTCCTCAATATCTAAAAAAATCCTCTCTATGCTCTTTAAGCTCTTTCCAAATGGCTACTACTTTAAGAGCTCCGAATTAACAGATAAAAACTTCCATCTTCTTTTTGAGCATCTCTTTCTTGCTAACAGAGAGGCCCTATCCGCCGAAGGAGGCGTTTTTATTGATCTTGAAAACAATATTATAGCCCTTATCCATCTTGAAGATCATCTAACAATATTTTTCCATGATAATGAATTCTCTTCTGAAAAAATGTTTGAGCAAATCACAGATACAGATGAAAGGCTCGGAGCAGATATACCATTTG
>JAJACI010000012.1 GCA_022601595.1 Chlamydiia bacterium | reverse complement strand
AGCGCCGCGAAAAATAGGATTTATAAGAAATCTGGGAGATTATAAAACTGCTCGTTTATCAGAGTCACCTAAAGGGGACTCTGATAAATTGCACTTTTTAGAATCTTTTTAGATTTTTGGAAATACATCCGATTTTGGAGTAAGCTGCATCCCTCTCGGGATGGAGCGCCGCGAAAAATAGGATTTATAAGAAATCTGGGAGATTATAAAACTGCTCGTTTATCAGAGTCACCTAAAGGGGGAGTGAGGTAAGATCTCCTTGAAATGTCCTTTTAATGAGGAAGGTACGATCTCGTCTACCCCAGTTTTGTCGAACATGAGAAAGTACATACAAGAGAACATAATGCCAAGTGCTGGGGATATGATGGCGATGGTTAGTGCGATCATGCAGACAATAGATCTTTTTACTGCAAGAAAGGACTTTTTAAGCGATTTACGCAGCTTTTTAAAGTGAAAGGCGGTGAGTATATTTGCGGCAAGTTTTATGGTAAAGAGGCAGATAGAAAAGGCTCCCCAGAAGATATCTGCAACAAGCAGGCATAGGAAAAACATGCGGGCAAAGAAGGCAGAAAGGAATAGATCTTTTTTAGAGCTTGGATCTTGGATATAGTTCTCATGTTTGCGGCTCTTATCTTTTAGGTAAGGGGATGCATGTTCTGATCCCTCATATTCATTAGACGTCTCTGCATACTCAAATATATTATATATTGTCATACTTTATTTTCCTCGTTTATTTCTTTCTCCTTAAGGATCACTTTATTTATTCCATTGCGCGCGGCGATGGCGTACATTTCCGCATATGTCGGAAAGTTAAAAACGTGATCTACAAAATAATGGATTGTAGCATTTAATGAAATCGCAAGTTGCGCGATATGTATCACTTCTGCCGCTCCGTGCCCAATAATATGGGCTCCAAGCACTGTGAATTTTTTTTGGTCGAAGAGTAATTTGCACAATCCTGTCTTGTTTCCAGTGATTACACACTTAGAAATTTCATAAAAATAGGCACGACCCACTTCATAAGGGATATTTTTTGCCTTTAGCGTCTCTTCTGTTTCTCCAATATAAGAGATTTCTGGGATAGTATATATTCCATAAGGATAGATGCTCATAGCTTTGCATACATTTTTTGAAAAGGCGCAATTGGCAGCATATACCCCTTGCATATAGCTGGTAGAAGATAGACGCGGCCCGCCTATTACATCACCTACAGCATAGATATTTTCTGTTTTTGTTTGAAAGCTTTTGGATACATCGATATATCCTTTTTCATTGAGTCCTAGCCCAGCTTTTTCAAGGTCTAAATTTTTTACATTGGCCTCTCTTCCAGCGGTAACTAAGATCTTATCGGCAGAAATTTTACTTCCATCTTTAAAAGTAACAAAGGCGGCATTTTCAACAATATCAATAGATGTATACTCTTTTTCTCTGATAAACTCTAGATTATGTTCTTCTAAAGCTATTTGTAGGTGAGAGCCAATTTCCTGATCTAAAAAGCCAAGGAGCCTTTTATTTTTATCAACCAAAGTGACTTTCACTCCAAGGATACACATCATGCTTGCATATTCACATCCAATTACCCCAGCACCTATTACGATCAATGATCTTGGGATAACATCCATTAACAAAAGGTCGGTAGAGGTGAGTACTAATTTATGATCGAAATGGATATGCTTTGGAGTGCGCGGGGCAGAACCTGTTGCTATAAAGATATATTTTCCATGCAAGGTAATCTTTTCATCATCTCTAAGGGTCACCTCGAGATGGTGATTGTCTAAAAAGCGAGCATGACCTGAATAAATAGAGATATCATTTTTCATCAACTCTTTTTGTAAATGCCCTTTTAGATGGCTTTTTACCATAGTAACTCTGTGAGAGAGGTCAGTAATGGAAACCTCATTTTGGTGAATGGAGTTATCTTTTTTTGCGTAAAAGCTCTTCTGCTGGAAATTGGTTAGGTCAAGTATCGCCTCTCTTAACGTTTTTGAGGGGATGGTACCTGTGTGCAATGAAGAGCCTCCCAAGTCCCATCCTTCAATGATCGCGACCCTTTTTCCAAGCTTTCTTGATGCAATAGCTGCCTTTTGCCCAGCAGGCCCAGATCCTATTATAATTGCATCGTAATTTTTCATAAAATAGTATAAATAAATTTTAAGCTAAAAATTTTTTTTTACACTTTTCTAATTCTTTTTACAAGTTAAAAACCATATAAAAAATATTTTAAATATAGCTGACTAACCCTTAGTATTAGATGAGAATATTTTTTTATTCAGAATCAGAAAGATTGCCAGAAAGTCCTGGATGAACTTGGTAATTTTCTTTGGTTTCTGGCGGTGGTGGCGGCGCTGTGTGTTGGCGGTAAACGGCAAAAAAGGTGAGAAGAAAGGCAAAAAGAGCGATATATAGAAATAGCCCTTCAGGGCCAATAACCATAAATAATGGAGCGATAATGGGCCCAATGATACATCCCGATCCAAAGATCAAGAGCGCTGCGGCGGTAACAGAGGTGAGGCCCGAGCTGGAGAAAAAGTCGCAGCAGTAGGTGATACTTATTGGGTAGAGGGTAAAGACAAAGCCTCCTAAGATAAATAGGAGCAATAGGTGCATGTTATAAGAGCTTTCATGAAAGAAAACGAGTAGGAGTGAGATGGAGCAGATAAAGGCGCAAACTAAGATGATGATATACCTTCTTGGAAAGATATCAGAGAGTTTACCAATGGGCCATTGTAATCCCATGCCGCCAAAAATAGTGACAGCCATCACCATAGAAATTTGTATCAAGCTATATCCGGAATTTTTTGCGTAGACAGGGCCAAGTGCATAAAAAGCTCCAAGAATAAGACCAGAGGTAAAATTACCTAGAAATCCAAGGGGAATTTTTTTAAACAAATAAAAGACATTAATAATTTCAGCCTCATGTAAACTTGGGGCAGCAGCTTTCATGATACACACAGGAATAATAGATGCGGTGCAAAAAATCAGCGCTAAATTGAAAGACTGCATACTATGTATTGGAACTAGGTTGATACCAAATTGTCCGAAGCTTTGAGCGGTATAGATGGCAATCATATATAGAGCAAGTACAGATCCTCTGGTTTTTGGGCATGCAAGCAGAAGAAGCCAGCTTTCAATAACGATAAAAAGACCAGCAACCAGCATGCCGGTAAAAAATCTAAAGAGAATCCATGTGTATGGAGGCTGCGTAAAACTTTGTATTAGCAAAATGGCTGAGACTCCGCCTGCGAACATAGAAAAGGAGCGTATATGCCCTTTTAGGTGAATGATTTTTTCCAGGTAGAAGGCTCCTATCATCATTCCTAAATAGTAAAAAGAGTAGAGAACTCCTGTTATAAATGATGGGTAGCCATCGGCGGTAACTCTAAGGCTAATAAACGTATTTAAATAGCTAATCCCTAACATTATAATGATTAAAGAGGAAATAGGCGCTATAATGAGCTTTATGATATTTCGCATATTTTATCTATACTAGATTAAGTATATAGATGTAGAGCTTTTTCTGCGTGTATCAGAGAAATAACTGCACTATTAAGGTAGGTTTCTTTGTAGGTGTCACTTTTCAGGTGTTTCTCGATTAGGGAAAGGGTGTTTTGTAAAAGTTTTGCTGAGGTGAGGGTAGAGATGGCTAGTATTTCTTCTTTATTTAGCGGGCAAAATGAGGTGTATGCTTTAAAGAAAGCTTTTTCTTTTTCTTCAATATCTACCGTTTTCGAAAAGTATAATGTTTTTATCACTGCAGCAAGATCGTACAGAAGAATATCCATTTGCAGATTGTGATTTTGTAATATTCCGGAAACAGTGTTTTGTTTAAATAAGATGTTATTGGGAAAAAGGTCTGTATGAACTAATCCTGTGGGTAAAAATAGAGGCCATTTTTTTTCTATTTTTTCCAAAAGAGTGGGGATGGATTCAAAGGATTGTCCAAGCGAGTCTTTCAAAAAGGTGTACTGATCTTTTAAAGAGAGGATAATAGGAAGTTTTTGTAGAGAATTATCGGTGTGGTGTTTTGTGATGCTGTGCATTTTACCTAAAAACTCACCCAGTCCTTTATACTGTAAAGTATTCCAGCACGAGCTTACTTTTCCAGGGCAGAGGCTCCATGTACCTCTGTACCCATCTTTCGTATGATCAAAGGAGAGTAAAGAGGAAAAGGGAAGGTTTTTTTCCGTGAGAAAGGAGGTGGCTTTTTTTAAAAAGGAGAGATCTTTTAAAGAGATTCCTTTTTTATAGGTGATAAGAAGTGCTGTTTTTTCTTCATGGATTACTCTTTCGATCTTTTGATCGGCATTTTCTTTGACAAGTGTTTGGATTCTTTTTACCGGAGCTCTTTTCCAGGTTCTTCTTTTTTTTGAAATAGTGTTCATGTGGATCTCCTCCGTTATTTCTTACATACAGGATTTATTTCAAAAATCAAGTTGTTTTTAAAATATTGTTTTAGTATTTTCTTATTATGTACTATTTACTCACCTTACTCACTGCTTTAGCTCCTGTTATTTCAGCAACTACCCCTGCTGAAAAAGCGATGTCCAAGCAGAAAAATATTTCTAATATTCATTTTGGAGAAAAGACAGGAACCATCTTAGAAAATCTTGACAATGGAAGAGTCATTGTTTTAGATGATGGATCAAAGTGGGTAGTTGATCCCGAAGATGCTCCATATAGTAGCGGATGGCTAGGCCCTGCTCCGATAGTTATTAGAAAAGATGGTCCCCGTTCTGCAAATTTTAACTATTCCATGACAAATAAATGGACGAAAAAAACAGTACGCGTACGCAGGTGGAGCGCAACTATGGAAGTGCATAGATCCAAACAGCCCTTTACTCAAGAAGAGAAGAAGTCTTGAGCATCATAGAAAGTTCTTTTAAACACCCTGGTTTATGATTTTCTTTATCAAGCAAGTACTTTAAGTATTTGTAATGCCTTTTAGCAAGCGCTGGTTTTAGTCTTGCAAAACTTAGGTAGGTCAAATAATATTCTACCGTAGCATTATTTGGATCTATTTTATGGTAGTCATTTAGCACATCAAGCGCTTCTTTTTGCCTTCCTAGCTGGAGCCAGGTAATAGCAAGATGAAAAATCCCATCACGAAAGTTTGGGAATTTTATAAGGATCTCTTGTAGTTCCTTTTGCTTTTTAAGGATGGACTCTCTTGTCTCATCAACAGACTCAAAGATAGCGGCAATGCCGGCTTCATTGATAGCACCCGAAAGATAATCTTCTATAGCGCTATTAGTCATGATAGAGCCATCTATTTTTTTGCCTTTTACTTCATTTAGATATTTTATCCCCATTTCTTTTTCTTCGGTAAAAAGATAGTTTAGCCCTAGAAAAGTTTTGGTGAGTGTATCCTCAGGCATAAAAGAAAGAGCGTGTTGATATTGCTCAATGGCTTTTTTATGCATTCCTGCCTGCCAAAAAACCGATGCTGCATTGATGTGATGCAACCCAATTACTTGCTTGAGCGTTTTCTGTTCTACCGATTTTGTCTGTATACTTAAATAATTTTCTGTAGGCATATGAATACCACGAGCAGTTGTCTCTATATTTTGCACCTCTCCATCACTGCCTGTATAACTTAAATAGATGTGCCCTGGCGGAGTGCATATGGTTAAATCTAACCCGAGCCTTTGAGCAAGACTTAAATATAAAATAGAAACACCTAAACATACGCCGTGGTGGCTATCTAAAATGGACGGTAGAAAAGTATATTGATCGACATCTTTTATCCAAAGGGAATGGGGAGGAAATCGAAAGAGCATTTCATAAAAAATAAAATAGGAGATTTTTTCTATGATCTGTTTATCAGATGGATTTTCATCTAAGCGGGCTAAAATAGATAGAGCAAATAAGTCAAGCGAGGCTTCGTAACTTTTTATCACATCTAATTGATCTTTTCCATATTGTGATAAAAAGATGGCTCGTGAAAGATCCACTTGTTCGGAGGGAAGAGCAAGCACCTCTTCTTTGGAAAGGGCATAATGACCTTTTAGCTTTCGGTGTTTTAGATGATCTGAGATTTTATCAACAAACACGATCTGCTCAGAGGTTAGCTGGGGAAGAGTTTCCTCTGGCTGCTTGGTAAGAGTGGTAAGAAAAGAATCAAAATCCATTCTGTGAAATAGGGGAATTGCAGAAAGCGAAATAGGATTTTCTCGATGCTTATTAATCAACGAAAAAGCCGTTTCAAGCGCCTTTTTTCCCGAATCATTTTCACTGTGAAGATGGTAAAAGGCAAAGAGCTTTGATAAACACTTTGGATCTTGCTGGCTGTATAACGCCTCAACCTCATCTATGTGAGCGTGAAGGCAAATATAAGGAAAAATTAAAAATAAAATCACTCTGTTCATAAAAAAATATTACTATAATAGAAGATTATGAAAAAGGAAATTTTAGAGAAATATAATAAACTTGAATATAAAAAGTTTTAGTATAATTAACTGAAACTACCGATTGATAGAAATGTATTTTTGTATTATAATTATTCTCTGTTAGTATTAGCTAAGGAATAAAATGACAACAAATTATCTTGAAACAATAGTAAATAGTCCATTTCTTCATCATTTTGGGGTAGTTGGTGGATCTATTGGAATGAGAATTACTATGGATATCTCAGAAAAGAGCTCGATAAAAAATAGTCCTATAGTTAGTGTAATTTGTTTGATAGCTAATCAATTATTTTTTTTATCTGTTATAAACGCAAATAATAAAGATTTAATGGATAAAGCATCTCTTATTCCAACTACAGTAAATGTTATTAAAGGACTGTATCCAATATTTATACGTAAAGTAGTAGTAGAACGTACAGGGCAAAGGGGGGCGCCGCCACCTATTTTGCTGGTTGATGTAATTCAATATATAGTTATAAACTCACCAACGCTATTTTTTCATATTGGAGTTATTAAAGGGGGAGCTCGTAATATAGGTTTATACGGACTCTCCTATTTTGTTTTTAAAGAAGTGAGCAGTAAAACTAACTTACTCCCTAAAAAACTTGTGCAAGTGATAAAAGCAATTTCTCGTATAGTGGATGCGGTAATAGTTATATTTTACATTGAGAGTAAGTTATTAATGTCTATTCTCGCTATGGAAAATATTTATCATTTTTATGTAGAGCATATAAGCGGTGGAAAGGTTCCTTTTTTCCTGGATGATATGAGCAAGAGACCTCCTGTTAAACTGGTAGGGATGAAAGATAAGCTTAAAGAGCTTTCCATAGCTTTAATCAAAGATAAAAATAATAGCGTAGTAATTACAGGGCCTGCCTCCTTGGGAGGGGAAACGTTAGTAAATGCATTACAACAACAAATCCAATCAGGAAAAGCTGGAGCATCATTAAAGGGAAAAAGAATTCTCTCTCTAGATTCCAGTAAATATCTATCAACTACTTTATCTCTACTGCCTCTAAGAACAAGGATGCAAAATGTAATAGAGCTAGCAAAGAAAGAAAAAAATATTATCCTTTATATTGATCAGTTTGCTGAAATGATGAAATGCCCCGGCATAGAGGTGCTTTTAGACGCGATTAAAAAGGGAGAGGTAACTGCTATCATGCGTTTAAAAGGCCCTGGCACGCAAAAAATAGAATCGGATCAAATCCTTACATTACATTGTACTTCCATCTTTTTAGCAGAACAAAAAGACAAGGATTTGATGCAGATATTAAATCAAGAGACATCTAAAATAGAAAATAAGTATAATGTGATCTATAGGTATGAGGCAATAAAAGCAGCCCTTGCAAAAGCGAAGGGTCATGATTTAGTATTAAAAACCGCCCTGGATATTTTAGATGGGGCTCGTGCTAACCTCCAATATGACATGGATAGGGGTACAGAAGCCCAAGATGAAATGTTTAAGAGGCCTTTTGTAGGAAAGAAAATGATTCAGAATATGCCTTATAATCCAGGAAGCGCGGCCCCTGCTGGTCTATACACATAGAGAGTCTTTTTAGGCCCGTAAAAGAAGTTTGTGTCTAATAAAGTAATATTATAATGTTGGGCTATGAAGAAAGAAATTCCCGTATCTTCCTATAGAATTCAACTTTCCCAAAGTTTTTGCTTTGAAAAAGCGAGATGTATTTTACCCTATCTTAACGAATTGGGCATAGAGATGGTATACACGAGCCCCTATTTTGAGCGGGTAAAAAATTCATCCAACCCCTATTTAATTACATCCCCTCTGTCTATTGCCAAAGAGCTTGGGGGGGAGAAAGCTTTTTTCGCTTTTTGCAAAGAATGCAAGAGATTATCGATCCAACATATGATGGACATCGTTCCTAATCATATGGCCGCGCATCCTGAAAATCCATGGTGGAAAGATGTAATTCAAAATAAGTCAACCTCTAAATATGCGCCTTTTTTTGATATTGACTGGGAAGGGGGGGATGGGAAGTTGATCCTCCCAGGTGCTATTGATATTCATGAAAAGATCAACTATCGCCGTTTTTTTGATATATGCGAGATGGTAGGAATAAACATAGAGAATGATGATTTATACAATCTCTATTTCTCCAAGATAAAGGAATATGTAGAAAAAGGATTGGTGCAGGGATTTCGTGTTGATCATATAGATGGTCTTAAATATCCTAAAAAGTTTTTAGATAAAATAGACAATGATTTCCCTCACTTGTATGTTGCTTTAGAAAAAATTGTTCAAGATGGGGAGTTAATACGTGATCATTTTAAATGCGATGGGAGCGTTGGGTATGATATTTTATTCTTAATCGATCAGGTTTTGTTAGATAAGAGGGGAGAGGAGCTGTTTACAAAGCTCTATCTGCAAAACAGAGAAGAAGAGGCATCCTTGGTAGAAATGAAAATTTCGTATCTCAATCATTATTTGATAAGTGAAGTGAATAGGTTTACAAAAGCCTTTGGGGTAGAAAAAGAAAATCTCCTTACCTTTTTGGCAAATTTCCCTATTTATAGAACGTATATTGATCAAGGGGATATAGATCCATTGGATAGAGAGGCGATAGAATATGCCGCAAAATTTACCAAAGGCTCCTTTTTCAAAGAGGAAATATATCAAAAGGAGCATAGAGAATCGCTTATCAAATTACAGCAAATTCTCCCAGCTATTTTTGCTAAGGGGTTTGAAGACACTTTTAACTATAGACATGTAACCCTCTCTTCTTTGAACGAGGTGGGGGGAGACCCTTTACAATTTTCTATAAGCAATGAGAAATTTCATCAAAGAATAGAGACGATATTTGATCACTTTCCCAATACCATGCATACCTTATCTACCCATGACACCAAAAGATCATTAGATGCCAGGATGCGCTTGCATGTGCTTGCAGAAATCAAAGAGGAGTTTTTAAAAACATTTAATAGTTGGAAAAGTATAGTAGTGCCGTTTGAAAGTTCTTTTTTAATGTTTTTTTTCTTTCAAAGTTTACTTGCTGTTTCTGAGAAAAATAACATCTCTCGTCTTAGTGATTATATGATAAAAGTGGTGCGCGAAGGAAAATATTATAGTGATCATTTATCCAAGAATGCTCCTTTTGAAAAGAGATTAAAAGAGTGGGTGTTTTTTGCTCTTACAGATAAAAAGGCGATGGAGGTTATTCTCCCATTTAAGGAAAAGGTTATAAAAGCAGCGGAGATGAAAAGTTTATGTGCCCTTGTTTTGCAGATGGGACTTGCAGGTGTGATGGATATTTATCAAGGGGAGGAGCTTTTAAATGCAAACCTTGTAGACCCAGATAATAGAAGGGCGGTAGATTTTGAGAGGAGAAAAAAGGTATTAAAAGATAGATCATCGCTAAAGATGAATATATTAAAGAGGGGACTTCACTTTAGAAAAGAGTATAGAGAGCTTTTGCAAAAAGGTAGCTATGAAAAAATGGTAACCCCCAATCATCAAATTGGCTATAAAAGATGTTATAAGGGAAAGGTAGTTACCGTAATGATCAATAAATATGGGAACACACCTTTTCCGCCAAATAAAAAATCTATTTTTCCAGAAGATCTCCCATTTTATGTATCTATTTCCTAGGCAGCAAGATCTCTCATGACATTTTTTAAATCATCATGTTCTAAAAGATGTTCAAGAGATGGGCGCATTTTATAGCACCAGTTAGAGGGGAGAATAGTACCAGGAATATTAATTCTCTCATCTTCTGGATAGTCCCATACAAGGTCTTCAAAAAGAGCAAGAGATTCAGGGAGCAGGTTGATATGAAATAAAGAGGCGCTGTTATGGCTAGCTTTTAACATCTGATACCTTAGATGATGAGTGAGGTGTTTTTTATATTCCATGGTAAAGGCTTGAGCAAATGCTTTTGCCTCGATAGGATTGTTTTTCCACCATAATGCAAGGGTTTCGCTGTCATGTGTCGATACGCAGGTAAGGCTTAACGGATTGTATAGATCGTAAGGGATAAAGGCATCATCTTTAAGGTAGTTTTTTTCCCACCTGGGGATTTTTGTTCCTGGTATTGCATGCCTGCTAAGTGACTTTCGAATAGATTCATTGTTTGCCCCTAAATCTTCTCCAATTGGTAACATCGTAGAAAACGAAGTGAGCTTTTCTAATATTTTCTCTCCGCTGGTAATAGCAAGATCTTGATCATCTGGAATAAACCGCCCTTTTCCCTCTCCGCTTCTTGGTATCGCATATATTTTGTATAAACCAATGATGTGGTCTATGCGGTAGAGATGGTATAATCTCCCTGCTGTTTTTAGTCTATCAGACCAAAAGGCGTAGTTGGTCTTTTCCATATATTTCCAATCATATATGGGAAAACCCCAATTTTGTCCCTCTGCAGAGAATTGATCTGGGGGAGCTCCTGCGCAATAGTTAAGGTTGAAATTTTTTCGCCCCTCCCAAACATCTAGACTTTCTGGACTGATTAAAATAGGAATATCTCCCTTTAAGAAAACCTTTTTCTGTTGTGCATATTCTTTCACCTCCTCTAGCTGAGAAAAAGCTAGAAATTGTAAGAAGATATAAAAAGAGATCTCTTTCTTTTTCTCTTTGAGCAATGATTTTTTTTCCTTTTCAGAAATATTTTTATGCTTCTCTTCCCAAGAAAACCACCCTTTATGGGCATAGTCCTCTTTCAAACATTTAAATAGTCCATAGTCTTGCAGCCATGTTCCTTCTTTTAAAAACCCCTGATAAGAAGGGGAGCTCTTAAAGTTCAAAAAATACCTGTCATAGTATTTTCTAAGAAAAGATAGTTTTGCAGTGAGTACTGCATTATAAGCAACCTTTTGTAAGTAGTTATATTTTCTAAAACCAGAAAGCTCTAGCTGCATTTGCTTGTCACTTTTTATAAACGGTAGCTTTTTTAATGAGATATAAATGGGGTTTAAAGCAAGAGAGGAGACAGCATTATAGGGACTGCTTTCATAACCGGAATCATTTAAAGGGAGAAGCTGGATGATATCCATCTTGATAGTTTGGGCAAAATCGATAAGCAGCTTTAGATCAAAAAATTCACCGATGCCACAGCTATCTTTGCTATGAATAGAAAACAGGGGGATATTAATTCCATGGTGATGATGGATACCTATATTTTCCCATGCATCTTTTAAATGGGAAGCTTTTATCTTTTCCTCTAAGTCGATTTTTATTTTTTTCATAATAAACCCTTACATCCCAAACATTTTACCCGGGTCTTTCTGCGCTCCTATCTTAGGTATTTCATCTTCAGGAGAGGTATGTCCGCTATCCATCGCCTCTTGCCATTTTTTTGCCCTGCAGGTCATGTGTTTAATAGCTTCTATCAATTTATCTACTGTTAATGCCTCTAAATGTATTTTTCTGTGTATCATTAAGGTATTGTGCTTTGCCGTATAAGAAAGTATCCCTAGATTTTTACAAGCGTTAAAATTTACCTTGAGTGCATCTTTTAGTATATGCTCACGAAATTTTCCCGGAGGAAGCTCTCCAATATAGGCGCCAATAAGAAAAAAATCTCCTCTTTTATCTGGCTCTAATTGGACCTTCACTTTGCCTTCAACAAGTACCACCACTACACTATTTATATCTGGATATAGTGGAGCATCTAACATCTCGGCAAGCTCTTCTATTAATACTTCAAAATCAGCCATATTTTCCTTATTCTATAGAGTCTTTTGTGTTCCAACCTGTTTTAGGTGGTGGTCCTTCTTGCTCGTAATCATCATCATCATCATCTTCCCCTTCCTCTTCCTCTAAAAGATCATCCAGCTCACTGATTGTTTCAATAAGCGCCATAAGAAGGTCGCCCCTATGCTTTATCGATCGAAATATTTTCGGTGAAACCCCACGTATCGCATCCCTATACTGAGTGAAAACAATGATCTGGGCAATAAGCTCTGAATCTATTCCCAGCTCCCTGGCATCTCTTAGAACTTTATCAGGGGATGGGTATCTTTCTTGTACATATTTAGTAAACAGTTTTGCAAGAAGCTCAAAAGTCATATTTTTTGGAAAATAGAGATTCTCTCTGGTAAAACTATCTTTGATTAAACCCATCCTACTCTGGAAAAACTTGTATATTCCAAGTATCGCCTGCATCGTCCTTGCCTCTGCAAAGAGCCTTGAGAGCTCTTGCTTAGAAATAGATGGCCCCTTGGATTTCATATCCTTTCCAAGAGAATGTAGTAAAAAGGCAAGTACCGATTTCATCTTAGAAAAGTTAAATGCCGAGCTGAGCTCATCAAACAAGGAGGCGGGATCTTTTGGATTGCCCGTTACCTCCTTGTATAGCTCCCGAAGAGAACCAGCTTTTGCAAGCCCTTCTTTTGCATATGCCTGCGCCGTTTCATTGATATTCCTTCCAGCGCGCACCTCTCTCCCATGCCTATCATGGAGTAACAACAACGCTTTTTTGATATTCCTTCCCAAATTGGTATGAGGGTTAGTGGTTGCTTCTAAAAACTTTAACGCCTCATCAGCCAAATACTCATCTTTGTAAAACCTGAGCACCTTTCTTAATATAGCCTCGGCATCATCGGACTCTTTTATACCTGCTTTTAAGCCCAAAAGGGCCTGCTGATTCATCTCAGCATTTTTTTCTTCTAATGCCTTGGCAAGCCTTGATGTCTTATCAATAGCCTCAGGAGGCGCCCCATCATCTTTCTCTTCCGCCTCTTTTGTAGATGCAGTCCTATGCTTTACCTTATCCTCTAGTTTTTGCGTCTCCCGGTTGAACCCTGCATACTGCGCCCCTTCTGCCCCTTCTTCTAGAGCCTCTTCCGCAGCAAGAACCGCTATCTCCAGCTCAACTTCATTTGCCACCGTTTTTTGTATGTTACTGGCAGCACTACTTCCCGAAGCTCCTACCCCACTAACATTTGCATTATCAGCCATTTACACCCTTTTTCCTAGTTTACCACCATCTTATAGTATTAACCATAGGAAAACCTCTTATTCCATGCAACCTAAGATATCCTAAAGGAGGCTCTGAATAACTTATGCTGAATAATTAGTTCAGCTTACTTATAAATGAGATTTTTCGTGGCGACCCAGCCCTAAGGGGTGAGTCTTACTCCAAAATAGGGTTTATTCGAGAAATCTGAAAAAATTATTGAAACCAGCAGTTGTTCAAAGTCTCCTTAGCTAAGTTGTATTTTTCCAAGGGGTTGTATTCGGATCTCTGCAACAATTTCTTGGGTGGAGAGCACGGAGAAATGAGGGTAGTCACTTTCAATTAGCTTTTTTACAAATCTACGCACATCAATAGCCGTTAAGATTACAGGGACAAGACCTCCAGGAGGTGTAGGTTTTACCACATTTCTTATTGCTTGAAGAATAAGCTGTATTGAGTCGTTATCGAGTCTTAGGTAAGATCCCGATGATGTCTCTGTGATAGCTCCTCGCACCATATCTTCTATCTCTGATTCTAAAAGATATACCGGTAGTATGGATTGTCCTTTAGAATACTTATAGCTGAGATATCTTTTTAGCGACTGTCTGATATATTCTGTGAGAAGGATAGGATCTTTCTCTGCCTGCGCCCATTCACTTAATGCCTCAAGTATTGTCCGAAGATCTTTTATAGATACCTGTTCTTGGATAAGCCTTCTAAATATATCTGTTAGCTTTTGTAGAGGAACCAGCCTTGATACCTCTTTTACCAGGTCAGGAAAACTTTTCTCTATAAATTCTAAAATAGCTCGCACTTCTTGTATCCCTAAAAACTCGCTGGCGTATTGTCTATAGAAATAAGATAGGTGGAGAATGACTACATCTAAAATCTCCCAATATTTTATTCCTGCTTTATCAAGGATAGGCTTATATTCTTTATTCACCCATAAGGCTGGCTGATTCATTATATTTTTTGATTTTGTGAAGGGGATGTTGTAGCGATGAAGATTTTCTTCTGTCTCTGATGTGAGAACATGATCTTTGATTACTTTTCCGCGCATAAGAGGAACTTCATTGAGGTAGATACCATATTCATCAGATGCTTGATGGGGCGCCTCTGTTCGCACGTGAACACCAGGAAAGCGTATTCCCAGATCTTGATATAAAGCAGCTCTCATCTTAGGAATTTTTTCTTCGATAAAACGTCCGCCCTCACGATCCTTTTTAACCAGGTCTGCAATAAAAGAGCCTGTTTCCAAGATCACTGGAAGGGTAAGGGCGTATTCATCACCGCCGCCCCTAATTACTGTGGATCCATCTGTGCCTGTTTGCATAACAGAGCCTGTTCCAGCAGCGGCCATGGCAAGTTTTCTTTTGTCAGTTATTTGCCTAGATACACCAAAACCTATTAAGAGCATGGATATTGTGAGGAATAAAGCTGTTGGAAAGGCAGGAACTAAAGATATACCTAAAGTCATCATACCAGCAATAATCAATCCTTTTGGGTGCTTGGCTATTTGTCCGGTAATATCTCCACCAACATTTGATTGGTCATCAGAAGATACACGAGTAGTAACAAAACCGGCGGTTAGAGATATAATAAGGGATGGAATCTGAGAGACCAATCCACTACCAATGGAGAGTAGGGTGTAGGTGTGTGCTGCTTGCATGGCAGACATTCCATGCATGGTTATACCAATAACCAGTCCACCAATAATATTAATTAGGGCAATGACAATACCGGCAATAACATCCCCTTTTACAAATTTCATAGCACCATCCATAGCACCATAGAGCTGACTCTCTTTTTGAAGATTCAATCGTAGCTGTCTTGCTTGAGCAGAATCAATTACCCCAGATCTCATATCAGCATCAATACTCATTTGCTTACCAGGCATAGCATCTAAGGTAAATCTTGCTGCAACCTCCGCTACACGCTCGGCACCTTTTGTCACAACGATAAACTGTACAATGGTAATAATTAAAAAGACAATACCACCAACTACAAAGTTACCACCAACTACAAGGCTTGCAAAAGCAAAGATAACCTCACCTGCATAGGCATGAAGAAGAATTTGTCTAGATGCAGAGATCTCAATACCAAGACGAAGTAAAGTGGTCAGCAGCAGGATAGAGGGGAAAGAGGAAAGCTGCGTGGCCTTTGAAATATATAAAGAAACCATGACAAGGATCAATGCTGCGGTAAGATTGATTGATATCAAAACATCTAAAATCTCAGGGGGGAGGGGAATAATGATCATGGAGATAATGATAAAAACCATGAATGCTAACATCGCATCTGAAGATCCTGTAAAAAATTTAATGAACCTATTGTTTCCTAGAAAATCCATTATTTTATCGTATGTATTACCCATTATTTAAAGATCTCCAACTTTTCTTCTTCTTTTGCTTCTTCTTCTAGTTTAGCTATCCACTTTAAAATTTCCGCTATAGCTTCATACGTATCCTCAGGAACATAGTTGCCGCTGGTTCCTTTATAAAAAAGGGTATGCGCCAGCTCTATATTTCTCATTACAGGAACATCATTTTGTACTGCAACTTTTATTATTTCTTCTGCAACTACATCAAGTCCCATGGTAACAATTTTTGGTGCAGGTTCGTTATCGGCATCATATTCAATGGCAACAGCAATATGGGTCGGATTGGTGACCACTGCCTTTGCCCTCTTTACCGAGGAGGGACCATCTTGATAGGCAATTTCCTGCGCTATCTGCTTTCTTCGTCCTTTAATATTAGGATCACCTTCTGAATCTTTATATTCTTGCTTTACCTCAAATTTTTCCATCTTCATCTCTTTTGCAAAATTCTTTTTTTGGAAAACAAGATCGAAAATACCCACGGCTATAAAAAACAATCCCACACGTAAAACAACTTTTTTCAAAAACGTGGCAAATACCGTTGCCGTTATATGCAAAGGGAGTCCGCATGTACTAATAATCTCTGTTAGACTTTCATTTACTACAGAATAGATAAGCGCTACTGCCCCTGTAATTTTTAGTATAGATTTGATCAATTCTACTAGAGTCTTTATCTTAAAAATATTTTTTAAGTTGGTAATAGGATTAAGCTTTTTTATATCTAATTTCATTGCTTCCACAGAAAAGAGGGGGCCTACTATGAGAAAATTTACTAAAACTCCAATCACAGATATAGTCGCCATCAATGGTAGTGAGGTAAAAAATATCGTCTCAATCACTCCCATTAATACACCACCCACCCTATTTTGAAGCTGGTCATGCACCGGGATTAGATTGAACATCGAAATAATAAAGCCGGTAAGCTTTGTATAGAAATAGCTGGAAAAGACAAGCACCCCTGTAATAGAAACGATAAAAGTAAAAGCCGATGGAAAATCTTTTGATTTTGCCACCTGTCCTTTCTTTCTTGCATCCCGCAATTTCTTCGGGGTTGCCTTTTCACTTTTATCAGCCATAATTTATTAGAGTACACATTTCTTGGCCTAATAATACCGAATTTTTTCCCTTTTTGCAATACCTATCTGCATCACTGTAGGTACCCACTAAGGTAAACTTTAGAAAATATAAAAACAGTTTGCTTTTAGAGTTTTTATGTTCTAATTGGTGTAGAATAAAATGACGTCATCATCTTTTACGATGTAGTCTTTTCCTTCCATCTTTGCGACGCCGGCCTCTTTTGCTTTGACGCGGTTTTTATATTTGAGCATATCCTCATAGGAGATCACTTCTGCGCGTATAAATCCTTTTTGCAGGTCGGTATGTATTTTACCAGCAGCCTCTGGTGCTTTGAATCCTTTGGGGATGGTCCATGCACGCGTCTCAACCTCGCCTGTTGTATAGTAGGTGATAAGCCCGAGCCCTGTAAATGCCGTTTGGATAAGCCTATTTAGCCCCTTTTCCTTGATACCGTAACTATCGAGTATTTCGCTAGCATCTTCATCGGATAGACCAGCAAGCTCTTGCTCTATTTTTGCTGAGATGCAGACCATTTCGCAATTATTTTCTGTAGCATATTTTAAAAGCATCTCCGTATAATCATTTGCCCCTTTCTCAATGTCCTCTTCCCCAATATTTGCTACATAGATCATCGGTTTTAGGGTCAGGAACGGGAATATTTTTATCTCTTCCAGTTCTTCTTTAGAAAGATCCATCGTACGTACAGGTTTTTCTTCTACTAGATGTGCTATTATTTTATCAAGAATGGCAAGCGATGCAGGCTTATCTTTCATCGCACGATGCTTTTTAAACAGCTTATCACGGGCATTTTCTGCCATCTGAATATCTGCAAGTATCAGTTCGGTATTGATGGTTTGTGCATCAACATTTGGATCAACGCGTCCGTCAACATGAGTTACATTAACATCATCAAAGCAACGAACTACATGAATGATTAAATCCGTTTCGCGAATGTTTGAAAGAAATTTATTTCCTAACCCCTCTCCTTCCGATGCTCCTTTGACAAGCCCTGCAATATCTGTAAATTGCATGGATGCATAGACAAGTTTTTTGCTTGCCGACAGCTCTGAAAGGATTTTTATATTACTATCTGGAACATCTACAACCCCTGTATTTGGTTCGATTGTGCAAAAAGGAAAATTATTTGCCGCAATCATCATTTTAGTTAGCGCATTAAAGAGGGTGGATTTTCCAATATTTGGGAGGCCTACAATTCCGCATGATAAATTTGTTGTCATTAACCTTCATCCTTTTTTAGTAGTGAGCTCAATGGGCGTATTTTATCTAGATCTTCTTCTGAAAAGCAGTTTTCTAATGTATGAATTCCAGACCGTGTGCGCTTGAGCTCTTCAATACATCCGTAACATTTCAGAACTTGCCCTAGATCATGTGCAATAGAGCGTATATAGGTTCCTGATGAGCAGGTAACCTTTATTTTGAGTTTTGGATAATGATAAGAGAGAATCTCTGTTTGCATCGTTACCCTTTTAGGTTTACGTACAATTTCTTCCCCATTTCTAGCAAGCTCATAAAGCTTTTTTCCATTTACTTTTTTTGCGCTGAACATGGGAGGTATTTGATCGATTACACCGTTAAAGGATGGTATCGCTTGCTCAATTTCTTCTAGAGAGGGGATGATATCTGAAGTAGCCGTTATGGTGCCGTCGATATCGTAAGAATCTCTTTCTTCCCCTAAACGTACTACGGCTTCATACTCCTTATCTTGAAGTAGGTAGGTATCTGCTGTTTTAGTATACTTTTTTCCAACTAAATATACCATCACGCCTGTTGCAAGGGGATCGAGCGTTCCGCCATGTCCTATCTTTTTTTCATTAAATATACTTCTTAGCTTTGGTATTAAGGAAAAAGATGTTCTTCCTTTTTCTTTATTGACAAGTAGTATCCCTTGGAGCTTCTCGGCGCATGTAGCATTTGTCATTTATCTATTCTTCTTTTTCATCATTCAAGTTTATGTTACCTTCTGCTTCTAAGTCCATCTCTTGCTCTACCTGAGTGTCAGGGTTAAAAGCCGCAGAAGGGGCATCCCTTTTCACTCCTTCTAAAAGATTGTTTATCTTCATGAAATCATCAAGTGTATTATCAAGCTTAAAAGTTAGGTTAGGAAAGTATCGCATGGATACTTTTTTTGAAGACATTCTGGCTATTGTCCCTGAGCATTTTTGTAATTCGTCTATTAAAAAAGTCTTCTCTTCTTCATTACCATTGATAAGGCTTACAAATACTTTTGCATATTGTAAATCTTTGGAGGTATCTACGCTTGTAACTGTTAAAAGCTCTGGTAGGTGGTAATGCTTCAGTTCAAGCCTGATAACATCAGAGATTACTTCCTTTAATAAGGAGTTAACTCTTTGAATACGCCTGGGTGCTGCCATTATTTACCTATCTCTTTATTATTATAATTCTTGCTCTAAGTAGGTGACTTCATAACCTTCAATGATATCTTCCTCTTTGAAGTCATTGAATCCTGTTAATAAAATACCACACTCTGTATCTTTCTTCACTTCTTTAACATCATCATGCATACGCTTTAATGAAGCAATCGGTCCGGTATATAGAACCTCTTTACCTCTGATGAGTTTTGCTAAATAATTTCTTTTAAATAGGCCGCTTGTGACGATAGACCCTGCAATATTACCCAGCCTTGAAGATTTAAACACGGCAAGTACTTTTGCAGTAGCAACCTTCTCTTCATGACGAACTTTATCAAGAAGTTTTTGCATCTCAATTTTCACATCATCAATCATATGATAGATAACATCATGAAGGATAATTTTTGTCTTCTTCTCTTTAATCAAGCCTTCTGCATGCTGTTCCACCTTTGTGTGGAAACCAAGCACGATAGAGTTTGATGCGTGAGCAAGGTTTATATCTGATTCAGAAATTTGTCCTACTTCTGTGCTGACAAAATTGATGATAACTTTCTCTGTTGGTATTTTGATTAAAGAGTCTTTCACCGCTTCTAAAGATCCGCCCACATCCGCTTTTAGAATGATATTGATGGTCTTTTTCTTCATGTCTGCAACTCTTTCATCAAGAATTGTTTGAGCAACTCGGCCTTTTGCTTTTTTCAGTTGAGCTTGTCTAAAGGCACTCTTTCTCTTGGTGGCAATTTCACGAGCTTCTTTTTCTGATGATACCACGATAAAATCATTTCCAGCAGGGGGTACCCCTGAAAGTCCTGTTACTTTGATAGGTGTTCCAGCGTGCGCCTCTTTTAATAGCTTGCCATATTCATTTTGCATTGTTTTGGTCTTGCCCCACTCATGCTCAAATACCACAGCATCACCAATTTTCAGTGTACCATTTAATACAAGTAGAGTTGCGGTAACTCCGAGTCCTTTATGAAGCTCTGATTCAAGTACAGTACCACGTGCACGAGCGCTTAGATTAGCTCTTAGCTCAAGAACATCTGTTTGCAGTGCGATCATCTCAGCAAGCTGAGCGATACCGACTTTTGTTTTTGCAGAACAATTTACTGTGATAACAGATCCACCCCATGCCTCTGGTAACAGATCTCTATCAGCAAGCTGCTTGTAAATATTTTCTTCATTAAATCCAGACTTATCCACTTTATTTATTGCAACAACAATAGGCACCTCTGCCTCTTTTGCTTTTTCAATCGCCTCATCCGTTTGAGGTTTAATTCCCTCATCACCTGCAATCACTAAAACGATAATATCAGTGAGTGTTGCTCCTCGAGAACGAATTGCTGTGAAAGCTTCGTGACCGGGCGTATCAATAACAGAAAAATCACCATGAGCTGTATGACAAATAAAGGCACCAATATGCTGAGTAATTGCCCCTGCCTCTCCACCTGTGATATTACTATCTCTAAACGCATCAATGATACTTGTTTTACCATGATCCACATGACCCATTACCGTTACGATAGGGGGTCTTTTGCTGAGCTTTGATTTATCGGTTTCGGAAATCTCTTCTTTTAATGTCTTGTCTGTGATTTGAAGCTTATCTTCAAGAGCGGTATCAATTTTTATTGCACATCCAAACTCATTTCCAATTAGCTCAATGGTTGTTCCGTCATCTAAAATATCATTAATAGTAATTGGGAAACCCGCTAAGAATAATTTTTGGATTACCTCACTACCTTTAATCTTTAGTTCACTAGCCAGCTCTTTTACAGATATTGGAATTTTTACGCTAATAGATTTTGGCCGTACGATGTCCTCTGGTGCGACGACAGTCTTATTCTTCTTATTACGACGTCTTCTCCAGCTATCCTCTCTAGACATAGCACCACGTTGGTCAAATACCCGGCTGAAGGCTTGTCTTTTATAGCTGTCCATTCCTTTTTTCTTTTTGTCATCAACCTTAGTATTTCTCCCTGGAAGGGGAGCTCTTGCAGGAGCTCTTGAAACGGTTTTAGTATCAGTCTCTTTTGCAGGCCTTTTATCAGTACCAGCTTTTTTTGCCGCCTCTTTTTTCGCGGCTTCTTTTCGAGCAGCCTCTTTTTGGGCGGCAGCTCGAGCGCTAACAGGTCTTACGTACTTGTTTTTTGAAATCATACGTCTTTCTTCAATAGGCTTTGAAAGCTCTATGCGTCTGATTTCTTCTTCGGTTAACTGTTTTTCCTTAGGCGCCTCTTTAAAAATCTTCTCTTCCTTCTTCTCCTCTTTAATCTCTTGCTTAAGATCTTCCTTTACCGTCAGAGTGCTACCCACCTCTTCTACAGATTCTTTAATAACTTCTTTTTCCTCTGTATCATTAACAGGCGGCTCTGTCTCCTCCACAAGTTCTGTGGTAATGAGCTCTTCGACAGGAGTTTCAAGAACCTCAGGCTCTTCCCGCTGCATCGTAGGCCCCGCCTTTGCTTTACGAAGAATTTTCTTAGGGGCATCTTCCCCTAATACTTCTTCCGCCGCAGAAGCTACCGGTTTTTTTTCTGCAGTTTTGGAGGAGGTCGATGTAGCTTTTTTACTGCTCTTTAGACCTTTTTGCTTTAATACCGCAGCAAGCTGTGAGTTTTTAACTTTTAAATTGAAGTTTTTAGCCAATGTCTATATTCCTTGCGTTTCCTTAATTACCGATTTTCTTACCTCTTCAAGAATGTTATCAGCCATATCTAGGCTGATATCTGACTTGGTAGATAAATCTAAAGGTGTTGTCTCTAAAATTTTTCTTGATGTATCAAATCCGGAGGAGAGTACATTATCAAGTATAAGTTTGTTGATTCCCTCTAAAGAAGTTACCTTTTCATCAAGAAGAGCATTGTCTAATAATGAAAGTTGTTTTCTCTCTAGGATCATCCTTTTTTGGTATTCTGACTTCTTATGGAAATCAATTTTCATACCCACTAATTCGCCTGTCAATCGGGCGTTGCTTCCATGTTTTCCAAGAACAATAGGATAATCTTCATCATTTACGATGAGCATTATACGCCCTTCTTCTTCAAAATATTCCGCTTGCTTTATTTCACATGGTGAAAGAGCATTTTTTAATAAGATAAAAGGATCTTCAGAGTAGGGGAGGATGTCAATTTTCTCGCCGCCTACTTCACGGATAATATTTTTTACCCTAGCGCCTCTCATTCCTACACATCCACCAACTGGATCTACTTTGTCGTTATTAGAGATAACAGCCATTTTTGTGCGATACCCAGCATCCCTTACGATCTTTTTAATCTCTATTACACCGTCATTTATTTCAGGAACTTCTGAAGCAAATAACCCTGCAACAAAGTCAGGGTGACTTCTTGATAAAACAACTTCTGCACCACCATTTTCTGTTTCTTGAACATCATAAAGGAGCGTTAAGATCCTGTCTTCAATATGGTATTTTTCATCTTTAGGATAAAAGCGTCCTGGTAAAATAGCCTCAATTTTTCCAAGATCTACTATTAATGTATGACCTTTAGTAACGCGGCGTACGGTACCTGAAATAAGCTCACCAATTCTATGACGATATTCTTCATGAATCACTTCTTTTTCCGCACCACGAATCTTTTGCGAGATCATTTGCCTTGCAACATTTGCTGCAATTCTACCAAAAGATTTCGGATCGATTTCAATTTCTAGCCATTGCCCCTCTAAACAATCAGGGTCAATTTCTCGAGCTTCCTCTAAAGAAATTTCCTCTGCAGGGTATTCCACATTTTCAACAATTTCCTTTTCAGTCATTGCTAAAATATCACCCGTTTTCCTATTTACCGTTACACAGATATTTGTCATACCACTGCCGCCCTTTTTTGCAGCTGTGATAAGAGCTTCTTCAATTGCTTCTGCAACAACATCTCTATTAATGTTTTTTTCTCTTTCTAGATACTCAAACATTGCGATTAGATCTTTATTCATTTTCATTCCTCATTACTATTAAACAGGTAATTTGCTTAATAGGCTAACAAATTAATTATATTTTTTAGTAAATTAAATTTACTATAAATGCTCCGCTAAAAATTTACTAGAAACTTTTAGCGGAGCATTTTATTTATTAAAGCTTTTTTAGCTTTTTTCTTCTTCGTCTGATGATCCGATGATAATGTCGTCTGCATCATGTTTGTTTGTCTCTACTAAATGCTCTTTGATAGAAAGAGAGATTCTTTTGTGCTCTCTGTCAATTTTAAGAACTTTAGCATTAACCTTGCTGTCTACAGAAACAATATCCTCTACTTTAGCAAATGACTCATCAGAAAGTTCTGTGACATGTACTAAACCTTCGATACCATTATCAAGCTCTACAAAAGCTCCAAACGCTGTGATCTTTGTTACCACTCCTGAAACGGTATCACCGATGGTGATTGTTTTTTCAATGTCATCCCAAGGATTAGAAGTTAATTGCTTCACTCCAAGAGTGATCTTCTTACTTTCTCTGTCTACTGATAGAATGATAGAGTCAACTACATCACCTTTCTTTAATACTTCAGATGGGTGAGAGACTTTTTTGATCCAGCTTAAATCAGAGATGTGGATTAATCCATCTACACCTGGCTCCAGTTCTACAAAAGCGCCATAGTTAGTAAGGTTTCTAATTTCTACAGAAACTTGTTTGCCTACAGGATATCTTGACTCAACATCTTCCCAAGGATTTTGCTCTAGTTGCTTTAATCCTAATGAGATTTTTCCTTCATCTTTTTGTATAGAAAGAACAATAGCTTCTACTTCGTCGCCTTTATTTACAATCTGAGAAGGATCTGTAATATTTTTTACCCATGACATTTCAGATACATGTATTAAACCTTCTATGCCAGCTTCGATTTCAATAAAAGCACCGTAAGCAACAAGGTTAACAATCGTTCCTTTTACATGTGTTCCAGGTGGGAATTTCTGCTCGATAGCATCCCAAGGATTTTGATCTTTTTGTTTTAGACCAAGAGCTACACGCCCTTTTTCCTCATCTATGCTTAGGATTTTCACTTCCAGCTCGTCACCAAGCTCTACAAGCTCTGATGGATGCTTGATACGCTTCCATGTCATGTCTGTGATGTGTAAAAGGCCGTCAATACCGTTAAGATCTAAGAATACACCAAAGTCTGTGATGTTTTTCACTACACCTTTACAAAGGTCACCAACGTTAATGTGCTCTAGAAGTTCTGTCTTTTTACACACTCTTTCATCTTCTAAAATTTCTCTTCTTGAAACAACAATGTTCTTTCTTTCTAAATTAATTTTTAGAATTTTAAGTTCAAAAGATTTGCCAATATACTCGTCTAAAGATTTAATGCGCTTGTTGTCAATTTGAGAACCAGGTAAGAACGCATCCATTCCGCCAATATCAACAATTAGGCCGCCTTTCACTTTTCTAGTGATCAAACCTTCAATGATAGAGCCTTCTTCAAAATTGTTCTGTATATATTCCCAACGACGGAATTTTCTAGCTTTTTCCCTTGAAAGAATGATTTGACCATTAGAGCTCTCTGGAGCGTCTAAAAGAACTTCTACCTCGTTTCCTAAAGTAATTTCTCCATTACTGCCAAATTCTGATACAGGTATTAACCCCTCTGATTTTAGGCCGACGTCTACTACCACAAAGCCTTTTGTTATTTCAACAATAGTCCCTGTGAGCAAGCTGCCAGGTGTACAACGAGCAATAGATCCTGCCTCGCTTAATGATTCTTTTTTAGTTAGAAGATTTTTGAATTCTTCCATTTCGTTGCTAGAATAGTTTTCTTTTACGATGATTTTACTTTCATCTTCTAACCATTCTGTTGTTTGTTGGTTTGACATGTTGCTTGTTACTCCTAGTTTTTTTGACTTGCCAAAGAGAATAACATTTTTAATTAATAATAGCAAATTAAAAGGGAGGCGAGGGGGCTTTCTCTTTTTTTCAGGCCTTCTATCTGTAAGTCTATCGCAGGTGTTAAAAAATCTTTTTATCGCTCTTGACATAAAATTAATATTTTACTTAATATATTTCTTTAAAAAAAAAGGGGGAAAAGATGGAAGCAAGTAGTTCAAGTAGTTTAGGGGTGTCTCTTCAGGTTGGAGGTGCAGCAGCTCATATAAACGTGAGTAAAACAGGATTTATTTTCAATGTAACTAAAACAGGTTCAATAATAGTGGGGGTGGTTGCTCTTGCAGTGACTGTAATAAAAAATAGAGAGCGTATTCTACAAAATGATTTTTTTCATCATAGGGAGGTGCGGGCTGATTCAACGCTGGTTATGTTAGCGGCAGCCGTTTCGCTTCTTTCAGCGGTTTATATTACCGATTTAGTTGCAGGGCGCGCTTATATTACAAAAAAGCTTCCTTTATTGGGGTATGCGCTACTTGGAATTACTCTGCTTGGGGCAGCTGGTATAGCAGCTTTAAACGTATACAGACGTTATAAAGATAATGACGATCAAGCGGGAACTGAGGACAATCCCTACAAGACTCAAGGGAAGTAATAAAGCACATTATCCTTGTCTCGATTTGAGTAGCTCCACCTTTTTTTACAGGAAGTTTGCGTACATCTCCCATAATTGCTATAGTAATCCTTTTTTGTAGGATAGCGAAAAATGGGGAAAACGTTAGTACTGAAATTTGGCGGAGCTGCTTTAAAAGATATTGCTCATTTTGAAAATGTAGCAGCCATTATTGAGGCAGAAAGCAAATCTTATGAAAGGGTTTGCGTGGTAGTTAGTGCCATGGCTGGCATGACAGATTACTTAGGATCGCTTGCAGATCTTGTTCATATGCGTCCACCTGGAAGGGAAAAAGATATGCTTTTGTCGGTAGGGGAGCGAGTTTCCATGTCTTTGCTTGCTATGCTTTTACAGAAAAAAGGAGTGAAGGCTGAGTCTTTTACCGGTAGTCAAGCTGGAATAATAACCACCACCGAGCATAGTAACGCCAAAATAATTGATGTTAAGCCCAAAAGACTTGCCGCCGTATTTGAGAGCAATAAGATTCCTATAATAGCAGGTTTTCAAGGTGTTAGCCTTGATGGAGAGATAACCACTCTTGGAAGAGGAGGGTCTGATACCACTGCGGTGGCGATTGCTGTAGCGTTAGGTGCAGAAAAAGTGATGTTTTTTAAAGATGTAGATGGTGTTTGCTCTCAGGATCCAAAGAAATTTGACGATGTGTCTTTATTGGATCGATTGACTTATGAAGAGGCGCTAAAGGTGATAGGAGAGGAAAAGGGGGCTGTTTTACATCCTAGATCGGTACGTTTAGCGTGGAAGAATAACTTAGTTATGCAGGTGCTCTCTTTTCAGGAGAATTCTAAAGTAAAATCAGGTAGTATGGTATTTTCTGGGGAGAAAGGGGCGCAACCGGCAGAAAAGTGTTATGAAGATGTAGAGATGTATGCAAAGGATATAATATAGGAGGAGGCTGAATATGACAAAAGATATGTTTGATATCACAGATGTTGATGAGAGCGCTCCTCAGAGAAAGCATCTTATAGCCCAAGCAATTGTTGCCTCTTTATTTGAAGAGGAGGAATCTCCTGAGAAATCTAATTTAGAACAAGAGTTGCCAAAGGTAAATTTTCAGCAGGTAGAAAGGGGATTGTTTCATTTACAGACCATGTCAGAGTTTAGCTCTTCCTCTTCAAAGTTTATTCATGAGTTTATTCAGTTAGAGCTTGGGAGCATTTCTGATTTAGAGGTGGAGAGTTTTTGTTCTTTACCTTTCCGTTTTTTTGAGCTAGATACCAAAAAATATTTGGTGACAGAGACAGCAATAGCTCTTAGCAATCTTGATAAGCAAGAGACGTATCATGTTTTGGTGAAAGGTTTAGAGGCGCAGCTTCGTTTAGGTCTCCGTTCTCCTTTTTATGCAAGGATGGTACTTGAGATGAAGGGTGGTTCGGTTGATGGAAAAACTTCTTATATTCAAGAGAGAGTGATGAGGTATATTCACCGTTTTCCAGACCGGTTTGACTATGATTTAATACCTTTGATGAATGAATATATTTCTACCGCAAAAGGATCTTTTTTAAAGGATAGATCGGTGAAAGATCTATCAACCAGTATCTTGACTTTGTATTTTTACAATAAAAAAGTGGAGCAGCGAGGTGGTGGTGCCAGATTGATTTATGTAAAGACCAATCCTTTTTATGTGGAGGAGCTTTTTGGGAGGAAAAAGGTTTTAAGTGTGGTTCTTTCTCTGTCCTATTTATCCGATAATGAAAGGTTAGGTGCCGAGCATCTATTAAAAGCATCGAGAAAATTTATTCGAGGCGCTATGCTTGCAGAAGATTCTTTTATGAAAATATCGACAGGTAGTAAAAAAGCTCATCTGTTTTATTTTGAATTAGAAAAGAAGGACGGGCTAATAACATATGGTGAGAGGCAGAAGATAGATGCCGAGCTCTCCAAATACTTAGAGCTGCACATTCAGAAATTTGCAAGAAAAATATTTATGCCGCAGAACACCGAAGAGGTGATAAAATATACAGTAGCCCTTTCCAAAGAGCTGCGTACCAAAGAAGATTTTCCTCAAGTGGCTGTTTTATTTGATGCGCAGACAAATGACAGCTTGTTATTTACTGCAATAGTAGTGCGAGCAAATATCGATGGTTTGAGTTCAGCCTTTGAGATTTTTTCTAAAAAAGAGGAAAAGACCTATTCTCTAAAAATTGGGCATGTAAGGTCTTTAGGAGACTTTAAAGAGGGGATAGAGGTTTCGTACACGATGCGAATAACATCATTTGTGAGAGCTGATTATTCTGTTGATATCTATAGGGCAAGAGCTAGGATTATTGCGGATTTACAGAAAAGGTTTGGTGTGGTTCGAGATTATAACGGAGGGATGCTTGAAAAGCAGGGAGGCTTGCTATCGGAGTGTCAAGGAGCCCTTCGTAAAAAAGGAGTGCGTAATACTGTTTTAATAGAAAATTTTTTCTATGCTATGGGTCCATCAGAAATGCGTGCTATCTTAGATGTCTCTAGTTTTTCGATTTTCTTTTTAAGTTTCTATGATATGTTTACTTATAAAGTGCCTAAAGATACGATTTTAGATACAGGCCCGGAGAAAATAATTTTTATAGCCAGGGTGCGTTCGGAAAAAAAGAAGGAAGCGTTTCTTAATGAAATAAAACTTTTAGATGCGCCTCTTGGTGATATGGTGTTTTTTACTTTACGTATTCAAGAAAAGTATTATTTAGGGGTAAATTACAACTATCGAGACGAAGAGAAAAAAGCATCTTTTATCCAAAAGATGTCTATTTGTCTTAAACTATAAGAATAGGTATACTGCAGCAATGAAAAAGCAAAAATTAGAGTTAGAGCCTTCTTTAATAGGGGGAGATCTTGGAAATGCAATAGAAACCGCGAGAAAAGCAGTGGCTGCAGGCACAAATATTTTACATTTAGATGTTATGGATGGTCTTTTTGTTCCCAATTTTACGATAGGACCTGATATTATAGGAAGAATCAGAGAGAATGTTCCAGAGCACTTTCGTCTAGATGCACACCTTATGATTTATAGTCCTGAAAACTTTATTGAGAAATTTGTAAAATGTGGCTGTGAAGAAATTACTTTTCACATTGAGGCTACCGAAGAGGTTCGCTATACTATCGACTATATTAAAAAGTGTAATAGATATGCGGGTCTTGCATTGAAACCTGAGACGCCTGTAGAGTTGGTTCTTCCTTACCTTAAGGACTTGGATAAAGTGCTTATTATGACAGTAGAGCCTGGTTTTGGCGGACAGGAATTTCTTTCAGAGATGCTTAATAAAGTGAAAATCCTTGCCTCTTATAAAAAGAAATATAATCTTGATTTCGATATTCAAGTGGATGGCGGCATTAACTATGAGACGGGGCTAATGAGTGTCAAGGCAGGTGCGACAAGACTTGTATGCGGCTCTTTTTTCTATAAGCAAAAAGATTTAAAGGCGACTGCCGATAAGTTCCATTCTTTTGAGGGGGAAGCTCTTTGAAAAAAAAGGTATGTACTATTGGCGGAGGAACCGGGAACTTTGTTGTGTTAAGCGGCCTTAGAAAGTACAAGATTGATTTAAGTGCTATTGTGGCTATGGCTGATAATGGGGGAAGCTCTGGTATCTTGAGAGATGAGCAGGGTGTTTTACCTCCAGGTGATGTTAGACAGTGTGTGGTTGCACTATCGGACTCATCCATTTTAATGCGCGAGCTGATGAATTATCGATTTGAAAATGGTGGTCTCCATGGACATAGTTTTGGAAATTTATTTTTATCTGCCCTGGAAAAGATTACAGGAAGCTTCGAGCAAGCAATTGAAGAGCTTGGTGATATTTTAAATATTAAAGGGAAAGTCATTCCCGTGACTACCACAAAGACTCACTTGGAAATGATTCTAGATGATGGAAAAATTTTAAAGGGGGAGGAAGAAATCTATCTTTCTGATAAAATTGATAAGGGATATAAAAAAATATTTCTCACCCCTTATCCCCAAGTAAATAAAAATGCGGTAGATGAGATTATGAATGCTGATGTGGTCGTTTTAGGTCCTGGAGGATTATATACATCGCTTATTTCCTCGTTACTTGTAGATGGAGTGGTAGAAGCTCTTAAAAAGACAAAAGCTACCAAGATATTTGTAGTGAATTTAATGAATAGAAAAGGGCAGACTACCGGTTTTGGAGCAAGCGATTATTTAAATGAAATAGAGAAATATACTGGAAAAGATATTTTTGATGTGATTTTGGTGAATAGTGAATTGCCAGATAGCTCTTTGATTAACTCATATAGACAAGAGGATGATTTAGTAAAAAATGATTTACAAGATCACCATGCAGCTGTAGATAGAAAGCTTTTAGGAAAAAAGGCAGCGGCACGTGCTGGTGATATAATAGAGAGAAATTTAATACGGCATGATATGGATAAATTGGGCCGAGAAATAATGAATATAGTAGAACAGGGTAAAAATAATAGCCCCTTACCTAACATCGGAGAGATAAATGGAAGAAACAGTATCTGTAACAAGTAATCATATTACACCAGGAATGATTATCAACTTAGAGGGCGAAGTATATCGTGTGGAGTCTTCTGTAAAAGTGACAATGGCACGTGGTGTACCTTTTGTAAAAACAAAGCTTAAAAACCTTATCAATGATCAGGTGGTTGAAAAGAGTTTTAAGCAAAACCAATCTGTTACTGAAGTAAAGCTTAACGAAAGAGAGCTGGAATATCTGTATCTTGAGGATAAAAAGCATTTATTTTTTGATATCTCAGGTCTTGAGCAGGTGCTTGTAACTCAAGAAATAATGGGTGATAAAGATTCCTATCTAAAAGAAGGCATTATCGTTAATGCGCATTTTTATGGAGAAACGATCTTTTCAGTGGAGCTACCACAATTTCTAGAACTTTTAGTGGTGAAGACAGAAGATTTAGATGCTTCTAACCCGATGAGCGCTTCTAATAAAAGAGCTGTTCTCGAAACAGGAGCTCGAATGGAGGTGCCTATGTTTATTGAAAGTGGTGATATTATAAAGGTTGATACCGAAAATGAAGAATACGTTCAAAGAATCTAACCAAAAAGAAGGGGGCATTAATGGATATAGAGGCGATTGAAAATCTTATACAGCTTTTTAATAAATCAGGGCTTTCAAGATTAAATGTAAAAGATGGCTCGATGGAAATTCTTCTTGAAAGCGAAGGGGGAGTGCGCTCGCCCATTTCTCTATCTGGTATGAAAGAACTATCGGATATTTCTTTAGAGGGGACCATTGATTCACCGATGGTGGGCACCTTTTATAGGGCAGCATCTCCTTCTGAAAAGCCTTTTATAAATGTAGGCGATAGAGTGAAAAAAGGGGATGTTCTTTGTGTGATTGAAGCAATGAAGGTAATGAATGAAGTAAGAGCTGAATGCGATGGTTTGATTACTGAGATAAAAATAAAGAATGGGGACGCCGTAGAATTTGGCAAACCTCTTTTTTCTGTGGAGTAGGATGAAAAGGGTTTTAGTTGCAAATCGTGGTGAAATTGCGTGTAGGATTATTCATGCAATTCAAGATTTATCTATGGAGGCAGTTGCTGTATATAGCGCTGCAGATAAAGATGCCTTACATGTAAAGATCGCTGACGCCTCCATTTGTATAGGCGGTTCTGCAAGTAAAGATTCCTATCTTAATATATCTAGAATAATAGCCGCTGCAGAAATAACTGGTGCCGATGCTGTTCATCCTGGATATGGTTTTTTAAGTGAAAATGCCTCTTTTGCAGAGATCGTAGAAAAGTCTGGATTAACTTTTATTGGGCCGGACTCTACTACTATTTACCGCCTTGGAAATAAAATAGAGGCAAAAAAATTGGCTCTTTTATCTGGTTGCCCTGTAATTCCCGGCACAGAAGGTGGAGTGGAAAGCTTGGAAGAGGGTATTTCCCTTGCACGTACTATTGGTTATCCTATTTTCATAAAGGCGGCGGCAGGCGGCGGCGGGAAAGGTATACGTATAGCCCGCAATGAAAAAGATTTTAAAGAGGCTTTTATTTCTGCAAAGAGGGAAGCGATGCTATCTTTTAATGATGACTCCATCTATTTAGAAAAGATGATAGTAAATCCCAAACACATCGAAGTGCAGATTGCCGCAGATATACATGGCAATATTATCCATTTATACGAAAGGGATTGTACCCTTCAAAGAAGAAGGCAAAAGCTGATTGAAGAGACCCCCTCATTGAGTATTGATTCAGGTCAAAGAGAGAAAATATGTAATGCAGCGCTGCGCCTTTTGCAAAAAGCAAATTACCACTCTCTTGGTACGGTAGAATTTTTGTTAGATGAGCAGGGAAATTTCTATTTTATGGAAGTAAATACAAGGGTGCAGGTAGAGCATACCATTACAGAAGAATTGCTGGGTATTGATCTTGTGGATATGCAGATAAAAATTGCTCTTGGGCAAAAGTTGGAAATAAAGCAAAAAGATATTTTTCTGGGGCCACTTCATGTGATGGAATTTAGAATTAATGCCGAAGACCCTGATCAAAATTTCAGGCCATGCCCGGGTAATTTAGAGGTTTTTATCCCTCCGCTAGGGGCGCATGTGAGGGTGGATACCGCCGTACATCAAGGGGCAATCATTTCTCCTTTTTATGATTCTATGATAGCAAAGCTTATTGTAACGGGAAAAAATAGAAATGAGGTTATTACAAGGGCAAGACGTATGCTTGCTGCATTTTATATTGAGGGTGTTGCAACCACCATCCCTTTTTACTCTAAGATTCTTTTAGAAGATTTTTTTATGAATAATGATCATCATATTTTAACTATAGATGAAAAAACAAAAGAGGGAGCAATACAGTGAGTAAAAAGGGCATAATATTATCAGGGGGAACAGGCACCAGACTTTTCCCTTTAACTAAAGCTGTGTCTAAACAACTTTTACCTGTATATGATAAACCGATGATATACTACCCGCTATCTATTTTAATGAAGGCAGGGATTTCTGAGGTGCTGATCATTTCCACTCCTGATGATATGCCAAAATTTAAAAAGCTTTTAGGAGATGGAACGCGGCTTGGCATGGAAATTACTTATACCATACAGGAAAATCCCTCTGGCATTGGAGAGGCTTTTATTTTAGCGGAAGATTTTATTGGAAAAGATCCTGTAGCATTGATCTTAGGTGATAATATTTTCCATGGAAGTAGCATGGATAAACTATTAATTGACCCTCAGCTTGATGGCCCAGGCGCTACTGTGTTTGCAATAGAGGTGGATGCCCCAGAAAAATATGGCGTTGTCCATAAAGATTCTTCAGGAAAAGTGATCAAACTTTTAGAGAAACCAAAAAATCCTCCCACCAATCTAGCAGTAACTGGATTGTATTTTTACGATAATAAAGTGGTGGATATTGCTAAAACTTTAAGGCCATCTGCTCGTGGTGAATATGAAATTACTGATATTAACAACGTATACCTTGAAAGGGGGGAGCTTTCTGTCTCTGTCTTTGAAAAAGGAGTTACCTGGTTTGATGCTGGAGGTTTTGACGCTCTTTATAAGGCGGCAACCTTTGTAAAGGACGAGCAAAACAGCACAGGCAATATGATTGGAGCTATAGAGCTGGTTGCTTATCAAAATGGATGGATTTCTAAGCAAGATTTAGATGATATGTGTATCCACTATCATAACAGCGGTTATGGCGGAAAGATCGCCTGTTCCTTATTATAAATTTAGTTTTTTCTTTATATAAATAATAGAGCAAGATATAATCTATGCGATATATATTATATGGAGACTCTGATAAACTGCTCGTTTATCAGAGTCTCCTCAAGGAGAATACACAATGGATGCACTAACAAATAACAACACAGTTCTATTGCAAGAAGGGGGGCAGGACGCCGCGGTATCTCGACCCTCTGGTGACCAGAAGCGGCAGAGAGCCTCTGTTTCAGCAGTGGCAGAGCCCATTTTCAGCCAACAGCAACAAAAAACGGCGTCAAGTGCGCCAAAAAAAA
>JAJACI010000011.1 GCA_022601595.1 Chlamydiia bacterium | reverse complement strand
CTGCTATTGACGATGAACTTGCTAAAAAAGTAGGCACCAAAAGTGTTGCGGAAATGAAGGAGAAGCTTAAGGTTCTTATTGCTTCAAAAGCTGCCAGAAAAAACACAGAAACGCTTCGTGAAGGCATTGAAAAACAGCTTATCGAAAAAGTAATTTTTGATGTACCGGCATCGCTTTTAGAAAAAGAGGCCAACCATAGAGTCTCCCAGCTATTTAACAATCCTGAGTTTAAAAAGCAGTGGGAAGAAGAGCTTAGTGAAGAGGAAAAAGAGGCAAGAAAAGTGGAAATAAAAGAAAAAGCGACTCAAGCAATACGACTTTTCTATCTTTGCCGTGATATTGTAAATAGCAATAAAATTTCTGTAGGCGACGCCGACATGAAGACTGCTTATGATTCCGTACTAGATATGATGTATGCAGATCAAACAAAGCTTCAGTATCAATCAATGAATGAAGAGCAGAAGCAAATGGCGCTAACTCAGGTGATGATGCACAAGGCAGAAGATTTTATTGTCGAACAAATTAAAAAGGCTTAGACAGACTCTCTAAGCTGCAGATAAGTTTTGTAATAAATGCTTGACTAAGCTATGTCTTTGGAGATATAACTAAGTATTAAAAACTCAATAAAAAGGATCTATCTATGTCCCATTACGTACCATATGTTACAGAAGAAACAGCACGCGGCGAGAGAACTACAGACATTTTCTCCAGGCTACTTGCCGACAGAATTATTTTTATTGGAACAGAGATTAATGACCAAGTGGCCAACAACGTTATTGCTCAGTTAATATTTTTAAGAGCAAGTGATCCTAAAAAGCCAATCAGCATATACATCAACTCCCCTGGCGGAATGGTTTCTGCAGGACTTGCTATTTATGACACTGTTCAATATTTAGAATGTGATGTAAACACTTATTGCATTGGCCTCGCAGCTTCCATGGGAGCGCTCCTTCTATGCTGCGGCACAAAAGGCAAGCGATTTGCTCTTCCTAACAGCCGTATCATGATTCACCAGCCATCAGGTGGTGTTGGTGGAACATCTAAAGAGATAGAGCTTCAAGCAAAAGAGATCCTTTATCTTAAAAAGAGACTTTCAGAAATCCTTGCCCAGCATACAGGCAAATCCTATGATGCTATCATCGATGATTCTGATAGAGATTTTTACATGAGCGCAGAAGAAGCAGTAGAATATGGCCTAATCGACCAAGTGCTAAATTTAAAAGCACCCGCCACCGTATAGAATCTTTTACGAGAGGCTCTGTCCCAAAACAATTCTTATAGGAGACTCTGATAAACCGCTTGTTTTTCAAAGTCTCCTATATCAAAAACAAGAGCTCGACATATCGCTTTTCAAGAAGAGGGGCATATGCTATGATTGGCTCTAAACAACTATTTATAGAGGACTGATATGTCGACAAACCAAGAAGAAACAGCTAAATGCTCCTTTTGCTCTAGACCTGAAGATAGCGTTGAGAAATTAATCTCAGGACCTAATGCATATATCTGCGATAAGTGCGTACGCCTTTGTATAGATATTATCTCTAAAAAGCCTGTTAAACATGAGATGAAGTCTTTAAAGCCTAAAGAGATTGTAGAAAAACTTGGCGATCATATCATTGGCCAAGATGATGCAAAGAAAACCCTTGCTGTTGCGGTGTACAACCACTACAAGAGAATCCGCGCTCATCATCGCGATGATACGATCTCTTATACTAAATCTAATGTCCTCCTTCTTGGCCCTACAGGATCAGGAAAGACACTACTTGCCAGGACGCTTGCAGATGTTATCGATGTTCCCTTTGCTATTGTTGACGCAACAACTCTAACCGAGGCTGGTTATGTGGGGGAAGATGTAGAAAATATCATCCTTCGTCTGGTGCAAAATGCCGATTACGATATTGCTCGTGCCGAGCATGGTATTATCTATGTGGATGAAATTGATAAAATTGGTAAAACATCTTCTAACGTCTCTATTACCCGTGATGTTTCTGGAGAAGGCGTGCAGCAGGCGCTACTGAAAATTGTAGAGGGAACGGTTGCAAATGTTCCTCCAAAAGGGGGACGTAAACACCCTAACCAAGAGTATATCAAGGTAAATACGGAAAACATTCTATTTATTGTGGGAGGAGCATTTGTCCACCTACCAGATATTATCTCTAAAAGACTTGGAAAAGGAACCATTGGCTTTGATGAAGAGGCGGGACGCTCCCATTTTGATCTGAATGAGTTTAACTATTTACTCTCAAAAGTCGAAACAGCCGACCTTGTAAAATATGGTCTTATCCCAGAGTTTATTGGTAGATTTAACTCTATTGCTTGTTGTAATGAGCTCTCTATCCAAGACCTGATGGTCATTTTAACAGAACCTAAAAACTCAATTATTCAGCAATATAAAAACCTTTTTGCCGAAGATGATGTCACCTTAACCTTTACAGAAGATGCTTTAGAACATGTTGCCCTTAAAGCCAAAGAAGCAGGAACAGGCGCTCGTGCTCTTCGAATGATTGTTGAGAATAAGCTTATCGATCTTATGTATGAGGTGCCATCTGATGAAGAAATTTCAGAGATAATCATCGGTAAAGATTGCATCGACGGGACAGGAGAACCTATCTTGAATAGAACTCCTCGAAAGAAAAGCTCTTAGATGACAATATTAGTGTGAACGCCAAGCTTGAGTTAATAGTTCCTGTTCAGATAAGGGCTTTATCTCATCTTCTAGCTCTCCTCCACCTGCCTTCCCCTCCCTCTCTTGCGCAACGCTAGAGGAACCAAGCCTTCTTATGCCCTCTTGAGAGCTTGATGGTGCCATATGCTGTACAAAATTACGTAATATTTGAGCCGCCTGACCCTCTGTACTCATTGAGTCGCTACTAATATCTACTATTGGAGTGTCGCTTAGATCGCTATCTATTGACGTATCTGAATCTGATGTCATTGTAGCACTACTATCTGTTGACGTATCTGAATCTGATGTAACTGTAGTATCACTATCTGTTAACGTATCTGAATCTGATGTCATTGTAGCACTACTATCTGTTGACGTATCTGAATCTGATGTAACTGTAGCACTACTATCTGTTGACGTATCTGAATCTGATACCGCTGTAGAATCACTTGCAGTACTATAATCATCTGAATCAGATGAATCATCTAAACCCCTACTTTGCTTGGCTCCATCCAATCGGTAAAGGGCACTAAGATTAGCAGATACCCCACCATTGGATACCGCATTAAAAAAACCTGTACGCCCCATTCTTTCAAAGCCCCTTTTGCCAAGAGCTAAACTTTCCATAAAAGGACTCAAATTTTGTTGATCTATTGCTCTATGTAAACTATCTCGATCTGATAGAGTCACCCCACTTAAAATAGGGCTTGCTACCGCTCTGGTTCTTTGCCCAGATCTTTTAAATTTTCTACGCCTCCGCCCTCTTGCATTAGATGCAAAGCGATCTCTCTCTATACTTTCGTTATCAGATGAATCACTGCTACTATCATCTGTATGGTATGAGCGCGCATCAGGTCCACTTGTTGCTCTCAGCAACTCTCCTAAAAGGCCAAGATTGGTATTTGGATTTACCCCTTTTCTTTCTAGGAATTTTCTATACAGCCTTTTATTTACCCTATTATACTCAAGCCTATCAAGAGATCCGCCACCTGTACCAGGTGTATCTTTATCGCCATACAGTGCTGCAGCAGTAATTAGAACTGCATACTTCCTATACGTAGCACCTAATCTTTTTTCTGAAGCGCCAAATTTAGAATGGGTGGCAAAAAACTCCATCACCTTATCAAAATAGGCATTTTCTTTTTCTACGCCCCTCTTAGGACTGGCATCAAAAAAAGCTCTAAGCGCAGTAACCAAAAAGAGCTCTTTAGAAGTGGATAAAGCCTGCAACGCTTTGCTAAATTTTTCCTGTTTTTTTCTCTTTTCCTCTACTTGCTTATCGGTACCTGTAGGGGTTTGTCTCTGTATCTTAGCCTTCTGCTGCTCAATAGCGTTCTTATAGCGATCTAAATGGCTGTTAAACAAAGCATTATCTCTATTATCAAAGAAAAGTTGCTCATCCTCTTGAGTCTGCTCTTTAGCGGCAGCGCTCCCATTTTTATCTAATCTTGATATCGCCTGAGTGATCCCATTTTCAGCCTTAGGATTTCCTACATAATATACATATTGTTGATCATAATCGGTTTCTACTACATGCATCACAGAAGTTTCCATCATCTCATTATCCGTCAACAAGGCTTGCATTTCTTTGATAGTATAGATAATATTTTCTTCCAGGCTATGGGGAGTATTTGCCCCCTGCGCACTTGTCATGTCGATATGGTGCTTCTCACCTGTTGCTATATGCTTGATTACCACCTCACCAGAGCTGACATTGAGAAATATATTAAAATCTTCTGAGTTAACACGCTCAGATAAGCCCGCATCTCTTTCCATTTTTTGTAAAACCAGATCTTTTATCTCTGCTAGCTTGGCTGTAGCTTTATCTACCAATTGCGTCTTATTCTTATCGGTACCTGTCGCTTTTATCTCTCTTCTAGAAGAGGTGTAAATGGTTATTTTACCACCACTTAAAGAGGGAGCTCTGCCTGCTGCAGCTGCTGCTTGCGCTCCTGTATTCACCCTAGAAAGCCCTACGCCTGCTGCATTACCGCTTCCGTGAATCGCTGCTCCTGTTGCATTACCGCTTCCGTGAATAGCAGGCGCTCCTGCTGTTGCGCCGCTGCCATGAATACTTGGACCATTTGTTGATAGAGTCATAGATAACCTAATTTACTGTTTTATTTAATTAATTATAACATAATTATAATTAATTTTCAACTTCTTAATATAACTTATTGACACCTGAAAAAAAATAACCCGCTATGAGTAAGCGGGTTATGAGTATACTTCTGAGTATTAACCAGAAATTTGTCTAGCTAATTTTGCTTCATAAGAACCAACGGCATCCAGCACTTCTTTGATACTATCTGAAACATTGCTTGCATCTTTAGTGTAAGCCTTGTTCATACTATCTCTTTGTGCAGTCATATCGTCCTTCACACCTGTTAGAGATACTAAAGTCGCTTCAATGGCCGCAAGAACTGTTGTAGCATCTGCTGCTTTATCCCACTGAGCATTTGTTGCAAGTCCTGCTGCTGCATAACCTGATGCAGCTAATAAGCTTAGTCCGTTAAGAGCTAAAGTCCACCCTTTTGTTAGTTTGTAAGGGCTATCTTCCATACCGTTATAATCGATATAATCTTGTCTTTGCTCCATACCAATGTTTGTACAAAGTTTTGCAGTACCAATAGACATTCCAACAGAAACAATCACCGCACCAACAGCCATAACAATAGATCCAACTTCGCTATCCATCCATTCTTTACCACCTGGAATTTGTTGACCAATTAGCTCTGCACCCTCTAAAAGACCACCTGAAGCTAAAAACCCTTGAATATAGGTACCAATAAATCTTCTGCTAAGACCTGTAGTAAGGGCTTTTTTATCAAAAATGATTTTTCTTTTCCCTTTAGTAGAGCTCTTTTTTGTCTCTTCAGTAGAGTTATCATCACCAGAATTCTCTTCAATCGTATTTTCTATATCACTTGCAAGCTCTTCAGTAGAACCTTCTAGTGCATCTTCAGAAACCTCTCCACTTGCAGAAGCACTCATATCAGTCATTTCCATCGCAAAGCTTGAAGACTCTTCTACTACAGAGTTACTTACACTAGAACTTGCCTCTGATGCACCACTTTCTACTCCAGCTTCCACTCCTTCTGTAGCACCTTCGGTAACACTTGTTATAGAAGAACCACCCATAGACAACAAAGTAGTAATCAAAGTGATCACAGCAGTTGCACCTATTTGAGCACCTGTTTTCTGAGCATCTGTAGGATTTGGATTATTCCCTTCAAACGCTTTGGTTAAAGCACTTGTAAGCTTATCACCAATAGGTGTCATCATTATTAAAGCAATAACAAGACCAACAGCTGCAACCGCAGCACCGGCTGTAAAAAACGCAACTACCGCACCAACTGCTGCAACCACACCAGCGATAAGATACATATACCAAGGCTTTGTGTTAGAAGCTTTACTTTGAGCTGCCATTTGAGCCATTAAATCTTTGTTTTTCTGTACCGTTGTTTTATACATCGATGAGATTTGAGCTTTTAAAGCGGTCGCATACATATTTCCCTGATCAATTTGCACTTTATAGATATCAGACAAAAGACTTTGTAGACCTACGGCAAAATTCAACATGTTCTCTTTATGATCATTTCCACTATCTTCTGGTGTTGAAGTAGAAGGCTTTGCAGCGCCTGTTAAACCGCTCATAAAAGTCTTCATATTTTCATCATCTAAGATTTCATCAAACGATGTCTCACCATTTGCAACAGCATCTGTAACTTTTTTGAGGTTCTCTTTAGCAGTCTTAACATGAGCTCTAGCCTCTTTAGCTCCAGGAGCGTCTTTTAAGCTCTCCTGAATGATAGATATAAGACTAGCTATATTTCCACCATCTTTCTTAGATTGAGCTTCAAGAGCCTGAAAAGCGCTTAATTTGTCATCTGCAGAAGCTTTACCCTGAGCGATCTTTTTCAATAGATTTACTACATCAGAAGTATTACCAGACTTGGCATCTTGCACCTCTTCTAAAAGAGACATAAGTCTCTCTAGCTCAGACATGATAACCTTTTTAGCCTTTTTACTCGGTTTGGTATCACCTGTAGATACACTTAAAGTCGAAGCAGTCGTGCTTAAACTAGCATTTTTTACTGTATCTAAATTTCCTTCTAACTGTGACATATAAAGCTCCTTGCTCTTCGTAACATTTCTTATGAATCTTATTATTAGGTCATAAGGTGTTACAATAGTATTATTCCTTACTTTAATTATACCATAATTATGATTTATTTTCAAGTTTTTTATATAAAAAAACCCCCTGAATTTCAGGGGGTTACGTTTATCTGCTTAAGAATAAGTTAGTTAGATTAACCCCTCTTTCCTAGCTGAGCGTACATCTGTCTTAGAAGATCCAGCGCTGATGTCTGATTTTTTGTCGCAGCAGCGATACCTTCATTTTGCTTTTGCATCAAACCTGTCTCTGAATCAGACATGTTTTTCGCCACCACTTGTTCCGCTCTAGCTTGTGCCGATTCTGCAGTGCTCGTTGCCTGAGAAAGGCGTGTAAAGCTAGTTAGAGATTGAGTCAACTGACTTCCTTTTTGAGCAATATCACGCCTTTTTACCATTATATTCTCTCTTGTTTTTGTCAGCTTATCTTTGGCTTTATTCAACCTCTTTTGTAGATTGCTTCTAATATCAGCTCTCTCTTGAACCGTTGCTTGTTCTAAAGCATCTCTCACCCGTACAGATGTATTATTTCCTGTATCAATATGCGCACCTTCATGGTCTGGAGCTTTTTCTACCGCAAATCTCTTTTTCGCTTTAGGACTAGAACCAAAGTGATTTGACCCTTCTGTAACATCATAACCATTATCGGTTAATGCTGTAATTGCTCTTTTCATTTGAGTTGTAGGCCCCTGTATAGGACTTCCCTCTTCATCAAGCGCAGCTCCTTGAGCATCTGTTGCATGTATCTGACCTTGTGGAATTTCTTTCTCGAAATCTAAAGCATTTTGTAGCTTGTCTACATTTGCTTGATCTTCCTCTTCTCCCCCTCTTGTTGCAAGTGCGCCTGCAAATTCTGATCCAAGCTGACCAAATCCATCCACTGCACCTTTGATACCCTCTAGACGTTTTGATGCAGCATCACTTTTTCCTGATGCAATGATCTGGTCCCCTTCTTGGGTTACTAAAGCGGCACTTGTTTTTGTCATCACACCTGTTTTGCTATCTGTGGAGAAACCACCTTTTAACATAGCTGTGGTTCCGTATAACTTATACCCTTCGTTAGCTGTTTTTGTATCATTTTTAAGCATCTCAAGCAATGCCTCTACAGAAATACCGTTATTAATATATAGGTTTCTTCCACTAAATGTTTCAAAAGAATCACCTTGCGGCGCATCTGATGCTGATACAGGAGCTTTTGCACTAGATGATTGTGTAACTGTATCCACAACGCTTTCTAATTTCTCAAAAGCCGCTGCTTTTAATAGTCTTTTTTTATGAGCTTTACTTGCATCTGTATCCACAAGGCTCAAAAGAACGCTCGAATTTATATTGATTTGATCGTCTGTTATTTTTGGGTTACCACTCATATTACTCTCCTTTTTATAAATCTTACTAATCTTAGAATTAGTCTCTTTTATTATTAATAGTTATTGTTCCTTATAATAATTATACCATAATTTATATAAAATATCAACTATTTAGTTTATTTATAAATAAAAAAGAACCCCTACCAAAAAGCAGGGGTTCTTATTTATAAAGTCTATTGCGCTTATAATCAATTGGTTATATCGATGCCCAACTTCCTATCTGACCACCAATGGTTGATTCAGCCTGACCTGCACCTGCCGCGGCAGATTGTGCCGATGTAACCGATTGTGTCTCTCCCTGCATGGTTGTACCAGGAATCGCCGCAACGTTACCCATGTCATTATTTACCTGAGATGCCTCTGACTGCATATATTGTAAGATATTCATCAATATTGGCTGCTCGGCAGAACCTGCTGCGGAGATACCTCCACCTTTAAATTGGTTATCGGTAATTTTCAGCTCACCATCACCACCTGCAGTTTGTCCATCAGTGTAAAACTCCTTAATATTAGCAGCTTCCTGCTTTGCAACATTTGCAGTTACCTCAGAAAGTTCGGCACCCGCTTTAGAGGTTGCGTCAATTTCCTTATTCTTAGAAGAGGTGGTAGAAATACCTGCCATAGTAAGTTTCATCAAACAGTCTGAATGGTCAGAATCTGACTCATACAAAGAAGAATCTCCAGAATCATCGCTATTGCTGCTGCTATCGCTTGTATCTTGGTCGCTAGTATCTGTTTCTTCTGTATTCTCTAAATTATCAATTGCCTGCTCAGCTGCTAAATCAACGATTGCATGAGCATGATGAGTGCTCTTTTCCGCACTTTTTACAACATCAGAAAGGGTTGATAATAAGACAGCTGCACCTTTTTTAGATGTATCTGCTTTATCTGTAGAATTACCTGTGCTTGCAGCATTTACCACTTCACTGCTTGGTAATTTATCTAAATTTGTTGTATCTGATACATTTGCCATTATTCACTCCTTTTATTAGAATACTTAGTAATTGTTATAAATGCTTTATTTAGCACTTAAACCACTTAGTAGTCATTGTTCCTTGTATTAATTATACCATAATTATATTAAAATATCAAATATTATATATAAAAAAAAGCCTTCCAATTTCTCAGAAGGCCTTTAAGTCGCTTATTAACAGCGATTTAACCAGCAGACTTAATCCCATTAGAACAAGCCTTCATTACCGTTACCCAGCTCTGATCAAACTTATTTAATGTTGCCGTGGTAGTCGTATAGGTACTTTGGTCCTCTTTAGCAAGCGCTTGAATCGCAGAGGAGTTACTCGCAAGACTCTGAACCAAAGAGGCATGAGCACTTTGAACTGTCTGCAATTGCGTAGAATCAGGAAGCCCCTTCTTACCATCTGGCCCCCCAGCTGGCTTATTGATCTTATTCCACATTTTCTCCACACACCCAGGATCATCTTTGTCTCCTGGAGTACCAGCATCAATGCTTATAACCGCATCCTTCCCTATTGAAGACGTTTGCGGCTTATAACTTGGATCCAGCCCGCTAAGCACGTTATCTACATTGGTAGACATACTGTTGTATAGAGCTATATTTTTATCCTTATTTCCGTGGAAAAAGTTATAAGAGCGGTTTACCACATAAACAGGCTGCCCATTTTCATCTACCTTAGGGCTACCATCTGCATTCTTAGCTTGTATTTTGTTTCCGTTCCCATCGAGCTCATACTGGTGATTGGGGTTATTTTTCAAAAACTCTGCATCTTGATCAATGGCTTGTTCAGGAGAACCAAGCACTGGGTCCCCTTTTTTATGGGTACCATCTGCTGGAGGGCTACCCACATCTCCATATGTCTCTGGTTTTCCCGTATATTTGTTGATAAGAGGTATATTAGCAGAGCCTGTCTGGTCTGCAATAGCTGTTTGCATATTTGCACTTGCAGCATCATATTTATTCATCGCAGTCATTGTATCGGCATCAGAAGATACCATCCCGCCTGAAATAGCACTCATTTTACCCATAATCGAAGACATGGCAGAAGAGTGGTCCATAGGCTTTCCTGATTTCATCTCTTCAATAAGCTGATAAATAGCTGTAAGCAATTGACCTTTTGGAGAAGAGGGATCTATACCAGGAGGTAAAGGAGGTATTGCCCCTGAACTTCCATCGGCTTGATTGGTTGGTGGAGTTACAGGTGGCGGGCCCTGAGTACTATCTATATTGTTATTATCATCTATTGCCATTTTGGCCTCCTTTTAGCTATACATCTATTTGCCCTAAGTTCTATTGTAACAGACAAAAATTAAAAGATCAAGATTGAATAAAGATCTGCATTCATATCTCACTAATTGTAAGGAGAATACAAACATAAAAAATCTAGTCTTTTATTTTATTTCTTCCCATCCTTCTCATCTTACTTCTACTTTTATCCACTTTAGCCCGTACTTTTACAGGAGAGTGTTTAATCATCAATTGATTTGCCTCATCCATCACTTTTTCAACCTCTCCAATCTTTTCATACAGCTCTTTGACAGCAGGCACATTGGTATTTTTATCCAACTCTTCCAAAAGCATCTTTGTAGGAATTTTTTGGGAGCCATCAAGCGCCTCCATATAGTTCTTAAAGGTTTCATTCAAAAGGTTTATCTTAATAATCGCAGAAAATTTTTCGCTATCATTACACTCTTTAAGCACTTTATTAAAATCCTGATATACCTCTTTGATCATTTTCATAATCTCTTCAGATCCTACCGCCCCTTCTACCCTTTCTCTATTTTTACCCATAATGTCTCCTCTCTATGCTTTAACCAAAGGCTTTCTTTTGATAAAACTCAAGAAAAAAACTTTCCATCAAAGATTTTTTCACTACACTTAAAGGTATGAAGGATGAGTTTAATAAAATAATCGACCTATTTTCCTTAGAATCAGAGGAAAAGGAAAAAAGACTGGATGAAATATTTCAGCTCTCTATGAGTTTTATTGAAAAATATAAACATGTCCAAAGTGAAGGGACAGAAAGAGAGAAGGCAGATGTGGTAAAAAAGCTTCTTATTTTAAAAGAAAAAATCTCACTAGAGACAAAAGCTTCTGAAGAGGCACTCTCATTATCCAAAGAGGAAATAAAAGAGCTCTCCTCTGATCAAGAAAATTTCACCAAAGAGCAGTGGGAGTTATTACAAAAAACAAAGCAATCACTCACCCAAGAGCAGCTTGAGCTGCAGCAGCACAAAAAAGAAGCACTCAACAAGCAAATAAAGAGTAACCCTACCAAAGGGAGCAAAAAAAAGACAAAACGGGGAAGATCCTCTTGGTTAAAATCTTAGAAAGAGTCTAATCTATGCTTGATAATCTCATTAGTGATTTAGAAAAATACTTAAAAACAGCGCTTATACAAGAAGAGGACAAAGAGGGCATTACCTATCTTTTTTCCCTAAATGATGAAAGTGAAATATACTTAAAAGAAAGGAGTTATGGTATTTATATTACCTCAACTATTTGTCATTTTTCTGAGCAAGCAATAACCTCCCCTGAAGATTTTTATATTTATCTTATGAAAGCAAACTACCTAGGAATTGGTACCGGTAACTCCATAATAAGTATCGCCCCTGGTGAGAAGTTCTTGACACTGTCACTGCTTATAGACTATGAGGTGAATTATAAGATGTTTCGTGACCTTTTAGAAGACTTTGTAAATTACCGCTCCTACTGGAGTGTAGAAATAAATAAAAAACTGGGTATGGACAAGTAAAGGTAAAACCTATAGAATTGTTCACTGAATGAGTTTTGTTATTGAATTTCTTAGGTAAATAAGAGATTTATTAAAGCTTACGAAAAATCGCATAAAGAACTTGTATAGATGAGGAAAGATGGCTGGTTATCTAGTTTGTGAAGACGGACCACTTGCTGAGTGGATATTTACTTTTGAAGAGGACAATCATTGGATGATTGGTCGTGATGGAGATCTCTGCGCGTTTGTTCTTGAAGATCCAATGGTTTCAAGAAAGCACCTCTCCATATTTTATGAAGAGGATGTTTACTATGCTCAAAATGAAAGCTCCACAAACCCTGCCTTACTAAACGACAAAACCTTAGAAGAAAAAACAGCACTCTCTGAAGATGATCTTATTCAAATTGGGAATAACATATTTCGCTTTACCACATCTTTGCCAAGCAAAGAGATAAAGGAGTCTTCTGCCCCTATAACTCCAAAAGATGCTGAGCCTGCATTAACTCTTGGTCATTTCCCAAGTGATACAGAGACAGAATCTAAATGTTTAATAAAAGTAATCAACGGACCAGGGGCTGGAGCATCCTTTCCCTTATCCCCTTCCTCTTCCTATGTAATTGGAAGTGATAGTAGTGCAGCTGATATATTACTTCACGATCTTAGCATCTCTAAAAGTCATGCCCGCATCACTCTCTCTGAAAATGGCGAGACATCTATTATAGACTTAGAAAGTAAAAACGGTGTTTTTGTTGATGGGAAAAAAATAGATGGCGACAAAGTTCTAAATCCAGAAGATTTAATAATCCTTGGAACCACCTCCTTGCTTTTCATCAACATGGATCAAACAAGAGATACTATTTATTCACCAGGAGCGGAGTATTCTCTTCATCCAGAGAAATCTATTTTTTCAGAAGACTCCGAGGAGGAAGAATCAAAAGACTGGAAAGAGACATTTATCCCAACCAAGCATTTAGCAGTAGCATCTCTTTTTTCTATTTTTATATGCGCCGGAATCATAAGCCTGCTTGCACTATTCAGAAGCGGAAATGTAGAGCATCCTTTGGTTGATGAAACAGCTGATATTAAAGCGGCGATATCGCATTTTGAACAAGTGGAATTTAACTATAATAAAGATACCTCCACACTATTTCTTACAGGACATGTACTTACCGATGTCGCATACAGCGAGCTTCTTTACCGCCTGAAAAACATCCCATATATTAGCAATACTGATGATAATGTAGTTATCGATGAGCTGGTTTCTGAAAACATCAATGCTCTTATATTAAAGAATCCTACATGGAACTCTGTATTAGTTACCGCGAGAGAACCAGGACGATACCTGCTTTCCGGATATGTAAAGACAGAAAAAGACAGATCAGAATTAACAGATTTTATGAATAAGTACTTCGCTTATTTAAATCTCTTGCACAACCAAGTTGTAGTAGAAGATACCCTTGTCTCCCATATTAACACCATCTTGCTTGAAAATGGATTCGCAAATGTAGCGATAGAGCAAAATATGGGACAAATAGTTTTATCAGGAAGAGCCCATGAAAAAGAGCGTGAATCCTTTGAAAATGTACTGTCAGAGATAAATGCGGTTCATGGTGTAAGAGTTTTGAATAATTTTGTGATTTTCACCACGGCAAATACCGCTTCTATAGACTTATCGAGCAAATATAAGGTCACTGGATCATCAAAATTTGGGGATAAAAATCAATTTGTTTTGATTGATGGAAAAATATTAGGTGTTGATGATACGTTAGATGGGATGATAATCTCGAAAATATTAGGTAAAGAAATCCTCCTTCACAAAGAAGGGGTGAAATATAAAATTGACTTCAATGACTAAAAATTGCTAGTCCTTAAGTTAAGAGAAATAAATGAGGAAGAAAAGCTATGTTCGGCATGAATAAAAAAGGTAAAGATAAAGAACCTAAACCATTCTTTGAGTTCCCTTTACAAAAAGATATACAGAACCCAGATAAGCTTAAAGAGATGATGGAATCTGCTGAAAAGCAAATTCTTCACTTAAAAAAAGCAATTCAAACAGGGGCAAAACCTGAAGAATACGAGCAACTTGGTACATTATTGCATGCATATAGCGCTCTTCTAAAGGTGTTTAACGCCGTACCAACTAAAAATAAATAAACAAGGAATGATAATATGACAAAATTTGGAACACTTACATTTACAACACTTGTAACAAAGTACATGAAATTACAAAGTCAAGTGATGAATATGGTTAGAAAAGTGGCATCAAGAATATCTGCCGCAACACCTGGTAAATTTCTGCTCTTGCAGTTTTCAATGTCACAAGTGACGCAAATTGGATCCTCTATCTCCAACTTGCTAGCACAGGTTAACTCTGTAATCAATAAAAGTATACAAAACCAAAGAACGCAATAGGTATAAACTATGGGTAATAAAACTATCTCAGAATGTGACAAAGATTATTTCCTCTTTTTAGAGGCAGGATTTGTTGCTGTAAACAATACCGACGAAGATTCAGCTTTAAAACTATTTATGGCTACACAAACCCTTCGTCCTGACAATCATTTTTACAAGATTGGCTTTGGCTATATGCACATGTGCAAGTTAGAGCTTAAGCAAGCGGAAGAGATGTTTGAATCGGTTCTCAAAGCAGACCCAAAAAATGAAATGGCAATGTCTTTTTTAGCAATATGCAGAAGTATGATGCCAGGAAAAGTTTCTGAGGGAGAAAAAATGCTTGAGGGTATTGGTAAAGAGTCTGCAGATTCTGATATCAAAGAGTTGGTAAACAGATCTCGCGACTTTATTGACAAATTTGTCAAAAAAGGCTCTAAGTCCCCAATGGATATAGCAAAACCGAAAAAGAAAGAAGAATAATAATAGATTGATAAAAAGGCATTATGGCATCACCTGTTTCACCAGACCCTGATAAACTAGACGCTCTTACAGGAAGAGGAAAAGACCCCCAACCCCAAAATGAACCTCCTGAAGGAAAATTTGAGGGACATATGAAAGATGGAGGAGAGACAAATCCTCTGCAAAAAGGTAATGTTCCCTCTCCAATGGACATTGCAAATCAGCAGAAAGTCTCCCCTTCGACACCGCCAACCATGGATAAAGTGCATGCGCAGATGAATGCTGTAAGCGGATCTTTAGGAGATATAAAAAACAAGCTGAACACAAAAGGCTTAAAGTTAAAAAATTCTGAGAAATATTTAGTTAGAAAAAAGCTTGGCAATGCAAATGAGCATATTGACGGCGTTGCTAAAAAGATGGGCCTTGATTCAAAAGATTTCACAAAAAAGCTAAACCAATCTAAAAACCCAATTGCAAAGTTTTTGTCCATGGTATCTGATGGTCAACAGCAAATGGTTGAAGCTGGAAATACCATAAAGCATTTGAATTCCAACGGGAAAAAGATGCAGCCTGGAGATCTTCTCCTTGTGCAGATTAAGCTAAATAAAGCCCAGCAAGAGCTGAACTATACCTCTGTAATCCTTGGTAATGCGACATCCATGATCAAAACTCTCTTTAACATTCAAATTTAAGGAGGCGTATGAAAGAATCCGATGATAGCGATTTGTCCATGAACATCTCCTTTGATGATCTAGAGCATAACCTAGAAGATGTAGAACTTACCACAGTACATGGTAGAATAACCGAAGTGGTGGGTATGTTAATACGCGCCATTGTTCCAAATGTGAAGATGGGCGAGATATGTATGATAAAAAGAGAGGGACCTCCCCTTCTTGCCGAGGTAGTAGGTTTTACCAAAGATGAATCATATCTCTCTCCCCTGGGAGAAATGCATGGTGTCTCCACCTCCTCAGAGGTCATTCCTCTCAATACAAAGCTCAATATAAAAGTGGGAGATGCCCTTCTTGGTAGGGTATTAGATGGTTTAGGCGAGCCGCTCGATACTGATGAGAAAGGGCCGCTTAACCTTACAGAAACCTATCCTGTTATTAACGCGCCACCTGATCCCCTACAAAGAAAAATTATCGAAAAACCCATATCTACAGGGATTCGCTCCATAGATGCGGTGCTCACCTGCGGCGAAGGACAACGTGTAGGTATCTTTGCGGCGGCAGGAGGGGGTAAATCAACCCTTTTAGGCATGCTTGCCCGCTATGCAAAAGCGGATGTAAATGTGATCACGCTTATTGGAGAAAGGGGCCGTGAGGTGAGGGAGTTTATAGAAAATGACCTGGGAGAGGAAGGGCTAAAACGTTCTGTAATCGTGGTTTCTACTTCCGATCAGTCCCCTCAATTAAGACTTAACGCTGCATATGTAGGCACCGCTATTGCTGAGTATTTCCGCGATCAAGGGAAAAAAGTAATCCTGATGATGGATTCTGTCACCCGTTATGCAAGGGCTTTACGTGAGGTAGGTCTTGCTGCAGGAGAGCCCCCAGCGCGTGCAGGGTATACCCCTTCTGTATTTGCGACATTACCAAAACTTTTAGAAAGATCAGGAAACTCTAACAAAGGATCCATCACCGCCTTTTACACCATCCTTGTTGCCGGTGATGATATGAACGAGCCAGTTGCAGATGAGGTAAGATCTATCTTAGATGGTCACATCATCTTATCAGCAGAGCTTGCCAGACAATACCATTATCCAGCAATAGACATTCTCTCAAGTGTATCCCGTATTATTGGACATATCATCTCAAAAGAGCAGCTGATGGTGGTTGGGAAAGTACGTGAGGTGCTTGCCAATTATAAGAAAAATGAACTACTCATCCGCATCGGAGAATATAAACCCGGCTCAGATAAAAATGCCGACTACGCCATCAAATACATCGATAAGGTCAATAGATTTTTAAAGCAAGGGGTCAAAGAAGACTCCTCTATGGAAGAAACATTGAATCAACTGATGGCGCTATTTAGATGAAGAAAAGAAAATACCCACTTTCGCAAATCGAGGAGATTAAAAAACGTCGCCTAGAAGATGCTGAAAAAAAATTGCGGGAAAAGCGGGAAGAATTTGATGCTGCCGAAAAGGATTTAGAAGAGAAGAAAAAGGCATTAAATGCTACACAGGCTATTAAGCTTGAGATGATTGAAAAGTACTATGAAGATATTAAAAAAGGGACTACTTCCATTGAAATGGAAAGGCACGACAGCTACATCAGAGAAGTAATGAATGTAAAACTTGCCGAAGAAAAGAAGAAAGTGGATGATCAAAAGAAAGTGGTCAAAGAGGCGGCCCTTGCCTTAGAAAAAGCTCGAGAGGAGCGCCTTAAAAAGAATCAAGAGCTGGAAAAAATTCATATCCATAAAAAAGAATGGAAAAAAGAGATGAAAAAGGAGATGCGTTTAGAAGAGGCGGGTGTTTCTGATGAGCTGGGAACTAGCATGCATGCTAGAAAGATGAAAAAGGGTAAAAGATGAATAATTTAAAAAATATCGATTCCATTCCTGATCCCAGCAAGAGAAAAGGGGAAAATGATGCTGTTAACCCTGACAAATTCCAAAAAGCATTAAAAGTAGAAAAATCAGAAGAGACAGAGAAAAGAGAGAAGAGAAATAGACCAAAAAAAGAAGAAGAGCTCGAAGATGAGGTGGATGATACAGGCGCCTCTATTCCTATCCCTACAGGTCTTTTTAAAGAGTATATGACCGAAGATGATAAAAAGGTATCCATTCTCGACGCATCTGCTGGATCAAAGCCCCATATGGTTGCAGATAGTAATGCCGCTACCGCGGCACCTCTTGGGTATATCCCTGAGGCAAAAAAAGGGACCCCTGCATCAAAACTTTCGGTGGGCGTAACAGATAATACGCCTTCAACAGCAAATTTGGCAGACGATGATGATGATCTCCTCTCAGCACCGCCTACCGGGCTCGAATCCGATGACAATGAAGAGAATATTACTAGTAATGCCCCTTTGCCACAACAAGCTCCCTCCCCTACTCCGCCACAGCAAAATATCAATCAAAATGCACCTACAGCTCCACTTGAAGGGGATCAAGAAGAGGTTGATCAGACAGGAAATACTACGGAAAATACAAGTACCTCTCCTTCTAAGCCCCAACCACAAACTGAAGCCTCTAAAAAGAAAAAGACCAAAAAAGTAACAAAGAAAAAGGCTACAAAAACCACCGAAAAAGAGGCAAAGACTGTAAAAACAAAAGGTAAAAAGGCAAAGAGTACAGGGCCTGCACAAAAAACGGTAAAAGAAAAAGGGGTCTCTCAAACAAAAGAGAAGCGAGGAAAAACAGGTAAAGTTGGAGCGCAAAAAGCTCCAAAAAAAGAAGCCCCGGTAAAAGAAGATAAAAACGTCCCTGTAGAAGCGACAAAAAATGCACATAGAAAAAGGGTAAATGAGTCCTCTCCGGTAAAAGAGAAAGAGGATAAAAGCGATGATGATATGCCTATTTCCGCAGCAAAAGCGCCGGCAGATACTGGGCATGATCATAAAGATGATAGCTCGCACAAAGAGAGTGATGATCAAGAGATCGTAGGAGTGGGAGCTCCCGAGGCACCTTCTATAACTGGTGTTGATGCCTTGCAAATGTCCCCTTTTGCAAACATCCCTAAAGATGTATTTGAGCTTTTTGAAAAGATGGTGGGAATGATGCAGGTGTCAAAAGATAACGGAAAAAGTATAACCACAGTAAAATTGAATATGCCGGGCTCCACTTTTGATAAATGCGAGCTTGTTTTAGAACATTATGATACCGCTCCAAATAACTACAATGTCCAATTCTTAGGCAATCCTGATGCTGTGAATCGATTTACACAGAATTTAGCAGGCTTAGACGGCGTAATTAAAAATAGTAAGCTCAATTTTTCTATCCACCTTCTCCCTCCAAAACTGAATAAAAACTATACCTCTGCGGTCTCAGGAATAGAAAAAGAGAAAGGGGACAAAGAAGAAAAAGATGGTGATGAATCGGATAATTAGGTATACTAAAAGCCTTATGAAGATACTAAATCCAAGAAAAGTAGAGATTGAGAATAGAGAGAATAAAGAAAAAGATTCTTGTGTCAAAAAGTTTCCTGAAATAGATCCTGACGAGAAAAAGAAGAAGCAAGAATTAGATGATCCACAAATAACCGCCCCTATGACCACTCCTATTAGTATAGACAGAGCTATTATTCCCTCTGAAAAGGAGCAAGGCACCTTAAAAGGACTTGCTGAAATTGCTACCCCGGTGGCTGCAAAAATTATTTGCATGAAAAAAGACAGAGGCATCACAAAAACCCATTTTATCGTTGAAACAAAACGCTTTGGTGAGGTGGAAATTGATCTTACTATGTACGACACGGCACCTCATAGTTTTCATCTTAAACTGTATGGGACAAAAGAAATTCAAGAGCTTTCTATGAGTCATCAAAATATTTTGCACACCAATATAAAACAAGCCATCCCTAGAATAAACATACTTATAGCTCCTCCAGCCCTACGTAAAAGAGATCGTTTTCCTACAAAGCAAAAAAAATCCATTGAGAAAACTCCCAGCAGTCTGTATGGTAAAGTTAGCAAAGGTAAATCGTCATGACAGCAAGCAGTACTTGGTTGAAAAAAGCCATTCCTGAAATTTTTGATACCCTCTCTTTAAGCGAGCGAGGAAGTATTCCTCCCTTCCCGGTAGATGAAATAGTGGGCACCTTAAAAGAATCCCTCGGCCTTGAAGATTTCTCTGTTGCTATAGAAAAAATGGATTTTATTGATGGCGATACATTTTTTGAAGGGCTCGGAAGAAAAACTCTCTCTATCCCTCTAACACTTTCTCCACTAAAAGGATTATTCCATTTAGTGATGGGAATGAAAGATGTACAAACACTCATCTCTTGTATGGAAAAAGGTGTGGAAGATAGCACCAAAATTCTTGTTGAAAATGAGTCTATTGTAAAAGGATTGTATACCTATTTTATCACTGAAGCGATAGATAGTATTATGCAGAAAAAAGTCTATGCTAATCTAAATCTTAAAATTAGCGAAGGGACCATCAAAGAATTTTCTGCCTACGCGATTGATCTCTCTATTCAGGTAAAAGGAAACTATTTACCAGCCCGAATCCTTATTCCAGATACTTTCTACAAAGAAATACATGCACATTTTACTTTTATTCCACCAACGCTAGAAAACTTAGAAAATATCCCAGATGTTAATGTACCAATTACGGTAAGAACAGGATCCATAGAGCTCAACCAAGATGAGCTCAGTTCTTTAGAAAATGGTGACTACCTAATACTTCATAACTCTTTTTATAAGCCTTCTGAAAAAAAAGGTTCTTTCCAAATGCTTATTGGTAATCAGCCTATCTTCCAGACAAAGATGCAAAAAGATGGAATCAAAGTGCTTGATTACTTATATTTTTATAACGAGGAAAATATGGACGAAAATGAACTAGACTCCCCTTTAGGAGAAAATTTTGAGCAAGAGGCAATCTTCCATGAAGAGACTCTAGATACCCCAAGCAATCCAGAAGATTTTGATATCGATCAAGAAGAGGAAGGTTTTGGGGAAGATGCAATGCTTGCCCCTGAAAAAACAACTCTATCAGGTGTATCTCTTACTATGAATATGGAAATTGCAAGATTTTCCCTTTCGCTAGAAGAGCTTAAAAAAATTACCCCCGGCTATAAACTCCCTATTAAAATCAATCCCCGTCATGTAAATCTTGTTATCTCAGGAAAATCTGTTGGTACAGGGGAAATTATAGAAATAGGTGATACCATCGGCATAAAAGTAACAGAACTGTATAAGTAAATATGGATAAAACAGAAATGCAGCATAGGGAAACGCTCCCTACCTTCAAGAGCCCCTCCCCTCCTCCTGACATTTCTCATATTGGGAAATATAAGATAGAGGCCCTCCTTAACAAAGGAGCGATGAGCTATTTATACCTAGCACACGATAGTGAAAATGACCGTCTGGTGGCAGTAAAAATCCTCGCGCCAAATCTTGCCGAAAAAAAAGAATTGATCGATAGATTTTTACAAGAGATAGAAATTATAGAAAAGACAGCTCATGAAAATATTGTCACTGTCTATGAGTCAGGTAAATGGGAAAAAGGTCTCTACATAGCGATGGAATATATCCACGGTATCTCCCTCCCGCAGCTAATCATCGATAAGACTTTTTCAAAAAATCGCTCTTTGGAAATCGTACTAAAAGTCTCCCACGCCCTCCTTCACCTTCATACACATAAAATTATACACAGAGATCTAAAGCCTGAAAATATCTTGATAACAGAAGATGGTGGCGTAAAGCTCATTGATTTTGGCATCGCTGAATTACAAAGCAAAAGCAGAAAAATCCCAGGATCACAAAAAAATGCAATCATCGGCACCCCAAGCTATATGAGCCCTGAGCAGAAAGAAAATCCAGATACCGTACACTATAACACCGACATCTACTCCCTTGCAGTAATCACCTATGAAATGCTCACCGGCGTGCTCTCCTCTGGTAAAATCAACCTCTCTTTAGTAGATAAAAGGATGGGAAAAATCCTAGAAAAAGCACTCCATCCAAATCATCAAGAGAGAACAGCTGACATTGTAGACTTTATCACAGAGATATCTACCTATCTAAGAACATCTGAAGACACCGGTAACCACTCTGCAGCTCTTTCCTTGCTTCAAAAAGAGCTTTTACCAGAAACTATGCCTAAATATGAAGATCTAGAAATTGGGCTTACTAAAACAGAGAACCACCCCTATCCCTCCCTTTACTATGAATTTTTTCATCTTATGGATGGCTCCTATTTTATCCTGCTAGCAAATACTGATACCGAAAACCCTCAATCATACCTGCCTATCATTAATATTAGAGGGATAACCCATGCCCTTCTTAATCCATATCTTCACTCAATAGAGGGTAAAACCTTCTCCCTAAGTAGCTTTGCCACCTCGTTAAATGAGCTGCTCTTTCACGATAAGCTGCATAAAGGCATACTCACCACCCTCCTCCATATAAACCCCAAAAATGAGACGATAGAGCATATCACCTCCATGGAAGAGAGCATATACCACCTTACGTCAAAAGGCTCTATGCCAAGGCTCCTATTAGGTAGAACGCCTCCTATAGGCTCCTTTCTAGACAGCGAATTTTTTCCTACAAGCGACACCTTCGGGCCAGGAGATATATGCTTTATTCACTCCTTTTCCCATGCCGGCCTTGATGATGAAACAAAAGGAGAGATCGAAAAAACAACCGTAGATACACTCATCCACAACAGGCACACAGAAAGCGGCGCCATGGCACGTCTGTTATTCAATACCTTGGAGAACAAAGATCTCTCTAACGCTCAGAACTTTACCCTCTCGATCTTTAAACTCTAAAATATATATTTACTATTATTAATCCATGATTAACCTCTAACTATAAAAGAGGTATAATAATGGACGTAAACGGACCTTTAAGACCGCAGAATAGCGAGTCTAGAAAAACACCCAGCCCTGACTCGGTCACTAAAGTGATACATATTAAAGGCAAGGCGAGAGAAAAGCTTATAAAAGCTACTAACCTATACACTCGTATACAAAGCTCTCTCACAAGAGAGATCAGTGACTACAGTGCATTAAAAGGGAGGATCGCCGTGACCTTACACACCCATAAAGAGCAAAAAAAAACAACCCTCCAAACCCTAAATAAAAACAAAGCTAACATTAAAGCCATGAAAGATGGTCCTGCTAAAAAACAACTTATGAAAAGAAGCAAACTACTATTACAGAAACTAGATAAAATCAATACATTGATAAAAAATCAAGAAAATCTACTAAAAACAACAGGAACTGCGCATGATGCACAATTTCAAAAATACACCGGTCAACTTACTAAAATAGAAGATTTTATGAGAAAATTTGGGAAGAGCATAAAGGGCAACTAATCATCTTAGGAAGCGTAATTATGAATGTGAACAGACCTTCAAGGCCACAGAATAGCGAGTCTAGAAAAACACCTAGCCCTGACTCGGTCACTAAAGTGATACATATTAAAGGCAAGGCGAGAGAAAAGCTTATAAAAGCTACTGCCGTATATACGAATATAAGAAGCTCTGTGCTAAAAGAGGTTAAGGACTATAGCTCATTAAAAGGGAGGATCACCACTACCTTACAAGGCAATAAGAAGCGCTTTAAAGAGCTCAAAAAGAACTTAAGGGAGAATCACAAAAATCTTAAAGGGATGAAAAATGAAATAGGGAAAAATCATACAGCCATTAAGAGTATGAAGAAAGAACTAGAGGTAAAACTCACTACTCTTGAAGGGCTTAAAGAGGGCGAAGAAAAAAGGCAACTGCTCTCTGAAACAAAACTTCTCATGAAAAAAACAAAAAAACTACAAGCAAAAACAAAGTCCATAGAGAAAAAAAAACAACTTTTATTACGAAGAACCAAAATACTAATCAATAGCGTGAAGGCTGTAAAAGTTCATATCGCCTCCCAAGAAAAGCTCCTTACAATAACCAATAAAGCGCACAATATAAAATACATAAAGTATACAGCACAACTTGCTAAAATAGAAAGTGTTATCAAGAGATTTGGAAAACATGTAAGGGCAACAAGCAATCCTACCAAAAGCACTACAAAAAAGATAAAAAAATCCCGTTCCTTAAATACTTCGCCAAAGGTAAAGCATCTAAAAGGCAATACCACACAAAGGGTAAAAAAAGCCCAAAAGATTTATTCTCTCTCAAAAAAAGCTCTTATAAAAAACACCGAGGGATATGACACTTTATTGAATAGAGTCGCAATCCCTTTACAAGCGGATAAACAAGAACTTAAGAAGATGAAGGAGAGCCTCAAAAGCCACCATACCGCATTAAAAGCGATGAAACAAGGTTCGGAGAAAACCTATTTATTGGATAAAATACAATTTCTAGCCGAACAATACAAAACTCTAAAAAAGGCAATTACCACAAAGGAAAACCTTTTAAGCACTCGCAGTAAAGAATATAAAGCTAAACATAATCGACTCTCTTTACAAATTACAAAAGCCGCAAATGTGATTCGATCATTTACTGCACCTAAAGTAAGCAGAACTACGAAGAGAAAGACCACGAAGACGCGCCCCTCCAGCCCCGCAAGAGCTTTGATTCACATTCAAAAGAAGACCACTAGAGTACTTAAAAAAGCTAGGCAGGTTTTTTCTACCATGAAAAAAGCTTTTGGAAAAAACTCCCTCCGTAATAAATCACTAAAAAATAGAATAACCATACCTTTGCAAACCAGCAGAAAGGCTCTTCAATCTCTAAATAAAGCAAATAAGCGAAAACATAAAAGACTTAGCGCTGAAATAAAAAAAACAGAAAGGATTCTCAAAAGATTACAAAGGTCTTAAGGGTCTTTGATGGAGTCTAGGAAGGAGTTCATTCCTCTTGTGAAGATTCTTAGAAAGGATAAAAGGATGCGAACTCCAACAATGCCGCACACAGCAAAAGCGTAAGGTAGATACCTCCAAGTGATCCCGTAATGTTTTACCACAGCTTCGGCAAGACCCACAAATAAAACGCCCAGTAAAATCCATTCACTGCTTTTAAGCATTTTCTTCTTACGCTCTCTCATGGAGAGCTTTCTTCTTCTTCGTCTCCTACTACGCCTTGCCATATCCCCTCTTTATTCAATCTTTATTTTTTATATAGAACTTTGTGGGTATTAAATAAAGAAAAATAAGAATTCTAAAATTTGTTGCAATGATTATAGAAATTAGTTAGGATCAAAAATTACTATTTTAATAAAACTTAAGTATTTATATCCAATGTCTAAATTAAAGTTGTTCACCTTAAGTCTGTTAATGGCATTTTCTCTTTTTAGTGCGCCTGCTTCTGCGACAGAAAAAGGCTATACCATTAATTTTGAGAATGTAGAATTAAAGCAAGTTCTAAACTTTATCAGTAAAATTGGCAATTTAAACCTCATTTATAATGAGAGTGAAGTAGCCTTTAATGTCACCTTTGTTTCGGATAAGGAAACGTCTCTTGATAATGTAAAAAGTGCTCTCGTACAGATTCTTAGGATTCACAATTTGTCTCTTATAGAAGAGGGAAATAATTTAATTATTCATAAAAACCCCGCTATCAAGCAAATCCCTACCGTTATCTCTAGTGAAAATCCTTTAAAAGGAGAAATGCCCGCAATCATAACCAGGGTTTTTAAGATTCACAGAGGAAATCCTACAAATATAGCAGCGTTGTTAACTCCCCTCTTATCTACCGGTTCTATGATAGAGGTATCGCTAGATACAAGGCAAATTATCATCACAGATGTTCCCTCAAGCATAGCAACCGTTGAGCAGCTGCTAAAAAGTTTGGATATGCCGGAGACTCCTTATGATATAGATTCCTATTCAGCGGTACACATTAAGGCTTTAGAGCTCCAAGTTTTTGCTCAAAAGATAATGAAACCCCTAACAGAGAATACTACTTTAGAAATAGTAGCACAACCAGATACCAATACCGTATATATCATCTCTACGCCATTTCTCATTGACAAGACGCTGAGTCTTTTAGAAGAGCTGGATAATAATACCTCTATGGCTGAAATGGGCTCTCACCATTATGTCAAAGGCAAGCTGGTTCCGGTTAAAAAAGAAAAAATCTCTAACTCCAACGTCCTTATCTATCCTTTAAAGCATAAATCACGTGAGATGATCCTCTCCACGTTAGATAAAATCATTCAAGAATCCAAAGATCAAGGTCTCGATGCCAAGTCTCTAAAATACATGATTGAACATGCTGCATATGTAAGGTCTACTCATTCTCTAGTTTTTGTAGGAAAACCAGAAAATCTTGCTTTAATGGAAGGGTTACTACAAAATATAGATACTAGTAACACCTTTCTAGGGTCGCAAAATGCCTCCTTCTTTCTATTTGATCCCAAAGGGATGAATAGCATCGAGCTGGTAAAGGTAATCAAAGAAATTTCAGAAAACCTAAAAGAGAGTGCCTACCCTAATCAAGTGCTCCTTCACGTATTAGCAAATGCCAAACCTATCCCTGATCTCAATTCTATTTTATTTGTAGTCCCGCCAGACACTCGCCCTGAGCTTGTTACCCTTTTAAATACTATATTATCCTCATACGATGTGGATATCTCTAAAACAGGTATCTCTCATTTCTATTTGTATAACATAAAAAATGCTTCCGAAGAGCTACTGCGTGATTCTTTAGAGACATTGAAGAAATATCTAAAAAATAACGACTATCCGAATAAAAATCTAATCAAAACTATTTCCTCATTACGATGGATAAAAGCAAGTCACTCTTTGTTCTTTGTAGGAACGACAAAATCTCTACAAGAGCTCTCGGAGATCTTACCATCATTAGACGTTACCACATCCAACTCCCAAGAGGTGCTCACCCAAGCTCCTCCTGCTACCGAATTTATTGTCTTTACTCCAAAAAATACCGATGCCTGCCAGCTTAAACAGGTGGTTTTAGAAACAGCAAAAGAGCTGAAAATTTCTAAACTTTCCGATCCCTCTTTTATGGCATGTTTAGAAAGCGTAAAAGTACTCGGATCGGCCGAGCAATTACTATTTACAGGTGTTCCTGAAGCCTTAACTCGTCTAAATGTTTTATTAGAAAAATTAGACCTACAGTCCCATGGCGATAAAGGAAATGAACCATCTCTCTTTCTTTACGAGCCGCGCGCTTTAGATTTTACCAAATTGCAGCCTATGCTTGAAGGGATCGTTTCCGATGCCAGAGATTTCCAAAGTACAGGCTATTCAGCACTTGCTAAAACGGTAGATTCTATGAGACAAGTACCCAATTCAAAATCGATACAATTTATGGGAACCTCAACGGCCATAAAAGAACTACAAACGATACTTGCTAAAATAGATAGAGAAGAAAATGCCACAGGTGCTCTTGGAGCCAATATCTTAGTGTATAAAGTAAAAGCTATGTCCCCTAACGCTTTGATGACACAAATAAAATCTATCGCGCGCGAAATAAAAAAGCAAAATAGTAAGAATAGACCGCTATTTAAAGCAATTGAATCTGTCCGTTATGTAAAAAATAGTAATAGCCTTGTATTTGTAGGGGCGCCATCGGCCCTTGCCACGATAAATAAAATGCTTAACGGCTTTGATACCGGTGACTTTGATGATAAAGATAGCTCCCAAAAACAAGGGCCTACAGCAAAAAGGCATGTTGAAGGGTACCAAATATATATCCCTCAATATATCCCTGGCCCAGAACTCATTCAGATGATTAAAAGCTTTGAAGGTCACCTGGTAAGTAGCGGGATGATGAATGCTGCTCTGTCCGAAGTGATCGATCATTTAAGCTATGTTCAAAAGACTCATACCGTCATCGTCTCGGGAGAAAAAAGCGCTGTAGAAGAAGTGATTGCCCTTTTCAAACAATTTGATACTCTTGAAACACTTGAAGCAACAGGCGGAGCAGCAACTGATTCTGTAGACACCATCTCTGAACAAGGATTTCTCCTTTATAAAATTCAGAATTCAGAAGGCGATGAAATTGTAAGCGCTATGAAACAAATTAGTAGTAACCTAAAAACACAAGAAGGCGGCGCGGTACGTAACAAAGATCTTATTCACTCCATAAGCTCTATACAATGGATACAGGCAACCAATTCACTCATAGCAACAGGACCGCCAAATATTTTAAATAAATTAGATCAACTATTAAAAAGTATAGATAGACCTCTTGCCCAAGTATTTATCGAAGTGCTTGTTATTGACACCTCTTTAAGCGATGAGCTGACATTCGGCCTTAGCTGGCAAAATAAAGGAACATTTAATAATAACATAGGCTATAGCCTAGGAAATTTACAGCCTCAATCAGATAGCCCTGCTATCCCTTTTGCAAACAATTTAAACGGCATCGATAACAACATATCCCCAACAGGCGCGGCTGTACCTCCACTTGGCGGCGGATACATGGGAATCATTGGAGATCTTATCTTCCACAACGGAAAATCCTATAGCTCCATCGGGTCATTACTAAACGCCCTAAAAACAAAAGGTGATACGACCGTTGTCCTTTCACAAAAAATTGTGACACAAGATAACCAAAACGCAAAAATATTCTCTGGTTCAAACGTCCCTTTTACAGGATCCCTGGTAACCACCTCTGGATTATCACAAACTACCAATGCCAACTTGGAATATAGAAATATTGGGGTGACATTAAGTATAACACCGAACATTGCAAACGATGGGATGATCACCTTACAGATTGACCAAGAATTATCTGAAGAATCGGGAGATGGCACCGGAACAGGCCTTGACAGCTCTACTTCTGTAGATGCTAGAAATATCAATGGTATACGTACTGCAAAAACAAATATGTCTACACGCATACGTGTACCCGACAGACACTTTCTAATACTCAGCGGAACCATGAGAAATAGTACCGTAAGAAATGTTTCAGGAATTCCTTGCCTTGGAGGACTACCACTGATTGGCGCCGCTTTTAACAAAACAGAAAAAAGCTTCGACAACAGAAATGTAATTATGTTTGTAAAACCATATATTATCCGATCATCAAAAGAACACGTAGAAATCACTGACAATCAAGAAAAGATCTACTCTAGCGATGATCAGTGTAACGTAGAAGATTTCGAAGATGGCTTAGAGCTGGTACGCTCTGCTGATGATGATGGCGACTACGATGATGGCGAATTCTTCGACTACGAAGAGGACGCCGGCGAATTCTAATCCATAGCAGATGCGCCTTTAGTATTGCTTCTCTTGGTTACTACAATTGTAGTAACCAAATTATTTTTACCATAAATAAGGTTCAAGAACTTTTTACAGCCTCGTGCCGTAGACAGCAAAAATAAATAGAGTTATACTATAGTCATTACCGTTTCTTATGACATATCTTCTGCAAATTTTTGTAGCTTTTTGATAAATGCATCTCACTAATATTTAAAATATTAGCTCGCTGAATGAATCAAAATTCCCTCAAAAATTCATTGAACAGTACGCCATATGAAACGCTAGCGACTATAAAAAATTTTCAAAAGGTTGCTTATGCGCTTTGTTTTTTTTCTTTTCCTTTCGCTCTTCTCCTTATATGGCGAGGAGGTGCTTGATCCCGTTCTTGGGTACTGCGTTCATGACAGGTACCTGCAGCAGATGCGCTCTATTTTTCCTAAGTTAAATGATGATGAGAAAAAGACCGATTGGGGCAAAGAGTATTTAATAGGGGTGCATTTTGCTAAAGATCTTGATCTTTATCAGGCGATCACAGCACTTAAAAGAGCCTCTATTTTAATTGGCGATGATCAGCTTACAAGACGGAGAGAAATTGACTATCAGATAATCAATGCCTATTATTTGGGCGGTAAGTATGATGACTCGATAAGGTATTTTGACAACTCCCTCCTTGCCAATATTGAACCTGCCTTTCCAGCTTTTCATGATCTGCTTGTTATTTTATATGACTCCTTAAAAAATGAGAAAAAAGAAGAGCGCGCCTCTTTTATGCTAAAGATAATGGATAAATATTTTCCTTTTGAAAAGAAGAAGCTTGATATTGGAAATGCTATTCTCACTGGAAATATTGATCTTATCAAAAAAGATTTAGATGACCATAGTATCGAAACATCTATTGCTAGTCTAGAGACCTCTTTAGATGATGGGTTTTTTAAGGAAACTCTTGGGGAGATGGAAGTGGATGAACAGCTACATGCCTTATCAGAAGATAAGCTGCAGGCGCTATATCATCTAAAAGAATGCAGGGAGGCGGAGAGCTCTATCTTCAATGAATACAAGTACCAAAAGAAGAGGCCCTATGTAGCTGCTGGCTTAAATGCACTACTCCCCGGCCTTGGCTATCTATATCTTGGGCAAAAACAGTCAGCGCTGACAGCCCTTATGCTCAATGGTTTTACCGCCGGTGCCATCTACTATTTCTTTAGAAATGATAATATTCCTGCTGCCATGCTCACCATAAGTTTCGAATCAGGGTGGTATTTAGGAGGAATATATGGCGCTAAAGAGGAGGCCGAATTTTACAATAAAAGGATGTTTGAAAAAGCGGCGCATTACCGCATGCGCGATCATAAACTCTACCCAGTATTAATGTTGCGCCATGGTTTTTAAAACATTTCCCATCATCCTATGCTCCATGCATCTCCTTGCCGCTCCCGGTTATCATTTGCCGTGGGGAAAAGATACGGATATGATTAAAAGAAAAAGCTTTTGGATCGCTCCTAAGAAAAGATACGATCCGCTGGGAAAAGTCTCCGAGAAGATTATCCTCTTCCACCAAAATGTCCTCAGCCCCGTAGATGGCCCGCGCAGCCATTTTCGGCCCACCAGCTCAAGATATATGCTGCTTGCTATCAGAAGATACGGATTTATCAAAGGATCGCTCAAGGGATTCGACAGACTCTTACGTGAAAATAGCGATCCGTGGGTATACCGCACAAGAGAGATCGATGGCGTAAAATATAAATGGGATCCCACCTACTAAAATATAGGAGACTGCCCCATATAGCCATTACCTTTTCTTATGACGCACTAAGCAAATTTTTGTAGCTTTTTGATAAATGCATCTTGCTAATATTTATAATATTAGCTCGCTAAACGCCCCAAAATTCCCTCAAAAATTCATTGAACAGCACGCCATATGAAACGCTAACGACTATACAAAGAAATTATGATTTTTTTGTAGAAATAAAATCACAAACATTTTTACAAGTCTGTGCACCTATAACAGCAGCATCAAATCTAACACAGAAATATGCCAAACTTTTTCCATGACCATATCTACTAGCAATGGCACATGCTGCTACCTGGAACATAATAGCATTCACTATAGGACGTATACGAAAAACAGCATAGAGAGCATCTATTAATTTTTCTCGCTTAGTAGCTCTCATTACAGGAAAATTTGGTATAGCATCTACTAAATCAAAACGGCGTAATAGAGGATGAGCTACTACTCTTGCAGCACCGACTATAGCTAAAGTGTTTAATACAATATTTCCTGTACTCTTTAAAATTTGTGATACATTATCCATAATAATTAAGAACCCATTGTTAATAAAAAAGAGATTAACATCTTACTATGATTATGTCAAGGTTTTAGGACTGATCCTATAGGCAAGACAAATAAAAAGTTTATTTCCTGGCTTTCTTTTTAGCCTTAGCTTTTAGATAAAAGGTTAAAGGGATACCTAAAAAGTCATAGGCTTCTTTGAATCTATTATGCAGATACCTTTTATAGGAATGAGGCATAAGATCTGGGTAGTTTACAAAGAGGATGAAATTGGGAGGAGCGGTACCGCCTTGGGTTAGGTAATATATGCGAAGGCGGCGTGTGCCAATAATAGGAGGGGCATTTTCTTGTACAACACGTTCCATAAAGGCATTTAGCTGACCGGTAGTAATACGTCTATGATAATTTCCATGTACTCTTTGAATCATTTCAAAAAGACCTTTTAACTCTTTATCTTTCAAAGCAGAGCCAACAAGACAAGGAAGGTATTTTGCTTCTGGAAGAATTTCTTTCATACGGCGCATAAGATGCTCTTTCTGCGTATTTTCAATAAGATCCCATTTGTTGATATAAAAAATACACCCCTTCTTCTCTTCTACAATTTCTGTAAAGATCTTCTTATCTTGCGCGGTAATTCCTGCTGTTGCATCTAATACAAGGAGACAAATTTCTGCACGTTTAATTGCATTTACCGTTCTAATGCGCGCATATTTTTCTACCGTCTCCATCTCTTTTTGCTTTCTTTTAATACCTGCTGTGTCAATAAAGCAAACGCCATTAATCTGACTGTCTACAGAATCAAGGGTGGTACCTGCTATTTCACTTACAAGCGATCGCTCTTTTCCAAGTAGCTTGTTTAGTATAGTCGATTTTCCTACATTAGGACGGCCAATAATTGCAACACGCGGCGGCATCACAAGATCTTCCTCTTGATTATCAGGGGTAATGCTACATAAATGCTCTAATAAATCTGCTACACCATCGCCATGCATGGATGATACCGGGAAAATATGCTCGAGCCCTAGGCTATAATACTCTGAAAAATCACCCCTCTGCTTTTCTAAATCCATCTTATTGATAGCTAAAGCTACATGCTTATTGGTTCTTCGTAAAAGGGCAAGCACATCCTCATCATGGGCCGTAATACCGGCAAGACCATCTACTACAAAGATGATAGCATCACATTCCTCTATTGCCATCTGCGCTTGAATACGAATGGATTTTGAAAACATCCCCTCATTATCACTTGCAATTCCGCCTGTATCAATAAAAATAGCCTTTTTTCCAAAAAACTCTGATTCCGTATAGAGCCTGTCTCTTGTTACCCCAGGAACATCTTCTACAATAGATTTTCGTCCACCAGTAATGCGGTTAAACAAATGTGATTTACCCACGTTTGGGCGCCCAACAATAGCAATTTTAAATTTTTTACTTTCCATAGACAACTATGATACACCGTTTCCGATTAAACTACAATTTAAAGCATAGCAGTTTTAGGAGACTCTGATAAACTGCACTTTTTAGAATTTCTTCAGATTTTTTGAAATACATTCTATTTTGGAGTAAGCGGCATCCCTGTCGGGATGGGGCGCCACGAAAAATAGAATGGATAAGAAATTTGGAAAATTATAAAACTGCTCGTTTTTCAGAGTCTCCTTAAGGAGACCTATATATTGTGATTTTTAGATTTAACATGAGGTAAAATTTATTTTAAAAAATCTATTTCTAAACATTTTTTAATAATTTTCTAGCATGGAACCCTAATACATTCATAGATACTTGCCAAACAAATACAGCAGCTACTGCTAATACTATTTTTGGAATAAGACTCTTTACATCAGAAATTTCATCAACAATCGTAGTATTATCAGAATCTTCATCAATAACCGTAGTATCAAACGGATTTTGCAGAAGACTAAGTGATGCTAAAGTCGCGTAATATTTTGGATTTGCTATATAATTACTATAAGTAGGTATTTTATGTTTTCCTTTAAACAAAAGACTATCTACCATAGAGAGTGCCGGGAAAACTATTAAGCCATTACTTATTACTTCCGATAATCCATTAATATACAGGGTCGTAATAGATCTAGTTGTATGCTTTTCTAAATCAGCCAATTCCTTTTTTAATGTCTCTACGTAATCTAATCCTTGCTCAATCTTAGATTTTAAATCCTTTATAGTATTACCATTTTCTAAACCCTTCAATTCCTCTTTTAAAGTCTCTACGTCACCTAATTCCTCATTAATCTTAGATTGTAAAGCCTTTATAGTTTTCGGTTTGTTGTCAAACTTCTCTTTATCCATATCCTGCTGGATAGTCACACGACCACGTAAAGATATAAATGATTCGCGCACACAAACAACCAATAGTACTGTTAAAAAATAATTTACAAATTTGGATACCTTAGCTCCGCTCTTTCGGGCCAAAAAATCACCACTTTTAGCAATATAATCTGTTGGAAGCATGTAATGTATCAGTGGACCAACTAATCCAGGAATAGCATTAATATTAGCAATATAAACCTTAAGACCCTTAGATCTCTTTTTCGGTAGGGCTGGGGCTCGGACCGTGTCCGGGCTAGCATAAATTTTTGATGCTGACATATCTATTCTCCTTTCTTAATTTTCATATATTATATATAAACACATCTTTTCTTTAAATAAAATACACATTTTTTATTCAGATTTATTAGGGTTGATAAAAAGAAACCAAAAACCTATACTCCCGACGCTAAAATAAACAAAAGGAGACCCTAATGGATCGATCCACAAGCCCAACCCCAACCAGTACCAGCCCTATTATATTCCCTAATGAAAGACGATTAGGAAATTGCCTCTGCTCAAAACTCCTTGAAAGCTCTCCAAACAATAGCCATACAACAGCCATACAATTACTAGCTAAAGGATTGGGAAGAACTGCAAAATCACCTAATTCTGTCCAAGATGAAACCCGAGCCGCACTTTTCGCCGCACGAGCATTTAATCGCTCCCCCTCTCCTCATTCAATAAATACCCATGCTGGTCAAACCTTCCAAACCTACATAAACGCATTATACCAATGCTCTATCAATAGACCAAAATAATTCGCTCAAATGGATTTGGTTGGTTATTTAAAGGGTATCTTTCCTCGCTGGGATTCGACGTGTGAATAAGTCACTCTAGAATCCCAGCGAGTGGAAGAGGCTCTTAAATAACCTCCAAATCATAAGTCGTCATTGATTTGCTGCAGTATCTTCTTGAGCTCCGCCTTGCCAAGCTTCTTAAAGTCATCCTCGCTATCATATCCAACGATATTTTCAATAAGTTTGGCCTTTCTTTCAATGATATTATGGATATGTTCCTCTAGAGAGTGCTTGGTAACAAATTTAAATACAGACACCCCGCGACTTTGTCCCATTCGGTGAACACGGTCGGTTGCCTGATTTTCTCGGGCAGGATTCCACCATCTATCATAATGGATAACCACTGAGGCGGAGGTTAAATCGATACCAACACCTGCAGCATTTAACGAGCCCACAAACACTTCATATTCAGGATCTGTTTGGAAACGGGTCACCTGCTCTCGTCTATTAGAGGTGCTTCCGCGAATAGCTGAATATTTAATCCCCTGCTTAGTAAGATATTTCTCAAAGATATCCATCATCCCAAGATATTGGGTGAAGACCACCACTTTTTGTTTACTTCTGCGTGATTCTTCAAGTAGCTCCACAAATAGTTCCCATTTTCCGCTCTTGTACTCTTCATAATTTTCAATATCTTGGTGGTACAGCGCCGGATGATTACATACCTGCTTTAACTTGTTTAGCAGCGCAAAGACATGCATATGGAAATGTTTCTGATCTTCTTCAGCAAGCATCTCTTTAGAGCGTGTTGCCACCTGGGTATACAGCTCTTGTTGTTTAGGAAGCATCTCAGAGATAGAGATCTCTTCAATTTTTTCAGGAAGATCATCAAGTACCTCTGTCTTCTTTCTCCTTAAGACAAAAGGTTTAATCAAGGCTGATAAAAATTTATTCGCTTCGATATTTCTATCTTTTTCAATAGGAATAACAAATTTTTCTCTGAATTCGGAGTCAGTAGGTAAGTACTTTGGAAGAACAATATCAAACAAAGACTTCAGCTCACCTAAGCTATTTTCAATAGGAGTACCTGTTAAGGCAAGGTTCATCTTGGTTGTTAATTTCTTAAGCGTTTGATGTATCTGCGACTTTTGATTTTTTGCAACTTGTATCTCATCATAAAT
>JAJACI010000010.1 GCA_022601595.1 Chlamydiia bacterium | reverse complement strand
CCTTATAAAGATGGAAAAGCTCACGGCCATCTTCATGGCTGGTATCTTAGCGGAAGTGATGCCTTTAAGGGCTATTTTAACGAAGGAGTCAAGCAAGGTGTTCATATTACTTTTTTTTGCTCTAAAGATCTATGTTCTAGTACAAAAGCTCGTCTTCTTAGATTTAATGAAAAAGGGATGCCTGACAGAGAACTAACAAAAAATCATCGTGGAGGAAGATTATGGATTGCAGTAGACTATAAAAATGGAAAAGCGCATGGAGCTTTAGAGGGGTGGGATGAAAAAGGAAAGTGTTTCCTTGGAGCCCAATATAAAAAAGGATTCTTACAAAAAAAACCACCGCCGCCTCCTGGTAAGAGAGGTTATACTTACTATAGTCTAGAAGAAAAATATGTCGATCAGGTAATTCGAGAGTTTAAGAGAGTTGTAAAAAAAGAATTTGGCCTCTTTGCTTGTGCATCAGGAGCTCGCATGCCTTTTGATGTTGAGAAAATAGAGGTAGATTTTGCAGTTAATAAGAGAGGTACCGTTGAAGAAGCTCGGGAGCTTATGGTTAAGCTAAAGGAAAGATTTCTAACCATCATAAATTCTCATGAAAAACTACGTCCCTATTTAAGGGAATATCCATGTACCATCAATCGCGCAGATATTAATCTTAACTTCTATGATGAAAAAGGACAAAAATATACAGACAAAAGTGTGGGTTTTGTTTTAGTTGGCAGTGATGATAATATTCACTATTATTATCAAAATCCAAAAAAATATAAATGGGAAGACTTATATAAAGAGCCATACGATACGGCGGCAGAAATTGTCCATGCTCAAAAGGAGTGATCGTATATGAAAATGCTTGTTTCTAGTCTTATTTTAATGGCAGGTTTTTTATTTGGGGCTGAGGTAGAAGTCGATAGTCCAAAAAGAATTACCCGAGAGTGGGAAGAAAAAGTCTTTGGGATTAAATATGATGTCACCACTCTTGATAATGCAGTGGCTGAAATGACTGAAGGTTTAATTGATGATAAGTTCAACAAAGCTTTTATTGCTAGAGTAAAAGCGGAGATAGAAAAACACCCAACAGGTGAGGGTGAATACGTAGAATATTGGAATTGCGGTAGGATCAAAGCACGCCTCCCTTATAAAGATGGAAAAGCTCACGGCCATCTCCATGGTTGGTATCTTAGCGGAAGTGATGCGTTTAAGGGCTATTTTAACGAAGGAGTCAAGCAAGGTGTTCACATTACTTTTTTTTGCTCTAAAGATCTATGTTCTAGCTATCACGCCCGTCTACTTACGTTTAATGAAAAAGGTCAATTACACGGAAAACAAGATCTATGGCACCCTACAAATTGGCTGTGGATTGCTTTATATTATAAAAATGGAAAAGCGCATGGTGCACTAGAGGGCTGGGATATAAATAGAAGGTATTTTCTTGGAGCTCAGTACAAAAAAAATATTTTACAGAAGAAACCACCTCCACCTCCTGGAAGTAGAGGTATCCCCACTCACAGAATTGATGAAAAATATGTGGATGAGATAACCCTAGAGTTTATAAAGGCTGCGAAAAAAGAATTCGGAGTTTCTCCATGGGGTTCTGGAGCTAGCATGCCATTTGATGTGGAAAAAATTAGCGTGGATTTTAATATTTGTAAGAAAGCATCCATAGAAGAAGCTCGGGTACTGCTGGTTAAACTCACTGAAAGATTAACTGAAATTATGAATAAACATGAGAAAATACGCCCCTATTTAAGGGAGTACCCTTGCCCTCCTTACAGAGCTAGAATTTATTTACAATTTTGTGATAAACAAGGGAGGATGTGTGAAGAAAATACACTTTCTCGAGTTCTCTTAGGAAATGACAATCAAGTGTTATACGGTATAAGCACAAAGAGCGAAAAACTTATTAAAAATATACATGTAGAGCCATACGATACGGCGGCGGAGATTGTCCATGCTCAAAAGGAGTAGATCACAGGAAGGGTTGTTATAGTCATTACCGTTTCTTATTTAGAAAGAACTTTAGGATGGTTTGTTTTAGAGAAGATCTTTCCTATTTTGGGCCGATAGTGTACATATGGTACTCGGAGGTCCAAAATAGTGGAAGAGATTCCTAAAATAAATACATCCTGCTATTTACGTTCGTGAGATAAAACAGCTTCGAAGAGCTCTGTTTCGCGGGTGACAATTCCCGAGAGGAGGAAGATTCCGATAAGGTTGGGAAAGGCCATGAGGCCGTTCATGATGTTGGAGAAGCGCCAGACTATTTGTAGGTTGAGGATGGCTCCGAGAAAGACTGCTAGGATGAAAAATATTCGGTAGTAGCGGATGGATTTTTCGCCAAAGAGGTATTCGGTGGAGCGTTCTCCGTAGTAGGACCAGCTTAGGATGGTGGAGTAGCCGAAGGGGATGATAGCAAGAGTTACCATGAGGCCGCCGTATGGGAGTACTGATTCAAAGGCAGCGAGTGCGAGTGCTGAGCCGTTTAGGGCAATTCCGTTTTGGTCGACGCCTCCTAAGACGCCTGTTGTTGCGATTGCAAGGCCTGTAAGGGTGCAAACGATACCTGTGGTGATAAAGACAGAGCACATAGAGACCAGTGCTTGTCTTGCTGGGGAGTCGGTTTTTGCAGCTGCAGCTGCGATAGAGGAGCTTCCTAATCCAGCTTCTGATGAGAACACTCCGCGCGAGATACCAAGTTGTACAGCCATCATAAAGGTCGATCCGACAAAGCCGCCGGCTGCTGCTTGCCCTGTAAATGCCGTTTTAAAGATCAGCATAAAGGCATGTGGGACGTGGGTAATATTTATAAGCACTACAGAGAGGCTTATTAAAAGGTAAAAACCTGCCATTGCGGGAACTAGGATTCCAACGACTTTACCAATGCTTTTAATTCCGCCAAGTAGTGGGATTGCTGAGAGGATAACAAGGACAGCACCGGTTAGGTATGGTGAAATAGAAAAAGTGGATTGAACTGCACCGGCTACAGAATTAGACTGCACCATGCTTCCTAGTCCAAAAGAGGATCCTATTGCAAAGATGGCAAAGAGGATGCCAAGCCATTTTGCTTTGAGTCCTTTTTCTAGGTAGTACATAGGTCCGCCGTGCATTCCTCCGGCTTTATCCACCCCTCTATATTTAATCGCCAAGATTGCTTCGGCGTATTTTGTGGCCATACCAAAAAAGGCGGCTATCCACATCCAAAATAAAGAGCCAAGCCCACCAATTGCAAGTGCTGTTGCGATACCGGTGATACTTCCTATTCCAATTGTTCCAGCAAGTGCTGCCATCAGTGCTTGGAAATGGGATATATCCCCTTCTGCTTTTCCATCATCGCGGGTAAAGGCCAGTTTATGAGCGTATATTAGGTGACGTATCTGGACACCGCGAAGCCGCACTGTTAACAAGATACCAACTGCTATCATGAGTATTAATAAAGGAGGTCCCCAGATAAAATTATTTATATTATCCAAGACCTCTAAGAGTTTGTCCATTATCCATTCCTAACAAATAGTATTATAAATAGCATACGACAAAATAAGATGAAAATCTACTCTAAAATGAATTCTTTATAGTCATACTATATATATGTTCTTCTTGGATCGCCAAACGGGTAAGTATAGACATCGCGGTAGGCGCCAATATTTTGCTCCTGTTCCAGCCAGTATTTATTAACAATATCGCGCCCTTTTAAAGACTCTTCTATATACTTCTCTTCTGATTGAAGGGTCTGTCTAATTTTTTCAATCATATCCTCCCCTGTGGTAAATCGTATAGGAGCCTCTTTATAAGGAGTAAGATCTTGACAGGCAATGGGCAGTCCATGCGCACATGCCTCGAGCAATTTAATATTACTTTTTCCCTGATTAAAGGGATTATCAGCAAGGGGGGCGATCATCATATTCCCTTCTAGTTTGGATATCCCTTTTGGTAAATTGCCCAGCACTTCCCACGGGTATAGATCCATATCTCGAGACTCTAAATACTTATTAAGAGCGGGCGGGCATGCTGCTACAAATATCCATTTAAACTCTTTTCGAGTTGCTTCTATCGCTTTTATAACAGAGGCAAAGTCATCATTTTTACTCCCTTTTCCACCGGTGGTATCAATATGTGAAACAGATCCTGCATATATTATTCTTGGACGCCTCTTATGCTTTCTATAATTTCTAATTACATTCTCAGGACTATAATAATGCCCTGCCCAGAAAAATGGTATTCTATTAGGAAGCACCGTAATATTCTCCTGACCTGTTTTTTTCATATAATACTCTTTTAAATAAGGAGTGGAAACAGTCATCTCATCGCATAGTGACATCAGCTCTTTGGTATAATCTTCCTGTGAATAGTCGTGAGTAGCTTTACTATAATGATATTGTGGCACCTCATCAAAAAAGATGGCATCATCTACATCGTAGATAATACGAAAATTTCCCGCCTTTCTCATAGACGCTATTTTTTTCATATATTCTGTCTCTCTTTGATTTCCAAATCTTTGTATGACCAAGACATCACTACCTAAATAAGGCAGAGAATCAATAGGAAAATTACGTAAAATAGAATAGGTTATTTCTCGCCTCATGCCCAGGTGAAATGCTGGCCATAAAAGGCGCCAAAAGGCAAGGCCTGGGGTAGCTATTGGATGGTATACTATGTTTGGAATGTCTGCTTTCAAGTTATCTCCCTTTTACATGATTTACTTTATTGATATGAACCCGCCTTTTATCCGCATAAGGATAGGTAAACAACTCTTCGTATTGTGCAGTGTTTTCAGGTAGCTCCAGCCACAGCTTATCTACCATATGCCTTCCCACTCTACACGCTTTCAAGTAGCTCTCTTCATTCTTTAATGTATCCCTAATCACCTCTAACATTTTCTCCCCCGTATCAAAACGAATAGGACAATGTTTATAAGGGATAATATCCTGGCAAGCAATAGGCATACCGTGCGAGCAGGCTTCTTGGAATTTTACATCTGCCTTTGCGTAGTTGAATATATGATCTGCAAGGGGAGCTATCATCATAGAGCACTCTAAACTAGCCACTCTCTTTGGATATCTCTCTATCACTTCAAATTCGTAAAACTCCACCTCTTCCGCCTCTTTATTGGGCAGTAGTTCCCAAGGAATCGCTCCTAGGAAAACCCATTTGAATTGATGGATAGAACTTTTAATCGCCTCTATTACATGAGAAAAATCATCTTTTCCAGGCTCCCCTCTAAAGTGAATATGAGAGGTTGCCCCTGCATATAATATTCTCGGCCTGTGCTTATGATTGCGGTAATTTTTTATCATCTGATCTTCATGATAGTAATTTCCCGCCCAAAAGTATGGTATCTTATTGCTTATCACCGAACATTTTGTTTCTATCCCCTTTTGAATATAATACTCTTTTAAAAAAGGGGTGCTTAGAATAATCTCATCACATAGTTCCATCGCCCTTTTAGTAGCTTGATTATTAAAAAATTTGGTGTTTTCTTTTCCTGAATGAAATCCAGGGATATCTTCTATAAACAAAATATCATCCACGTCATAAACGAGTCTAAACTCGAGCTCTTTTTTTAACGAACATAACTTTTCTAAAAAATCTACATCTTTTTCTGTGGAAATCCTTTGAATTTGCACCACATCGGAGGTTCTATAAGCAATAGAATCTCGTAAAAACCGTACTGATTTATTGTATTTAGCCTTTTCCATTACCATCATTTGGTAGCTAGGCCAGTGCACACGCCAAAAAGCGGACTGGTTTAATCCTGAAGGAAAGGTCAATACGGTAGGAATTTGTTTTTTTTTCATATTTTATTTAGTTTGTTAATATTTGTTCGTCGCTTATCTGCGTATGGATAAGAGTACAGTTCTTGATAGAGGGCAGTATTTTCACGGCGCTCTAGCCACACCTTATCAATCATCTCCCTTGCTTTTCGTGATGCAGCAATATATGATTGCTCATCTTTTAAAGTCTCTTTGATCACCTCTATCATCTTTTCTCCGCTATCAAAGCGTATAGGGCAATGTTTGTAAGGGGCGATATCCTGACAAGCAATAGGTAGACCGTGTGCGGAGGCCTCTTGAAATTTAACATCGGTGCGGCCGTGGTTAAAGTAGGTATCCATCAAAGGGGCGATCATCATTGAGCATTGTAAAGTTGCCATCCTCTTTGGATATCTATCAAGGGTTTCAAAACCATAAAATTCCACCTCTCCAGCTTGATTATAGGGAAATAGCTCCCAAGGAAGGGCTCCTAAAAAAACCCACTTAAATTGATGCCTGGTGCTGATGATCCTATCAATCACATGAGAGAAGTCATCATTTCCATGCTCTCCATTAAAGTGAAGGTGGGACGCTCCTCCTGCATATAATATTCTTGGTCGCTCTTTGTGCTTGTGATAGATCGATAAAAGCGCCTGCTCATTATAATAACTGCCTCCCCAAAAATAAGGGATCCTATTAGGAATCACAGTTATATCTGCCTTCACCCCTTTTTGAATATAATATTCCCTTAAAAAAGGCGTACTTGTCACCACCTCATCGCATACATTCAAAAGCTTTATGGTCGCCTCTTTATCAAAACTATCCTTCATCTGCCTGGCGCAGTGAAAATCAGGGATATCCTCCATAAACAAGATATCATCTACATCGTATACAAGACGAAAGTTAAGCTCCTTTTTTCTCTCACATAATTTTATAAAAAAATCAGAAACTTCTTTGGAGGAAATCCTTTGTATTTGCACTACATCTGCATTCTCGTAGTACTTAGTATCTGCAGGGTAATGTTGAAATATACTTGATTCAATCGCATCTTGAAGCATTAGCTGATAGGTAGGCCAACGCAACCTCCAATAAGATGATTGATCCCAACCTAATGGAATAGTCAAAACCCAAGGTTTTTTATTTTTATCATCTTTTTCATAGCCCATATCACTATATATATAGTATTCTGGTTTTTTACACAGGGAATTATTACCAAAATATGTCACTTATTCAAAGTTATCGAAATACCATAAATGATAGACTAAAAAATAATACCTCCACTTTTATCGTTGTCACCGGCCCTTGTTCCATCTACTGTGAAGAGGAGACTTTACTATATGAACAAAAATTACAAGCACTACAAAAAGAACTTGGGGATAATATATTTTTAGTAATGCGAGCCTTTGTGGAAAAATCTCGTACCACTCATGCTTGGAGAGGGTTTGTCTATCAACCTCCCCCTCTTGCTCGAGAAAATATCCTTCAAGGAATCAAACGCACCCAGAATCTTTTTAGCAAATGCACTATGCCTCTTGCTATGGAATGTATCGACCCTAATATCTTTACCTATTTAGAGGAATATCTCTCCTGGGGATTTATCGGTGCTCGCACTTCTACCTCTACCACTCACAGAGTTCTTGCATCTGACTCCAACATACCATTTGGATTTAAAAACGCTCTTGATGGCGATCTCTTATCTGCTATCCACTCCTGTGTGGTTGCTGAAAAATCCCATTGCCTTCTAACCAAAGATGGCCAAAAATATTCCCATGGAAATCCCCATACACACGTTGTTTTACGCGGTAGTAAACATGCAACCAATTTTGATAAAGAAAGTGTACTTAAAACAAGTAGCCTTGCCCAAAATAATGGCGTGATGACGCCCTTATTAATTGACTGCTCCCATGGAAACTGCCCAAAAAAACCTGATGATCAAAAAATAGCTTTTTTAAGCGCGCTAGATCAGTATATAGCAAACCCGAAAAAAGTGATGGGCGTTATGCTCGAAAGCAATATCAAAAAAGGTGCTGACAAAAATCAAAAGGTTCCTGGAGTCTCTTTTACCGACCCGTGCCTAAGCTTTGAACAAACAAGAGAGCTCCTTCTTTTTGCAAAAGGAAGAATTAAGGAAACTCTGATAAACTATAGTCGTTAGCGTTCCTTATGGCGTACTGTTCAATGAATTTTTGAGGGAATTTTGACAAATTCAGCAAGCTAATATTTTAAATATTAGTGAGATGCATTTATCAAAAAGCTACAAAAATTCGCAGAAGATACGTCATAAGGAACGGTAATGACTATACACCTTTTAGAATCTTTTTAGATTTTTTAAAATGAATTCTATTTTGGAGTAAGCTGCATCCCTGTAGGGATGGGGCGAAACGAAAAATAGAATTTATAAGAAATCTGGGAGATTATAAAACTGTCCGTTTTTCAGAGTTTCCTTTAATCCTCTCCATCACAAGGAAGAATTAATTTCACCCACATCCTATGTGTATAGTCACTAACAATCTCTCCATCTATTGAAATGATCTCTGCCTTGTAGGATAAAAAACCTTCTTTCTCTTTAAATTCTTTACCAAGAATCTCTATTATTTTTGCCCCTGAACGTCTCTTCAAAGGAAATAATAATGTCTCTGTGGTAAGGTTGCGATAAATAAGATCTACTTTCAGCCGGTACTCATTGCTTCTAAAGCCCATAGGAAGCGACCAATTAATATACAGCTTCTCTCCTTTTGGAGGATTTAAAAGCCTTGGATCAGGTGATCTTGCAAAAACACTTGCAAAAGTTGACTTGTCTGTTTTGATTCTCTCTACCTGGATATATCCAGATGTACACCCTGCAAGTAGTGATGCCACCACGAAAAATGAAAATACTCTTATCTGCTTAATCACTAAATCCTCTATAATAAAATCTTATGAAAGAAGTTTACATCCAGGACAAATAGATGTCAAAAAGTATTGTTAAATCCGTCCTTGGAGTCCTTACCATTAATGACAAAGCCGTTCTTGTAAAAAGGCGAGATATTCCAGTATGGGTACTACCCGGAGGCGGTATTGACCCTGGTGAAACACCAGAGCAAGCCATTGTTCGCGAGGTAAAAGAAGAAACAGGCTACGACTCTAAAATTGATCGTAAAGTGGCGCTGTATACCTCTACCTCAAAATATATCTCTCCTGTTTACCTATTTAAACTTTCTGTATTAAGCACCAACCAAGGTGCATTCGATCCAATGGAAGTGAAAAATGTAGGCGCCTTTTCACTCGATGCTCTTCCTTATGACACTATCCCATTTTATATCGATTGGATCAAAGAAACTTTTGAGAACAAACCTTATTTTGAAAAATTGATCACCTCTATCACCCCTTTTTATATCATCAAAACCGTTATCTCCCACCCCATACTTGTTATCAGATATCTTTTAATGAGAGCCGGTCTCCCTATCAACACATAAGGAGTTATTCAGAGTCTTCTTATGGCTTTGTCATATTCTTAGGGTCTACCAATTTTTTAAACTCCTCTTCTGAAAGAAGGTCTAACTCTCTTGCAGCCTCCATTAAGGTGGTGCCATCTTTATGGGCTTTTTTTGCAATTTCTGCCGCATTATCATACCCAATATGTGGATTGAGCGCTGTGACTAGCATTAAGCTGTTTTGTACATAAGCATCAATCACTGCCTCATTTGGCGCTAGACCTTTCAAACATTTATGGGTAAAATTATTTGCCCCATCTGCAAGCAGATTGATAGATTCTAATAGATTGTAGATAAGAACGGGGCGAAATACATTTAGCTGCAGATGCCCTGATGCCCCTGCAATGCCTACTGCCACATCATTACCCATTACCTGACAGGCAACTTGTGTTAACATCTCACATTGAGTAGGATTCACTTTTCCTGGCATAATAGAGGAACCTGGCTCATTTGCTGGAAGGATAAGCTCCCCAAGCCCGCACCTTGGGCCAGAGGCTAAAAGGCGTATATCATTTCCTATCTTCATAAAAAAACAGGCAAGGGTTTTCAATGCTCCCGATAGAGTAACCAAACCATCCATGCACCCAAGCGCTTCAAATTTATTTGGTGCTGTTAAAAAAGTTTCACCGGTTAACTTAGAAATTTCTTTAGCTACTTTTTCCGCATATTTAGGATGACTATTTACTCCTGTGCCTACCGCTGTACCTCCAAGCGCTAAACAACTTGCAGCATCGGTTGCATGCTTAATATTTTTTATCGCATTCTCTATTTGCGCAGAATAAGCAGAAAACTCCTGCCCTAAAGTTAATGGCACCGCATCCATCAAATGGGTACGCCCGCATTTGATAATATCCTTATATTCTGATACCTTTACATCTATTTCATCCTTAAAAAGAGCAAGCGCCGGAAGGAGCTTCTCTTTGACAAGCATCACAGCCGCAATAACACTTGCCGATGGCACTACATCATTTGAAGACTGGCTTTTATTCACATCATCATTAGGATGGATAGTACCATAGCTACCCAGCGGCTCACCAGCTTTTTGATTGGATAGATTTGCAAGCACCTCATTTACATTCATATTCGTCTGCGTGCCAGATCCTGTCTGCCAAACAACTAGTGGAAAATGCTTTTCATACCCCTTTGATAAAATCTCATCTGCAGATAAAACGATCAAGTCCCTCTTTTCCTTGGAGATAAGCTTCAAATCAGCATTTACCTTTGCCGATGCTTTTTTTATTAGCACCAACGAATAAATCACTTGTATAGGCATTTTCTGCCCGCCCACCTGGAAATTCTCTAAAGATCTTTCTGTTTGAGCCCCATATAACATATCTATTGGTACATTTACCTCTCCCATCGAGTCTCTCTCTTGCCTATATTCCATCTTCACTCCTAAATATCCCTTCACTATTCATAAAAGAGATATTCTTTCAACAAAGGAGATCAAAATCTTGTAAAATTAGATATAACTTGTTATGCTCTTTCCACTTATAAATAGAGGTCTAGCCTTTAAGGAGAAAAATAATGAATATTATGCGTATGACTGCAGCAAACAATGTAACAAACAACGATACTAATTTAACCCGCCCTACAAATACCCTCCCGATACAGGTTCTATCAGGTATATCTGGAACATCCTCTGCCATTGTAGGTGTGCTTAAAGGCACTCCTCTCCCTGTTAGAGTTGCTTGTTTGGCTATCGCAACCATCTCTGCTATGCAGTTAAACCACGTGAAAAAATCTTAGCACTCTTTTCCTGTTATAAAAGGTGTTTCACAAGCAAAATGTGACAAATCTTTTATAACCTTGTATCCTAAAGCAAAAGTTGCTGTAGCCTTTGTTTTTGCAGCAAGCCCACGTGTTAGCTGAGAAAAACGTTCTACAGGAAGATTCCCTTGCCATCTGGTTAAAGCAGTATTTGCAGGATGACCAACTATACTTCCTATTCCTCCAGCGATATAAGCAGTAACGTAGTCTACCACTTTATTATCCCCAAATCTACCGCTTAACTCTTCAGTTACTTTATCTACTACGCTTAATCCTGTAACAAAAGCCGTTTCTTGAACGGTTAATGCTAAAGCTACTCTTGGTGTGAATATAAATGGTCTACCACTACCAAGTGTCTGGTGATTAAAAAAAGCAAGTAGCGGTGAAGATACCACACCTACCATCGCTGAACTTGTGAGGGTAGAATAAAGACTTTCCTTTGGAAATAAATTACTTTCGATTGCCTCTTGTGTTATCATCTGAGCACCCACTATTGCCCCAACAGTTGGAGCAGCCCTTAAACCCATTTTTAAACTATCCCATCTATTGATAGTTTTAAGATCTACACCTCCTAAACCTCCTAATTGCTGAGCACTTTTGACTCTCATATTGTGAAATGCAGGGATAATAGCAAGCGCTCCTGCAATAGGTGGTATTGCATACTTTACAAATTTATGTATATCACCGCTGGGTGGACTGGTTGATTGTGCCATATTTATTCCTTAGAAATTATCTTTTAGATTAAAAGTAATGCAAAAACAAAAGCAAAGAGAGCAAAAGACTCTACAATACCAATGGCAACAAATGTTTTACCAAAAACAGAAGGTTTTTTAGCAACCGCTTGGATAGCTGACACACAACACATCCCTTGATAAATAGCTGCAACCATAATAGCAGCACCTGATGATCCGCCAATTGCAATGGCAGATAGTGCCGAAACGCCGCCTGCTTTTACACTTTGCGATAGTAAAAGCATAAGAACAAAACCGTAAATCATCTGCGATGCCGGTACTGCTGACAGACCGAGGAATTTTGCATGACCCTCTTCCACTCTACTCATCACTCCATGAGATGTCATCCCTGCCATACCACAACCAATTGCAGCTCCTATTGCTGAAAGCCCTAAAGCCAATGCTGGCCCAACCATTGAAAAATCCATATCTTCTACTCCTTAATTTTTATTCACTTTTTAAAAGCCTTAATGGGCTGAATTTTTTTCCGCCACCTTCATAGCAATGGTGGTACCATTCTAAGAAGTTAAGACGGAGACCGTGTATCACCCCTGCCATCACGCCGAGGGTAATGTTAACAATATGACCTAGAAGGATGATAAGCCATCCAAACATAGGTCCGCCTATTGCAGGTCCTATTTCATTAAATGTTCCAGCAAGAACCATGCTCGCAAGTCCTAATGCGTATAGACGCAAGTAGGAGAGCACATCTGAAAAAACCTCGATTGCTTTAAAAAGAGAGGCAATTCCTGATAGACTTCTTGCTTGAATGATCGACAATAATATCGCAAGGGAAAAGCCGCCATATAACATCTGTTCTCCAATAACAAAGGAAAGGTCTGCGCTAATAACTCCTGTATAGACAAGCATAGAATATCCCTGCAACATCTTGGGGAAAAACAAGTACCCTCCAAACAGAGTGAATATCCATCCAATACCAGACCAGCTTCTATACATATTTCTAAGAAAAGATAGAGTAAGGTGGATAATTCCAATGATCAAAGATATCTCTAAAAAGATGCTATCATATATATCGCCCATAAGATCATAAACAAGGTTCCCCGCTTTGACCTTTGTCCCTTTTGATAAAATCTCTGCAGGAACATCTACATCTTCAATGGCTGGATAATCTTTTACCCAATCCTTGTACATATCTGTACCAGCTTTTCTATGAAATTCCACTTTCTCAAGAGCTAAGTTATAAGGGAGGGAAATTTTATTTAGAAAATCATTTGGCTTTAACTGGATACTGAAATAAGAGGCTACCATCACTCCCCAGATAATAGTGGAACAAGATATCAGGGTAAGGATCTTGAGCATCCGTCTTTTTGCTCCCTTTAGTCCTTTTCCTGATTTTTTCCATAGGAATAAAGCTAAAGCTAAAAAGAGAAATCCATAGCCAGCATCAGAGACAATCATACCAAAAAAGAGCGCAAAAAACCAAAGTACCCAGGCAGATGGATCTTTATCATCAATAGCAGGGGTATCATAAACATAGACAAGATCTTCACCCATACGAGAAAATCCAGAATTCTTCAAATAGGTTGGGGGCTGATCATCTTTTTCTATAGCAACTTTTTCAGAAATAATTGCCAGGCCATCAAGCAGCTCTTCTAACTTTTTTTTCTTGGTTAAAGGGATCCAAGCTTCTATGACAAATAGCTTATCTTCAATAAAATAATCAACATCCTCTTTAGCAAAATTCAAGTTTATAGAATTCATACGCGCAAAAACATACTCTTGCATAAGATGAATATAACGGCAATTTTCTAACTCTAATCTTTGCAAAGAAGAAATCTCTTTTGCAGTACTATCCATTTCCTCATTTACCGCATCAATAGACCTTTCTATATGCACTTGAGTAAAGGCTTTATGGGAAAATTTCTCTTTACCAATATATATATAATAATCAATATCAAGCTCATGCCCAATATAAACCAGTTCACCCGGCACCTTGCTTGTTGGAATGCGGTCGTGTTTGATCATAAAAAATTGAATATGTCTTCGCCCTTCTTCTTCAATAGCATGAATCTCTTCCATTGAAAAACTTCCAAAAGGCTTGACCCGTATACGCTCCACCTTTAAAGAGCGCTTTTTTTCATATAAGATTTCTAATTTTTCTTTTGTGGAAACCACTTCACTAATAATATCTAAGATGGGAACAGGGGCATCATTTTCTTGTTTGCCTTTTGCATGAATAGATAGTATCTTAAGGGCATCTTTTGCTTTTTGAACATCTTCAGGAAAAAGATGCGGTTTTTTCCCTGTCACAGAGATAAACTCCATCATGCCAAGGGCTTGAGCCTTTTCAAAAAAACGGTCATGGTTATTTTTCGTTCCAGCAAAGAGGTACTTTTCTATTTTCACTTGCATAAGCCGCGCTCCTCTTCTTCTAACTTTCTTTTTTCTATCTTCTCTTTTGCAAGCTTTGACAAAGACACCGCTGCAAGATCCTGATCGCCTAAGAAAATTTTTATCTTTACCATATCAGACATGGTTCCAGGAATTAATCTTTTCTCAAAAAGATTCACTCTAATAGAAACACTTCGTAGCTCTGCTAATAAAATATTTTTCTTTTTTTCCGCCGTCTTCCACATCAAAAAGGCCTTTTTCGTGCAGCGTAGATGCTCGACCATATCACTATGCCAAAACGGTCTATCGGTAAGAGGATCCTCAGATTTTTCAAAAGTTACAGAAGATAATACAGGCACTTCTATTCCTGCAATATTATCCATATGGAAACTCTTATCTTTAATCAGGGTATCTTTTTTAAGGTAGGTAACCGATGGGTCTGAAAGGAGCTTGACAGATGTTTCAAAGGTAATTATCTCTTCTTTATACAAGCGATGATAACGAGCAATTTCTTCCCCTGCTTTATTCACCTCTGCCTGCAACAACATCTTTTTTAGTTGCAAAGTGGGCAAATATTTCTTAAGCTGCACAAGCTTTTTCTGCAGCCTTCCCATTTCATTTTTTGTAAATTTTACCTGAGCCAAAAATTACCCCTCGAGCCCTTCTTTAATCCAAAATTTTTCAAGCAGAGAATCTTTGATACCCACCTCCACTTTTTCAAAACATTGAGCAAGTATTTTCCAACCTAAATCAAGTCCGTCAATAAGAGATATAGACTTGCCCAAATCCATCATCTCATTTTCAAAGATCTCACTATATTTAAGAAGCTTCTCATCCCATTTAGAGAGTTTGAAACCCATTGAGTAAAGCTCTCTTGATTTAAGAGCTTCTGAATAGAGCCTAATCATCGTATTCATAATAGCACCATGATCTTCTCTTGTTACCTCATCAACTACAAATTGCTTTAGCCTTGAAAGGGAGCCAAACGGCTCTATGCGGCCATTTCTTAAATAAAACTGCCCTTCTGTAATATATCCGGTGTTATCAGGAATTGGGTGCGTGACATCATCGCCAGGCATAGTAACCACCGGAAGAAGGGTAATAGACCCTGCTCCTTGAATATCAATTGCTTTTTCATAGCGGAAAGCAAGATCAGAATATAAAGATCCTGGATATCCTCTATTAGAAGGAATTTGATTCAATGAAATAGCTATCTCTTTCAGTGCATCTGCATAAGCTGTCATATCTGTTAACAAAACAAGCACACGTTTTCCTTTTTGAGCAAACTGCTCTGCCGCTGTTAAAGCCATATCTGGAACAAGCAAACATTCTGCTGGATAGTCGGTTGCCTTGTGAACAAACATCACTGTTTTATTCAAAGCGCCAGTATTTCTTGTATTATCAATAAAGGCGTGCATGTCATCAAGACGTGCGCCCATTATACCAATAATAATCACATCGGCATCGGTATGATTGGCAATACGCATCAAAAGCTCGTTATAAGGCTCTCCTGGCACGGTAAAAATAGGTAGCTTTTGTGACTCTACAAGGCTATTGAAAATATCAATCATCGGAATATAAGTTTGAATCATCCTGTGCGGCACAATACGCCTTACAGGATTAGCAGTTGGCGTGCCAATTTCCACTTCCAAACCATCTAACAAAGGACCATCATCTAAAGGCTTTCCTCGAGCGCTAAGTACGCGGCCGAGTAAACCATCACCAACAACTGTACGCATTTTCTTTTTAAGAAATACCGTCTTGTCTCCTGTACATAAACCGCGAGTATCTCCCATTGCCTGAACGGTAACTTTTGTTTTATCAAAACTAATCACCTGACCATACAATTTAGTACCGTCTTTTTTATCCACACAAACCATTTCGCCAATTTCTACATTTTCGGCCTCAACGATAAAAATACTATTTGCTATCTCTAAAATCTCTTCATATACCGTTTCCATTTATTACCCCTCTGCCGTTACTTGTGTTCTTTCGAGTTTTTCCCTTACCTCACTTATAAGAGCGTGATATCTTTCTGTATTAAAAGGTAAAAAGTTTAAATTTCTAAGATCATTTTGTAATCCTAAGAAAAAGTCTTTTGCCTCATCTGTAGTGCTAAAGAAAAATTTCTGGTTGAATATCTCATTTACCAAACGAAACTGCTCTTGCTGCTGATCAAGGCTACAAAACACATCTTCTTTATCAAAAGCATTTTGTTGGAGATAGGCAAAAGAGAACATCTCCGACATCAAATAAGTCACATAATCTTCTAAACTCGTTCCCTCTTTCCCAACAACCTCCATACGGCGGCCAATCTCATCCCCTTCAATCATAATATGTCTCGCCTTTTCGACCCACGCAGACCAATGAGGGAAGCCCCCTTTCATCGTTCCACTAGCTTTTTCTGCATACTTAGACCACGACTGCATAGAATCAATTGCTGGATATTTTCTTGCATCGGAAAGCTCTCTTGAAAGGCATAAGAATACTCCCACCACTTTTAAAGTCTCTTGCGATACAGGATCACTATTAATATTTCCACCAGCAGGAGATACTGCCCCTAAAACAGATACAGAGCCGTTTCCGCTTTCTGCCGTCTGCACCACTCCTGCTCTTTCATAGAAAGAGGCTATTCTGGATGCAAGGTATGCGGGAAAAGCCTCCTCTCCAGGAATTTCCTCGAGTCTTCCTGACATCTCACGCATAGCCTGAGCCCAACGAGATGTGGAATCTGCAAGTAAAAGTGTGTCTAGTCCCATCTGCCTATAATACTCTGCTATGGTAATACCCACATAGACCGATGCCTCACGTGCGGCAACCGGCATCGATGATGTATTACAAATGATACATGTTCTATCCATTAAAGGGCGTCCTGTATGAACATCGTTTAATTTTGGAAAGGTCTTTAACGTCTCTACCACTTCCCCAGCTCTTTCACCGCAGGCTGCAAGAATTACAATATCTACATTCGAATACTTTGATATTCCCTGCTGAAGTACTGTCTTACCTGCACCAAAAGGTCCTGGAGAACATGCCGTCCCCCCTTTCATCATAGGAGTCATTGTATCTATGACTCTTTGACCAGTACATATCAGCTCACGAGGCGGAACCTTCTTTCCTACAATAAGAGGGAATTTCACCGGCCACTTTTGCACCATGGAGATAGAAATAATATTTCCATCTTCATCTTTCACTTTAGCAATCTCTGCATCAACGGTATAATTCCCAGCCTCTGCTACCGACACTAAAGTGTACTGGCCATACATAGAAAAAGGTAAAAATATTTGGTGCGTAAAATGGGACTCTGGAACCGTTCCAATAATAGATCCGCGCGACAACTGCTCCCCTGCTTTTGCCTTTGGTGTAAACTGCCACTTTTTAACTCTATCAAGTGCTTCGACATAAACGCCGCGCTCTAAATATAGGCCGGAAACATCTGCGATTTTTTCTAAAGGATTTTGCAGGCCATCAAAAATTTCCCCTAAAAGACCTGGTCCTAACTCAATTTCAAGTAGCTCCTTAGTAAAAACCACTTTCTGTTTATATTTGATACCGCGAGTATCCTCAAAAACCTGCATCTTAGCCTCTTTACCAGAAATTGCAATGACCTCCGCTTTCAAAGAAGCACCGCCCACCTCTACGTATCCAATCTCACCCTGAGTTAAAGCTTTATCAAATTCCACTTTAATCAAATTTCCAAGAACAAAGATTACCTCGCCTGTCGTTTTACTCATATTCACTCTCCACTAATTCTGTTAAAATCTTTCTTCCTTTTTTCTCATCCAAGAACGCTTTTTCCTCTAAAATCCAAAGACACATCATATAAGCGCAAATAGACCTGAAAGATCCGCCTTGATTATCTATGATCTCTTTATAATGCTTGAATCTATACAAATGAATAGCAATATACTGCTTCATTGGATCGGCACCTGTAGCCTCTATACTTTCTCCTAAATCTGCATACTCATAAGGAAAAAGATAGGGACCTGTATTTTTACTTTGCAAAATAATTTGCGAAATTAAAGGATCACCTAAATCTTCATACTTCAAATAAGACTCAACATCCACCCCTTGCTTTTTACCTATATAACCTAATAAAATAAGGTTTAGATTTTTCTCAAAAGTTAAAAACTCTGCTGAAATACCTCCATGAGCTATCTCCTCTCTAAAAAAAGTGGCATATAACTGTGGGAAGTTTTTTATCAAATCCTTTTCATCGGGATTTTCTTCTAAAAAGTTTAGGATATACTCGGGAAGATACTCTGCATTACTAAGAGCTAAAGCAAGCCCTGCCTCTAAAAAGTTCCCCTTTGCATTAAAACCCACCCCTGTTTGAAAAGAGAGGATATTTTTCACATCAATCAAACTTCTCAAAGAAACAAGGTTTGCCTTTTCTTTTTTACCTAGGTTTAGGTCTAAAATATCATAAAATCTATTTAGAGATATGGGAGGAATCTGATTAAAATTCAAAGGAGGGAGCGCGGAATAAGCGTACAATAAACTCATCTCTTAACCACATCTCCTTATCTCTATTTTCTACTTAATCGAACATTACTTGCAGACGCATGATACCATCTTAACAAGTAAAAAGCAAGAAGGAATTCCACTCTATCCAAGCTACCTTTTATTGGCTGAATACCCTATTTGAACATTTTTTCTTTTAACACTTCTGATAAGTGGTCTGCAACGATCTTCATGCAAGTCTCTGGAGTTGTTTTTAAGGTAAATTTTTTATCTTCAATAAGAAGCGCAATACCTGATGGTAAAATCTCTCCACCTTTTTCAAGCTTTGCCTGCACCGATGAAATGACCGATTTACTCAACGCATCAAAATCAACTTCTTTTGCAACAAAAAGCTTAAGATCTGATTTTATCCCCTCTTTGTTGATAGCCTCTACCATCACCTTCAAGAAATCTTTTAAAGTCTCTTGATCTTTTAGAGCTTTCTCAAAACCTGCCTTTAAATCTTTAGAGAAAATAGTCATTATTTCCCCTTTTAAAGTTGCAACCGACTGCTTTACAGCAAGCTCTATAGAAGAATCATACACCTTCCTTTCATCTTCCATCTCTTTAGCGTTTTTCTCTCTTATACTTTTGGCAGATACCCTGGCGTCATGAATAATCTCCGCCGCACGCGCTTTAGCCGTCTCTATAAGGCTTTCCGCCTCTTCTTTTGCAGGCAAAATAGTTTCCTTATACAAAATTTTGCTAATTTCTTTGACTTTATTGCTAGAGGTTCCTGCCGCCATAATATGAGTTCTCCTAACTATTGATATTGGGAATGGCCACATAATAGCAGAAAAGAGAGTAGAATACAATGAAGAATATCTAGTTAGAGTCGGTTCCGGCGCGCAGCTAGTCTAAAATAGTATTTGTAGTGTCAAATTTGGAAAATTGAGTGACACTATCACCCTTATCTGTGGTAATAGACCCTGCAATAACAGCTATTATCACAGAAAGGACTATTCCTGTTATTGTCATCTTCACAGCCATCGTTTTTTGCCCAGCATCACTTGTTTCCCAATTATAGGAACGTAAAGTGGGAGCTTTTACAATCTCATCACGAGCATGAAGATCCGTCATACATAAAAGATTAAAAACGGAGAAAAATAAAAATAAGCACTTTTTCATATAAAAACCTGTATTACCCTTCCTATATCGAATAGATTTTTTCTTGTCAAAGATCATTGACATCCTATATAGTCAGGGATATGATTTTTTTTAATAAACGTACTCCCGCTATCACCTTATTTGTTTTTTCCTTTCAACTAATGTTTGGCGACATAAGTCATGAAGCTCCAGTCCTTTTGCCCAAGAGCACAGAGCATGGTGAGCATGGAGAAGAGAAGCTTGTTGAGGAAATCGCCCCCCCTGCGTCTCCTGCTTTAATTGACCTTGACGATCATAAAAAAAAGAAAAATCCATCAAGAGCTAAGTACTCAAGCCTTGGGCTCTTTCTGTTTAATACCCTGATGTTTACAGCAGGAATGATCGTAGTAAAAACAATGCCTGAAAAAAAAGTAGACTAGGCGCTTGATCAAAAATAGAAAAATAAACCTATAATAGAGAATAAAGGATGGTGAACCATGGAAAATAAACTAGAGGGACTAAAAAAACATACTATAGTTGTAGCAGATACCGGCGACTTTAAAACGATCAAAAAATTCAAACCAAGAGATGCCACCACCAACCCATCACTGATCCTAAAGGCGGCTAAAGACCCTCAATATAAACACCTTATAGATGATGCGATACAATGGGCACAAAGCCGCACAACAAACGACACCATGCTCAACACTGTAGTCCATAAGATCTTTGTTAACTTTGGTTTAGAAATACTAAAAGTCGTCGAAGGACGCGTATCTACAGAGGTTGACGCCAGACTCTCCTACGATGTCAAGGGAAGTCTTGACCTTGCTCATAAATATATCGCTATGTACGAAGAGGCAGGAATCTCAAAAGATCGCATTCTAATAAAACTTGCCTCTACATGGGAAGGGATAGAAACATGCAGACAGCTAGAAAAAGAAGGGATCCACTGCAATATGACACTTATGTTCAATAAAGAGCAGGCAATTGCCGCGGCAGAGGCCGGCGCCACCTTAATTTCGCCATTTGTAGGAAGAATTATGGACTTTCAAAAAGCTGCAGAAGGAAGAGACTCTATACCAGCAAACGAAGATAAAGGAGTCTTAAGCGTTACAGATATCTACCATTACTACAAAAAACACGGCTATACCACAGAGATAATGGGAGCATCATTTAGAAATACAGACGAGATCCTAGCTCTTGCCGGCTGCGACCTGCTCACCATCTCCCCCGATCTTTTAGAAAAGCTAGAGGGAGACAAAGGCGATGTGCCGCGTATGCTTCTAGAAAAAAACGCTAGCTCAAAAGGCGGAGAGAAAATGGATGTAGATGAAAAGGCATTCCGCTGGGCTATAAACGAAGATGCCATGGCAACGATGAAGCTTTCTGAAGGGATCCGTAACTTTGCAAAAGACACCGTAACGCTAGAGGAATTCCTCCTAGAGAATTTCCCTATAGAAAAAAGCGCACGCGATTCTAAGGCTATGTAATTATATGGGACTCTGTCCCATACCCTGAGAAGGGCTGAAAGCCCTTTCTAAACCCATCTTTGGTTTTTTTAATAAAAAAAGGAACAAAAAAAATCCTACTACAATTGTAGTAGGATTTTAAATGAATACATTTGCAATCTTAGTTACCAGCTGCCCAATAAGGACTTACCAATACCACTAGCTTTTGCTTGGTTTTGGTAATAACTATTTACTCTTACTATTACTTGTTTTACTACCACATCAGCAATGCCTATCAATCCTATATAACACATCTTAGTCTTTATACCCGTATTTGAATTTGTATGAATCCTTATAGAAGCAAATGCAACTAGTAATGATACAGCAAAATTAGATATTCTAGAAATAACACGAGTTGAATTGTCATAATGCCTACCTGGTAAACCACATTTATTTCTTTCTGAAAATTGTTTATTACGTTCTATATCATATTCCTGTTCAGTTAGACGTGCTTTCTTATTAATACTATTTTCAGTAGTCAAAATATTATAAAGCATGCCCCCCTGCTGCAAGATGCTCGCTACATTATATGTTACATTCATTTTCATCTCCTTTGTCGGTATCTTGATAATCATAACCTTTGTATTGCAAAGATTGCAATAGAGAACAATAATCTTAAGGTGAACAAAAAAAAAGCCTACTACAATTGTAGTAGGCTGTTAAGCGATGGGATTATTAAGGGCTTCTGCCCTTAATCGGGGTTTGGGGCAGCGCCCCATCTCCCTTTAAACACCTGCTGGGACTTTTGAAGGCATCTCTGTTGACTCAAAGTCAAAATCGATAAATTCATCGGTACCGCGTCCTTGTTTATCCATCTCAAGACGTTTTACATAAGCCTTATGACCAGTACCTGAAGGCATTTTTTGCCCGGTAATAATGTTAGACTTAAAGTCGAGTAGGTAATCCACTTTTCCTTCACATGCAGCATCTGTCAGGATACGTGTAGTCTCCTGGAACGATGCAGCTGAGAAGTAAGATTCTGTACCAAGCGATGCTTTGGTGATACCTAAAAGAACAGGCGCCGCTTGTGCTGGGCGTCCGCCATCTGCAAGAACTTTTTTGTTCTGCATATGGAACATCTTCTTATCGATATCCTCACCATATAGGAAAGTAGTATCGCCTGGATCGGTAATACGCACTTTCTGAAGCATCTGTCTAACAATAATCTCAATGTGCTTATCATCCACATCGACACCCTGCAATCGGTATACTTCTTGAACTTGGTTAACAAAATACTTTTGAAGCTCACGGATACCGCAAATTTCTAAGATTTCATGTGGCTGCACCACACCATCGGTGATCTGCTGACCTTTTTCCACAAGATCGCCTTGTTGAACGATAAGGTGTTTTGTAAGAGGTATTAAATGCTCTTCTTCCATGCCAGTTGACTCATCACGTACAATAACAATACGTTTATTCTTCTGCACACCTTTCATATCAATAGTACCATCAATCTTAGCAATTTCTGCAGCATTCTTAGGCTTACGAGCCTCTACAAGCTCTGCAACCCTCGGAAGACCTCCGGTAATATCTTTTGTTCTAGCAGCACCTTTAGGTAGACGGGCAAGCTGATCTCCAGCCTCTATTTTATTCCCCTCTTCACATGATAGGTGAGCACCAGATGGAATCGCATAAGTACCAATCAAATCAAGACAATCTTCATCAGAATAAATCATGATCTGTGGATGCAATTCACCTCTATGCTGTTTTACAACAATTTCTGCCTGACCTGTTTGCTTGTTTATTGACTTTTGAGTCGATAAACCTTCAACCAAATCATCAAACTTCACATAACCGCCCTTCTCAGATATTACAGGGTAGTTAAGCTGCTCTAAGATCGCAATCTTATCACCTTTTTCAACTGCCGCTCCATCTTCGAAAAGAATTTGCGTTCCTTGCTCTACATTTAAAGTAAATAATGGTTCGATAGATTTCTTCTCTACAAGATTCTTGTACTCTTCAATCTTTCTCCCTTCATCACGAACAATGTGGATCTTTCCATTTTTGTTCAATGCTAAGTTGATACCATCTTTATTTTTAACGATACGTACGCCTTCATAGATTAATAATCCTTCTATCGATGTTTCGATTTCAGGGTTATCTCCACCTGCTGAGATACCACCTAGGTGGAACGTTCTCATCGTAAGCTGCGTTCCCGGCTCACCAATGGATTGCGCTGCGATAATTCCTACAGCCTCTCCCTTGGCAACAGTACGACCATTTGCTAGGTTGATACCATAACATTTAGCACATACACCGCGTCCGCTTTCACAAGTAAGTGTGGAACGAATCTTCAAGCTTTCGATACCTGCATCCTCAATCGCCTCCGCCTGTGATAACGTTAATATATCACCAGCTTTTGCAAGAACTGTTGTCTTGTCACCTGGCATAAATACATCATCACAAACAGATCTACCAAAGATCCTCTCTTTAATAGGAAGAAGATCTTCTCCGCCCTGCTTAATAGAGGACACTTCAATACCGCCAATGGTTCCACAATCTTCTTCATTAACAAGAACATCTTGAGCAACATCAACCAAACGTCTAGTTAGATAACCAGAGTCAGCAGTTTTTAAGGCTGTATCAGAAAGACCTTTACGAGCACCGTGAGAAGAGATGAAATACTCCAAAACAGTCAAACCTTCTCTAAAGTTTGAAGTAATTGGATTTATAATAGTCTCACCATTTGGCTTCGACATCAGACCACGTAATGCACCAAGCTGTTTAAGCTGAGCTTTATTACCACGGGCACCTGAGTCAATCATCATGAAAATCGGATTCAAGTCCGATTTTACCGGCGGGTTTTTAATCGTGTCAAATAGCTCGTCAGTAAGTACGGAAGAAACTCTATTCCAAACTGTTTCAATCTTAGAATTCTTCTCTGTTTCTGTGATAATACCGTCTTCATATTGCTTGATCACTAAAGCTGCTTCTTTATTTGCAGCATCAATTACCTGCTTCTTATTTTCAGGTATCTTGATGTCTGTAATACCCATAGAAAGAGAAGACTTCGTAGCATGCTCAAAACCTAAGTTTTTTACAGCATCTAAGAACTTCACTGTTTTTTCTAAACCAACCGTCTTATAAATATCAAGAATTAGGCCCGCAAGTTTTTTACTTGGAAGGCTGTAATTTTGAAATCCTAACTCTACCGGAACATCTCTATTAAATAAGACACGTCCTGGTGTTGTTTCGATAATATCATTACCAATTCGTACACGGATTTTTTGGTGGATACGAATACCTCTACCCAAATCATCTTTACGAGCGCCATCTGCAACCTCTTCCCAGTTATAACTACCTGCACTATTTAATGCTAAGATTACTTCCTCAGGAGAACCAAATACTGGGTTCTTCCCTCCGTTATCTTCATTATCATAAACAGCATCATGCATTATATAATACAATCCTAAAATCATATCTTTAGAAGGTATCGCTACAGGCTTACCAGAAGATGGTAGGAAAATATTATCCGGTGCCATCATTAGTGTCCTTGCCTCAATTTGCGCTTCCACAGAAAGAGGTATATGCACAGCCATTTGGTCACCATCAAAGTCAGCATTAAATGCAGAACACACAAGAGGGTGAACTCTTATCGCCTTACCTTCAATAAGTACCGGCTCAAATGCTTGTAGACCTAGTCTGTGAAGTGTTGGAGCACGGTTAAGCAGTACTGGATGGCCTTGAATAATTTCTTCTAAAACATCCCATACACGCTCATCTTGACGAGCAATCATCTTTTTAGCAGAGCGGATAGTATATACATATCCATAATCTTTTAATTTCTTCACGATAAAAGGCTCAAACAAATCAAGAGCCATCTTCTTAGGAAGACCACATTGGTTAAATTTCAGGTCTGGCCCTACTACAATAACACTACGTCCTGAGTAATCCACCCTTTTTCCTAAAAGATTTTGACGGAATCTACCTTGCTTCCCTTTAAGCATCTCGGAAAGAGATTTTAAAGGTCTGTTTCCAGCTCCCATTACAGGATGACCATGTCTACCATTATCAAATAATGCATCTACAGCTTCTTGAAGCATTCTCTTCTCATTTCTAATAATAACATCAGGTGTTTTCAAACGAAGAATAGATTTTAATCTATTATTTCTGTTGATCACACGTCTGTATAAATCGTTTAAATCAGATGTTGCAAAACGGCCACCATCTAGAGGTACTAAGGGACGTAAATCTGGTGGAATCACTGGTAATGCATTCATCACCATAGAATCTTGAGAGTTAACAGATGCTGCAAAACCTTCAACAATTTTTAGACGCTTAGCTATCTTCATTCTAGCTTGTAAAGATTTCGTTTTTCTTAACTTATCTTTAAGCTCTAAAACAGTACCGTTAAGGTCTTCTGCTATTAACAATGCTTTTATGGCGTCTCCACCCATCATTGCAGAAAAGGCTTCTTTGCCCCACTTCTCTTTTGCTTCTCTATATTCAGCATCATTAAGCAATTGCTTTTTCTCCAAAGTAGTTCTACCTGGATCAACAACCACATACTCCTCATAGTATATCACTCTTTCCAGATCACCTGCTGTCATTCCTAGGAAATTTCCTATTCTTGAAGGCTGTGTCTTGAAAAACCAAATATGAACTACAGATACAGCTAAATCAATGTGCGCCATTCTCTCACGACGAACTTTTGATAACGTTACCTCTACTCCACAACGGTCACAAACAATACCTTTATGCTTGATCTTCTTATACTTACCACATCCACATTCCCAATCCTTCATAGGACCAAAAATCTTTTCACAGAATAAACCACCTTTTTCAGGCTTGAAAGTACGGTAATTTATTGTTTCCGGCTTTTTAATTTCTCCACGAGACCACTTTTCACGGATTACATCAGACGATGCGATACTTATTCCAATATCTTTGAAGTACGTATCATCGGCATCATATCTTTCTTCTTTATTCATTAAACTCTCCAACAGAGGTAAAAAATTAAAACTACTTGTTACTTACTACAGGTATTTGCATGTATCTCTAAACCTAGTCCTTTGATCTCATTTACAAGAACATTAAAGGATTCTGGTACGCCAGCTTCTAGAACATTTGTTCCTTTCACTATTGATTCATATATTCGAGTTCTTCCTGCAACATCATCAGATTTTACAGTAAGCATCTCTTGTAATAAATTGGCAGCACCATATGCTTCAAGAGCCCACACCTCCATCTCACCAAATCTCTGTCCACCCATCTTAGCTTTACCGCCAAGTGGTTGTTGTGTAACAAGAGAATATGGCCCAATAGCACGGGCGTGAATCTTATCTGCTACAAGGTGAGATAGTTTTAGCATATAAATATATCCAACCACAACAGGGCTATCAAATCTCTCCCCTGTCCGTCCGTCATATAAGAACATCTTACCATCAGATCTCATTCCTTGATCTTCCATCATCTTCCAAATTTCCTTTTCAGGGAATCCTTGGAATACAGGACTCTTAACATAAATCCCAGCTTTTCTTGCAACATATCCTAAGTGAGTCTCAAGCATCTGCCCAAGGTTCATCCTTGATGGTACACCAAGCGGGTTCAAGATGATTTCAATAGTCTCACCATTTTCTAGGTAAGGCATATCACACTCTTGTACAAGGTTTGAAACAACACCTTTGTTACCATGTCGTCCAGCCATCTTATCACCAACTTGAAGCTTACGCTTTGTAGCAATATAGACTTTTACCTGTCTGATAACACCTGCGTCTAGATCAACATCACCTTTCTTAATATACTCTACTTCAGTGCTGTACTGCATACGAAGTTTTTCAACCTCGGTGCGATACTCTCTAATAAAAGTAGTCATCATTGCAAAGCGATCGCCTTTAGGGAAGATATAATCTTCAAGATCTTCTGTCTCAAATGTCTCTAGAAGATCTTGAGTTAACATATCCCCTTCTTTAATTACCAAGTCACCGCTCTTTTTATGTAATATAGAACCTTCTATAGGACTATCTAACAATAAAGCTCCTAACTTCTCATGTAATTCAAGCTGGATCTCTAACTCTCTTTCTTTACACTCTTTCTTCAGATCATGCGTTTTAGATTTTTCTTCCACAAGCTCATCATCTGTTTTCGATAGACGGTCTCTCTTAGAAAAAACTTTCACGTCCATAACCACACCTTCGGTACCAGGAGATGCTACAAGTGATGCGTCTTTTACATCCGCTGCTTTCTCTCCAAAAATTGCTCTTAACAATCTTTCCTCTGGCGAAAGCTCTGTCTCAGACTTTGGCGTAACCTTTCCAACTAAAATATCTCCAGGTGAAACCTCAGCTCCAATACGGATTATCCCATCTTCATTTAAATTACTTAACGCCTCTTCAGAAACATTTGGTATATCACGAGTGATATCTTCTTTTCCAAGCTTTGTCTCACGAGCAGTTACCTCGAACTCTTTTACATATATAGATGTATAAGTGTCCTCTTTGATCAACTTCTCAGAGATGATAATAGCATCCTCATAGTTATATCCACACCAAGGCATGAAGGCAACTAATACGTTTTTACCAAGAGCTATCTCCCCTTTTTCCGTTGATGGACCATCGGCTATAACATCACCAGCTTTAATATCATCACCAACCTCAACAAGAGGTGTCTGATTGATACATGTACCAGAGTTACTTCTCATGAACTTTTTAAGATCATATACCTTCTTATCAAGGACATTTGTCTTCGAAGCGATAATAACTTTGAAACCATCGACATAATCAACAACTCCATCCTCAAGAGCAATCATCACCGCTCCAGAATCTTTGGCTGCTCTTTTCTCAATACCTGTTCCCACAATAGGAGCAGATGGCTTTAATAAAGGCACCGCTTGGCGTTGCATATTAGAACCCATTAAGGCACGGTTTGCATCATCATGCTCTAAAAACGGTATCATCGCTGTTACAATAGATACTAGCTGCTTTGGTGATACGTCCATATGAGTCACTTTTGATGTCTCTATACGAAGGGATTCACTCTTATGTCTTGCCCAACAAATTTCCTCTTTAAACATCGAAAATTCATCCAGCTCAGCAGACGCCTGAGAGATAACACATGCCTCCTCTTGGTCGGCAGTCATATACTCAATTTCATCAGTAACAATATTATCTCTTACAATCCTATACGGCGTTTCAATGAAACCAAATTCATTAATCTTCGCATAAGAGGACAGGGATGTAATCAAACCAATGTTTGGTCCCTCTGGAGTTTCAATAGGACAAATTCTACCATAGTGACTTGTATGAACATCACGAACTTCAAATCCTGCTCTCTCTCTGTTTAGACCGCCCGGTCCTAATGCAGAAAGTCTACGTTTATGCGTAAGTTCTGCTATAGGATTTACCTGGTCCATAAATTGAGACAGCTGTGATCTTCCAAAGAAATCCTTCATTACTGATTGGAAACCTTTTGCGGAAATAATCTTTCCAGGAGTAAGCGTATCTGATCCGAAATCAAATAAATTCATCCTTTCACGAATAATTTTCTCCATTCTCACAAAACCAATTCTACACTGATTCTGAACAAGCTCACCAACAGATCTAACACGTCTATTTGAAAGGTGATCTATGTCATCAACATGGGCATCGTTTTTCTGATCTTTTAAATCAATTAAATACTTAATCGCTGCAATGATATCTTCTTTTCTAAGCGTTACATCTTCTAAAGTTTCATCATTTACAGGAAGCTTTAACTTCATGTTCATCTTATAACGACCAACGCGCCCAAGATTGTATCTCTTAGAATCAAAAAATAGTCTCATAATCAAAGATCTAGCATTTGAAAGGGTGGCAGGCTCGCCTGGTCTAATTTTTCTATAAAAATCTTTAAGAGCTGACTCATAAGAATCGGTTGGATCTTTCATTATCATCTTGATGATCGGGGACGTCTCATCTGCATCTTCTGCAATACGAACAAAACCAATGTTTGCATCTAAGATTCTTTTTAGCATCGCTGTTGTTAATTTCTCTGCAGCTTTACCGTAAATAATACCTGAATCTTCATCTAATACATCTTCTGCAAGAATCTTACCAACCACTTTTGAGAAATCTGCATCTGACTTAATTCTGATACGTCTTGTACTAAAAAATTCTTCAATGATATCTGCATTGGTTGAAAATCCAAGTGTTCTAATAAATGATGTTGCAAGAACTTTTCTTCTTCTCTTCTTCTTATCTACATAGATATAGATTAAATCGTTAATATCAAATGATGCCTCTAACCAGCTACCTCTATAAGGAATAACGCGGAAAGAAAAGAGGTTAATCCCTTTTGGGTGCATAGCACTTTCATAACAAATACCTGGTGATCTATGAAGCTGAGAAACGATTACGCGCTCTGCACCGTTAATAACAAAAGTACCTCTTTCGGTCATTAAAGGAATAGTGCCCATATAGACCTCTTCTTCTTTAATACCTGTCTCATCTGTTAAACGGAAATTAGTCTTTAGAGTAGAATTGTAGCTAATACCTCTTCGTAAACACTCTTGTGGACCATATTTTGGTACTGTTAATGTATAAGATAAATACTCTAGAACAATTTTATCATCAAAGCTTTTAATAGGGAAAATTTCAGAGAATACTTCCTCTAAACCTTCATCCCTTCGCTCATTAGGCTCTCCCTCTGATTGTAAAAAGTTCTTGTACGACTTAATTTGAATTTCAATTAAATTAGGAAGATCAATGATCTCCTCTGATTTATGAAACCCCACCCTTGTAGGTGACCTCTTTGGCATAATGCCCCCTTAATTCTTTAACAGAGTTTGTTGCTAAAGGAAATTCTGTTAAATATCTATTTTAAAATATCAAAATAGCAATATACCAGAACCTCCTTAATCTTTATACAGAACATGAGTCCTTCTGATGCAGAAGGGCTCATGTTCAATCAATAGTTTATTTAAAAAAGTGCTTAAAGACCTTTTAACTCTCCTACACAACCAGCATCAGCTAGTTCTTTCATTGCTTCATCAGCCTCTGCTTTAGATGCACCTTGCTTTAATGGTGTAGGCGCGCCTTCAACTGCTTCTTTAGCTTCTTTCAGACCAAGACCTGTAATTTTTCTTACAGCTTTAATAGCTGCAATTTTCTTACTAGCATCAATGCTTTTAAGAGTAATATCAAACTCTGTAGACTCTTCTGCTGCCGCTGCTGGTGCTGCTCCTGCCGCTGCTGGTGCTGCTACTGCTGCTGCCGCTGCTTTCACGCCCCATTTGTCCTCTAGCATTGTCTTTAGGTTAGCTAAGTCTAATACTTTTAGTTCACTTAGTGTATCTACGATTTTTTCCAATGTTGCTTCACTCATTTTATGTTTCCTCTCTTTTTATTTTTCTTTTAAATTTTTATTTTCCATACAATGCATAACACTTGATAACAAAGCTTCGATAGTTGCTAAAGTCTGTCCCATAGGAGCCTCTAGTAACCCGATAATTTGCGCTCTCATCTCATCAAGTGATGGTAAGTTAGATATTTGTTCCACTTCTGAAGGGGCGCATTTTTTTTCCTCAAAAAATCCACCTAAAATCTTTAAAGCCTTTGTTTCTTTCTTTGCTTTAAACAGTTCTTTTGCAACGGCCGGGAAATTTCCTTTTCCCATTGCAAGAAGAACATGACCTTCTAACTCATCTAACGAGTATGTTATATTTTTGTCGGTTGCTGCTTTTGCAAAGATTCTCTTCTTTACAACAAACATATCACCGCCTGCTTTTACTAATTCTGATCTCATTCCAGCTATTGCATTTGCATCTAATTTATCATAGGACGCAAGAATAAAACCATCTTCTAAATCAATCTTTTCTTTCACTTCTTCTAGAAGCGCTTGTTTTTCAGCTGACATTTATTTACTCCTACTGCACGGTGCTAGATTCTAGTTTTAATCCCGGCCCCATGGAAGTAGATATACTAATAGACTTAATATATGCACCTTTCATAGCCGCAGGCTTACTTTTAATTATAGCATCTAATAATGATTTGAAATTTTCCACTAAATGCTCTACTGAAAAAGAAATTTTCCCAAAGATTGTGTGTATATTTGAACTTTTGTCCACTTTAAACTCAACCCTTCCAGATTTTACTTCTTTTACGGTTTTTGCAACTTCTGTTGTTACAGTTCCAGCTTTAGGTGCAGGCATAAGACCTCTTGGTCCAAGAATTCTACCTAAACGACCAACAACTCTCATCATATCTGGTGTCGCAATAACCTGATTGAACCCAGTCCAACCCTCTTTAATTTTCTCAGCTAGCTCATCACCACCAACAAAGTCAGCTCCAGCCTCTAACGCCTCTTTAGCTTTATCACCTTTTGCAAAAACAAGAACTTTTACATCTTTGCCTGTACCGTTTGGTAATAAGTTACTACCTCTTACTTGCTGATCTGCTTTTCTTGGATCTACACCCATTTTTAATGCAAGCTCAAAAGTCTCATCAAATTTAGCAGGCGATACGGCTTTTAAGACCTTCACTGCTTCATCGATAGAATAGACTTTTGCTAAATCAATGTCTTTGACCGCATCATTAAATCTTTTACTTCTTTTCATTATTGTACTCTATTTTATTTATTCTTACTCGGCATCTATACCCATCGAACGGGCCGTTCCCGTAACGATGTTAGAAGCTGCTAGAAATCCTTCATCTGTAGCAATGTCATGCTTTAAACGTAAATCTGGAAGTTTTCTCTTGATAATTTCCTTGACGTCGTCTTTGCTTAACTTTCCTACTTTATCTCTATTTGGAACAGAAGATCCTTTACCTAATTTAAGCTGCGCCAAAATCAATCTTGACATTGGAGGCTGCTTTGTAATAAAAGTAAAACTCTTGTCCGCATATACTGTAATCACAACAGGTAAAAGATCTGATCCACCCTGTGTTTTCGCATTAAATTCTTTACAAAAAGCCATGATATTCACACCAGCTGAACCAAGCGCTGGTCCAATTGGTGGCGCAGGACTTGCTTTTCCACATGGAATTTGTAATTTAATTATTTTTACTACTTTTTTCTTAGCCATTATCTATTCCTGCCTTAATCATTTGTTATTTTTTCAACTTGCCACATTTCAAGATCATCCACTTTAGTGTCTCTACCAAAGATAGAAACAAGTACACTCAATTTTCCCTTATCTTGAAATATTTCAGAGACTGTGCCGGTAAGATTCACAAAAACACCTTCTGTTATCTTCACTACATCACCACAATCTATATTATACTTATGAACTACCTCGCCTTCTTCAGCTGTTAGATTTTTCACAAGATCATCTACTTCCTTATCACTTAACGGCGCAGGAGCTCCCCCGCCTAAGAAATCAAGCACGCCATTTTCATTCTTAATGAAATGCCATACCTCATCTACAATATCCATTTTAACCAGGACATAACCTGGCCATAAAATCTTTTCTCTAATTACTTTTTTTCCAGATTTAACCTCAACCACATTTTCCACAGGAATATACACCTCTGCAATATGACTTTTTAAGCCTGTCTTTTCAGCATTTTCTAAAATAGAACGCTGAACTTTTTTTTCCTGCCCGGAAAAAACCTGGAGCACATACCAATTTTCTGACATTTATTTATCCTATCAATCTAAAAATCACAGAGTTTAACATAGAGACCGCCTTATTGACAAACAAATCTGCACAATAAATACCTAAACCGAAAACAAACATAGAAATAATTACAATTTTAACGCTTGTTTTTAAACTTTTCTTAGAAGGCCAAACAATCTTCGATGCCTCTTTTTTCAAAGACACAATAAAAGATTCTTTCTTCACTTCTTTTGCTTGATTATTTTCTTCAGCCATCTCTGTCATACTCTTCCCTTATTTTAACGAGTGCGAAGGGTCTCGAACCCCTGACCTGCGGCTTTGGAGACCGCTGCTCTACCAACTGAGCTACACACCCAAGCAAGGAGCGGTCACCCGCTCCTTACATGCTTTTATTACGTAATAATCTTCGAAACAGTACCAGCACCAATTGTTCTACCACCCTCACGGATAGCAAAACGCATTCCTTCTTCCATAGCAACAGGAGAAAGAAGCTCACCAGTAATCTCTGCATTATCACCCGGCATAACCATCTCTGTTCCCTCTGCAAGAGTTACAGTTCCTGTTACGTCAGTTGTTCTTAAGTAGAACTGTGGTCTATAACCTGAGAAGAAAGGCTTATGACGTCCACCCTCATCTTTAGTTAACACATAAACACTACCTGTAAACTTAGTATGAGCCTTAGTTGTGCCACAAGCACAAAGAACCATTCCTCTTTCTACCGCTTTTTTATCAAGACCTCTTATAAGAACTCCAACGTTCTCACCAGCTCTTGCTTCATCAAGTAGTTTGTTAAACATTTCAAGACCTGTTACAACAAGCTCTTTACGAGTTTCAGTAATACCAACTAGGTCGATCTTATCATTAACGTTTACCACACCTCTTTCTACACGGCCTGTAACAACAGTACCACGACCTGCGATAGAGAAAACATCCTCAATCGGCATTAGGAAAGGCTTGTCTACTTCACGCGCTGGAGTTGGGATTTTCTCATCCACAACATTCATCAGCTCAATCACTTTCTCTACATACTTAGCATCACCTTCTAGCGCTTTAAGAGCCGAACCTCTTACAAAAGCAGTATCCTCATAACCTTGTGAACTTAAAAGCTCATCTAGCTCCATTTCAACTAGATCAAGAAGCTCTTCATCTTCCACTTGGTCACATTTGTTGATGAAAACAACGATAGATGGCACTCCAACTTGCTTAGCAAGCAGAATGTGCTCTCTTGTCTGAGGCATAGCACCATCTGTTGCAGCAACAACAAGTATCGCTCCATCCATTTGAGCCGCACCTGTAATCATATTTTTAACGTAGTCAGCGTGTCCTGGGCAATCAACGTGAGCATAGTGCCTTTTATCTGTTTCATACTCAACGTGACTTGAGTTAATTGTAATACCACGCGCTTTTTCTTCTGGTGCGTTATCAATTGCTGCGTAGTCTTTAAAGTCTGCGCCGCCTGCTTCCGCTAGCACTTTAGTAATCGCTGCAGTAAGTGTTGTCTTACCATGGTCAACGTGACCAATAGTCCCGATGTTTACGTGTGGTTTATCTCTTGAAAATTTTTCTTTTGCCATTACTGTTTGTCCTCCGAAAAGATCTTTTTTTTGTTTATGTTTTTGCCCAGAACAGGAATCGAACCTACGACCGCTTGCTTACCATGCAAGTGCTCTACCGCTGAGCTACCTGGGCGCCTTAGTTTTTTCTATCCTCTCCCGTAGTATCACCTTTTGTGGTATACTTTAGTTTAATTCTCGAATGTGAAGTAGTATAGCTAAAGGGTAAAAAAAAAGCAATAGTAAATCTTACATTCCTACCTTTTTCCTCTGTATACAATTCTCCCTTTAGTCAAGTCATAGGAAGACATTTCAATTTTTACATGATCCCCCACCAAAACTCGAATATTCCTCATTCTCATTTTCCCGCACAAATGAGCCTTGATTTCAATCCCATTGTCGAGACGAACCACAAACGTCATATTCGGAAGCAACTCTTTTACAGTGCCTTCCACTTCTAATACATCTTCTTTATTTGCCATTTTCTTTTTCCTTAAATTAATAACTGTTACGCAATATTGTTGTGGTATAATAAATAAATATGGTATTATTCTCAATATAAATCTTATTCTCTCTTGAAATATGAAAAAAAAACTTGCTGCAATCGAAAAAATATTCACCAAAGAGAGAACAGAAAGAGAACTGTATAAAGAAATTATTTCATTTGGAGAGCGAGCGACCCCCTTTCCAGAAAGCGAGATAAAAAAAGAAAATCTTGTAAAAGGATGTCAAAGTGAGCTTTACCTTACACACCGCTTTGAAGACGGTAAATTAGAATTTTTTATACAAAGTGAGGCGCTCATTTCAAAAGGACTAGCCGCCCTTCTTGTATATCTATATACTAGTGAAACCCCAAAAATACTATTCACAAATCCGCCAGTTATCCTAAAAACACTACCTATTCTCGGCAAGATTTCCATGCATAGACAAACAGGGATAAGCAATCTCTTCAATGAAATGAGATCTATCGCAGCCAAATATATTTAAGAAGACTCTGAAAAACGGACAGTTTTATAATCTCCTTAAGGAGACTCTGATAAACGGACAGTTTCAGAATCCCATAGATTTTTTATAAATTCCATTTTTCATCACGCTCCATCCCTAAAGGGATGCAGCTCATTCCAAAATCAAATTTATCTCAAAAAATCTGAAGAAATTCTAAAAGGTGTAGTTTATCAGACTCTCCTTAATCCTAAAGCACCCATTTTAGTATTTGAGAAGTAATAATAAGCAACGAACAGATAAATAGCGCTGAAAGGATGGTTTTTCCTCCCATAAGCTTAAGCTCGCTTTTATAGCCAATCACATAGCGGCCCATCCAAACCATCAAAACAGGTATAATTCCATTCAAAATAGAATCTCCAAGGCCCCCTGTAATATCCAGCGCATCTAAAAAGGTGTTTGGGTAGGCCATTGTTATATACAAGGTGGGAAGAACTACAAGAAGGCCCAAGATAAACTTGCCCAGCCCCTTTTTTTCTACCCGAAACAAGTCTGCTAAAAAGTCAAACAAACCCAGACCAATGCCCAAATACGAGGTGGTTATCGCAAAAAAGGCAAACCACTCACCAAGCACTGCAATAATATTTCTATGAGCGTATAGCCTTAAAGACACGGTTGCAACCTGACCATTCTCAAGCGCCTCTTTTAAACCGCTTTTCCCCTCATTTGGAACCGTTCCCATCACTACAAATATCCAAAGTAAATAGAAGATGAGAGCCAAGGTAGCACCAAAAATCAAAGTATATTTAAGATCTTTAGCATCTTTATCTAAATAAAGAGCAATACTTGGAACTATCATCTGAAAGCTGAAAGAGGTAATCATCAATGGAACAACGGCATAAAAGCCTGTCCAAGAAGATCTTGACAAGAGCTCTGATTTCACCCCCTCTATTCCCATAGCAGTCATCATCACATAAGAAACAATCAAGCCAACCATCAACAAGGTATTGATTGCCCCTAATATCTTTGCTCCAAAATAAAACACGGAACCAAAAACCACTGCATATAAAATAGAGCTTACAATAGGTGTTAGAGAAACAGAAAACGCCCCTTGAAATAGATGGTCAATCAACTGAGAACCACCAGAATTATAGGCAACCAGCGAGGCGTACCCCATAAAAATATATAATATAACGGTAATCCACTCTCCCCACCTTCCAAGCAAATGTTTGGCAATGGAAACCAAGTGGGCATTATCATCCTTCATCCACAGCGCCGCCTCACCGTATAAAAAAGCGGTAAGGGTCATAAAAAGCCACGACATCAAGAGCATAATAGCTGATGGATAAAAACCCAAAGAGCCTGCCTCCACAGGAACTCCAAGAATTCCTCCGCCAATACAAGCACCTGCAACTAAAAAACCGGCAGACAATACTTTGTAAGAAAAAAATCTAGATAAAACAGCTTTCATAATCTGACCATCCTAACATGAGTTGCAAATATACTCAAGAAGTTCTATAGACTAGCTCCGTTATGAGACTAGCAGTTATTAAGGAGACTCTGAAAAACGGACAGTTTTATAATTTTCCAGATTTCTTATAAATTCCATTTTTCGTGGCGCCCCATCCC
>JAJACI010000001.1:45340-198312 GCA_022601595.1 Chlamydiia bacterium | reverse complement strand
GTGTAGTACGTTTAGCAACTTTTCTTTTTGGAGCTGCTTTTTTAGCTACTTTTCTTTTAGCAACTTTTCTTTTAGGAGCTGCTTTCTTAGCTGTTTTTCTTTTTGCAGCTACTTTTCTTTTAGGAGCCGCTTTCTTAGCTACTTTCTTTTTAGCAACTTTTCTTTTAGGAGCTGCTTTCTTAGCTGTTTTTCTTTTTGCAGCTACTTTTCTTTTTGGAGCCGCTTTTTTAGCAACTTTTCTTTTAGCTGTAGTTTTTCTTTTTGCCGCTACCTTTCTTTTAGGTGCCGCTTTTTTAGCAACAGCCTTTCTTTTAGGTGCTGCCTTTCTTTTTGCAGGACTTTTCTTTGCAGATGCCCTTTTAGTTTTTGCTGCCATATTTTCTCCTTAATGAGCTCATTTGATTTGCAGTTAATGAGAAAGTAAAACGGATATATAAAAACACTATCTATTTCTTTCTTAATGTAAATATAATTAATTATGATTTTAAATGCGAAAAAATATTTAAACAGTAAATTATCAAAAATATTAATTTTATTGTTTTACCACTGAGAATAGCTTCTAAAGGCATATTTTAACACGCGGCGAAACAACTAACCCAGGATTATCTTAAAAAAACCTTTACAAGTTAAATTTTTTATTGCATATATTTATATCACTATTTACTAATTATCAAAGACTTACAAAACAAACTAAGGCTTAGCAGGTTGATTGTTTACAGATAAAACTTTCTTTATCAAAGAGTTATAGAATTTTTTTTCTTAAAAAAAAACAGTTTTGAAAAAAAAATTTTACAAAAAAAACAAATAGAAGACAAAAATGAATTAATTTTTTCAGTTAAATATCGATTAATTACTCATCTCATCTTTTACATAAAAAAAAGAACTGAAAATAATTTTTCAGTTCTTCCATTTACTTTTTTTCTACGTAAAATTTCTTATGCAGCTTTTCTTCTACTATATTTTCTTTTAGCTGCTGTTTTTGTTGTTTTCCTTCGTGTAGCAGCTCTTTTTGGCGCTGCTCTTTTTGCTGTTTTTCTTTTTGCAGTATATTTTTTAGCGCCCGGCTTTTTCATATGTTTCAATGAAAAAAAGAAACCAAACCATTTATACAGCGACTTCATAAAGCTGGAATATTTTCTTTTTTTATAGACTCTTTTTTTAAAGCTTTTTCTTGCTGAACTATAAGTTCTTCTTTTTGTTTTTCTCATAATATCTCCTAATATATATATTTTTCTATGGAAAAAGGGGAAAATCTCTAGAGCCCCCCTTATCTCACTATCAACTATGAATATAAGAACTTTAAATACTAGCAATTCATCACTTTTTTATAAGCACTTGTAACACCTTTACTTAGTGCGTGTCCTGAGTTAAATGCCTCTTCTAACTAACCTCTAATTACAGCTTTACTCTAATCTTCAAATACAATATAAGGATATTTACACTAAAAAAAATAAGGTATTCATCTTGGAATTATCAGATACGCCAAAAGGCGGAAAACGCGTCATATCAATATTTGTATTGGTCATGCTCAATGTAGCTATTATGGCATCTCTTAGGAATCTACCTTTAGTAGCATCCTATGGTTTCTCCGTTTTATCACTGTTTCTTATAGTAGGAATTTGCTTTCTCCTTCCCTGCGCGCTTGTTTCTGCAGAACTAGCTACTGGCTGGCCAAAATCTGGTGGTATCTATATATGGGTGCGAGAAGCATTTGGAGATACCTGGGGGTTTGTCGCTATTTGGCTGCAGTGGATTCATAACGTTGCATGGTATCCCGCTATTTTATCCTTTATCGCAACTACCATAGCCTATGTTCTTTACCCGCCTATCGCAACCAATATCTACTATGTGGTTATCGTTATTCTTGCAACCTTTTGGGGGATAACGCTTCTAAACTTTAAAGGTATTAAGATGTCTGCATGGTTCTCCACTTTTGGAGTAATAGCAGGAACGATTGCACCTGGAGTATTTCTTATACTTCTTGGTTTTCTATGGCTTACCACAGGACGCCCTTCCCAAATTACCTTTTCATTCAATGAGCTTATTCCTGATCTTTCAAAAATAGAGAACCTATCCTTTTTAGGAGGATTGTTTTTAGCATTTGCAGGTCTTGAGGTTTCCTCAGGTTATGCCAGTGAAGTGAAAAATCCGCAGAAAAACTATCCAAAAGGTATTATCTTTGCAGCTGCAATCACCTTTTTCCTCTTTATGTTAGGATCCCTATCCATTGGTATTGTTATCCCTATTGATCATGTAAATCTTGTTGCAGGACTTATGGAAGCTCTAAAAGTTTTTCTAGATAGTTTCCATATCAGCTGGCTCCTTCCTGTTCTTGGAATATTACTTGTTTTCGGAGCTATTGGAGAGGTGAATGCATGGATTATTGGTCCTGTAAAGGCGTTATTTACTACCACAGAACACGGAAATCTTCCTCCTTACTTTCAAGTAACCAACAAAAAAAATGTCCCTGTAAATCTACTTGTAGGACAGGCAATTATTGTAACTATCGTATCTATGGTATTTACGCTTATGCCCAACCTAAGTAGCGCATATTGGATTCTAACGGCTCTTAGCACGCAACTATACTTGTTGATGTATATTCTCATGTTTCTATCAGCTATTAAACTTCGATACTCTCACCCGCTAGTGCCGCGCGCTTATAAAATCCCTCATCCACATAAAGGGATTTGGGCAGTATCAATCTTAGGAATATTAACCTGTATATTTGCTTTTTTGATTTTATTTGTACCACCTGCACAAATTGAAACAGGAAGTAACTTTATATTTGAAACCTTTCTTATTGTAGGTCTTGTAATTATGTGTAGTATACCATTTATAATACATAGCTTCAAAAAGCCTTCATGGTATGGAGACAATAAGCCTGATCATTTAGATTAGACACTCACCTTAACTGCTGAATGTATCCATTTGTTTTTCCCCAAGGGAATGTTATCTCAACTTTATTAGTTACCTTAAAACGGGAGTCATAATCTGTTAGAGGGTAACTAATACTGATAACTCTGCACCCCTTTCTCACCTGGCAAGTAAACTCTAAAATCTCTTTTTCCTTCATCATTGTCCCATAAAAATAGATGATATCCATTTTAGACAAATCAGCTTTAAGAAAATCTCCTGCTATAAATTGTACCTTAGGAAAAAGTTTTTTCCCTTTTTTTACAAAAAGGCCTAATTGCTCATAAGCAAAGACTTTACAACCATAAACCTTTTGCACAAAATAAGATATTCTACCCCTTCCCGCCCCTACATCTGCAAAATATTGATACTTTTTCAATCCACCGGCAGCATCTATCAAGCTTTTTATCACATGAATCGGAGTTTCTCCATACTGATGTGGATTACTCTCTCCCCGCTTTTGTAAAAATTTTCTTACCGCTCTATATGGATTCACAAAAAAATAAGCACGTTTTAGCTTTAGATCTTGCTTAAACATAAAAGGGTATCGGATATATTCTTTTATAATATTCATTGGAAGCACTATAACAAAGGCCATAATTATAGTGAATAGACTTTTAAATGAAGATTTAAACCTAGAATGCAATCACCATGCAACAGAATCGCCAGGTGGAATAGGAAGAAATGTCCCATGATCGAGGCCTTCTTTTTCCATCTCTTTGTATAGGTCGTACGGCGGCGCGTTATGAGCCTCCTCAGAGAGACAAAATGTCGCCCAGTGCATTCCAACGCTTAATTTCGAATTGATGTCCTTGTGGATCGCTACAGCGCCTTCTGGACTTAAGTGTACTGTCTCCATAAATTTCTTTGGAGAATACGTTCCTATTGGACAAATAGATAAATCTATATTTTTAAAACGAGCTCCAATTTGCTTAAAATCGTGAGGATTATAAGCCGTATCCCCTGCAAAATAGAATCGCTTTCTTTTGTTCTTACAAGAAATAGTGGTTACAAAGCCCGCCCATAAAGATTTATTTCCATCAAACAACCCTCTTCCTGAATGATGTTGAGCTGGAACTGCCGCTATTTCTATCTCTGGCGCCCCTTTTTCTAAGCAAAAAGTTACCGTCTGCCACCAATCTAACTCAACAACTTGATCTATCCCTTTTTTCAAAAACCATTTTTTTACTCCCACAGGCACTATAAAAGTTACCTTTGGAAACTTCTTGTATATCCTTCTTATGGAACCCAAGTCGAGATGGTCATAATGGTTATGACTAATTAATACATAGTCTACATTTTTAATCTCCTCTATATCAATATGAGGATCATGCCGCCTTTTAGGTCCTACAAAAGAGAGTGGTGAGCACCTGTCGTTCCAGATGGGGTCGGTAAGGATCGTAATACCAAAAACTTCCATAAGATAGGTACAGTGATTGATAAAAGTGGCGGAAGAGGCGCTCTTTTCTTTATTTTTATTAGCAATAGGATAGGCAAAATCTTCTGGGACTACCGTCTTATTTTTTTCTCGATATAAACCTAGATACCATGCTAAAAAATGTGCTGGCGTTCTTTTTATCCACTTAATATGTGGATTTTTGTATTTCTTGAATAGTCCCATAGCTTAGAGCTTATGGATCATAGAGTTTTTTTAAAGAGTTATTTAGAAAAAAGAGCTTTTTTTCTGTTCCAAGCCTAAAGTGAGTGTTTTAGAAAAACCGATTGAGGCCTCATCGTCATACTGGATAGGGCCTGGTGACTCATAATGGTCCTCTATTTTCCACTTATCACGCTTTTTAGAAAACTCTTTAAAGGGTTTCCCTTTCAAATCTACTAAAGCCTTTGCAATTACAGACTTGAGCTTCCCATGACGCTCCTCTTGTGACATCATATTTTCAATAGGGATAGCAATCCCAGACCATTCCCCTACTGGCTGATCTAATCCCTTCACAGATGCCATGAAACCTGTCTTTCTATCTCTTACTAATATAGATGCTATCATTCCCAAATTATAACAATAGGTGGCATCAAAGTTTGAAGGAAGAGCGCACCTTCCATCATATCCATAAAAAATAGGAACAACTTTAAATTCGACTCCTTTCTTATCCTTCACCTTTTCCTCCACCATCTCAGCAATCAGCTGATCGGTAGAAACAAGTGATAACTGCATATTGCCATGTGGATCTAGATCTTTTTGCAGTTGCTTTTGAATGGCTGGTGGTAGGGAATCAAATAATTCTTTCTCCTCCCCTGTAAGATCCTTTGCGCTTTTTCCCTCTTTTTTGAGGGTATTACAGGCATCTATCATAGCCTTCATATCAGAACATGCCTCAATAAGCCCCTCTGGAATTAAAGTCGTACCATAGTTCTTTCCAGCTTCGGCCCTTTCAATCACTGTCTTTGCTACCATTTCCACAATCTTTTTAAAGGTGATTTTCTTTTTCTGCACCTCTTCACTGATAAAAGCCAAATTTGGCTTTGTCTGTAGAGCACATTCTAAAGTGACATGAGATGCAGACCTTCCCATTAATTTTACAAAAAACCAATACTTTTTAGCAGAAAGAGCGTCTTTATTCAAATTCCCTATCATAGAGCTATACGTTTTTGTGGCAGTATCAAAACCAAAAGAGGCCTCAATCCCCCCGCCCTTTAGATCTCCATCTATGGTCTTTGGAATACCGACTACACTACACCTTGCTTTTTCTTTCTCTAGGTATTTTGATAAATGATAAGCATTGGTATTGGTATCATCTCCCCCCACAAAAACAAGCCCCTGAAGCCGGTTTTTCTTAACCACTTCTAAAGCCTGTCTCATCTGCCCTTCTGTCTCAATCTTTGTCCTGCCCGTCCCAAGAAGAGTAAACCCGCCTTGATTTTTTATTTCCGCTATCTCTTTGTCTGTAATCTCTATCTGCCTATCTTCTAAAAAGCCTCCTGCCCCATCTAAAAAACCAATAAGAGCGCTCTCACTATGAATATCTTTAAGCCCTTTATAAAGCCCCCATAATACATTCAATCCACCAGCTGCTGGCCCTCCTGAAAACATCACCCCCACTCGCAATGGCGGGCTATGCTGCGTCTCATGAGCAAGTAGCTTTATATACTTTCCCTCATCTTTCCAATAGGCATTTTGTATATTCTTTAGTATGGGAAATACCGGTACCTCATAGTCTAATCTTTTCTTTTCTAACGGGGATTTGGTAGGGTGTTTACTCAATTTGCTTTCTCCTGAATGCATATTCTATAAGCAAGTATGTTAGCTTTGGTCTAAATTATTGACAACCTCTTTTCCTCTTTATATATAGCCATTACCGTTCCTTATGACGTATCTTCTGCGAATTTTTGTAGCTTTTTGATAAATGCATCTCACTAATATTTATAATATTAGCTCGCTGAATGAATCAAAATTCCCTCAAAAATTCATTGAACAGTACGCCATAAGGAACGCTAACAACTATACCTCTAGAATTCTTAGTCTCAAAATAAAATCACACAGTTATAAACTTTTCCTTTACATTTTTCTCACAAAAGCACAAACTGTTTTTTAACATTTAACAAAAGAGGTAACATATGCAAGCACCAAACTTAAATATAGATGTAACTAGACTTGGATGGAGATCACCAGCTTTACACATTACACTAAGTGTTATGGGAATTAGAGAGGCGGTAAAAATAGGTCTATTTATAAAAAACTCTACAGATTCTGGATTTCTTGTAAAAGTTAGATCAGTGGCAATAAAAGCGTTCCTAGTTATAGGTGGAGGAGCTGCCTTTTTTGGGGTACTAAGAGGTTATTATGGCCCTCAGATAATCAACCCTATTGTTGTGCAAGGACTTGAATTTGCCGCAAAAGGCTTGCAAGTAGGCTCTGTTCTTTACTGTTTAAATCTACTCAATAACAACAGAAATAATTTTGTATAGTTGTATTCTTTTTCAGAAAGAATTAACATTGCCTCCTTCAAGGGATAGCAGTTATGAATGTAAAAGAAGAATTTATTGTGGGCATTGACTTTGGGCTGAGGCGCATAGGCCTGGCCGTGTGTAGAAAAGGGGTGAGTTTTGCTCTGCCAGGCGACACTATGCAATCGAAAAAAACAGACCTTGATACCATCAAAGCTATTATAGATTCTTATAATGAAAAAATCGATCGTTTTGTGCTTGGACTCCCTGTCTATTTAGATGGCAATCAAAGTGATATGACCGTGCGCGTAGAGAAATTTGGGAAAGTCCTTGAAGAGTATAGTAACAAGCCTGTTCATTATATGGATGAAAGGCTGACCTCAGAGCATTCTGATGATCTATTAAAGGAGATGGGATTAAACAGAAAGGAGCGTATACCATATAAAGACTCTCTTGCTGCCCAGTTGATCCTAAAGGATTTTCTCTCTATGCACGAATCTTAGTTGCTTTTAAAGGGCTTCTCCTTATAAAAATAGACTAGAAGATAGTGAAAGTTTCTGATATATTGCAAGGAGAGGGAATTAGCGATGCAAGATGGTAATAATGAAAACAGTAAACCAAAAGCTGGAGATCTTCCAGACGGTCTCTTTACAGAGAGCGGTAGCGAAAAAACTCCTCCTCCCTGCATATTAGTAATATTTGGCGCCTCTGGAGATCTTACAGGGAAAAAGCTTATCCCCGCCTTGTACAATCTGATGGATGATGGCCTCCTTCCAGCAAATTTTGTATGTGTAGGATTTGCCAGACGAGAAAAAACGCATGAGGCCTTTCGTGCTGAGATGTCAGAACATATCAAAAACTACTCACGAACAAAAGCAGAAGAAAATGAACTGCAGGCTTTTACAGAAAAGTTATTCTATTTTCAATCTGATTTTGATAATGATACTGGCTATCAAAACCTTAATACTTACTTAAGCGATCTGGATAAGAAATATGGAACCATGGGAAATAGAATCTATTACCTATCGGTTCAGCCTACCTATTTCAGCCCTATTGCAGAAAAACTACAAAAAAACGGCCTTATCTATGACGATGCAGATAAGTCAAAATTTTCTCGCTTGATTATAGAAAAACCATTTGGCCGTGATCTTAACTCGGCACTTGATTTACAAGCGGAGATGACTAAGAATCTTGCAGAAAATCAAATCTACCGAATTGATCACTACCTTGGAAAAGAGACGGTACAAAATCTTCTGGTTTTCCGGTTTAGCAACGCTATCTTTGAAGGTCTATGGAATAATAGATATGTGGATAACATCCAAATTACCGTTGGTGAAAGTATAGGAATAGAAGAGCGCGGGGATTTTTATGAGTCTGCAGGGCTAGTACGTGATATTATCCAAAATCACTTGATGCAGGTCTTATCATTAGTTACTATGGAACCCCCCTCCTCTCTTTCTGCAGATAGTATCCGCGATGAAAAGGTGAAGCTCTTAAGCGCTATCAGACATTATAAAGATGAGGAAATTGATAAATACACCTTAAGAGGTCAGTATAAAGAGGGCTTTGTAAATGGTGAAAAAGTTGCTGCCTATCGTAGCGAAAATAAGGTAAACCCTGAATCTAACGTAGAAACCTTTGCCGCTATGCGTTTATCCATTGATAACTGGCGATGGGCTGGGGTTCCTATTTATATACGTGCAGGGAAAAGACTTCCTAAAAGGACAACTGAGATTTGTGTGATGTTCAAAAAACCGCCTGGAGTATTGTTTAATAAAAATGAACACGAAAGCGCGCCTAACTGTTTTATTTTCCGTATCCAGCCAAATGAAGGTATTAGCATTGCTTGTAACAGTAAAGTTCCAGGTACAGCAAATCTTATTCAGCCGGTTACTATGGATTTCCAGTATGATAATTTCTTTGGTAAAAGTGTTCCTGAGGCTTATGAGCGGCTTATACATGACTGTATTATGGGTGATAACACCCTTTTTGCCCGTGTTGATGAGGCTATTCATTCCTGGCGCTTTATCACTCCTATACTTGAAAGGTGGAACAGCCAGAAATTCACCCCAGAAGATTTCTACAATGCAGGTACTTGGGGCCCTAAAGGTGCAGATATGCTTTTACAATCTGAGGGGCGTAAATGGAAAATGATATAAAACCAGAAGAGGTAGAAAAGACCCTTCTATCTCTATTTGAAAAAGAGAAGAAAGATAACCGTATCAAGTCTTGCCTGTTTAATCTTGTTATCTATACCGAAGACAACGAAAGGGTGGAATATCTAAAAATACTTTGCAGGTCTCTTATCAAAAAATTCCCTTGCCGCATTATTTTTATCAAAGAATCAAAAAAAGAAGGGGATTTTATAAACACTTCTGTCTCTGCGTTAAAACCTGATGGTGATAATGAAGGTTTTTTTTGTGAGTTTATAGAATTTGAGGTGAGCTCTAGCTATAAAGAGAGAATTTCCTACCTAATCACCCCCCATATTATTCCTGACCTTCCTGTTTACCTTCTTTTTTCTAAAGACCCAGCAAATGGCGACACACCTGCCACGATGAATATGGATAAGATCGCAACACGCATCATCTTTGATTCTGAATGTATGGATCACATGAGTTTATTTGCAGAATATATTGAAAAGATGGACAGAGAAAAAACTTCTATTGGAGATCTTAACTGGGCACGATTTACACCATGGAGACGCCTGCTTGCTAAAGTTTTTTCTAATAAAGAAAAACTTTCCTCTCTTATTGCGGCAGATACCGTTACCATTTGCTATAACACCCACGCAACAGATAGCTTTCGTCATATCAAAATTCAAGCAACTTATATGCAGGCGTGGATTGCTGAGAAAATGGGGTGGGATTTTAAATCGGTGGAATGTGAAGATAATAAAGTACTTGTAACCTATACCTCAAAATATGGTACACATAAAATACATATTATAGGAAGCCCCCCTAATGAAAACCTATATCCCGGCAGGCTAACTCGTGTAGAAATACAAACAGGTAGCGAGACCACACATTTTATCCGAGATGAAAAGTCTTACCATTTAATTAAAATCTCCCATTCTACAAATAGTACCTGTGAAATACCCACCACCTACCCTGTGACAAAAGAAGGAACAGGAACATCAATGACTGGAGAAATTTATTCTAGGGAAACGAGTAAAGACTTTCTTGCCAGCTTACAATTAATCAAACAATACCACAGAGGAATTATTTGCTCATGATCAATCCAGAAATCAAAGGTAAGGCTATTATCGTTCCCGAAGACCCAGTAGAATTTGCTCGTAAATTCTTTTTAGAGGTGGCAAGGACTGCAATAGATGAAACGGGAATGTTTACCGTAGCACTATCTGGAGGATCTACCCCAAAGGCCTTGTATAAAGCACTCAAAGAGTGCAAAGACGTTATTGACTGGAGTAAAGTTCTTATTTTTTTTAGTGATGAACGCACTGTAGGTCCCGAAGATGCTGACAGCAACTACCACATGGCGATGACCTCTGGCTTTAAAGCGCTTGCGGTTCCACAAAACCAAATTTTTCGTATGAAGGGTGAGGTAGATGCTAAAAAAGGAGCTCTTGAATACGAATCTAAAGTAAAAGAGCATGTGCGAAACGAAAGCTTTGATCTAATCCTTCTTGGCATGGGCGATGATGGTCATACCGCATCTTTATTTCCCGGTACTAAAGCGCTTACCGAAATAAAGCGCCTTGTTGTGGAAAATGCCGTTCCCCAAAAAGAAACGACACGGATAACCTTCACCTATCCCCTACTTAGAAAAGCCAAAAATATTATGTTTTTAGCGGTTGGCGAGGCAAAAGCGGAGATGGTAAAAAAAGTCTTAAATGATAAAAAGCACCAATATCCAGCAGGAGAGGTTACCTCTGATCATTCCAAAGTCCTCTGGATACTGGATAAAGGCTCATCTAAAAACCTCTAGCTCAAGAAATAATCATCTTTATTTATCTTTAAATATACCCCTGATTTAATATTTTCAAAAGGGTATAACTTTGCAAGATCTACAATCAAATGCTTATCATCTTCAAAAACAGTAGAGATCTCTTTCTTTTGCTCATCTATAAGTTTCATCGTAACATCAAACCCTGTTACTTCACATCCTGCAAGTTGTAAGTTAAACGCGCTGTTAAGCTCATAAAATGCTAAGATGGGAAAGGCAGAATTCACCACCTGTCCTCCGCTTTTAAAATATACCTCTAAATAAAAGCCTGCATCAAAATAATAAAGCGCTCTATTATCCTTGGTATATCTAGGCTCGGACTCATTGATAAAACCTATCAATCTTTCAGGATTCATATTCAAAGGGAAAAAAGAAGAAGGCTTTGGTTTTCCATTATGATTAAAAGTCCCTACAAAAACCCCTGTGCTAGGGTTTGTCGCTTCTACTTTGATCGTTCCATTAGAAATATCTAACTGGGAACAAAAGTGCCACCCTCCCTTTTCATCTGGCCTCAATAAATGATCGTAATTAATAATTGGTCGAGATTCGTGGGCAGCAAACACATCTTGAACCCAGTCCCCATCATTTTTAAATATATCCATTACAGTGCGGTGCATTTTTTCATCTTGATAATTGTATCCAGGAACGACAGCAGATAAAACCCTTTGGCTTAACCTTCGTCTTTTAGGAGTAGAACATTCCTCATACGTCGCAGAAGAATTTACAGCCTTTACCATTTCATCTTCACTCAATGTTAAATCACTTTTTGTATCTGGGATATTATCAAAAAATTTCCCGACCACTGTCGGAGTAGATCGAGCGCTTACAGTACCTGTACTACCACTTTCTACACTAATACTATCTGTGCTACCACTTTCTTCACTAATGCTACCTGTGCTACTACTTTCATCACTGGATAGACTTCCTGTGCTTGATGAATCATCAGAGGAACTCTCTGATGAACTATACCAAAATTTTCCTCTCAAACTATTTATACCGCTCATTTACACCTCCTTAATGACCTAAAAGACTTTACCGTAATCGCTCTTTTATGTTAATGAGAAATTATGGGTAAAACAATCATCAGAGGCTTTATAGCCATAGCGCCGCTTGCAATAACTATTATTTTAATCATGTGGCTCTATAACCATTTAGAAGCCATCTTTGGCGGGCCCGTAAAATATTTTTTTCCTAATATCTATTTTCCAGGTCTTGGTATTATCTTAGCCATTATCATCTTATTCCTCCTTGGACTTCTTTTGAATAACTGGTTGATGCAGTCTCTATACCTCTGGTTTGAAAAAACCATAAAAAGAGTTCCGCTGCTTAAAACGATCTATATTTCTGTAACCGATCTGATGAGCTTTTTTAATGCTGGAAAAGATAAGAAAAAAGATAAAGTAGTAACTGTTACCATTTCTGGGGTGAAATTTATAGGACTTGTTACAAGAGATACTTTTGATGACCTGCCTGAGGGAATAGGAACGGATCAAGATGTTGCCGTATTCTTTCCTTTTAGCTACCAAATTGGCGGGGTGACCACTATTATCCCTCGCTCAATGATACAACCGGTTGATTTTTCGGTGGAAAAAGGTCTTCGATTTATTGCAACAGGCGGAAGCCCATCGGCAGGCTCTTAGTCATTGAAACTAAAAGTTTATATCGAAGTAAAAAACTCCTTATGCTAACTTAAATCCTTTAAAATTTCTTTTGGAGGAAGTCAGTGAGGAATAAATTTTCTATCCTATTTTTATGTTTATGTGCGTCTTTGTCAGCGGAAAATGCGGAAATCAATACCATTGTCCAAGAGTATATGGAAAAAATAGGAATACCATCTGTTTGCGTAAGTGTCGTCACAAGAGATGGCACGCTACATAAAAAGGCCTATGGATATAGAGATCTTGAAAATAAAATTCCTGCAACCACAGAAACGGTGTATCCTGTTGGATCTATATCAAAGTCATTTACAGCAGCTCTCTTTGGTATTCATCAAGATGAAGGTCTACTCACCTTTGATCATAAAATTGTAGATTTGATCCCCTTTTTCCAACTTAATAATCAAACCGTTACCGATGAAATTACTATTCGCGATTACTTATCCCATCAAAGTGGTTATGGCAAACATGATACTTTATGGGTAAATAAAAGATATTCAAGAAAGGAATTAATTGCCAAATTAAGACATATCCCAGAAGTTTTTCCACATAGAAAAGTTTTTGCCTACCAAAATATTGGTTATTCCGTTGCTGCACACGCCCTTGAGTGTCTAACCAACTCTACATGGGAGCTGTTGATTGAGCAAAAAATCCTTAGACCACTGAAAATGAACCATACCTATCTAGACACACTAGAAATGCAAAAACTTGATAACTACGCATTTGGATATTCTGATCATATCCACCCCAATTCAAGAATACAATTCATGGACCCCTATACTATTGCTCCAGCAGGGGGCTTGTGTATGAATATCCATGATCTAAGTAGATGGACTCAATGCCTGCTACAAAATAGAGATGAAATAATTGCTAGCCATACTTTAGAAGAGCTATACTCCCCTCAAATTATCACCTCTTTTACAGAAAACAAACTGCTTAACTTGAATAATAATATCCAGATGGAGGCCTACGGCCTTGGCTTTTTTATTATTACCTACAAAGGGAAAAAAATTATTTTCCATCCTGGCAATATAGATGGCTTTTCTTCATTGATTGCCTTTTTACCAGAGGAAGATCTTGGTGTCTCTGTGATAACAAATAAAGATCAAACATTTTCTCCCTTTTTTATCGCTCTTGCCATTATTGAAAAACACCTTGGCATAGAAGAGCTAAATGGGTTGGAAATATACATGGATCTTCGTAAAAAAATGAAAAAAGGAATAATAGAAGGGCTAGAAAATGCCCATAACAATCGACAAGAAGACTCTATCCCTACCCATCCTTTAGGTGATTATACAGGAATATATGCTCACCCTGGATATGGCGGATGTGAGGTGAGCCTCACCGGAACATCACTCAAGGCGATGTACAATGAAATGCTCCTTCCACTTGAACATTGGCACTACGGAGTATTTTCAGCAACATCAGAAAGCCCTATCGTTCATTGCCACGGCGTGAAATTCAATTTTCACTCTAATTTCGACGGTGAAGTGGACAAGCTTGATATTATATTTGTTGCAGAAGATGGGGCGATCTCTTTTAAAAAGCAGGCAAATGTAAAATATGTAGATACAGAATATCTAGATAGATTTACCGGTGAGTATAGCTACTATGGAGTAGGCATTTCTGTAAAAAGAGAAGGAACACACCTTGTTGCTAAAACAGCTGGTATGCCTCCCTTCCATCTGGTCTCTGAGAAAAATTCCACCTTTTCTGTAGATAGCGATACACAGGAATATGATGCCTATACTATTCACTTTTTAGATAATGAAGATGGGGATATTCACTGCGTCCAACTTATTCGACCTGGAGGCTCTGTCTTTTCCGCCTATAAAAAATAAACATCCTGGGAGAGAGAAGCGGCGCCGGCCCTTCTCTGGGTATTCGGCAGCGCTCTATAAATTCTATTCTAGTCCTTAAGGATATTTAACGGATGCGATGTTCGCTTTTTTGCATAAATGCCGCACCCTTTTAATGTCTCAGGAATGCCAAAAATCTCTATTCTTGGCCATGTTCTGCATACTGCCGGTCTAAAAAAATAATTTCCACAACTACCATTTTTCTTTAAATAGCGGCACCCCATCACATAAACCTTCCCTTTATTATAAGGGACTGCTTTCTTCTCCCTTCTAAAAAAACCATTTACCTGCGTATGCCAAAATAAGTCTAGAAAGCTAAGAGGCCCCCTAAATTTTCTTACTAAAATATAATGACAACAGTTGCCGCGCTTCTTACACTTTCCTGCCCTAACAAATGGAGGCGGTACTACAAGCTTTGCTACCCATTGCGAAAAGCTATCCAACCAAATAAATGGTAAAACAACCCCTTTTATCACCCACCTTATAGGCGGCGGTAAATACCTTCTTGGCATCCCCCCTTTTGGAGGGGGCGGCTGGGTTTTCTCTATCCCACTATTTTCCAACAGATCTTCTAAATTCATGCTTACAACCATACGCTCCCTTGCTTATTGAATCAAGGTGAAAATTAGGAATTAGAAAAAGATATTGAAAATTAAAAATAAAAAGACTACCCTTCTCGGAAAACAAAAGGAGATCTTATGAAACGCCTATTCTTTTTATTCCTAATGCCATTTTTTCTTTTGGGAGAACCTTTAAATAAAGACGCAAAAATTTATGTTGCTGGACATAACGGCCTGGTAGGCAGAGCTCTTGTCTCCAAATTAATGGAGGCTGGTTTTACTAATATTATTACACGCTCATCAACCGAACTCGACCTAAGAGATCAAGCGCAAACAGAGGCTTTTTTTGAAAAAGAAAAACCAGAATATGTATATTTAGCTGCAGCAAAAGTAGGCGGTATCTTAGCAAATAGCGAGCATCCAGGAACTTTTATCTATGATAATTTAGCCATAGAACTAAATGTGATCAACACCGCTTACAAAAAAGGTGTAAAAAAACTTCTTTTTCTTGGATCTTCCTGCATATACCCAAAAGAATGCCCGCAACCTATCTACGAAGAATACCTGCTCACTGCCCCTCTTGAAACAACCAACAAGTCCTACGCCATTGCAAAAATTGCTGGTATCGAATTGTGCCAAGCTTATAAAAAACAATATGGCTTTAATGCTATCTGCTGCATGCCAAGCAACTTATACGGAGCGCACGATAACTTCGATTTAACAAACTCCCATGTCCTCCCAGCACTTATCCGAAAATTTGTCGAAGCTAAAAAAAATGATGCAGATTCTGTCGAAATATGGGGAACAGGCACTACAAAACGAGAATTTTTATATGTGGAAGATCTTGCTTTGGCTCTGATTTTTTTAATGGATAACTACGATGACGAACAAATTATTAATGTAGGCACAGGAAGAGATATCTCTATCTTGGATCTTGCAAACATCATCAAAGAAGAAACAGGCTTTGAAGGAGAAATCACTCACGACCTATCTAAACCTGATGGCACCATGCGAAAACTCTTAAATGTCCACAGACTTAAAGAAGCTGGCTTTACAGCACAAACGCCCTTAAGAGATGGCATTAGAAAAACCATTGAATGGTACAAAGAAAAATAATCAATGCTCGGGCTAATCAACACTTCTTCTATTCAAATACAAACTATATAAGCGCAGTCGAGGGATGAAACCCCAGTTTAGGTAGTAATAGGTTATTAAGATGAATCTCTTGGGAAGAGGGATGCTAACCCAAACCTACACAGCCGGGGGTTCAAATCCTAGTTTAGGTAATAATAGGTTGTTATGATGTATGTCTTAGGAGGGGTGATTCGGAAGAGGAGGGATTCGAACCCCCGGTACGTTGCCGTACTTCTGTTTTCAAGACAGACGCATTCGGCCACTCTGCCACTCTTCCGTAATCAATTTGCAAAAGACTATACTACATCCTTATCATAAACGCAAGTCTATTTTTTGATAAAAATTAGGAATATTATACTAAATCTCGTCTACTTAATTCCTGGCTAGTCTTTTCTCTCGCTCTTGCCTATTCATGATGTTATAAATCTCCAACAACGCTTCTATTTTTTTAATCCTATCTTGAATCATAGAGGCCACCGTCTTGGCCCCTGCTATAAGACCTTTCTGAGCGAGCGCTTCTACTACCTCTACCTGAGATTGAGCCTTCAACTCAGCCGTAAAGATCATATTTACCGTCGCTATCGCGCTTTTAACATTCCCTGTATCAGCCAGTACTTTTACGACAGAGGCTAAAATGCCTTCCCTCGCATCTTTGTTTTCAAATATACGAGCCGTCTCTATCGCTCCATTTATATTACCCCTTTCAGCCTGCGATAGTGCAATAGAAGCTAGAGCTTTATGCTTAAAGTGATTATCGAATGAATTCCTATGGACCATTTCTATCGCCTTTTCTATATGACCACTCACAGCCAGTGCTTGTACAATAGAAGTAAGAGCTTCAAACATCTCGTCGGTCCCGCACAAAATCATACCAGCTGTCATTTTTGCTCCAGCAATATCGCCTTTATCAGCCTGTATTTTTACTATAGAAGCAAGAGTTATATCCTTCTTTTTAGAATTTTCTACAAAAGTTTTATGGAGCCTTTCTATCGCGCCTTTTATATTACCCCTCTCAGCCTCTGATACTACCATAAAAGCTAGAGCGCTCATCCTTTTAGAATCTTGGGTAATCTTAGAGACTATCGTTATCGCATCAACTACTTTATCTTGCTTAACCAATGCTTTTACAATAGAGGCTAGAGCTTGATCCTTCGATAATTCGTGGTCTGTAATCAAATCAGCCATCACTTGCGCACTTCCTATATCACCACTTTCGGCATAAAATTGTGCAATAGAAGCAAAAGCCTCATCCTTACTCTTATCAGTCTTCATCTTATTAACCGTTTCTATGGCTATCTCTACGTTACCACTATACTTCGCTTGTGCTTTTGCAATAATAGATAGAGCTTGATCCTTCCAATAATCGAACGTAGAATAAGTCTTCTCAACCGCATTAACCACCTCTATTGCTTCTTTAACATCACCTGTACCAGTAAGCGCTTCTACAATGTCGAGTAGAGATTGATGCTTATGGCGTACGAGTGTAATCTTATCAACCGTAGCTATCACTTTGTCTATTTTACCATCCCTAGCCTCTAATACAGCGATAGAAGTCAGTTTTGTTGCAATCCTACTGAAAGCCATAGGCTTCCAGATATCATAAGTTATTTTATTCGCTGTCTTATATGCATCTTCTACCATACCAGATTCCGCTTGAGCTCCTGCGATACTCAAAAAATGAGCATTCAAGTCTACGCTTTTATCTGCTACAGCAAGTTCTTTTGCTTCGACCAATAGCCCCCGAACTACACCTTTATGGCCGGCATGGCCAGTTATTGAGCTTCTAAATATTGCGATCATTTCTAAAGCCTCTATTTTACCTGAAATAGTTGGAATAGTGTTAACAGTGACTCTTGCTTGAGTTAAAAGTAAAGGTCCTTGGAAGAGAAAATCTTTTTGAATCATTTCGTTCCACTCTCTATCCACCATCATTATTCTAGTGATAGTTTGTGCTGATTGTACATCTTCCGACATAGGATCCACAAAAAATGAAAATATATGGCGAAATAAATGAGGATCTGTATTTTTTTTATATAGTACTTCTTCCGTTTTTTTTCCACCGCCACCACCTGCACTAATTGGAATTCTTGTTACATCTTCCATTACTAAAACCTCTTGTTCTTCTTATATAATTATTTTTTACTAACTCTTTTTTTTAATCTGCCAGCAGAAATATTGTGTGACCTTGAAAATCAATTTATAACTAACTTAGCATTGAAATTATAACTTAATTACTATATTAATGGCATGGAAACTTTATTTTTATTCAGCCAGTATGCCAAAAATCATTTAAGGAGAGTCTGAAAAACTGCACTTTTTAGAATCTTTTTAGATTTTTGGAAAGGTATTCTATTTTGGAGTAAGCGGCATCCCTGTCGGGATGGGGCGAAACGAAAAATAGAATGGATAAGAAATCTGGGAGATTATAAAACTGTCCGTTTTTCAGAGTCTCCTTAAGGAGACTCTGATAATCTTCTTTAAAAATGCGCTCGATGGCCAGGCATTTTATCCTTTGCCTATTCTATTACAAAGTCCTCTAAAAATGAAAATATGTACCGGCCATAAGGAGTACCAGTAAAGTCTTCCTAAAAGCCCTTTAGGTCTAAAAGTTGCCACTTGATGGATTTCTACTTTGCCATCTTTGTCCTTTATATGCCACTGTAGCCATGCCTCTCCTGGAAGAAGCATTTCTGCATATAAAAGGAGCTCTCCGTTTTGCTTATCGCTTTTAATAACGCGCCAAAAGTCAAGCGATTCTCCATTTTTCAAATCAGTAGGGCTCCTTCTACCTCTTCGAAGGCCCACTCCACCAAAAATCTTATCTACAAAACCACGAATTTTCCATGCCCAGTCCATATAAAACCAGCCATTGTCACCGCCAATAGACCACAGCTTATCTAGTATCACGTTTTTAGGTGTTGAGTAACTGATAATCTGTGTATTTTTTAAACAGCCATGTTTTGGAGCGTGGACATATTGATCAAAGTGCGGTAAAGCTTCCCCTACATTCAGAGCGTCCTTCCATGAGGAAAAGATGTGATTTTGCTCTATTTTATCAAAAGCCATTTGGATTGTTTCTATGTAGGTGAGACATTTATGAGGTAAAATTTCATCGACCATTCTGTTAGTGCATACTGCATCCCCCGCAAGGCTTGCTACTAAACGTTTTGCTAGATATAGGTTTGTGCTTGTAACAAAATAGAGCCAATGGGAAGATAAACGAGGCGTCAATACAGGAACGGAAAAAATCCATCTTTTTAATCCCCGCTCTTTTGCAAAAATATAAAGCATCTCTTTATAAGAGTATGTCTCAGGTCCCCCAATTTGAAGTACCAAATTTTTTATACATTTGACATCTAATATAGCTTCTAAATAATAAAGGACGTCCTCTATACCAATAGATTGACATTTAGAAGAGACCCATCGAGGAGCTATCATAATAGGAAGCACCTCTACAAGATCTCTCATCAGCTCAAAAGAAGCGCTGCCAGAACCAATAATTATTCCTGCTTGAAAATTAACAGTAGGGATAGGTCCTTCTGCTAGAATCTCCCCCACCCTATCTCTTGAACGCATATGATCGGATACAGCCTTTTCCCCAGAAAGACCACTTAAATATATAATTTTAGAGACCCCTATCTCTTCCATCTGAGCCTTAAAGTTCAAAGCAGACTTTTCCTCTAATTGATAAAATTTCTTTTGCTCGGCAGTCAATGAATGAACTAAATAATAGGCAGCAGAAATATCTTTTGGGATAATCTTAAGAGAAATCTTTTGCAAAAGGTCACATTCTATCACCTCTATATTTTCATGAACATTTGGATGCATGGTAAAGCGCTCTTTATTTCGAACAAGAGCTACCACAGAAAAACCTTTTTCTGCGAGTCTATAGCAAAGCCTGCTTCCTACATATCCATTTGCACCAGCAATCAATACTTTTTGCTTAACCATTTATACCTACTATTTTTTTGGAAAAAGGGGAATAAAACTACTTACCCGTTTTTGATAATCTACATATTTTTCTTTTTTAGAGATCAAAGATCTTTCCTCTGCTGCAGGAATACCTGTAAAAAACAAAATTGCAATCAAAAGCGTTATGGGGCTAATGATAGCAATCCACCCTCCCGGTAGAGTCACGGCAAAGAAAAATAGACCTAGCCAGTAAACCCATTCGAAAAAGTAGTTTGGATGCCTTGAATACTTCCATAACCCCTTTTCACAAACCTCGCCCTTATTTTCCTTTTTAGCAATAAAAAGCTGCAAAGTTACATCAGAAGAGATAACCCCTATCAATCCAACAATCATGCATACTACTGCCAATATATCTAGAAGGTGCCGATTTTGTAAATGGGATATAAATAACAAAGGTAGCGTCATTATCATTGCCGCTGCACCTTGAGCCATAAAGAAAATAAAGTACTTAAGAGCAAGTGCCCCTGCCCACTTTCTATCTAGCTCATCATACCTACCATCTGTTTTATATTTTACAAGCCTATAGACAATTAAAATGGTAAGCCTAAGTGTCCAGATGATCATTAAAGTGTAGACAAAAGCCGAGATAAAAGAGGTGGCTCCTAAATAGTAATAAATAGTGCTAACACCGCCAATAGACAATGTCCAGGCAAGGTCAACAATAGCTGGGTTTTTACAAAGTAAATAGACAAGGTAGATGCAACTCATCCATACAGCTACAAAAATGAGCGCTAGAAATAAAGAGAATATCATATTTTTCCCATTGCGATTTTAGTTGTTAAATATATAAAATTTACTCTATTCTTTGTACCATTCAAAGTCAAAAAAAAACAAGGTAAAAAGGCTACCCTATGATCCGATTTGGCCTTTGCTGCAAATTCGAAAATGAACCTATAAAATTTCGTACCACTACCGTTTCATACCTTAAACGACTTATTGCTAAAGGAGAAGACCCTAAAAAACACCTTAGAAATATTATCTCTGATAACATAGAAGCACTCTATCAATCTATTGAATATTGCTCACAAAATAGTATCGGATCTTTTCGAATTAATAGTAATTTTTTCCCTGCTATTACGCATCCTGATACAAAATATACCCTCGATGACTTTGAAAACTCTGTAGAACTTTTTAAGAAACTTGCAACATGCAAAGAAAAAGCTCAAAATGAAAACATCCGCCTTGTCATGCATCCCGATCAGTTTATTTTACTCAGCTCGCCATCAGAAGATGTTACAAAAAGAGCTATCGATGATCTTATCTACCATAATTACGTGGCAGAATTAGTGGGTGTTGATGTGATAAATATTCATGTGGGAGGTGCTTATGGAGATAAAGCCTCTGCTATAAATCGTGTTATTCAAAATTTTCAAAAGCTTCCTGCAGCTGTGAAGTCTCGACTAACTCTTGAAAATGATGATAAAACTTACTCCCCTTCTGAACTTCTCTTTATTTGTAATAAGCTACACATACCTTTTGTTTATGATGTTCACCATCATAGATGCCATAAAGATGAGCTCTCTATTGAAAAAGCCACAGAAAAAGCTCTCTTAACCTGGAATAGAGAACCTCTTTTTCACATCTCTAGCCCCATTAATGGATGGGAAGGCCTTCATACCAATAGACATCACGATTATATAGATATAAATGACTTTCCAAAATGCTGGCTTGATCTTTCAAATGTTACTATCGAAGTGGAGGCCAAAGCAAAAGAACTCGCTATCAAAAAACTGAGGCAAGAGCTCACTACACTTTAACCCCATTTTTTCTTAAATAGTCATAGACAGCGCCCTGCTCAGTAAGCCCCTCTTTTAAAATCGCATCATATACATGAACGCTAGAAAATTTTGGGCTGCGCCCTGAAGGCGTTAATAGCTTATTCTTATACAAAAGTATTTGCTCTCTATTTTCCTTGGTAAGCAACTTTCGAACAGACTCTGTCTTTTCTCTTGTCTCTGCAGCTTCTTGCTCATCTACAAGAAAGATATCTAATTTCCACCCATCGACTACAGCACCTACATAAACGCCCCTTGGCAAAGCTGTACCATACTTTTCTCTAAGATCTCTAAATACCTTTACACGTGTTACATCTTTTCTATCCAAAAGATTGCTTACTAAAAATTTCAGAATCTCTTTGCAGTCGCGTGCTCCTACAATAATATTCAAATCAATATCTTTCCACACCATTAAGTCTAACGCATATGAACCTGCATACAACACTTTCCCATGCTTTTTAAGCAGATCATGTAAACCTTCTTGATAAAGTAATCTTTCTGCGCTCTGATAAAGGTCTTTTGATTTTTTCAAAAAATCTTCTATTTTTTGCCTCCTTACAAGGTCTAAGGAAACTGCTGTAAGAATCTGGTGTCGTTTTCCATGAAGAGGCGTATGTCATCAATTTGGTGCATAAGCAAGTATAACCTTTCGATTCCTCCGCCCCAAGCAAAGCCTGAATATACTTCTGGATCTAGCCCGCCACCTTTAATAATTTCCGGATGAATCATTCCTGCGCCGCAAACCTCTAGCCATCCAGAGTGTTTACAAAGCTTACAGCCTGCGCCGTCACATAGAAGGCAGCGCAAATCTACTTCCATACCAGGTTCTACAAACGGGAAGTAGCTAGGTCTCATGCGAATTTCCACTTCTCTACCAAAAAGAAGTCTATAAAATTCTTTTTGTGTAGAAATAAGATCTGCAAAAGTAACATCTTTATCTACATACATCACATCGCACTGATGAAATATTACGTGAGATCTAGATGATATTGTTTCATTTCGAAAACATTTACCAGGACAAACCATTCTAACAGGAGGATCATACATTTCAAAAACATGTTGTTGAAAACTGGTGGTATGGGACCGTAACAAAGTACTCTTATCTAAATAATAAGTGTCTTGCATATCACGTGCTGGATGATCTTCTGGATAGTTTAAACCGCCGTAATTGTAATAGTCACTTTCCACTTCAGGGGTTAAAAATACAGAAAAACCCATCCCTTTTAGGACATCAACCACTTTATCCATCATTTGTGAAATGGGATGAATAGATCCTTTGAATTCTTTTTTTCCAGGAAGAGAAATATCTACTTTCTCTCTAGCCAATTTTTGCTTTAGCTCTTGATCTTTTAAAAAAGAAAAACGATTTTCAATTTTCTCTGAAAAAGCTCCTTTTAAGTCATTAATCAGCTTACCAAATAATGGTCTTTGTTCTTTACTACAATCTTTTAATGATTGCATCAAATCCTGAACTGGTCCTTTCTTGCCAAGATACTTAACCTTCATCTCATCGATATCACGTACTGTATTAGTACCTTTTACCTCTTCATCAAAAGTATTTTTGAGTTCTGCTATTTTATTTTCCACAAGAAATTCCCTTTAAAACACAGTATAGAGAAAAGGGTTTCTTTTCTCTATACCTAAAAATAAAAAATTAAACTAAAGCTTTTTTAGCAGCAACAACCACCGCTTCAAATGCTTTTTCATCAGAGATAGCAAGCTGAGCTAAAATTTTTCTATCAATTTCAATGTTTGCCTTGTTCATTCCATCAATAAGCTTACTGTATGAAATACCATGACATCTGCCAGCTGCATTGATACGCTGGATCCAAAGTGCTCTAAAAGATCTCTTCTTCTCTTTTCTACCAATAAATGCATTTGCCCATGCTTTCATCAAAACGTTTTTTGCATTACGTATGTGATTTTTTCTGTCGCCGAAAAAACCTTTTGCTTGTTTAAACAAACGTTTTTTTCTTCTATTTCTAGCAACGCTATTTGTTACTCTTACCATTGTTTATTCCTCTTTTCTCTTAAACATAGTATTTTAAATTTCCTACACTCTATTACGGCGAGTCGTAAGATCCTTAAAATTCTACAATCCGTTCATAATTCGTTTAAATTTTTTCACAAAACTTGCAGCAACCAGTACCGTTCCTTCCAGCTTTCTCTTTCTCTTCGAGGACATTTTAGTCATAATATGACGTCTGCCCTGCTGGTTTCTAAGAAGCTTACCGCTACCTGTAAGTTTGAATCTCTTTTTTAATGATTTGTTTGTTTTGGCTTTCGGCACTTTACTTCTCCTCTTTAGGATCATTCGTTTTTTGCTTGTTTGGTTTAATCTTCTTCTCTTTTACACCCGGTGTCATAAGCATGGTCAGCATTCTCCCCATCATCTTAGAACCGCTATCTGGCGTTGCTATTTCATTGAGTTGTTCAATAATTAAATTCATTACTTTTCTTCCATTCTCCACAAAGACAATTTCGCGGCCTCTGAACATGCAAGTAAACTTAACTTTAAAACCTTTCTCTAAAAACTCTTTTGCTCTTTTAATCTTAACTTGTAAATCATGGGTGTCAATATTAGGTTTGAATTTAACCTCTTTAACCTTCCCTTGAACAGAACCTTTTCTCTGATCCTTATCTCTTTTTGTTTGCTGATAACAAAATTTACCGTAATCAATAATTTTACATACTGGCGGATCAGCTTTTGGTGAAATCTCTACCAGGTCAAGCCCTAGCTCTTCTGCCTTCTTAACAGCCTCGGAAGTTAAGTAGATTCCCATCTGCTTTCCTTGCTCAGAAATCACTCTTACTCTAAGAGATTTAATATCTCGATTGGTCTTCAAATTCTATTCTTCCCATAAGTTACATTTCAAATGAAAGTATTATATAAGAGAGGGGGATTTTATTCTAGAAGTTTATTTGCCCTTTTTTTCTAGCTGCAGCGCAAATAAACATTGGAGGTTAATCTCTAAAGTTAAATATTTACTATTGTCAATTAATTCTGCAATCACCCAAGGAACTCCCCTGTAATCATAGATATGATACCTATTCTGATCATCATAAAAACCAGACAAGCCAAGGCTTGTTACAAATTCCACAAGTTTCTCATTCAATTTTTTACTTGAGAAACTCCATGCAGTAATGGACCTTGAAAGCTCGGTTTCTTTTAAACCATAACAAATGCCATCATAGTTTCCCTCTGTTTCTTCACAAGCAAAAAATTCCTTACACTTTGATAAAGAGTAAAAATCCTCCACTTCTCCATCAAAATAGACTTTATCTCCAAAAAAATTTGCAGCATTAGAAATAAGTTTTTCAAACTCACACTCGCCCTTTTTAGAAAAAGACTTGAGTCCATCCTCCACCCAAAACAACTTCTCTTTAGATCCTAACTCCAAATGATCTCTTGACCAGTCTAAAGACTCCCACGCGCTCCTATCGGCTTTTGAGAAAAAAGTAAACACATCTAAGCGGTAATGATGCACTTTACGTTTCATCACCTTCTTCTCCCCAAGGTCATACATATCAAGTTTTAATTCTGCAATACTACTTTTTCCCTGATCAATTTCGCCGGAAAGAGGTGCATTATACACATCCATGCAAAGCATTTCTGTAAACATCTCTTCTCTATCAACAAGCTCTGTTAAAAAAATTTGCTTGTAATGCTTGAGTAAATCACATGCATTTTTTGAAACCATCTCGCGAATATCACCGCGATCCCCCCTTTTTAGCTTTTCAAAAAACCTACCCTTAGCAAGCTTTAACTCCTCTAAAGAGAGCTCTCTTGCAAAGGAAAAATCGATACAAGATCGATCTGGATAAACAGAAAGATCTAATAACTGAAAATTGGGAAATAACTCTACAAGCGATGCTGCCACTAGATGCATCGCATAATTTTGTTGTGGAAATAAAGGAAATTTCATTGGGATATAGCTGATTCGAACAGCTGACCTCCACGATGTCAACGTGGCGCTCTAACCGGGCTGAGCTAATACCCCCCTTATAGACCCTCAGATTTAACTAAAGGATTGTAATAGGAATAAGCATAGTAGCCTATCACCCCATTTCATTCAAGAATTATCGTTGCAAGAAGAATTTGAGCACCAAGAACAGTTATCTACCAAAAGATCGATATTAATTAGTGATTTTTAGCTCTGATTTCTATAATATAGGTGCATGAACCCACTTAAGATATCTCACATTCTCTGGAAAGAGCACCTTAAATCTATGGATAAAGAGAGCCTATGCATGGTTGATGCCACTTGCGGAAATGGTCATGACTCTTTATTTCTCTCCTCTTTTAAAGGGACGCTCCACTGTATCGATATTCAAGAAAAAGCAATAGATCAGACAAAAAAACGTCTTAGCAAGGAGAAAAATGTTCAATTTCATCATCGCTCTCATCAAGACCTATCCTTTATAAAAGAGGAAATCGATCTTATTGTCTATAATCTAGGGTATCTACCTGGCACAAATAAAGAAATTATTACAAAAGCTGATACCACAGTTTTAAGCTTACAATCTGCTCTTTCAAAGCTGTCTAAAGGCGCAATGATTTCGATCATGATTTACACAGGCCATAAAGGCGGCACACTTGAAAAAGAAAGTATTATACATTTTATAAAAAACCTTCCCTCTAACTACTCTATAAATCATATTACCAATCCACTAAAGCCCACCTGCCCTGAAATAATAATGATAACCTAGGACGCACCAGAACTAAAAGCCCTAGACGAAAAACAAGCAATCCTTTATAATAAATTAATTAAAAAAAACACTAAATACTACAATGAATAGCCTGCAAACCCACTCTTTACAAGACAGATCCTTTCCTTTAGAGGAGCGGACTTTTAGAGAACAATTGGTATGGACCATCACTTGCCCAAAAGATCCATCCTGGGCTAATTTTCCCCAAAAGCACACCATATTTAAAGTGGAAGCTTTTCGTGTAATAATATCTACACTTGGTCGTATATCTGTACAAAGAATACTTAACATGCTTATAGTAGACGCACCAGATACACCAAATCTACTTATAGTAAACACACCAACAGTAAACACACCAACAGTAAACACACCAACAGTAAACACACCAACAGTAAACACACCAACAGTAAACACACCAACAGTAAACACACCAACAGTAAACACACCAACAGTAAACACACCAACAGTAGGCACCCTAATAGCAGGCACTCCAAATACATTATGGGAAACTTTACATGTGTTAACAAACACAAATCAGTACACCTACTCTAATCCAAGTATCGGTTGTCATAAAGAAGATGCAGGAGGATCTTGTGGCTCATGCTCATTCACCATGTTAGCTCTACTTCGAGAAAAGCCTGCAAGCGATATTTTTTCTAACGGAACAGACATCTTAGGGATAGGATTTAAATTGCACAGGTCCCACCGGCTAACAAACGGCAAAGGAGAGGTCGATGTAAAGGCATACGCTTTTACCCATCAAATCATAGACAATATTCATGGAGTAGAAGAGGGCGGTATCCCCACTCTCTATGACCACTCCCATATTCAAGAGGAACGCTTTCAAAATTTACTCGATGCAATTGGTAGTGGTGCAGAAGGATTTCTTCAAGTGGGAATGTTTTTTCTTATGTGCAAGAAAAATGATGATGACTCTATCGAGATATATGACTCTCATGGTAGCTGCACAGGCTTTAATGGAGACTACGGGGCTTATTATGTAAAATTTACAGACTCAAAAAAAGCCGCAGCTTTCCTAAGCATACACAGAAACCTTGAAACTGCAAATGGACCTCTTACTCAAGTGCTTTTTCACCCCGTTACATTCAACTCTGATTTTAACATTCAAAATATACACAGGTAGACTTTAAGGAACCTCTTAAAGGTTAACGACTTATGAATGTTTAAGAAAACTGGCTATATTTCTGTATAAAGACGCCGTGCTTAAAGCGCTTATAAATAGCGACTTAAGTCGCGTTAGTTACGTTGACTTTTTAGTTTTATTATGTTATAATTATAGTTTATAATAAAAGACAGATTATGGATATATAATTGAACCTATCCAGGAAGTAAGATTTATATAGATAGAAAGTCACATTTAATGATAAACAAGAGGAAAGGCAGTGGAGAAAGAAGTGCAAATTAAATTTCCGACATTTGATGGAGACAGTGACCTTGATATTATTTCTAGTTCTTTAGACTGCAGAATATTTGTTCCAGAAGACACCTTGCAAAAATTTATCTTCCAATTACGTTCCATAGACACCTCTTTATCTGAAAATACCAATACTTCCCTACAAGAAATAGTAAGTAAAAAAAGAAAACTAGTAGAACGTTTAGCAGGCAGATGTCAGAATTTAAAAGAGAGAAATAGCGTGATTTCTTTTGCGGAAGAAGCAGAAGGGATAGCAAACAGCAGTCCTATCCTTTCTGATTCGGAAATAAAAGATATGGCAAGTAATTTAAGAGCTCGTATAGATCTTTTTATCTCTGATTTTAAGCCTTCAAAAAACAACATGAAGTTTTTACGTTTTGCCAAAAAGCTCCTTCAAAAAGCTGAAAAGCATGAGCCGGTACTCACTCCAATTACTACAAGCAGCACCATGATCACCTTTAGAGAAGATAGCTGCGGAGAAATTTCCCTTGATGATTTTAGCTTAGCTGAAAACTTATATGAAATAGCGGCCCTTTTATATGAAGGGAAGATAGAAAATTTTGAGGATATCTTAGAAAAGAACTTTTCTAGGGCTATGCAAAAAGAGATGTCTTTTCATGTTAGTAATTGTGGCGGAAAAATATCTCTTCTATCCACCCCAGAGCAGCGCTTATCGGCTATTAGAGGCATCTTAGGTTATGCCCATACCATAACCGATTATTTTGCGAGTGAAACGCCCTATCCATCCATCGAAGAAGTAGATAACACTTTCTCAGCGCAAATGTATTAATTTTGCTTTTCAAAATGCGCCTAAAAGGAAAAAGAGACATTATAAGAGAGTCCAATATAATCCTGGTCGCTTGGATAGGAAATGGCTACTACACGCCTTTTATAAAGAAGCTCTATCTCACCCCATACAGAAAATTTATAGCCATATCCAAGTTTTATATTTATGGAATTGTGATTGATATCTCCATAGCCATAAAAATTATTTACATCTACTTGGCTATCATTACCAAAACCAAAATAAGCATCAACGCCTGCATATAAAACATTATGCTCAAAAAAGAGAGCCTCTCCCATTATATCTAGCAAAAGCCATGGACTGCCTCTTGTTGCTATACCAACATCAAGCATTGCATAGGTTCTACCTGCCATTTTCCCCTCTACATCAAACTCTTTACCAATAGACAAAAGAAAATCAAAGTTGTACTCCCCGCTATACGGAGTTGCTACATCCCTTAATCGATTTTCAGGAACATATCTAAAATAAGTTCCTACAAGCAAAGCTACAGAGTCGCCTGTCAAATCGTTCAACATCTGATATTTTATACATGGGGCAAAAGATTCTAAATTAAAATCCACTTTTCTTGTAGCATCAAACTCAAAATCTATCTCACAAAATAATTCTGTAGTAAAAGCGCCGTTAATCCCCAGATCTAAGGTATTCACAAAAGAACTATAGGAGGATGGGTTGATAGCATTATCCACGGATGGAAAGTAAGCATAGGAATATCCAGCCTCTGCATTTAATTCATAAGGCGGCGGTATCCACGGATCACTTTTTATAGCGCATAATGGTGCAGTCACCAGAAGTAGTAATGATTTATATATTAGCCCTTTCATATTCACTCCTAGTGTTTCACTTTTTGCTCTATCTCTGCTAAAAATTTCTCAGCATCCAACGCAGCCATACATCCCATTCCAGCAGAGGTAATCGCCTGCCTATAAACTTTATCACAAACATCTCCTGCAGCATATATTCCTTGTACAGAAGTTTTACTAGAAAACCCCTCGACCATTATATATCCATTGTCATCTTTCTTAAGATCGCCTTCTAAAAAGTCAGAGTTTGGAGTGTGTCCTATTGCGAAAAATAATCCTGAAACAGCAAGCTCTTTTTTTGTGCCATCGTTTCCTTTTAAGATTGCTTTGGTTAAAAAATTGTCTCCCTCGACACTTTCTATCTGGTGATTAAAATGCACCTCGATTTTATCGTTATTCATCACACGTTCTGCCATAATTTTTGAAGCGCGAAATTGATCACGCCTTAAAGCAACATGTACTTTTGATCCAAATTTTGTTAAAAATAGAGCCTCTTCACATGCGGTATCCCCGCCGCCAATCACTAAAAGCTCCTTATCTCTAAAAATAGGAAGCGCCCCATCACATACTGCACATGCACTAATTCCTTTATTCCAATACTCCTCACTGCCTGGCACCACTAATTTTTTTGCATATGCCCCAGTTGCTACAATCACTGCCTTTGCCGTAATATTTCCTTTTTTTGTCTCTACAATAAAAGGGCTCTTTGAAGTGTCAATTCGCTGTACATCTGTCTCTAATATTTCTGTTCCAAAACGCCTTGCCTGCTTTTCTAAAATGTCCATTAGCGCTGGTCCCGAAACGCCATCGACAAAACCAGGATAGTTTTCTACTTCTGTTGTGGTCATTAATTGACCGCCGCGTATGCCGCCTTTTAAAAACCCTGCAACCACCAAAGGTTTTAAATCGGCCCTTGCTGCATAAATAGCTGCTGTCCAAGCCGCTGGTCCCGATCCTACAATTAAAACATCAACATTTTCTCTCAAAACACCACTCCTATAATTAAAATAAGTATTCTTAGCCATATCCACCTAAAAAGCAAGGATGTTTTTTCTTTTTAAAATAATCACAGATCGCGCTATACTATTAGTGTTATTAGCCAGAGGGACCTTAAAAATGGACAGATGTATTCGATTTGAAAACGTTTCTAAAAGTAAAAATGGCCATTCTATACTAAAGAATATGACAATGACCATCCCTGGAAGTCTATTTTTTGCTCTTCTTGGACCTTCTGGCTGTGGAAAAACAACTCTCTTAAGGCTTATCTGCGGCTTAGAAACAGTGGACTCTGGTAAAATCTTTCTAGGAAATAAAGAAATAACTAACACCCCCATCCACAAAAGACCTATTAATATGATTTTTCAAAATTATGCTTTATTCCCCCATCTCACTGTTTTTGACAATATTGGCTATAGTTTATCTATAAAAAAAGTCTCAAAAGAGGTAATCAGAGAAAAGGTTTTGAAGCTTGCTAAAGCTTTTCATTTAGAAAAGCAGCTCCACAGGAAACCCTCCATGCTTTCAGGCGGCCAGCAGCAGCGCGTCTCTATTGCGCGCGCTATTATTGAAGGTCCAGAAGTACTTCTTTTAGACGAACCACTAGCAGCTCTTGATTTCAAACTTCGTGAAAAGTTACTGATTGAATTAATTGATCTGCAAGATCAACTAGAAATGACTTTTATCTATGTAACCCATGATCAGGAAGAGGCACTTACCGTCGCTGATAAAATGGCTATTTTAAACCCCCAAGGCAAACTCGCGCAAATGGGCACTCCTAAAGAAATTTATGAATTTCCAGACTCCCGTTTTGTTGCAGAATTTGTGGGAAGTACAAACATCTTAGAAGGGACAGTTACCAAAACAGAGGTATCCGATATTAATCTCTCTACCCTCCTTGGCAATTTCTCTTTAGATGAGAAAAAAACCGCACCATGGCTTAAAAATGGCGCTCGAGCATTACTTACTATTAGACCAGAGAAAATATTAATTACAAAAAAGAAGAACAAAGATTTTTCTAATTTTCTAGAAGGAGTGGTTGTCTCCATCATTTATACAGGACGCTCTACTTTCTACGAAGTGCTTGTTGGAAATACAAAAATAAAAGTTTTTGAGCAAAATGATGAGCACGTAGAAAAAGAAGAAATTGATTATGATGATCAGGTATTTCTCTACTGGCAAAAAGAAAACACCTTAGCGTTAGAGGGTGTATGATTAAAACATTAATACTCAAGTATCGAAAAAAAATATCTCTCCCCTCCCTACCAAAAAAATCATTAATTGGAAAAGAGTTACTATATGCTGTAGGGTCTATCTCTCTTCTTTGGCAGATTTTATTTTTCTACCTTCCCCTTTCTGTTTTACTTTTAACCAGCTTCTTAGAAGTAGATAGTGCTGGTAAAATTTCAGGACTGAGCCTTATTCACTTTAAGCATATCCTAAATTTCACCTACTACAAAGTAATCGTAAACTCCCTTCTTCTTTCCCTCTACACTGCAGTGCTAACTCTATTAATAGCTTTCCCACTTACCTACTTTATTGTTTTTAGAACTGGAAAATGGAAATACATGCTTCTATTCTTTCTTATCATTCCTTTTTGGACCAATTTTCTCCTCCATATCTACGCATGGTTTTTTATCCTTGAAAAAAACGGGCTTATCAATCAATTTCTTATCTACACAGGACTTATTAAAACGCCCCTCCATCTGCTAAACACCTCATTTGCATCCCTCCTGCTTATGGTCTACTACTACCTCCCCTTCATGGCTCTACCTATCTTTTCAGCTCTCGAACGCTTTGACACCTCCTATTTTGAAGCCTCTACCACACTTGGCGCTAGTAAGATCAAAACATTTACTAAAATTGTATTTCCCATGATACAAAAAGCTATTATCACCGGGTTTTTTCTTGTTTTCATCCCCGCCTTTGGTGAATTTCTCATCCCTGAATTCATTGGAGGTGATAAAATTTACTACGTAGGAAATGTTATCTCTATACACCTTATTGGAGAGACCTCAGGACCTATAGGCCTTGCTTTTACAACGCTCTCTCTTAGCATACTTCTTATTTGCTCCTATGCTATCTATGTAGGTTTTAAAGCCCTTTTTAATGCTATGCAAGGGGGCAGTTATGATAAGCTCTAAAAAAAGCATCTTTGCAAAGACCCTACTTTCCTTTTTCTATCTTTTCCTATACACCCCGCTGTTAATGCTTGTTGCATACTCTTTCAATAGCGCTCCCATTCCAGCTCCCCTCTCCTCTTTTACGCTGCAATGGTATAGACAACTTTTTTCCGATGGAGAAATCATCTTATCTTTTCTAAACTCCTTATTTGTTGCCTTCTCTACCACCTGTTTGTGCCTGCTTTTTTCCCTTCTCCTTATCTATTATAAAACAACTCACGGCCGTATCAAGCAAATGATCCCACTCTTCTACGGGAATTTAGTGATCCCTGATACTGTTCTTGCTATTGCCTTGGTAAGCTTTTTTTCTTTACTAAACATCCCTCTAGGTCTTACCACCATTATTATCAGCCATTCTATTGTTGGCTTAGGATTATCCATCCCTCTTATTTATTTGCGCTTCAAAGACCTTCCTCCATCTCTACTAGAGGCATCGGCAGTACTGGGAGCATCTTCCTGGACCACCTTTAAAAGGATTGTCCTTCCATTTATGATGCCGGCACTACTGGGAACGGGTCTGATGATTTTTATCCTTTCCTTTGATGACTTTATTCTCACCTATTTCTGCGCCGGGTCCTCAACCACCACCTTATCTCTATTTCTTGTATCATCACTGAGGCTGGGCATTTCTCCTGTGATAAATGCACTGACCTCCATTGTCATGATTTTCACTATTGCTTTAATCACCTTACTGTTTTTCCTAAGAAGAAAAGAGGAGATAGAAAAATGCTAAAATATATCCGTGGATTTTTTATCTTCTGCCTATTTGCTTGTATGATTGGAACCATCCAGTTTATTACTAATAATCCCTTTAAAACAAAAAAAACAAATGAACTAAATATCTTTGTCTACAGCGATTTCCTTGATGTGGATATGATCGATAGCTTTGAACAAGAGACAGGTATAAAGGTAAATCTCCATTTCTTTATTTCTAACGAAGAGCTGCTTGCCAAGCTAAAGATCACCAATAACAAAGGGTATGACCTTCTTTTCTTAGCAGACTATGCAGGGAAGATCCTTGCGGAAAAAGGCGATCTTCAAGAGATTGACAAATCTAGAATTGCTATTTTAGATCGTATATACCCCTTTTTACTAAACAAAGACTTTGACCCGGGAAATATCTTTAGCATACCATATGTGTGGGAATGCTCTGGCTTTGCCTACGATCCTAATATTGTTAAAGAGAACGATCTTACATTAAAACACCTATTTGACTCCCCTTATCGTAAGGTAATGACAGGCGACCCCATTGAGTCCATTAATTTTGCTGCAAGCTACTTATACGGGGATAAAGACCACCTTACTACAGATGAGGAACAAGAAATAGCCTCTCTTTTAAAGAAGCAGAAAAAAACGGTAGAGGCTTATGCTGAATTTAGAGCAAAAGATCTAATGGTTGCAGGCGATGCATCCTTTGCACTCTTAAAGACGCCACACTTAGATAGCTTAAAAGAAGAAAATAACTCTATTGCCTTTGCCCTTCCTAAAGATTACATCTATACCTCTATTGAAAATGTGGTACTTTGCAAGCAGGCAGAAAATGTGGATAATGCATACTTGTTCTTAAATTACATCTTCAAACCTGAAAATCTTGCCATGACAGTAGATCGCTTCCCATGCTTTCCTGCATGTCCTGATGCCCTTGAATTCTCAGATGACCACCACGAATCATACTTACAAAGTATAGAGGAAATCAAGTGTAGAAAAGAAGATTTGAGGTTTTTTTACTATATCACCGAAAAAGATACGGCTCATAAAATTTTTGTTCAAACAAAAGCTTAGCGCGCACCTTCTGTTAAACTCTCCTTAAGGAGAGTCTGAAAAACGAGCAGTTTTATAATCTCCCAGATTTCTTATCCATTCTATTTTTCATGGCGCCCCATCCCTACAGGGATGCAGCTTACTCCAAAATAGAATTCATTTCAAAAAATCTGAAAAGATTCTAAAAGGTGCAGTTATTCAGACTCTCCTTAAATAGAAGGTGCGCTCTAAGATTAATTTTTTACAAGACTTTGCTTTTGTAATATATATTGAATTACATCACCAACTGTTTTTAATGAAGTTGCCTCTTCTTCACTAATCTCTAGATTTAACTTCTCTTCAAAAGTCATTATCAGTTCTGTCTGGTCCAAAGAGTCGGCATTTAAATCTTCTACAAAAGATTTCTCTCTTGTAACCTCTGAGGCATCAACACCAAGTTGCTCTACCACAATATCCACTATCTCTTTTTCTATCTCTCTTTCAATATCTTCCATTTTTTTACCTTTTTGTTTGTTTTTCATAAGTTTTAGGACGTTAGACCTCCATCGGCAACTAGTGTATGACCTGTGATATAAGAAGCTTCTTTACTTGCTAAAAATAACACCGCGGCAGCCACTTCCGCGCCTTGTCCAAATCGTCCCATAGGAATCATATCCTGACATTTTTGTTTGTTTTCTTCGTTCATAAAACCCACCATATCTGTCTCTACATACCCTGGAGCTACACAATTAACGGTAACTTCCCTTTTTGCAAATTCTCTTGCCAAAACTTTTGTCAAACTCACTATCGCACCTTTTGAGGCTGAATAATGGGCTTGCCCAGGATTACCTCCCATAACACCACCTGCTATTGAAGATATGTTTACTATGCGGGATCCTCTATTTTTTATTAGAATTCTAGAAAACGCATGACACATATTATAAACGGATTTCAGATTTGTATCAACCACATGGTCCCAATCAGCCTCCGTTATTCGAAGAAAAAGGGTGTTTTTGGAGATTCCGGCATTATTTACCAAGACATCTATCGTATTCCATTTTTTAATCATTTCCTCGGAAAAAGCCTTAACAGCACTATGGTCACTTACATCTAGAGGATAAAAAGTCACATCACCTGAAAGCTCTAAAAGAGCTTTTTCTCCATTATCAGGAGATCTTCCAATGATAGCAACACTTGCCCCTTCCTTTAAAAATTCTTTTGCAATAGCAAGGCCTATTCCCTTTGTGCCTCCAGTAACAACTACTTTTTTTCCTTCAAATCGTCTCATATAACTTTTCCATATCCTTTACCTCTTCAATACTTATAGAGGAACTTTCTCGGTTAATTTTTCTATTTATTGCACAAAGCTGAGATGGTCCTATCTCTATATAGTCTACATTATACTTCTCCATTTCAAGAACGCAATCGAGCCATCTTGTTGTCCCTGAAACTTGCTTTATTAAATTGCTTTTTATAAAAGAGGGTCTATTTTCACTTTTCCCTGTTACATTCATTATAAAATCGATATCTGTCGATCTAATGATACTTGAATGAATAAATGGAGCAAGCGCCTCTTTTGCACCATTCATAAAAGAAGTATGAAAAGCTCCTGATACCTTTAATGAAAGCACCCTTTTTGCCCCTAATTCCTTTAATTCACCTTTAGCAACATCCATTTCTTCAAGACTCCCTGCAATAACCACCTGCCCTGGACAGTTAACATTTGCAATTTGATATCTCTTAGGAATATCCTGTTCCGCTAAACCAATAACGGCAATCATCCCTTGTGGAGAAACCAAAGATGCTTTGTGCATAAATGCCCCCCTTTTTTGAATGATGGGGAGCATTTCTCTAAACGATGCTTTTTTGCTCGAGACAAGCGCTGCATACTCTCCAAGACTTAGCCCAGCTGTTACAATTGGAGATAGTCCCTCAGCCTGCTTCTCTAACGCTTTTAATATTGCCATCGAGGTTACAAATAGTGCTACCTGGCAAAAATCAGTCTGCCGTAAAAACTCTTCATCTGAAGAGAATATCTTTGATGTTATATGCATAGATAAAAGATCTTCCGCCTCTTGATATACTTCTTTTGTTTCTACAAAAGAATCATAAAAAGATTTACCCATAAATGGTTTTTGCGCTCCCTGTCCTGGAAAAATAAACGCCTTTTTCTTCATTGCCTCTCCCTTTTCAATAACATGGATCCCCATGTAAATCCCGCTCCAAATGTAGTGAGTAAAATATTTTGATCCATTTTTACCTTTTGATCCAAATAGTGATCCAAACAAATTCCAATAGATGCTGCACAAGTATTGCCTGTACTCTCTAAAGTTTTATGCACCCTGTCTATCTTGATAGAAAATCGCTTAAGAAGAGCGTCTATTATCCTATCATTTGCTTGATGAGGAATGAAATAATCAATTTGCTGCTCGCTAACATCGGATTGATCCAAGCACTCTTTGATAGAGCTTGCCATCCTTTGTATTGCATGCTTAAAAACCACCTTCCCATCCATTTTCAAAAAATGATCCTTTGTGGTGGTAGAGGAATTCCGTGCAGATAATACGGACCCTCCTGCCGGTATCTCTAAGGATTTATGCATCTGCCCATCACTTCCTAAAACAATTTCCCCCACTTGTAGACTCTCTTTGAAGCCTGCCTTATCAGAAACTATCATAGCAGCGGCACCATCCCCAAATAATACACAGGTAGATCTATCAGTATAATCAATAAAAGAAGAAACTTTTTCTGCAGCAACTACCAGCACATTTTTATACTGCCCTGAGGCAATAAAACTTTTTGCGCTAGACAAAGCAAATAACATTCCACTACAAGCAGCTCCCACATCAAATGCAGGACAAGTGGCTCCTAACTTTTTTTGAATCATACATGCCGTACTTGGAAAAATATAATCAGGAGAGAGCGTTGCTACAATAATCAAATCAATCTCTTCTATCAAAATCTTTGCACCAGCAAGCGCCTTAAGCGCCGCCTTTACCCCTAAATCTGATGTACACTCATTCTCTAACGCTATCCTCCGCTCTTTTATCCCTGTCCGAGATACAATCCATTCATCTGTCGTATCCACCATTTCTTTGAGCATTTTATTGGTTAAAACTTTTTCCGGTAAATACGATCCAGTAGATCTAATAAAAATTTTCTTTTCTGTCATCGGCAAACAATTTTCTTTTCAAACCATCATACTATGTATGAATCTAAAACTTCACGAATTATTTTTAAGACACTCACAGGAAGGTTGAAAAATATCTTAGAAATCGCTAAGCTATTTTCTCTATGGTAAAAAAAAATAAAGGCTAAGATGAAATATCCAAAGGCGTTAAATACATTGATTAGTAATTTGCAGAAACTTCCAGGTGTTGGAAAAAAAACTGCAGAAAGATATTGCTTTGATCTTATCTCTTGGTCCCCTGAAGATACAGAAAGTTTTGCCTATCACCTTTCGGTTTTAAAGAAGAAGATCTCCTCTTGTAAGACGTGTAATGCTCTTATGGATATGGAAGATGAGAAATCTTGTAAATATTGTGATCCAGATAAAAGAGATCCAAAGCATCTTTGTATTCTCTCCTCTCAAAAAGATCTTTTCTCAATAGAGGGAACACACATGTACCTTGGTATGTACCATATTTTAGATGGGCTCCTCTCCCCCTCAGACAATTTCTCCCCAAAAGATTTACATCTTGAGGCGCTAAAATCAAGGATCGAAAGATTAGGCATCCAAGAAATTATTCTAGCTTTAGACTCCACCCTCGAAGGTGATGCTACCTCTTTGTTTTTAAAAAAAGAATTAGAAGGGAAGAATGTTAGAATTTCGAGACTCGCATTAGGCATGCCAATAGGGAGCTCATTAGACTTTATTGATGAAGGAACTCTATCAAAAGCGCTTTCAGAAAGAACTTTATTTTAATCAAGAATCACTATATAATGGAAAAAAAATTAACATATTAAGGCCCTAAATGAAAAAAATAGTCTTCTCTCTTCTTCTTACATTTATTACTGCTTTAACAGCAGACACTATTCCTCACGATTCATTTGAAAATATGAAGGTAGGAGAGATAACAGTTGATATAAAAAATGGAGCTCCAGCTGAAAATGATAGGATAGAGGCTGTGTTAACAGAAATGCGCCTCAAGCCAGGTGATACCTTCAGTCAAGTAGAGTTTGATAGTGATCTAAAAAGGCTTTCAAAAAAATATCAAATAGTTGATCCAGTGATCACCAAGAAAGATGGAAAACTAATCATCCGTTTAGATATTACCCTACGGCCAACGATTGTAAAATTCACTGTTAATGGGTCAAAGAAATACAAAAAAAAGAAAATCCTTTCCAAGGGAGAGCTTACCGTTCCTATGGAATATAATAGAGGGAAGTTCTATCAATCTATTACAGATATCCGTGATTTTCTTATCAAGAGAGGTTACTTCAAAGCAGATGTAACCTATAAAATTGAAGAGACACCAGGAACTGGCGAAGCAATAGCACATATTTTCATCAACCAAGGTCCATTAGGTCATATACATAAAATTAAACTGAAAGGTTTTACTAAAAAAGAGAAGCGTGCTGTTTTAAGGATGATTAAAACCTCTAAGTTTCATATTTTAACCAACTGGATTATAGGAAGCGGGGTTCTAAAAGAGGAAGAGCAGGCTCAAGATGCTCAAATGGTAACTCGCTATATTCAAGGTGAAGGTTATATTGATGCAAAAGTGAGATTAGAAGTAAAAAACACCAAGCAAGATCAGCTAACTCTTTTCATCTATCTTGATAGAGGTGACCTTTATCATGTTGGTGATGTTAAGATAATAGGAAATACACTAGAGACAGAAAAAGCGTTAGATAAAGCTTTGATCCTTAAAAAGGGGGATGTCTTTACAGAGGAAAAGATCCAAGCAACTCAAAAAAGAATTCAAAGCCTTTATACAAAACAAGGTTACCTTGATACCAATGTTGGATATGAACTTATTCCAGCAGGTGATCATAGTTACAACGTTGTATTTCAAGTGGAAGAGTCAGAAAAATACAAAGTTGGTTTAATTGTTGTTTCAGGAAACAAAAGCACCAATAACAATGTAATCTATAACAATGTAGATATCACTCCGGGCGATGATTTTGATACAAACAAAATGAACGCTGCGCAGCGTAGATTGCAGTCTACTGGCTACTTTGAAAATGTTAGTGTTTATGCAGTGAAAAATGAAAAGCTCGCACCTACTGATGCTAACTACCGTAATGTAATGATCGAAGTAAAAGAGAAAAGATCAGGTTCTGTTCACCTATCTGCAGGAACCAACTCTACAGCGCAAATGTTTGGTGAAATTAGTTTAAATGAAAGTAACTTTGACATTCACGGACTTTCCACTATGTGGACAGATGGCGTTGGCGCACTTAGAGGCGGAGGGCAATTTGTTGATGTAAAGGCAACATATGCGACAAAAGATAAGAGTGCATCCATTACATGGGTCAATCCATATATTAACGATTCTCTATGGCGTTTAGGGGTAGATATACAAGGTAAAAAAGATAACACGATAGCCGATTACACTTTATGGTCTTATGGGGCAGGTATCAACACTATGTATCCTATTAACCCTTATTTTTCTGGGGGCGTTAAGTTTAGAGCAAAAAATTCTATTGTCATAGTAGATGGAGCTGATAAAAAAGCTACCCTCAAGCAAGAAAGAAATAGCGGTATTGCCTCAGGTGGTGGTCTTGTGTTTGCCTACAACACTACAGATAATCCATATGTACCTAGCAAGGGGATCAAATCTAACTTTGAAGCAGAGTTTATAGGTCTGGTAAGAGAAAATTCAGCGATTCATGATTTTCCATTTCTAAAATTTGGGTATTTAAACTCTTATTATAAATCTCTGTGGAACAATGCTATTTTCAAAGTGCGTGGTGATCTAAGATTTATCCAACCCCTATGGCGCGGGACCAGTGAGGATATGCCTTTAACAGAAAAGTTTTTCTTAGGTGGTGTGGAAAGCATGAGAGGCTATGCTCCAGGACAGATAGGGCCGGCCTTTGCTCCTGAAGTAGGTGAAAAGAAAAAGGATGACGAGCGAGACCCTACAGGTGGAATAAGCTCAGCGCTTCTTTCTTTCGAGCTGCTACAAAAAGTACTGCCAGTATTAGATGTATTTACCTTTTTTGATGCAGGTGCCATCAATGAAAGTGCCTTTAGAGTAGGGAAAATCTACATGAGTACTGGGGTTGGTATTAGAGTCAACATGGGACAAACTCTACCTTTTGTGTTTGGTTGGGGATACCCTATCAATCCAGATGAGTGGACTAAATCAGAAAACAACCCACAAGAACAAAGATTCTTCTGGAGCATGGCAGGAAGATTCTAAATAGATAGTTATAGTCATTACTGTTGCTAATGGCTATATATATTTTAATAGACGTATAAAACCTTTTATTCCATTAGGTTTTGGAATAAAAGGTTTTTTTGTTATATAATGACTACAGCTACAACCACACAGGATCCATTATGAAATTTATAAGAAGTATTTTACCCCTTTGCTCTATACTCTTTATCACCATGGCTCTCTTTGCTAACACTCCCCCAAAAATGGTTGATACTAAAAAATTAGAGCAAGAGATTAGAGCATACGAGGCAAGATCAGAAGCAGAAAAAAAAGCACAAGAGGAATTCTATGGAGAGCTTGCTAAAAGAGTAGATCAACTAAGAAGTGAGATTAGATGTGAAGGATATAAAAAATATTCAAAAGACAAGGAACTAGAATCTGCTATCAAAATGATCCCATCAATACATAACAAATCTTAAGGAGACTCTGATAAACTACACTATTTAGAATTTCTTCAGGTTTTTTGATATAAATTCTATTTTGGAGTAAGCGGCATCCCTGTCGGGATGGGGCGAAACGAAAAATAGAATTTATAAGAAATCTGGAAAATTATAAAACTGTCCGTTTATCAGAGTCTCCTTAACTCATAAAAAAAGGACAAAATATGTTACCTAAAAAATTACTACAAACAGCACTATTTGCTTTCACTCTAACAGGTGTATCAGCTCTCTATGCATTAGATGAAGCTCAGCAAACACCTACTTCTTATATAGAATCTGAAGAGGGACAGCAGGCATTAAAAAAAACTATGGCAATGCTTGATGACATGCTAAAAATGGAGAAAGAGTTAAAAGCCGAGCTTCAAAAAGTGGAAGAAAGGCTCGCAAACCCTGAAATCTATGAGGCTTTAAGCGATGAAGACAAGGAACTCATAGAAGGATTAAGAGTTCAAATTTTAAACAAATTAGAAAAAACATCTGCTATAATTGCATTTGTTACCTCTGAGTTAGAGTAGTTGCAAACAGCTCTTTATTAAAATAATTTTTTAGCTTGTTTTCAAAACCTTTAACTCTGTCAGTAAATTGTGAAAATAATGATAGAATTAAAGGTTTTGTTTTAGTAAAATAAGTCAACTTTTAACCAATCAAAAAAGGACAATTCATGTTTTTTAATAAAAAATTATTAATGACTACCGTATGTGCACTAACGCTTTCAACAGCTACACTTGCCGCTAAAGTGCCTGCAAATGCAGCACGTGTTACAGATTTCAGAAGATGTTTTATGGAATCTGAACTTGGAAAGAAAGAGCAGGAAAACTTTAAAGTGATGCAAGAGCAGATGGAAAAATCTGTTAAAGAAGTAACAGATCAGCTAACAGATATTCAAGCAAAACTTGCTGATGAAGATATCATGGATTCTTTAAGCAAAGAAGCTGAAGATGAGCTTAAGGCTAAGCAAGCAACGCTTACAGGCGAGCTTCAAAGATATCAAATGCAATTCCCTCAAATATTACAGCAGGCGCAAAATCAAACTTTCTACCAGTTTAGAGAAAAAGTAAAAGCTGCTGCGACAGAACTTGCTGCGGAGAAAAAATATGGCTGCATCTTAAATGAAGAGCAAGCTTTTTTCTATAAAGCAGAATTAGATGTAACAGATGCTGTTATCGCAAAGTTAGATAAAATGCATGAACAAGAAGCTGAAAAAGCAAAAGTAGATGCTGCTAAGGCAAATGCAGAAGCTGCAAAAGCTGAGAAAGAAAACAAAAAGGGTGAATAAACATGGATAAAACATTTTCTCTTAAAGAACTATCAGAGCATTTAAACATCCCCTTTTCAGGGGATGAAAATGTCACAGTTTCCGGAGTAAATGAATTATCTTCAGCCCTCTCTAATGAGGTGTCTTTTCTATCTAACGAAAAGTACACCTCATTTTTACAAACAACAAAAGCTGGCATCATATGTGTGGAAAAAGAAACCATACTTCAGCCAGAAAAAAACTATTTACTATCTGATGACCCCTCAAAGACTTTCGAGCAAATTTGCAACTTACTCTTAGAAGATCATTCACAAACAGGTTTTTCAGATATACATCCCACAGCTTGTGTCCACCCTTCTGCAAAAATTGGTAAAAATGTGCAGCTTGGACCTTATGTGGTTATTGACAGAGATGTGGTAATAGAAGATGGCACAGAGATAAGAGCTCATGTTTCTATTGGACCAAAAAGTACTATTGGAAAAGACTCTCTTATCCATCCGAATGTAGTGGTAAGAGAAGATTGTCATCTTGGCAAGAGAGTCATACTTCAACCTAGTTGTGTGATTGGAAGTTGTGGATATGGGTATCATAGCTGCAAAAAAACAGGTCACCACACCAAGATTAAGCACCTTGGAAAAGTTATTTTGGAAGATGATGTTGAAATTGGATCTAGCACCACTATTGACAGAGGCAGATTCTCTAAAACAATCATCAAAAAAGGGACAAAGATCGACAACCAATGTATGATTGGTCACAATTGTGAGATTGGCGAGCATAATCTTATTGTCTCCATGTCTGGCGTTTCTGGATCAGTAAAGACAGGAAGAAATGTCATCATAGCTGCCGGATGCGGCCTTGTAGGACACATCGAAATTGCAGACGGTGTTATCCTTGCAGCACGATCGGCCCCTATAAAATCGATAAAGGAGCCGGGAGGAATATACCTTGGAGCCCCTGCACAAAATATTAAAAAAGAAATGCTACAAATAGCCGCTCTCCGAAAACTACCTAGTGTAATGAAGAAACTTAAAAAAGCCGAAAAACTTCTTGATTCGATGGAAACTGCTTGCCCCTCGTCATAAGAAGCGAAGAAGCTTGTTGATATCAATCCCCTAGCAGGCTATTATATATCTTATGTAGAAGTTGATAATTACAATGAGAGAGGTTTTTGATGACAAAATATTATTTAAAAAATACCCATGAAAAAGTCTTTCAAAATATCCCCTCCCCTCAGCAAAACTGCCTGATACATGCCGATAATGCAGACGATCGGGATCTTGTAGTAATAGCAGATCTTTTAGAATTAGATATCGATGAAATCACCGACTCATTAGATTTAATGGAAATTCCTCGTGTAGAAAAACTCAATAAAACAACCTTTGCCATATTTGTTCGCTTTCCTAGCATGGAAGAATCAGGAGTATACACCTCCCCTCTAACCATTATTATCTCTGAAAACTATTTTGTCACCATCTCACCAACAAAAAGCCCAATCATAGAAAGGATTATTAACGCCTCCTCAGAGCATAGACCTGCTGAAAAAACGGAATTTCTCGTTCACATCCTCCTTAAGATCATACAAAATTATACACGAGTGATAAAGAAAATCCGCACCGAAGTGGTTATCCATGAAAAGAACCTAACAAAATTCGATGAAAAAGCGATCACCGAGCTTACTCAAAAAGAGGAAAACCTCAATCAGTGCTTAAATGCCCTGCAGCCTCTTAGAAAAGTCATCAACGCTCTGCTAACACGTAAATTTGCAACTCTTGAAGAAGATGATCAAGATGACCTTGAAGATCTACTGCTCGGCTCAGAACAAGCAGAGGCCTTATGCGAGCTCAGCCTGCGCATCATCACCTCGCTTAGAAACTCTGTTCAAGTAGTTATCACCGATCAATTCAATAAAACCATTAAACTACTTACCGCACTAACCATCATCCTAAACTTTCCTACCATCATCTCCAGCATATACGGAATGAACGTAGAGCTTCCCTTTCAGCACTCCCCTTGGGCCTTTGAAATCGTCATGTCGTTTATTGTAGTCTCCATAGTAGGCTCCCTTTACTACTTCCAAAAGAGAAAATGGTTGTAGGGGGTGTTTCTTTAGGAGTTTTTGTATTTTTTCTGTCTCCGAGTGCCAGTATGCACACTATCGACAGAAAAAACACAAAAACTCTATCTAAAGAAACACCCCCTACAAACACGTTATTCTATAAAGAAAAATATGTCTCTGAGTGCCAGTATGCACACTATCGACAGAAAAAATACAAAAACTCTATCTAGGAGACTCTATGTGGCTGCTGCCTAAGAATTCATTCCGATTTTTAATATAAATTCGATTTTGGAGTAAGCTGCATCCCAAAGGGATGGAGCGAAGCGAAAAATAGGATATATAAGAAATCTGGAAGCTTATAAAATTGTCCGTTTTTCAGAGTCTCCTTAAGCAGATCCATTCATTTCATTAGTCTTTTGAGTTAAAAACTGACTTATCTTCTCTATATGGTCTACGCTTTGTACACTTATAAATTTATTCTCTTCACTATCTCTAAGTTCAGGAAAATAATATTTTGGTCTTTTTTCACCTGCACATGAAGTATCAACTCTTAAGTGCAAAAATGAAACTCCAAAGCCATGAGTATTAAACCATATTTCTTTATATCCTGCTTTTTTAGAAACTGTCTCCACTAATTTTAAGGCGTTTACAGCCAACTCTTGAATAGCATCTGACTTATATTGCTGTACATATCTTCCAATATTTGCAGCACCTAAGCGATCAGGAGGGGTCGCCATCCATGTTGGTTTAGGTCCTGTCCCATGAAAAAATGACCATTTCGTTCCATCTCCTCGCTGATTAGCAAATCCCCTTAGATTCATCTTCATACAGTTTAAAAGTTTTGGACGTTTATTTATCTCTACGTAAAAGTCTGCCGTATCAGGTTTAGATGGATCAAATTTAGTTGTACGGATGTAAGCATAAATGCCTTTTGCACTACATGCTTCAACTAATTCAAGAGCTTTTATAAATTTCGCGCTAAAAGTTTTTTCTGTAACTTTATTAACCTGAGTAACCATCTGCAAAGAAGAAACATCAATTTTGCCATGTAAAAATGGCGGTATTTCCTTTTCCGATTTTACACCACCACCACCTTTACCATCTTTATTCGCTATGTTGGCCTTAAAGCTTCTATCGCCATTTTTTGAGACCTCTTCTTTTGCCTGCACTATTTTATACACTTCAAATTCTGCTTTTATTCTTTCTTCTTCAGTTGACATTCTATCAATCGCATCTCTTGCTGCAGAGAAATTTCCACTCCTTGCATAGGCTCCTGCTAAAAGCCGCAAAGCTTCATCTTTAGGAATATTTCTATGGGCACCGTTTAAAGAAAGGGGAATGATCTCAGCCATCGCCTTAGCTGCCTCTGTATTATCTCTCTCAATACACCATTGCATAACAGCAAGCAGAGCTTCATCTTTTGCGCTACACTGATTGCATCCTTTGGCTAAAACTTTCGCAGCCTCTATATCACCGCTCTTAATCTTTCTCTTTAACTGAACTTTTAAAAGAGAAGCCCTAAATGTTTTATTGAGCTCCAAACCGATTTGTTTGCCGTTTTCTATTATCTCCTTTATATCTCCACTCTCTTCATTAAATTCTGCTATAACTATCTCAGAGAACACGCGCTTTTGTTTATCTTTAATCTTAGCAAGCACTTGCTTAGCTTCCGCGATCTGATTACTCTCTGCTAGTATTCTTATCACTTGACTTAGAAGATCATCTTTAAATCGATCATCGGAGCATTGGATAGCTTGTAGTGCTTTGTCAATATTTTTATCGTCTTTAAATTGACGCACTATTAGCATATACTGTTTATGGGCTATAAGGAAGTCATTTTTTATTAATTTGATAGTAGCTTTTGCCTCATCTATAGCTCCTTGGTTGATTTGTACTTCGGCCAATTTCCCCAGGCCTGTATCTTTCTCTTCTGGAGAAACTAACTTATTTATCTCTTCTTTGGAGCCTTTTCTATCACCTATCTTTGCTTTGAGTTCTATTCTACCATAATCTCCTAGATGAGAGCTTTCTGTTGGAATACTATCAATCGTCTTTATTGCTCCTTTAATATCTCCTGTTTGCGCTTGCGCCTTAGCAATATACCCCACTTCCTCTACAACACAGGAAATTGTTCCAGGACCGCTTCTATGAACCTTATGCATATCATATGGTGTATGGCAATCTTGTGCTTGTTTCAAAGCTTCATTAGCTTTCTCGCTATTGCTTATCGATGAAAAAAATACTGCGATCTCTGTCCACACTTTCACTTGAGATGGCTTTCTACCTATTTTACGTACCTCATTGCTTACTCGCTCAAAAAGCTGATTTTGTTTTTCTGTAGCGACATCGAATTCAGTATCACTTTTTACTTTTACTTTCTCTTCTTGGTCTTTCTTGTTGTAAAAAAAATTCTTTATAAAATAGACTGCCGCTAAAAACAACCCAACACCTGAAATAATTTTTATAGCAACCGTGCTTGTCTTATTGGAAAAAGAAGTTAAAGCAAATACTTTAACTGGTTCTACAGCTGCTGTATTTAAAGGTCTGCTCTCTAATCTTGATGGTACTTTCATGATTTTTTCCTATTAAATTATTAATGTATCAATATTATAACATCCAAAAAAGAACAAATCAATATAAAGATATCCCCCATTCAAAAGAATAGTTTGCACCCCTACCTGTAAACTCTTTCCTTAAGGAGAGTCTGATAAACGAGCGATTTGAGTTTCCTACAATTTCTTCAAAGCTTCTAAAGCTGATTGATTCGCTTTATTCTGCTTCTTGATTTGCCTCTCTCTATTTGCAAGCCACTCTGATGCAACAATATCAATCTGATCTCTTTGGAGAGCAACACGCCTTTGATAATTTTCTAATGGTGGCAGATCTCTTGTAACTTGCTTGCGCACTCTTGGCTTTGATTCAGCCCTGACTGGTTTTTCTTGTTGTTGTCGTTGTCGTTGTTGTCGTTGTTGAAGTTCTTTCAAACGAGCATTTGCCTGATTCCTTGCTTCCTGAGACTTTTTATTCTGCGCTTTCTGATAATCTGAAACATATTTTTCTTGCTGTTTTTTAGCATCTTGAATCTGCTTTTCAGTATGTTTCAAAAGCTTATCACTATTAGACCTCAGCTCTTTATCATAATTTGCACATCTGTAATAAATTTTTATAACAACGACTAAAACCGCTAGTACTAAGAGTGTAAGAGGAAGGGTTCTAGTAATTATTTGAAGCGATCTACCCATAAAACTTGGAGATAAACTCTGCTCAGAAACTGCATTTGGGGCTGTGGTACCTAACAAGTTTATCATACCTTCCTACGACTGTTTGATAACATCTTAACATATAGTTATTTTATAGTAGGACTTTTTGTTCTTTTTTTTAGTAAAAAAAAGCAGAGATGGGTTTCCAAAGGGTTATTACCCTTTGGTGGGGTCTAAGGGGTGAAACCCCTTACAAAATAAGGCTAGATGGGTTTTCTAGGAAGAACTTTACGGTGTTTAGGAATTTTGCTCCTTCGGCGCCATCTATTACACGGTGATCCATTGATATGGATATATTCATTATATACCCGGTACCGATTTTTCCCTCTTTTGATATTGCTGTTTCGGCGATCCCTCCAACTGCTAGTATGGCAGCTTGGGGCGGGTTTATCACTGCCTGAAATCCTGTAACCCCGAACATCCCAAGGTTGGAGATGGTAAACGATCCCCCTTGATATTCATGAGGGGCAAGCGTCCCTTTTTTAGCTTTGATAGCAAGTTTTTTTGCCTCCGTTGATATATCGGTTAGTGACATATAATCTGCCTGCCATAGTATTGGGGTAATAAGGCCATCGGGAACACTTACCGCAAGAGATATATCAATCGTTTTGTATTGTATGATCACATTTTTTTTAGAATCATATCCCATATTAATATCGGGATGTTTTTTAAGGGCGAGGGCTACTGCTTTTATCACAAAATCATTAAAAGTCACTTTAATGCCAAGTTCTTTCAGCTCTACGCGAAGTTCCATCGCTTTTGTCATGGAAACCGCTTGTGTTACCACATAATGAGGGATGGTCATCTTTGACGCTTGCAATCTCTCGCCTATAATTTTCCTTACAGGGGTAAGCGGCACCTCATCAAAGGTTCCATCTGGATATTTATAAGAGGTCTCTTTAACTCCCATCATAGGCACTTTTTGCGCACCTTCTAGATCTTTAGCTATTACTCGCCCTGAAGGGCCTGATCCTTTTACAGAAGTAATGTCTAGCCCATTTTCCTGAGCAAGCTTTTTAGCAAGCGGGCTTGCATTGATAGAAGATTTTTTAACCACGCGCACCTTTTCAGCTGGTTGTGGTGGAGAAAAGGTCATTGCATTAAAAGATCCACCTACGCTCTTTTTTTCCTCTTCTTTTGGAGCAGGGGCATCTGCAGCTTGCTTCTCCTCTTCTTGTTTCTCTTGTTCAAAGGAAAGGGAAGAGATATCTTCGTCTTCAGTTTCGGTGATAACAGCTATTGGTGCATTGACTTTGGCGGTGCCTGCTGCCGGAATGAGTATCTTTCTTAAAAATCCGCCATCTATGGCCTGAAATTCTACTGTGGACTTGTCGGTTGCAATTTCACATAAAGCCTCGCCGTCTGAAACTTTATCCCCTTCATTTTTCAACCAAGAGGAGATTACTCCTTCTTCCATTGTTGGCGATAGTGCTGGCATGGTAACGATTATCGGCATTGTTAAAAATCCTTATAGTAATCCAGCTATTGTCTTATCAATAGCAGCTTTTATTCTTTTTGTATTTGGAATGGTTTCCTCTTCCAGTGGCGGCGCATAGGGAAGCGGTGTTTCCATCTGACACACCCTTTCCACAGGAGCATCTAAATGATCAAAGCAAAACTCTTGTAAAATAGAAATAACTTCTGCAGAGACGCCTGCAAATTTATGCCCCTCTTCAACCACTACAGCACGGCCTGTCTTTTTTACGGAAGAAACAATGGTCCCCACATCTAAAGGTTTGATGGTCCTTAAGTCAATCAGCTCAATAGATATCCCTTTCTTCTTATAATCATCCAGCACCTCGGAGCAAAATACAAGCATACGGCTGTAAGAGATAAGCGTTAAATGAGTACCTTCAGAAACTATTTTTGCCTTTCCAATTTCTACGCTATATTCCCCTTCTGGAACCTCTCCCTTGACATTATAAAGCATCTCATTTTCCAAGAAAAAGACAGGGTTATTATTTCTAATAGCAGCTTTTAAAAGGGCCTTTGAATCATATGGGGTGGATGGCGCTATAACAATACAGCCAGGCAGGTGTGCGTAAAGAGGCTCCACATTATGCGAGTGTTGACAAGAGACACGTGCCGCTGCGCCATTTGGTCCTCTAAAAACAATAGGCACGGTAAAACGGCCTCCAGACATATAGTGCATTTTCATAGCATTGTTTACAATCTGATCAAACGCAACAAAAGAAAAGTTAAAACTCATATACTCCACAATAGGACGGAGGCCAGTAAGCGCTGCACCCACTGCAATACCTGTAAATCCCCCTTCAGCAATAGGGGTATCAATTACGCGGCGAGGGCCATATTTATCCAGCATACCTTTAGTAATCTTGTAGGCGCCGTTATATTCAGCCACCTCTTCCCCAAGAATAAAGACATCATCATCTCGATGTAGCTCTTCATCAATTGCCTCTCGTATCGCATCTCTTACCGTAATCTCTCTCATTAATCTACCATCACTCCCTCTTCAAGGGTATCTATTGAAGGAAAGTCCGCCTTTTCAGCAGCTTGCACAGCTTTTATCACCATTGCTTTTTGTATCTCGCTCCGTTTTTCAAATTCCTCATCGGTAAAGCCGCAATTTTCTTTCAATAACTTTTTAAATGCATCTATAGGATCTTTCTTTTTCATCTCCTCTACCTCTTCCTTGCTTCTATACGTCGCCGCATCAGAAATGGAATGCCCTTTAAACCTTTGACATAACACTTCGACAAGAACAGGCTTAGAAGTTTCTAATACCTCTTTTTTTATCTTTTTAAATAGGTCGTATACATCTGTAAGATTTATCCCATCAACCGTATAAGATTTCATTCCATATGCCTTTGACATGTTTTCAGCAATTGGAATACAAGAGGTAGTCCGCTCAATTTGCGTGCCCATACTTATCATATTGTTCTCCACCACAAAAATACAAGGGAGCTTCCAAAGCTGTGCTAAATTTAACGATTCATGGAAAGTTCCTTGTGGAGTAGATCCATCGCCTCCAAAAACAACAGCCACCTCATCTTTTATATTCCTATATTTAAGAGAAAAAGCAAGCCCTGCGCCCAAAGGCCACTGCCCGCCAACAATTCCTGAGCCGCCAAACATATTCTTGGTATACATATGCATCGATCCACCGCGCCCGCCTGCATTACCCGTCACCTTTCCAAAAAGCTCGGCCATCCCCTGCTCAGGAGTCATCCCTAATAAAAGAGCCAAGGCATGACATCTATAAGTTGCAGCATATAAGTTTTTTTCTTTTCCCAAAGCATGGGTAATTGCTGTTTGCACTCCCTCCTGGCCAGTATAGGCATGATAAAAACCCCAAACTTTTCCTTGCTGATAACTTTGCTCTCCTCGAGCTTCAAAATGGCGTATTAAAAGCATCTGATCAAGCATCTCTAACGCTAAATCTATGCCAATATCTGCAATAACCGCTCGCGGATCCGCCTTATATAAAAGCGCTGAAGTGTATAGGTCTGTATCCATCATATTCCTTCTAAAAAAGATCTATTCTAATATCTTTTTACTTAACATCAAAGTATTTCTTTTTCTATCACTAAAATAGCTATTACCATATAATCTTGAAGTTATGGCACGAAGAGCAATATACTACGATACAGAAACAACAGGTCTTAAGCCGGATACGGATAGGATTATTGAAATTGCGGCATATGATGCCCACAAAAAAACTTCTTTGTGCACCTTTGTAAACCCCGGCATGCCCATACCTGCTGAATCCACATCCATTACAGGTATTACCGATGAAATGGTAAAAGATGCCCCCACTTTTAAACAAGCCGCTGAGATGCTTGTGGAATTTTGTGAGGGCGATGTCGTTCTCATCGCCCATAACAACGATAATTTCGATAAACATTTTCTCACAGCGGAATTTAAAAGGGCTGAGGTAGAACTTCCCAAATACCCTTACGTGGATACACTAAAATGGGCAAGAAAATATCGCCCAGACCTTCCGAAATATTCCCTTCAATACCTAAGAGAGCTATATGGCATAGACGCCAATAACGCACACAGAGCGCTTGATGATGTGATGGTGATGAAACAAGTATTTGAAAAGATGATAGGCGATCTAACCATCGAAGAGGTGTTTATCCTCCTCAACCAAAAAAGCGGTCCTATCACACAAATGCCTTTTGGTAAACATCGCGGCACTCCCCTTGCAAAAGTTCCTAAACATTACCTCTCCTGGCTCGCAAAATCTGGCGCCCTCGACAAAGAGGATAATGCCGAGCTCAAAGAAACCCTCTCCAAGCTAGCTCTCATATAAATATGGCAAACTCTCAGCCCCTTTGGAAACCCCTCTCTGTTTTTTTCCTAAAAAAAATTCTACTGTTTCATTTTTTTTGTATAAAAAAATACAATGAAAGGATTCTTAAGGATCTTGATCCTTAAGGAGACTCTGATAAACGGACAGTTTTATAATTTTCCAGATTTCTTATAAATTCTATTTTTCGTTACGCCCCATCCCTACAGGGATGCCGCTTACTCCAAAATAGAATACCTTTCAAAAAATCTGAAGAAATTCTAAAAAGTGTAGTTTATCAGAGTCTCCTTAAGCGTGGTATGGAGCAGCGCTCCATGAATGACTACACAGAAGCGGTGTCCTGGAGCTTGGAGGCTTCCCACATGGCGGAAAATCCAGGGGCGCTTTGCATCACCTCAGGGAGGGTGCCGAATGCTTTTACTTCTCCGTGCTCTAAAAAGAGGATCTTGTCGGCATGCTGGATGGTGGAGAGACGGTGGGCTACTATTACCTGCGTTATCTCCCCTTTCATATTAGAAAGTGCTTTTGATATCATCTGTTCACTAACAGCGTCTAGGGATGATGTAGCCTCATCTAAAAGGAGGATGCTTGATCCACGGATCAATGCCCTTGCAATGGATAGACGCTGCTTTTGCCCTCCTGAAAGATTTTTTCCCATCTCCTCAACCACTGTCTCATACCCATTTTCAAGATTCATGATAAAATCGTGTATACATGCTTTTTTAGCAGCCACTACTATCTCTTGATCGCAAACCTCTTTATCAAAAATAAGGTTTGCCCGTATCGTGTCGTTGAAGAAAAATGGCTCTTGGGAGACGATGGAAAATTTCTCTCTTAGAGATGCAAGGCTTATGGTAGATATATCTGTTCCATCAAGAAAGATTTTTCCCTTTTCTATTTCATATAGTCTAGAAAATAGTTTAAGAAGGGTTGATTTTCCTGACCCTGTTGAACCTGTGATGGCCAGCACTTCTCCTTTTTTTAAGCAAAAAGAAATATCTCTAAGCACCTTTTCTGTGCCGTAAGAAAAGCTTACCTGCTTAAAAGAAAAAGAGTCTATCAAAGGCGGTGCTATCTCTTGAATCTCTTCTCCCCCTTCGCCTTTTTCATTCATCACATCGTCAATACGCATGGCGGCAACAACCCCTTTTTGTACATTGGCATTTTCTTCTGAAAACTGTTTAAAAGGTCCATATAGCTTATGTAAAACACCGCAGTAAACAACAATATCAGGAAAGCTCATCTGCAAAAGGTGCATGCCTGCGTATAAAATGCAAAGAAGCATTAATGTCATGGTAAAATGGGTAATAGGGCGGGACATTACATCATACTTTTGTATCTTCTCATCATAGGCGACCATGCGGGCATTTTCTTCTTGATATTTTCTTATTGAGTATTCTTCCAGCTGAAAAGATTTAATAGTGGCAATTCCTGAAAGGTGGTCAATAATTACCGAAGCAAAAGATTCCTGCCTGCGCTGCATAGCGTGAGATATTTGCCGAATTTTCCTTGTGATCATTCGCAAAGGAAAAACTATTATAGGGACGCAGGTAAATAGTCCTAATGTCAATTTCCATGACAAGGTCATACATATAGTAAGAGTGCAAACTACAATAAATGGCATGTGTAAATAGTTAGTAACAAAAGAGTTAAATGATAGCGCTATTTGATTGGCATCGGTAATTACTCGTGTGGAAAGTTTTCCCCTGTCATATTTAGTAAAAAAACAAAGGGGTAGTTTTTGAAGATGGGCAAAACAAGCATTTCTTAAATCTCTACATATTCTTACGGCAAGTATTTTTGTTAAAAACTTACTCAAAAATAAGAATATTGCGTTGAATAAACCCACTATTACGAAAGCTATGGTAAGAGTAGAAAAAGAATCGACATCCAAACCTATAAAATCTTGAATAGAAGTTACTATCTCTGCAATTTTTCCATCTTTGGCACCTATTAGCTGATTGCCGCTTTTGGCTATTGCACCAAACATCATAATCTCTAAAAAATTAAATGTGGTCAAACCAAGCAAGGCAAACAAGGAAAATATAAATAAAAGAGCATGATTTTTTACCCTCATAAGGGCTGCAAAAAGAATTTTCATAAGCCTATTGTATCAGAATTTTTCAAAAAGAGCGATATTTTTTATAGCGAACGAGCAATAGCTCTTCTTCTGAATACTGCGATAATTTATCTAGTGCTAAACAAATCTCGTTCTTTATAGAGCCGAAGATAGATTTTTTATTTACAGAAAACCCTTCTGGCCCTTCAGGAATAATGACATCTACCATATTAAATGCTCTTAGATCTTCTGATTGCATCTTTAATTCTTTTGCTGAAAGATCTTTTTTTGATCTATCTTTCCATAGAATTGCTGCACATCCTTCAGGCGATATAACAGAATAATAAGCATGCTCTAACATAATCATTTGATCGTTTATCCCAATACCTATTGCTCCTCCAGAGCAACCCTCGCCTAATACTAAGGTGATAATAGGAACCTTCACATCACTCATCATAGAAAGATTTTCTGCAATGGAGATAGATATCCCATTTTTCTCCGCACTGAGCCCTGGAAATGCCCCAGGGGTATCAATAATGGTTATCACTGGGATAGAAAATCTTTCGGCAAGCTTTATCGCTCTATGAGCTTTTCTATAACCTGAAGGGTTCATCATTCCAAAATTATGCTTTACCCTATCTGCTGCATTTGAGCCTTTTTGCTGAGCAATAATCATACATCGCTTATCGCTTATTTCCCCGACACCGCAGATAACTGCTGGGTCATCTCCCATCAGCCGATCACCATGGAGCTCTTCAAAAGAAGAGGTGATAGATGCAATAACATCTGCCCCTTTTGGTCGGGCGGCAGCTCTTGCTATATTCACTCTCTCTATGGGAGATAATGATTTAGTCTTCTGATCCGCGAGCAACATCTTTTTCCTTTACAATTTGAATGAATGTAGGTTTGGTTATCACTATAGAAAATATCTCATTTATATCTTTTTCAGCCAAACGAATACAACCATCACTACTATAATCTCCTAAACAAGTAAGGTCTTCAGTATAGGTGTCATCTGCTTCATTAAAAACAAAAGGAAGGCCATGAATGCCGTATCCTTTAGCGCTATCTGTACAGTTTTCAATCTCCTCACCAAAAGGAATCCATCTTGTGCCAAACACTTCAATCATATGCGTTTTTTTCTTTTGGAAATAATTCTCTACACCGCGCTTATAAATAGCAATTTTGTCTCCTAGCTTATACTTACCCAGAGGAGTTAAGCTACCAGATGGAGAAAAAGAATCTTTTCTTCCCACTCCAACATTATAACTTTTGATAAATTCTGTATGCCCTGTTTCATTATTAGTGCAAGTAAAGTCTAAAGTACAGGTAGACAAATCTACAAGCAGATTAAACTCAATATCTTTTTCAGGATTGATTACATTAAAAGTATCACCTGGTGAAACATTTTGCGACACATAATCTTCTTTACCGTTAAGTCCTCTGGCAATAAAATGTCTTGATGTTTCATAATGACTTGCATAATCTGCTATCCATGCAGGTCTACCTTTAAGCCACGGCACTCTACTTGTATAAGTAACGGTATCAACAAAAGGAAATCTATCCATCCCTTTTGAAAAAAATCTGCGTATCTGATTTATATTATTACTATTTACTGCAGAAACCTTTTTAGGAGCACTTGAAGAAACACTCTCCTCCCCTAAAGTATCTGCTTGGAAAGCCGCGCTAGATGTCGAATCTTCCTTAGTATAATATGCATACGAAAGGCACATTAATAACGTTAATGAAAAATATAAGAACATCCTTTTTGAAAACACAAAACTCTCCCTTTTTTATATCCATATTATGATAAAATTATGTTTTAATCAATCCATAAAATGTGTTTAAGGAGACTCTGAAAAACGAGCAGTTTTATAATCTTCCAGATTTCTGATACATCCTATTTTTCGCGGCGCTCCATCCCGAAAGGGATGCAGCTTACTCCAAAATAGAATACCTTTAAAAAATCTGAAAAGATTCTAAAAAGTGCAGTTTATCAGAGTCTCCTTAATTGAGATCACGCCCTACTCTCCCATTATTAACTCAAGAGATAAGACTCTTCCTGAGGTATATGGGAAGGCTAGAATAAAATCACTGTTCCAGAAAAACTCCTGACCGGCAAGAGGAATAAGCTCTACAGAAGTTTGCTTATTAAGATGGATTTGTAATACTTTATCCGTAAGCTGAACATCAATTCTAGAAGTCTTTACAAGCACTCTTTCTAAACCACCTGATTGATATCTTTTCTCTTCCATCAGTATAGAACTACCTCTTAAAAACAATACCATAGAAAGTTCTTGATCCTTCTCTGCTGACCAAAGAAAAGATTCTAAGGCAATAGCTTTTTCCGTGCATGTTACATTAGAGTGTACATGGTGACTTCCATAACTATCGATAGACTTCACTCTATTCCACATTTTAATATTGCCATCTTTTACCTCTCCATTTGTGCAGATTGGTTCATTTAATCCATAAAGGTCACTTTTACCTAGAGGGAGCACATGAGGAGCAAAAGACGGAACTATTATATCTCCTTTATAGCTTATGCTGCCGATACCTACTTTTTTCTCTTTAGAAGAAACATAACTAAATCCATCTGTTTCTATTTTTATAAGGGCTGAGGGCTCTTCTAGGCACCTTGATTTTTTAGGAAGCGTGCAGCAGATAGGTGTTGCTTTTTCTAGGAGACGACATAACATTCTTTTTTCCACGTCAATTGTCTGAAAGAGACCGCCTGTATATGGATCCAGTTTAGCTAAATACTTTTGAACTCGATCATCATCTGTAAGCTTTTCATATAATGTCATCATTATAAAAACAGAGACGCGACATTTATCTTTTGAATATTTTCCTATTTCATGCAGAAAAAGAACATCCACCTCTCCACTATCTTTCATGAAGTTTAATATCAGCTCTGCAATTTTACTTGCTAAAGCAAGATACTTTGAATTATCACTAAAGACGCCTATAAAAAATGCTAACAAGGAAATAGTTGCTAGATCATCTAACTCTGAAAGACCACTTATTGTAACAATAGATACCATCTCGCTTGGAAAAGAAACAGCTCTTGATCTAAGAGCGTTTACTAAATTTAATTTACAATGAGTAAGCACACTTTTGAGGTTTAAAACATCTAGAGGAGGGATTTGTTTCTCTACCCTTTCTGCTACATCACTGAGTTTGTCCGCACTTGCCTCTCCCAATAGATATTTATACATCGATATTAGATATAACTCATCAACAGCTATATAAGGATCCGAGGTAGATACAATCATATTTAATGAAGCGTCTATATCTTCTGTATCTACATTTTTACCATCCATATAAAGCGATAAAAGCGCCTTTGTGGAACTACCATTTTCTGAGCTACAAGTATTCATATTTAACCTTTATAAAAAAAAACTAAGAGCAAAAATCTTTTGCTCTTAGTGAGATTATCAAAATTATATTTTTTTGAGAAGGGCCATTATACCATTGCTGATGCTTCGCTTTCAACTACCATTCTCATTTTTTTACCTGCTGTAAATTTTACTGCTTGTCTTTCAGGAATAACAATAGCAATGGAAGCATTCTTAGGATTTCTTCCAATTTTTTGCTTTCTTGTTACAACTTCAAACACCCCAAAGTCACGAAATTCTAAACGATTACCTTCTGAAAGACAGTCAGTGATTGAATCTAAAAATGCCTGAACTATCAACCTTACTTCATTTGGGTGATGATTCGTTTGTGCTGCTATTTTTGTTATCAACTGTTTTTTTGTTTTAGTTGCCATACAATATTTCTCCTTGTTTTGCTTTATCACTATTTAAATGACAAAATTTGTTTCTCTACAAAAACGATTAAACTAGTTTCTGTATTTTAGTAAACCCTCTAGCTGTAGAACTTTTACCTCATTAGAAAGGTATATAACTTTTTTTACAAGTAAAGAGTTAAAAAATAATTAGAAACTTAAAAAAAATGGGTTTTTTTAATGTATTGAGGAAAAAATCCGCCTAGTGCGTCATATGAAACGGTAATGACTATAGTATGGAAAAATCTACACTCCCGCTGATAGCGATGTTTTTATACAAAACGGTGAAATAATAAGTAAATTAATAAATCAAATATTTCTCTTCTAGAGAAAATCTATGTAAGGAGACTCTGATAAACTGCACTTTTTAGAATCTTTTTAGATTTTTTGAAAGGTATTCTATTTTGGAGTAAGCGGCATCCCTGTAGGGATGGGCCACCACGAAAAATCTCATTTATAAGTAAGCTGGAGTCATTATTCAGCATGAGTTTTTCAGAGTTTCCGTAAGTTGAACAACTAGGGATTTCTTTTTACCACTACTTAAAAGAAGCAAATTTCCATCGAGTAGATCTTCCTCTTCAATTTTTTGCTTAAGATCACTGATCTTAATTTTATTTAAGTAGGCTCCATTATTCTGAATCAATCTACGAGCTTCGCCTTTTGAGCTCAGCAAGCCGCTATTACATAAAAGATCTAAATAAAAAGCACCAACTACATCTTTTTTTTCTAAAGTAATCATCGGCAAACTAGATAGCGCTGCTTTAAGCCCTTCTTTATTTACCTCTGTTGACCCAATAGCCATAGCATCAGTTGCAGCCATCGCCTCTTTCAATCCCTCAGGTCCATGAACATATTCTGTTAATATAGATGCTAGTAATTTTTGTAACTCAAAAGGTTTGAGATCACCTTTAGTTTCTCTCTCTTCAAGCCTATTAATATCTTCCATCGGTAAAAAAGTTAATTTTTTCAACAAAGAAATCATCCCACTATCTGGAAATTTTACGATATGCTGATAAAAGCCAAATGGAGAAAGAGATTCTCTATCTAACCAAATCGCTCCTTGCTCACTTTTACCAAATTTCTTTCCATCCCCTTTTACTAAAAGGGGAAAAGAAATTCCATAGACACTTTTTCCTAAAGTTTTTCTTGTACACTCTATTCCTGCAGTAATATTTCCATACTGATCGCTTCCGCCAATCTGGAATTCAACATTATGATTTTTATATAAATGACAAAAATCATTGCCTTGTAATAACTGATAGCTAAACTCTGTAAAACTCATCCCTTCTGGTGAATTAAGTCTGGTACGTACACTTTCCTTACCAAGCATTGGACCTAAACGAAATTGTTTTCCTATATCGCGTAAAAAATTGATTGAAGACATCTGTTTATACCAATCTGCATTGTTGAGCATGATAGGGCGAGTCTTCTCATCGGTTGAGTCTAATACGTATTCTACCGTCTTTTTGATTCTAGATATATTGGCGTTTATATCATCTTCAGTTAATAATGGACGCTCTGTACTTTTTCCAGAAGGATCCCCTATCATGGCTGTCGCACCGCCCAAAACAATAACAGGCTTATGCCCAAAGTTTTGGAACATTCTTAAAACTATTAAACCTACCAAATTGCCTAAATGCAAGCTCGGCGCTGTTGGATCTATTCCTAAATAGATAGTTCTTGGAGTTTTTAAAAGAGATTTTGACTCTAAAGAGCTCATTTCCTCAATTAAACCACGTGACTCTAAATATGATATAATATCCACAAACACCTTTTTCCTTATTCCTCTGTCATGGCATCTGCCATTTTCTGTACCTTAGAGCTCATTTTTGCTGCATTTTTATTAGAATCAAATAAAGAAATCGATTTCTTTTTTAAAACTACTCTATCATTAGCATGCCTTGAAATCCAACGATGGATTTCATCTGTTTTCTTCTCTAAAGCCCCTTCTGTTACCTTTTCATCTAATATTCCCAGACGCTTTTTCAGCTTATTTCTGGCTCTTACTGTTCTTTCTGTCTCTTTGGCTAGCTTATTTTTCATGATCTACCTCCGCGGGTCTTCTAAAATAGGCCCTATTTTAAGGCGCATCAAATAAAAATGCAAGAAATTTATATGCATATAGGAGAAACTACTAAATACTCCTACTTTTAGACGCTTGCACAGAATTAAAAATTCTTTCATAGTTAGAATTAAGAGGTATTATGAATATAAATAGCAAGACAGCCGCGGCAAATGCTGCCGTAGAATACATTGAAAACCATATGGTTGTAGGTATTGGAACTGGATCTACTGTAAAACCATTTATTGAAGCACTTAATAAGCGGGTAGAGGCCGAAGGGATGACGATATCGGCTGCTGTAACATCCTTAGAGTCAAGAAACGCCCTGCATAAAAGTATAACCATTATCGATCCATCCTTGTCTCAGCTCATTGATATTACTGTAGATGGAGCAGATCGAGCTAGCCGCGATTTTTACATTATTAAAGGTGGTGGCGGAGCTCTTCTTAGGGAAAAATATGTTGCCTTAAACTCTAAAAAAAACATCACCATCATAGATGAATCTAAGATTGCAACCCCGCTTAATGGACATCCATTACCCATTGAAATCATTACCTTTGGGTATGAAAGTACCTTAAAAAGATTGGATATTTTAGGATTTAGAGGAAAACTCAGAGAAGCTGATGGAAAGACCTTTGTTACTGAGGGAGGCAACTATATATATGACATTGAAATTAAAGAAGATATCGTTAACCCCAGAGCTATGCACACCTCTCTTAAAGGTATTTGCGGCGTAATTGAAACTGGGTTATTTTTACAAACATCAGACATAATAATTATTGGCAAAAATGATCTTTCTGTGGATGTTTGGAATAAAGGAAAGTGATCAAAATGAAGAAAATGCATAAAATCTTATTCTCCAAGGTAGTACAAAGCAGTAATTATAGCGCTTTTATACTAGAGGGTGATAATAAGCAATTTGCTATCTATACTTTACCAACTACAGGGCTTCATATTGAAAATATCCTAACAAAACAGATAAAACGACCACAGACACACGCTTTTTTAGATACCGTACTCACCGGCTTTGAAATTGATATTAAAAAAGTTATCCTAACAGATGTAGTTGATGGCGTCTATTTTTCCAAAATTCTCCTATCCAAGAAGGGTGATGGAAGAGAAGATATTCTAGAAATTGATGCAAGACCTTCAGACTCGCTGCTTCTTGCTTTAAAACACGATACAGAAGTAATTTGCAGCCAAGAAGTTCTAGACAAGTCCCCTGTGTATAAGGATTAACCGCTGGTTTCAATAATTAGTCCAGATTTCTTATAAATGAGATTTTTCGCCCCCTCCATCCCTGGAGGAAAATCTAGTTTCTTCAATACTTCATATGAAACTTTTTATCAGCAAGCTCTAACAATGTTTTCAGACACTCTTTAGCATCTGCACCCGTTACTTCAACATTTACAGTAGCCCCACATTCTGCAGCAAGCATCATAATACCAAGTAAGGATTTCCCGTTCACCGTAAGCTCTCCATATTGCAACGTGATATTTGACTTAAACTTTGCCAAACATTTTACTATCTCTGTTGCAGGTCTTGTATGAAGCCCTTTGTCATTCTTTACAATAAAGAACTTTTTGATCGCCTTTTTTCCTGTCATTAAACACCTCTTAGATAAAAGCCTATCTCTTTTACCTCTTTTACTAATTTATCTCAAACTCTTTTTCTAATTTTTCTAGTAACGTAGAAAAAATCTTCAAGGTATTTTCTATAGGTTCTTTTGATGACATATCAGCACCAGCTTCTTTTAATATATCAATAGAATATTTACTTCCTCCTGCTTCTAAAAAACCTAAATAAGGAGCAAGGGCTCCATTACGCACCTTCTCCACAAGTGTCAACGCGGCTGCAATACCTGTTGCGTACTGATACACATAAAAATTATAATAGAAGTGAGGAATGCGTAAATATTCGGCAGACGAACCATCTGTTACCGTAAAATCTTTCCCATAATATTTCCGATTTAAATCTCCATATACCTTTTTCATAATATCAGGCGTAAGAGGAGCGTGATCCTCTGCCATCTCATGAATTTTTAACTCAAATTCGGCAAATAAAGTTTGTCTAAAAAAAGTACTTCTTATTGCATCTAATTGCGCACTTAGAAGAAAGATTCTCTCCTCTTTTGTTTTTGCTTTTTTATATAGGTATTCATAGGTCAATTGCTCATTAAAAGTAGATGCCACCTCTGCTACAAAAATAGTATATCCGGCATCATGGTAAGATTGTTTCCTATTGCTTAGATAGGTGTTCATGCTATGTCCTGCCTCATGAGACAAGGTAAGCACATCATTTAGCGTCCCTTGGAAATTCATTAGAATATAAGGATTGGAATCATAACAACCCGAAGAGTAAGCGCCGCTTCTCTTCCCTTTATTTTCATACACATCCACCCAGCGATCAACTGTTAATCCTTTGCGTAAAATAGCTTGATATTCTTCTCCTAAAATAGCCACCGATTCAATCACAATCTCACATGCCTCATCAAAAGTATAATTCTTTTCAGACATTTCTATTAAAGGAACATATAAATCATAGGCATAGAGCTTATCTACTCCAAGTCTCTTTTTTCTAAAAGAAGTATAGCGATGTAAGGGAGCAAGCCCATTTGAAACAGTATCTATTAAATTATGATATACACTTAGCGGAATATTATGAGGTTTTAAAGCCGCTTCTAAACAGTTTTTATAGGACCGTACTTTTGCATTAAAAATATGGTTTTGCACTTGACCGTGAATTAATTCAGAAATGGTATTTTCAAAAGAAACGTAAGAGGCATGCAGTTTTTCAGAAGCATTTTTCCGCAGCACCCTATCTTGCTCTTTTAAATACTTACCATAACTTGCCTGAGTTAAAGAAAGCTCTTCTCCCTTACCATTTTTGACTATACCAAAATCCATATCAGCATTGGTAAGCGCCGAAAAAGCGCCACTTGCAGTCCCTTGCATTCTCCCTGAAAGCGACATCATCTCTTCTTTATCACTGGTTAAAATATGCTCTTTTTGATCCTTTAATTTTTTTAAATAAAAATGGTACCCAGAAAGCTCTTTTGCATTAAGAAGTGCTTCAAAAGCCTTCTCATCCATTTGTAAAATAGAAGGCTCTATCCAACTTGCAGCACTCATAAATCGATGATATAAAGAGCGTGCCTTTTCATATGCCTCTTTATTTTCCGTAAAGGAGATGTCCTCATCATGTTTTAAGTGAGCATAGGTATAAATCATATCTAATTGTCGCATATACTCAAAAAAATCAGAAAGCACTTGCTTGACCCGCTTAGGGTCTGCATCTTTACTAAAAGAGATAGGTTTTATCTTTAAAAAACCAGACTCTGATTCTTCAAATATTTTCTTTAGTTTTTGCTCCCACGCTTCTTTTGTTTCAAAAAAGGAAACTAAATTCCATGTATCTTTCTCTTTTACCTGCTGACGACTCATTCCTATCTCCTTAAAGATTGAATTAATTTATTAAATTACTTCTTAAGGAGACTCTGAAAAACGGACAGTTTTATAATTTTCCAGATTTCTTATAAATTCTATTTTTCGTGGCGCCCCATCCCTACAGGGATGCCGCTTACTCCAAAATAGAATACCTTTCAAAAAATCTGAAGAAATTCTAAAAAATGTAGTTTATCAGAGTCTCCTTAACACTGATTTCTATCCTGTAAGTATACGGATTCGGCAAAAGATGAACAGACTTTTCTTGTAAGAACAGAAAGTTAGCAGAAAGACAAAAAAAGTGCTAAGGGCCTTGCTTCTAAATTCTTAACCATGTAAAATAGAAGTTATATGAATGCTATTTTAAAAAATAAGGAGCAAAATCATGACAGCAAACACTAAAAGCAAACTTCGCCCCTTGGCAGACAGAGTTCTTGTACAAAGAAAAAAAGTAGAAGAACAGATTAGCGGCGGAATTATTCTTCCAGATTCAGCACAAAGCAAACAAGATACAGGAATTGTTATTGCAGTTGGCCCTTCCAAAAAAGATAAAGATGGGAACACAATTGAGTGCCCTGTAAAGGTGGGCGATCAAATCATGTGGGATAGATATGCCGAGAAAAAAATAACCATGGATGAAGAGGAATTTATCATTGTTAAATCAGGTGATATTATTGCTATTGTAGAGTAAATGAATAAAATAAATATTAGGAGTAACCATTATGGCAGCTAAAGACATAAAATTTAATGAAGATGCACGTAATCGAATCAAAAAAGGGGTAACTACCCTTGCAGATGCTGTAAAAGTCACATTAGGACCTAAAGGTCGCAACGTAATTTTAACAAGATCGTTTGGAGCACCTCACATCACAAAAGATGGAGTAACCGTTGCAAAAGATATAGAACTCTCTGATGCATACGAAAACATTGGTGCACAAATTGTAAAAGAGGCAACAAGCAAAACAGCAGATACCGCAGGTGATGGAACAACTACAGCTACAGTACTTGCAGAAGCTATCTACCTTCAAGGATTAAAATCTATTGCATCAGGTGCAAATCCAATCCAAGTCAAGCGCGGAATTGATAAAGCTGTTGCAACCATTACCTCTGATCTGAAAAAGAAAAGTAAATCGATTAAGGATAAAGAAATTGAGCAAGTGGCAACTATTTCTGCAAATAATGACGCTGAAATTGGATCTTTGATTGCAAAAGCAATGGAAAAAGTTGGAAAAAATGGCGTAGTTACTGTGGAAGAAGGGAAAACTTTAGAAACAGAACTAACGGTTGTTGAAGGAATGAACTTTGACCGCGGATACACCAATCCATACTTTGTAACAGATACAGAAAAACAGCTAGCTGTTTTAGAAGATGCATTTATCTTGATTTATGAGAAAAAAATCTCATCCATGAAAGAGCTTCTTCCTATTTTAAAAATGGTGGCTGAGACTGGAAAACCTTTCTTTATTATCTCTGAAGATATTGAAGGCGAAGCGCTGGCTACACTTGTTATCAACAGACTTCGTTCTGGGTTAAAAGTGTGTGCGGTAAAAGCTCCAGGATTTGGCGACCGAAGAAAAGAGATCCTTCGTGATATTGCTATTTTAACAGGTGCTCATGTGGTTTCTGATGATCTAGGGATGAAGCTTGAGACTACAACCATGGATCAGCTGGGTACTGCTAAAAAAGTGGTTATTGGAAAAGATGAAACTACCATCATTGATGGAGCAGGCAGCAAAGAGGCTATTGCAGATCGTTGCGCGCAGATTAAGCAACAGATGGAAGCATCTTCTTCTGACTACGACAAAGAAAAGCTTCAAGAGAGACTTGCTAAGCTTACCGGCGGGGTAGCACTTATCAATGTAGGTGCTGCAACAGAAGTGGAGATGAAAGAGAAAAAAGATCGTGTAGACGATGCACTTCATGCAACAAAAGCAGCGGTAGAAGAAGGTATCCTTCCGGGCGGCGGATCAGCTCTTGTTCATTGCAAAAAAAATCTAGAGCAATTCATCACTACCTTAAAAGGCGATGAAAGAAGCGGAGCAGAGATTGTTCTTGCAGTTCTCGGCGCTCCCCTTTGCCAGATTGCCTATAATGCTGGTGAACCTGGTGTTGTTATTTATAACAAAGTGCTTGAAGGGAATGATACTTTTGGATGGAACGCCCTTACTAATGAGTATACAGATATGCTCGAGTCTGGAATCGTAGACCCAACTAAAGTAGTGCGCTCAGCGCTTCAGCATGCAGCATCGGTTGCATCTCTTCTACTAACAACAGAGGCGGTTGTGGCTGATGTTCCGGCAGAACCGGCTGCTGCTGCACCTGCAATGCCTATGGGCGGTGCTCCTGGTATGGACTACTAAAAAAGTTTGAATAACAATGCTTTCAGACCTTCCTAGGGATTAAAACCCTTGGGAAACTCTGATAAAAAAACTCCCTTAGTTCACTAAGGGAGTTTTTTATAACTCTTATTCAAAATTTAATTATAGTTGTTAGCGTTTTTCAAAGTCTCCTATATATGGCAAAAAAGACTTACTTCTGTTGATTCTATATTTACACAAGAGTATAATATAAACATAAGATAAAATCTTTGTGAGTAAAATATGAATATCGCCCCATTTACCCCTATAAATAGCACACAAAGACATCCAATATTATCAAGGTCTCCTGCTTTTAGTTATTTACCTGGCTATCAAACAATTACACTTATTGCTATACCTATTTTGATTGTTATCGTTTTTTGCATTCACAAAGTAACTTCAACTATAGAAAAAGTCACTCAGAAAGAATTCACTCTTATTTCAGATTCAGTTCCTGGGAATATAAATAAAATTCGTCACATAGTAAAGCAATGGCAGAGTGAAGCAGGAAAAAGAATTGGAAAAGAAACAACTAACATAAGATTGGATGAAGCTCTACAGGTTATGAATCTAATTGAGGAGATGCTTTATAAACTAGAAAAGGGTGGTCATCATCAGCTGAGCAAACCTAAAGAGTATCAGTTTATACAAGCAACGTACCAAGGAAATACCGAAGCGATAGCTATTGTAGACAAAAAGATAAAATATCTAGCATATATTCTCACAAACCCAAAAAACATTCCTTATGATTTTAATAATAGTATAAGAAATTGGTATGCTAACCGGTGGAATAAAAAACGATTAAAAGGCGCTGGCAGCTCTTTAATGGAACATTTTAAAAATATGTTTAAAGGTAATGATTTGAAAGTTAGCATTTATTTACACGCAAGTAAATCTCTTAAACCTTTTTATAATAAACACGGTTTTTTTCAACGTACACAAATAAGCCAAGACCAATATATATTTGCTGCAGAAATTGAACGTTAAAAAAGGTTTTTTATTGCTTAAATAGGTATCTTTGTGGATATCTTATAGATATGAAGAAGTTTTGGATCTGGTTCTTATCTATTCTAGGCGTTATAATCCTTGCGATTTTAATGGTTTATATCTTTACTTCGGTGATCTTAGGTCATATTCTCACCTCTTCTTTTGGGATGAAAACTACCATAGACAATAGCGCAATTACCTTAAAAAACCTTCGTATATGGGATCTTCATGTAAAAAATCCTCCTCATACCCAACACCCTTATGCCCTTACCATAAAAAAGATCAAAGTAAAAGCTCCTCTATCTACCTATTTTACCCAATTCATTCAAATCGAAAAAATTTTTCTAGATGAGCTTACCCTTATCATAGAACCCTTTCCTGGACAAAAAAAGCTTACCAACTGGGACGCTATTATGCATCATATCAATGAATCTAGCAAAGGGCAGAAGCCGTCAACAAGAAATGCTCTTATAAAGATTCTCTCCGTCAACAACTTAACCATTCATATCATTGATACCGATGGGGAAGTAAAGACCACGAAAATCAAAAACATTACATTTAAGAACCTAAATACCAAAAAAGGGAATATCACCTCTCAAATAGCAAAGGCCATTGTGTTTAAGATGATTTTCACCCCAGAAAATATCATGCGCTTTCCTGTAGAATACTCAAAAAAAGGATTCAATCAGCTACTGGATAATTTCAAGAAGAAACCTGCCCGTAAAACTCAATAAAAAAAATAGTTATACCGCTGAAAGTCTAGCTCAAAATTCCCTGTATTGTTAAAAAACTGCGACTCATAGCCATTGGATGATGATACACTGTAATCAGCGTTACTATCCATATAAAATGGACAGCCTAGAGTAATGGTTTCATTGGTTAAACTGTCCTGGAGTTTATCAAAGATAAATTTGCTAGCATTCCCATTGGTAATTCCAGAGGGCATCTTTTCATAAGGAATGGGACCTTTAGAACATTCTTTGTCTAAATAATTGATAGAAGCATTAAATCCAATGTTCACAAGAGAGGCAGCCTGTGCAAAGGTATATCCACTATCTTTTGCAAGCTGAGATATCCATAAAAATAAATCCCAATTTTGCACAGGCTTTTGCCCTGCATTTAAATAATAATGGGTTTGATCAAATAGGATTAAATTTAAACTATCAAACATTGTCTTAAAAGGCGCATGCCTAAAAAGAGGAAAAAGATTTTTCCCTTGAAGCCCCCACAATGTAACATCACCTGGAACAGTTAAAGTAACTCTCCCATTGAAATGATCCTTTAAAGTGGTAAAGAAACTTGCTAATTTCTGTGGATCATTTTTAATAAAATCAGCACTTTGCACATCAAAATCAAGTCTAGAAAGCGCTAAATCATTTGCCCATGTTGAAAAATCTTGTGCAAGCTCTACCGGATCTATTTTATCAAATCCGAAATCCCAATCCCCACCAGTCGCAGCCTTTCCCCCAAAAGAAATTCCTGTCTTCATCGCTACCGAAGTAATCAACCAATCCACTACATACATAGAGACAGACTTGCCACCTACAAGCTTTCCTAAAGTCTTTTTCTCCAATATACCAAAAGAATTGGTGGCACTCATAGATGCATAATCCCCCTTGATAAAGTTAGAGAGATCAACCGCTTGGCCATGACAGAAATTTACATTACACTGCCCTTGCCCCCACATATCTTGAAAGAAATAGTATAAATAACTATCTATACGATCTTCGCTTACCGTTCCTGTGCCAGTGTCAATAAAATGATCACTCTCCCACCTACCAATATCAAAATACTCTACATGGTAGATTGGTATATCTCCTTTTGAAGCAAAAAGATTGACTGCAAGACAAGTATAAAATAAATTTCTTAGTATTTTCATATTCCCTCCAAGAGAATTATAGTCATCACCGTTTCATATGACTGTAAAAAATACACTTTATCACAACAAGAGAAAATGTAAAGCTTTAAGTATAAATTCCTAGAACACCAAAAATCTCCCTAACTGTAGAGCGTATCCTTAATAGAAAAACAGTAACGCCTTGACTATTGCTTCTTGGTTACTACAATTGTAGTAACCAAATTGTTCTTATCAAAAAAAATGAGAGCCTCTTTAGGAGACTCTGCATAACTGCTGGACTAATTATTCCGCATGAGTTTTTCAGTGTCTTCTTTAGGAGACTCTGTAGACATTTAATCTATTCGAAACCGAAGTATTCTAAAACTGGAGTTCCGTTAAAGCTCCCACAACAAAATACAGAGCAAGAGAGATCTGCGGGTATTTTTCTTTTAACTAAATCTATTAATGCTTTTGGTGTACCATACGGAGTTACAATTAAGACAGGATTGTTCATCTTCATTCCTTGTAAATCAAAGTATCCATTCACGGGATCAAATAGAACGCCAATCTTATGAGTTTCTAAATTTTCATCGTGAAGCGTTAACAATATACGATCAAAGCTATCTGTGCTAAAAAACTGCTGCAGAGCCTCATCTAATTGTGTATTTCCTTCGGTTCTATATTCTTCATTTTCTATCTCTAAGTTTTGATCTCCAGCAAATACACTGCTTGTCAAACCGGTAAATCCTACAATAAATCCTAATAATAAGTTTCTAAATATTTTCATTTCATATCCTTTGTTAATTTATTTGCCTCTTCTATGTCATGCAAAAGCTCTTGCATTTCATTATCTATCCATTCTTTAGGACCTAAACGAAATATTTCTAAAACCTTCTGTTTTACATTATCATCAAGAGTTTCAAGTTCTTTATCTAAATATGCTTTCATCCCAGCAGATTGCAAAATAAAATAGTAATCTCCTACCCTCCCCACCTGGCGTGCACTCTCTTCTTGTAAATAGTACCCCGACATATCATCTGCTTTCCCCATATCTTCAATTATCCAAAGTAACAATGCCTTTGCAGTTACATGTTTAGGAAACTCTCCTAGAAAAAAAGGAGCAATAAGCATGCAATATTTTTGACATTCATTGGTTTCTAATAAATGGAGCATAAACCCGGGAGTGCAGCACATATATCTATAAAATAGCTCGGCATTTATTTTAGGCGACACATGCTCTAAAATATCTGATACTAGAAATGAGGGGGCTTCACGCCACAAATGATAGTTTTCTTCGATAAATGGACCCATTTCTTTTTTAGAAAAAGATATTTTTTTTCGAATAAGAAATGCATCTATTTTTTTAAAAAACTCCAGTGATTCATTTAAGAAATCTATTGATTTCACACATGGATTCTTTTGCTCGTACTCCACAAAACTCTTAACATTCAAATATACAAAGTGAATAAATTTCTCATAGCCCTTTATTCCTTGGAGCGCTTCATACATATCCGCATCAAAATTATCTATAAAATGATCCCAATTTAATGTCATTTCTGTTTCTGCAAATAACTCAGCCCCTTCATTTTTTAGCACGGATATATTTTCTAATATATCCTGCTTAGAAATATTTTCTGAAGAAAGTAGTAAAAGATAAAATTCCCCTAAAACCTTTGGGCTAAAAGCATACGTCTCAATCAAAGCACCCATTTTATCCAGATTGCCCTCACTTATAGCGCTATACAAGTCATACTCAATAAAAGAATTTGGTTGTATTTTTTCTGATGCAATGAGCGCACTTTCTGTGCATAACATAAAAACCGTTGCTAAAATAAATAGCTTTTTAAAAATCTTCATACTCGACCCTTGATAAAAAAAACACAACCTTAGCAAAAAGTCAATATTTCTGTACAACTATTCTTTTATTAAAGAGGCGTTTGCAGCCCATCTGCCTGAACTATACCTTGCTAAATATACCAATGAGCCCATCACCCCATAGGCTAATAGTAAAGTTTGCGCAAAAGTTACCGACTTTCCTGAGAAAACAATAAAATAGTAAACAGGAATTAATAAAAACATCCAAATAGTTAAAATCCCAAAGGTCATTAAGAACCATGAATCACCAACTGCAGAAAGAACTCCTGTGGCAATATTTCGAAGTCCTCCAAAGAATAGATAGCCTAAAGAAAGTAAAAATCCTATGCGAATAAGACTGCTTAGCTCGACATCTAATTCCTTATTTTGAAATAGCTGCAAGAGAAGATCTGGAAATATATACATCATCAGAGCAACTGCCGCCATGTAGAGACCAAGAACGACCGTAGCTTTTTGCACCAGTTTTGGTATCTGCTCTATTTTCCCAGCGCCAACCCAATTACCTGTTATAGTGGAAATAGCCTTTTGAAGCCCAAAACCCACACAGGCAAAAATTGGCAATAGACTATGGCAAACACTTGTAACAATTAGGTGCACGCTTCCTGCTTTTGCCATCATGCTAAAAAATAATCCCCAGCCAATAATTTCTGCGCTTCTTGATAGACTTGGGGAAAAACCCACTCGAATGCAAGGCTTTAACACCTCTGGATCCCATGAAAACACCTTATAATTGGTCTGTCGTAAAAATAAGATCAACAATAAAATGCCTTGCACCACTATACCAATACCAGTAGCAATTGCAGCGCCCTTCACTCCCATAGGAGCAAATAACCCTTTGACTCCAAATATCATAAAATAATCTAATACAAGATTTACCACATTTCCTATTACAGCAGTAATCGTAACAATACGAGTCTCTCCCCTACCTATAAAATAGGCCGATCCCGCCCCAACTAAGCCAAATGCTGTGCCAAAAGAGACAAACCAAATAAAGTATTGAGACTGCAAAGAACCTGGCTCAAAAAAAATCTTTGCTCCATAAATTGCCACGGGAATAAAAATGATCCAAGAAAAAGCGACAAGCCATAACATCTGCCACACGGGAGAGGAGAGCTTATCCTCTTTTCCTGCCCCAATATATTGGGCAATAACCACCTGACTCATCTCTGTAAAAACCTGAAATGCAAATACCACTCCCCAGGCAATAGCCCCAGCATTTACAGCAGCACCCAGCGCTTCTAATGAGTAGTTGGATAAAAACAATCGATCAAAAAACATCATTAAGGTTGTTGAGATAAAGGTAAGCATGGAGGGGATTGCAAGTCTTAATAAATCCCTATAAGACTCTCCATATATTTTACTTTGTTCCATCTTTAAACCTCTCTATATTTAACCCTAAACCACTCAAGTGGTGCTCTTTTACTAATCGTTTTGCTCTCACTTTATCTCTACCAAGAGCGGCATCTGCAAGCGCCTGATGCTCCTCATGAAAATCTTTTAATACAAGCTCTTTAAAAGCAAGACGAGAATATCTTTGACCATGAAGCCAAATAATCTTTCGAAGCTCTTTTAAAATAGGACTACAACTTCCAATAAGTGCATCATGGAATCTCTGATTTGCCTCCATCCATAGAGAAAATTCTGGCTTTTTCTGCCCCTGCTCCATTTTTTTTAAATGATGCAAAGAAGCAATAATCTCCTCTTCCCAGATAGCACCTCCCCTATCAATAGCTTGAGCCATCGCAAGGGCCTCTATATGAGCGCTTATCTCATATACATCTTTTAATTCCTGCAAGCTCATCGGAGAAACACTATACCCCTTATTAGGGGCACACTTTAAAAGACCTGTCGTTGCAAGGCGTGATAACGCCTCTCGCATAGGCGCAAGCCCGACACCATAAAGGCTCTTCAACGCTGCAATATTTAATTTAGCACCTGGCTCCAGCTTGCCATCCAGGATATCCTCTCTCAAAACACTCTCTAAATCCATATAATCTCCTAGGCCATGCCTCAATTATACAGAATAATCGATTATTGTCAACATAATCGATTGTTTAAAAAGAGATTCGCGCTTATTCTTCAATTTTAATCGTCTTGTCATATCTTTTTCTGTAGGAAGATAAGGATGTAGATGCAAGAGGCTCAAAACAAGGAAGCATCTTGGAGTTATGTCGAGTCTTTAAAAATCCATGATATTTATAAATAGCAAGCTCCATCCAGTCCCCTATTGCCCCATCTCCACGAAGGCAAGGCATACAAAATGCATACATAAAACGGATAAGCGCTACTTTATCTTTTAACTCTTCAAGAGCCTGAGTCTTCTTATCCCACAAGATCGCTTGCCCAAACACTTGTGCAATAGCCTTAAGAGTCTCATCAATTAGAAAAACATCTTGGTGAATAACAATTGCCTGTGAATGTTCTTTCATACGCTCCACTGGATCTGTTCTATGTGTAGTATACATCCAGGTCAGTTGCTTTCCAAGAGCATAGAGCTTACGATTAATTTCAATCCGAACAGTAGAAAAAACAAATAAATTTTTTAAGGTAGATAGATCTCCTATAGGTTTTCCTTCACTATCTTTTTTAGGGGAAGGATAACAAGTAATAAGTTGCTTTAACTGCGCACTTTTAGCTATTCTTTGATACACCTCTGAATGTTTTTGCTTTAAGCGTAACATCAGATTCCAATCTTTATATATCTCTGTACCTGTTTTTTCCGTGCCTAACAATGCTTGTAGCTCTTTTTCAGTAATATCTTCTACTATTCTTTGAGCTCGTAAATTCTTTTGTGTAAGGACCTCTACTTGAAAAGCAACCTTCCTGTTAAATACCGTTTCTCCATATTTAATTTCTCTTTGTTTCCACTCCGTTAAAGAACGATCCATTGGCCCCATTTTTTTTGCTAGTTGGGTGATGAAACGTTTATTATATCTAAGATACAAAGAAGTACGAACAGCGCCAAATTGCTGAAATGGCATGGTGATTTTTTTAAAAGTTCTTAAGGCCCCAAAAGTTTCTGCATTTGGTGTCTGGGTAGCTTGTGCAATTTGCCCTCTTTTTTTACGAAGGAAGTCAAACAACTTAAAAAATATATCAGCGGCAGGTGTGCTACTTTCTACTCTCTCTTGTATTAGTTTTACTGAAGATGCAATCGTCTCTTCTGATAATTTCAAATATAGATTGTGACCTTTTACCCCTCCATATCTTTCCAAAGATACGGGTGAATTTACTTCAACGTAATTAGATAAACTCATAATCAACTCCTGTTTCTTTATATATTGTACAATAAACCTGATTATTTAAGATACATCCAAATAAAAACTATAGTCGTTAGCGTTTCATATGGCGTACTGTTCAATGAATTTTTAAGGAGACTCTGATAAACTACACTTTTTAGAATTTCTTCAGATTTTTTGAAATAAATCCGATTTTGGAGTAAGCTGCATCCCCCTCGGGATGGGGCGCCATGAAAAATAGGATTTATAAGAAATCTGGAAAATTATAAAACTGTCCGTTTTTCAGAGTCTCCTTAAGGGAATTTTGGGGACCCCAGTTCAAGGTTGAAATGCAATACTCTGGATAAAAAAAAGCACCAAGAATTCACTTGGTGCTTTAATGCTCCGGCTGCTGGATTCGAACCAGCGACCAATAGATTAACAGTCTACTGCTCTACCACTGAGCTAAGCCGGAAGAGAAGCAATGATTGTAGCAAAAGGGAAAATTCCTTACAATAAAAAAATGAAAAAGAGACCTCTCTCCGATGAAATTTTAGCCGAGGTAACTGCACTGCTTGACTTGCAGACCCTGCAGCTGCCGCCTTACGCAGAAATTAAGATTCCGCGAGCTCTTCCAGAAAAAGAAGAATTCTCCTCAGTTAAAGATATTATTTACCAAATTTTGGACAAAGCCCTCCTTTATAAGTATAGAGATACCCCCATTAAAGGGGACAAAAAACTCATCCTTTTTACATGGGTCATTCCTTTTGGACTGGGCGATCTTTCTATGCAAATTCATATAGCAGATATTCTTGCAAAAGAAATTCCTGAGCTAAACATCGAACTTATCTCCGTCATAGATAAAAAGTCTCCTCTACCTAATAAGTTAAGGTCTCATCTTGCTCATCATATCGTAAAATATTCTCATCCAGAGCCTCCTAAATTTTCTAAGGCCATACAAGATCTTATGAGATCGGCATTTTCTATTCTTGAAATCCCTGCCGCCTACTATGATTTTTTATCGTTAAAATCGATGATAGAAAAAGAGAATCAGGACCCTCCAATTATCTCCCGAATTGGTCAGTATGGATTTATTGACACACCAGATTATCATCCAGCTACAAAAGAACGTTCGATGGGGTTATATGCACTTGAAAAAGGGATCATTATCCTAGATCAGGTCCCTCCACAAAAAAGAGATCTCAATACTTACTTTGCCTATCTTGTTACTAAAAAGGGGATAATCACTTATTTTCTATCTATTCTAATGCACAGGAAAAGTGATTTAGAAAACCTGACCATTGTTGTGCCAAATCTAGCAACCATTCTCCCCCTTTTTAATGAAATAGACTTTCTTTCCTACGGCATAAAAAAAATTTTTATTCTAGATGATCCAAATACCAGCTCTCTTAGCATTCAAAAAGAAGGGAAAACACTTACTATAAAACACACAAAAAATATCGATCAAAAGGAGTTTATCTATTGGATGAATTCATCCAACCCTTTTGTAGGGCTAAGAGGTGATGGATCATTTACCGAATGTCTTTCTACAAATTCTTTGTTCTTTTATGACGCTCTTGATCATGCCGTGCCTTTTCTCATAGATCTCTACCATGTCGCTTATAAAGAGCTGCTCCCCTACTTTTCCCTTTGTGAGTATCTTATACTCCTTTATAAGACAAAAGATACACCTGCAAGTCGTGCGGAAAAGATTGCCTCTCTGCTTGATGACCCCTCCCTTTATGTAGGGATGGAGAAACTACGTATGATATTGCGCGAAAAATACAGCTTTAACAAATCCATTTCTCATCTTGTAAAAAAAAATTATGCCTTTTATAGCGATCTTACACTTGAAAAAAAAGAGGATCAAGCTTTTGAAGACTTTCTCCATAAAAAAATCTCCCTAAAGAGTCTCCTTTACAAAAAGAATTAGGAGGGGTATGATCCTCCCATGGAAGAGACTATCAGCGGTACTATAGAGCATATTATTTTTGCAAGTGAGGAGACTCATTTTACAGTAGCGCACCTTCGTACGGGAGAAAATAAAAAAACTTGTATTGTGGGAAAGCTTCCTAATGTTGCGCTGGGAGAAAATCTAAATTGCACAGGAACGTGGAAAGACCATAAAGAGTATGGCGAGCAATTTCAGATAAATACATTCACCAGCTCCCTTCCCCTTGAAGAAGTTGGAATAGAACTTTTTTTAGCCTCTGGATTTATAAAAGGCATTGGTAAAACCCATGCTAAAACAATTGTTGAGGCTTTTGGAAAAGATACACTCACCGTTTTAGAAGATACGCCAAATAAATTACTTCGGCTAAAAGGCATTGGTAAAAAGCGTGTAGATGAAATAAAGAAAAGTTTTAGTGAGAAAAAGCATATCAAAGAGGTGATGCTTTTCTTGCGCGGCCATAAGGTTTCAGAAGGTCTTGCCCATAAAATTTTCAAGCAATATGGTGATGAGACCATTTCTATATTAAAAGAGAATCCTTATTCGGTAATAGGAGATCTTACTGGCGTTGGATTTTTAACAGCAGATCAGCTAGCATTTAATCTTGGCATGGACAAGGACAATCCCAAAAGATGTGATGCAGCGGTACTATACCATCTAGAAAAATTATCAGAAGAGGGCCATTGTTGTTACCTAGAAGATGAGTTTCTTGATAGGATTTCTCCCATACTCGCCGTCGAAAAGACCCTTTGTCATCGCGCGATAACGCGACTTGAAGAGAGCGGGCGATTAAAAAGGGAAGTAATCCCTTCGTTAGATCAAGAAATGCCCTTTCTATGGCTCTCCAAGTTGTTTTATGCAGAGCTTGGCATAGCAAAAGAGCTTGAACGGATAAAAGAAGCTGATTGTAATATCCGCTCTGTAAAAGTGGATAAAGCGCTTGATTGGGTGGAAGAGAAACATCATATAAAGCTTGCCAAAGAGCAGAAAAGCGCTATCTCTTCAGCTTTAGAAGATAAAATACATATTATCACAGGCGGTCCTGGAACAGGCAAAAGTACCATCACAAAGACCATACTTTCCATCCATGCAAAACTTTCTGATAAGATTATGCTTGCTGCGCCAACAGGGCGTGCAGCAAAAAGGCTATCGGAAATCACGCGCTCCCATGCAAAGACCATACATAGTCTTTTAGAGGTAGATTTTGTAACCAAAGGATTTAAAAAAGGGCACAGCGACCCGCTCGAGTGCGATCTTCTGATCATAGATGAGGCATCAATGATAGATACCTATCTTATGTTTTCCCTATTAAAGGCGGTGCCAGATGGCTGCCGAATCATATTAATAGGAGATATTGATCAGCTGCCAAGTGTTGGTCCCGGCTCTGTTTTAAAAAGTATGATAGACTCTTCCACCCTTGCAATGACACGCCTCTATCAAATATTTAGACAAGCAAAGCAGTCACTTATTACAAAAAATGCCCATGCGGTAAACAAAGGGATCATGCCTACCTTAGACACCACTGTCGATGATGACTTTTGGTATATAGAAAAAGATGATCCAGCAGATATGCTTACCGAGATGCTAACACTTATCAGTGACACCTTGCCAAAAAAATTTGGATTTCACAGTACAGAAGATATACAAGTACTTTCTCCAATGCGTCGCGGAAAGGCAGGCATAGAGTACCTTAACGGGGTAATGCAAAAAGAGTTGAACACCTCTACTATCTTTATTCAGCGGGGAGATACCACCTATAAAATTGGGGACAAAGTGCTACAGCTGAAAAATAATTATCAGAAAATGGTATTTAACGGCGATATCGGCTACATAGTAGACATCAATGTAGGCACAAAAGAGATGCTTATAAAATTCGACTACAAAGAAGTGGACTATGCTTACGAAGAGCTTAATGAGGTAACCCTTGCCTACGCGGTATCTATTCATAAATACCAAGGAAGTGAATCCCCCTGCATCATCCTACCCCTACACACTAGCCACTATGTGCTGCTACAAAGAAATCTTCTATACACAGCGATAACACGTGCAAAAAAACTCCTTGTCCTTGTCTCCAGCAAAAAGGCGCTCGCACTTGCTGTACACAACAACCTAACAAAAAAACGCCTCTCCGGGCTCACTCATTTTCTCACCGAGATAGTGGGCGTATGATTTATGGGACCCTGTCTCAGTATTACTTCTTTAGAATCCTTTCTTTGCTTTTTTTTACTAAAAAAGAAATAAAATAAATTATCTAATGACCGCGGTGCTTTTCTTTTCTCTTAGCTTGTTTTAGATCAAATTGCTCTTTTTTCCGCGTGTCTTTCATTTTTTTTGTAAAAGATTTTCTTTCTAATTTTTTTTGCACTAGTTCTTCACGCATATAATCTTGAGCATGAGTAGATGGTTTGCTGGTATCTTTGATCTTCTGCATTTCACGCTTTACTTCTCTTTTCAACCTTTTAGGGTTCATTCTACTAATTTTAAGATCAAATTCTTTTACGGACCATAGTTCAAAGTGTGTAATTCCTTAAGGAGACTCTGATAAACTACACCTTTTAGAATCTTTTCAGATTTTTTGAAATGAATTTTATTTTGGAGTAAGCGGCATCCCTGTAGGGATGGGGCGCCACGAAAAATAGGATTGATAAGAAATCTGGGAGATTATAAAACTGTCCGTTTATCAGAGTCTCCTTAATAGAGTTGCCCTAAAAAATATCGCACATGCCATGGAGCCTGTTTCTTTAAATTTGCAAGAAATTTGTCCTTTATTGCATTTATTTCAGGTATTGCTCCAGTTGTGGGTGTCGGTACTACTTTAGTAACAACAGGACCTTGTTTTGGAGCATCACTTCCAGGTGTTTCTTTAACAAGCGCTTTCAACCAACTTACCATTTGCGCACCTTGAGACTCTAATGCAGCAGTGTTGTCTTCCTCTGGAGTCTTAACTTTAGCAGTAGCGGTAGGTTTTATAGGAGCGATCTCCTCTTTTTCCGATGTTCCCAAAAAAGCCGCCTTAACCGCATCAGAAGCGTTACCAAGTATCGTATAAAATGGTTGCATAACAAGTGTCTCAAGCTCATCAAAAATGATTTTTTTTACTTTTTCAACAGACGGATTCTTTGCTTCAGGCTTCGCTTTATCTGCAGCCGGAGGCGTTGTAGCCGCGGGTTTCTCTGCTATTCCAAACACGGTGTTGAAGTCTTTTAAAACTGTATTTCCAGTCTCTCCTAAGTTGCCCATAACCGAATCAATAGCTACCTTTTTAGCGTCACAAAACACCCTTCCATTGAGCACGTCTTTCAGGGCACCTGTTCCTGTGGCCACACCAAGGGATGTAACATAATCAATGGTCTCTACCACTTTAGGTCTGCTCATAAGCTTGTTAAGAATATCGTAAGCTAAAGGGCGGATTGCTTTTGTAGCTTTAGTTTTGACATCATTTATAAGGATATTTTTTAATTCAGCTGTTCTTTTATGGTTTGAGAGACCTCTTTTGATCTCACTCCACATCCAATTTCCTAGACAGCCAAGGGCTTCTGCTAAAAAAAGACCGCTCAAAAAATAAAGAACTAAAACGACACTCTCACCAACCTTTCTTGCGGTAGAATTCTCTTTATTCCGAATTTCCCCGATTAAATGCATGAGTGTAGTGCTATGTTTTTTAGCAGGCTTCTTTTCTTCAATATTAATACCTACAGAGCGTCCTACTAATTGATCAACTTTATTCATTATTAAGCCTCTCCGCTTGGACGAGATGTAGCGGTCTCTGATGGCGGGCTTATGAGTCCCAACCTATTTCTAACAAACTGCGTGGCGGTTGATCGAATCGCGCCTGCTCCTGATCGAAGCCTGCTTGCTGCTGATCCAGCCGCATCTTTAACCGCTCCTGCCCCTTGTACAAGCTTTCCACCCACTCCTAATGTTACGTTATCAGCAACTCTTATCGCCATGCCTGTTGCAGAATCACCAAGAAGCTTACGAAGAAAACATATAATAAGAGCCTCTAGTTCTTTGTCTGTAAGGGCGCGCTTGGCTACACCAGTCAGCGTTTCTCCTTGATCTTGGATAAACCCTCTTACTGCAGTTTTGATTTTTTCAGAGCCAATAAGACCCGCAATACCTTGTTCTATATCTGGATTTTTGATCAATCTAGAAAGAGCATCTTCAATAGCGCTGAGAGTTGCTTTATTTCTAAGTAATGCAACAATCACTACAGAGGCTTTATCTCCCAAGGATTCTATAAGTTTTTCGCCTGTATCAATAATTGTTTGTACTAGTTCAGGGTCAGAAAGGGTATCCACTCCAGTCTTAACAACCAGTTTTGTTAGTGTTCCATTTCTTATCTTACCTTCCAAAACTCCATCTACATAAGTATTGGTAATAAAAACTAAACCATCTACTAGAAGACGTACCGCTAAAATTGCCACAGAGAAGATTACTTGAATCACTTGCATCAGAGGAGTTTGGTCTTTAAATTCTGTAAAAAACCTCACGGTACTATAAATAGATTTCTCTTTTTTAACGACCTCTTCCTCTAAAGGCACTACCGGAATATCAGCAATTGCAGGTAGACCTTTTTCTATGCGTTGCTCTATGGTCGCGTTAAGTTTTGAAAGAGTTTGTTCATGAGCTGCAACCTTAACATGGGTTTTTTGAATTCTTTGCTCTAGTTTAGATAGCTTGTCGGATTTTTCCGGCCTACTTTTATACCTTGCTAATCTTTTTTCTAGTTTGCGGATTTTTGCTTTTTGGATCTCTATTTTTTCATTTAAATGTACTTTTTTATCAGCATTCGATAGAGCGGCAGAAAGCGCTACTTTAGTAATGGATTTAGTTGTTGAGGTTGGTTTTTGTACCTCTATTGTAGGTGATGGACTGCTTTTTCTTCTATGACGACCAAGCGGGCGATAAGCTCTGTCGCTGTCCGAGCTAACTGTATTGATACTGCTGCTACTTGTAGAGTGTGATATGGTTGGCATAAGAACCTCGTTTGTTATTAAAGTAATATTATAACATAATAAACTTTATTTTACAACCGAAAGTAATTTGCTTCTAATAATTAAGAAGACTCTGATAAACAAACCGAGAGGTGATTCTATTGTATAATTGAGTGAGTGGGGGTGAAATAAAAAAATGGGGGGACACATAAAGGGCTAAAACATATCCCCCCTAGCACTCCTCTAAAGAGGAGTACTAATATGATTATTATACCATCATGCGTTTTATAAGTAAAGGATAATAACGTATATAAATTATATAACTGCTAATTATGTGTAAAGGTGTGTAGATGTTCTATAATTTCTACGCTCAGAAAACTCTCTCTCTCTCGCAAGTTGATTGATTTCCATGGTTTCCTTTCCCTCTTTTAATGAGTCACTTTCTGCGCTGGTGATTTTTGAAAATTTAGCGATAAAAGTCTTAGAGGAGGCTCCTTTTAAAACGGGCGCCATTTTCTGAAGTTTAAGGGGGGCGTTAAAGGTCTGCTGGCGCTTCCATTGGAATAAAGGCTTTTTCCTAGACGAATAGTAGACCATTTTATAGTATAAAAGATGCAGATTCTGCCTATTCCCAACGGCATTAGCAATCTCAGCTATTTTAACTGTGTTATTATCATCTGCCGGGGAGGCCTCTGTTAAGGAAATCTCTACAAAGACTGAGGATTTTAGTAAGGCACTGAGCTTTTTTTTGTTATGCGATCGGTAAGGTGTTGGTCTTAAGGCGTTTAAACACCTGCTAGGTTTGCTTATTTTGTGTCCAAATGGAGCTGGAGATTTCGTAGCTCCTTTGATAAGAACCTGTAGATATTCCGCTTTTTCCAAATAATTTTTCAGTTGTTTCTTGTTCATTGCACCCTCTTTCGAAGTACATTTTAACATATTCTTTATATTAAGAAAAGGTAAAAGGTAAGCTACTGAGGGTTAGCAGGGTATAACTTTATAAATAATTTTCTTGCTGCGGAGCTAAAATCCAGGTATAGTCAGTGATGAAGCTAAAGGAGGGGTGTTTTTGGCTAGGGTTACTTTAGATGGAAATGAGGTGCAAATTGAGGGCAGTTTCTTAAAGGAAGGGGATCTTGCTCCTGATTTTGCTCTATGTGCAAGTGATTTAGAGACAAAAACATTAGAAAGCTTCCAGGGAAAAAGAAAAGTGCTGGCTACCATACCAAGTATCGATACATCTGTTTGCGCTTTGGAATCAAAAGCGATTAATGATCTAGCAATCAAATATCCATCTGTCTTATTTTTAGTGATTTCCAAAGACCTCCCTTTTGCCTTAGAGAGGTTTTGTAAGTCGGCAAGTTTGCATAATATCATTCTCCTTTCAGACTTAAGATCTCGTTCTGGCTTTTCTAAGAATTATGGGATAAAAATAGCCTCAGGCCCTTTAGATGGGCTTCTTGCTAGAAGTATACTCTTATTAAGCGATTCAGATAAGGTGGTCTATTCAGAGCTTACTGAGAATATTTCTAAGATGCCAGACTTTGAAGCTCTACAAAAAGCTTTAGAAGGGGAGATCTAGATATGTTTTTACTTTTTCGGTTTTTTATCACCTTTGCTGTAGTCTTATTCATTGGGCGCTATATCCCTGGTTTTGAGATTCATAATGGGACCGATGCGTTCTTTTTTGCAATAATATTAAGTGCGATAAATGCGGTGGTCAGACCTGTCTTAACATTATTAACCCTGCCTATTACCATTCTAACCCTTGGCCTGTTCACCCTTGTTATTAACTTTTTCACCTTTTTCCTGGCATCAGAACTTTCCTACGGCGTACATTTCCATTCCTTCTCAGCCCTTTTTTGGGGGGCCTTTTCTGTATGGGTAACAGGGCTTATCACAAACCGCTTCATTTGGCGAGTAAATATATATTGAACTATCTGGTAAATAGTGCTAAAGCAGGGATGACGGCGGTAAAGATGGGTAATTAGAATCAATGTATCATAGACGGTTAATTAAAAACTCCATATGTGAGCTGGGAGCTGAGGCTATCATAGGAAAGGAGTCTCTTTCTGCCCTTCAAAAGCTTTATGAGAAATCTTCTATATCGGAAATAGTCACAACAAAAAACGGTGAATTTATTGATCCCAGTGGAAGGACCATAACCTTTCGGGGGATAAATATTGCGGCTAAGATACCATTAACAGATACAAAACATTTAAAAAAGGGGGAAATATCATTTGTGGATACCCCTTTTCCTTTAAATGAGGCAGGCGTTCATTTTACTCGCCTAAAATATTTGGGTTTTAATTTGCTAAGATGGGTGGTGCCATGGGAGGCGATCTGCCCAAACAAGCCAGGGGAGTATGACAAAAAATACCTTAACTACCTTCATAGCGTTATTTCACTAGCAGAAAGTTATGATTTTTATGTTCTTATAGATTTTCATCAAGATGTTTGGTCCCGTTTTACAGGGGGATCAGGAGCGCCCTATTGGACACTTGAAAAATTAGGGATGAAGGTTGAGAATTTTGAGGCAACTCTTGCAGCTATTTCCCACAAGAATAAAGATAGGTTCCCTTTAGGACATTTGTTTTGGGCTACCAATGCAGATAGATATGCAGTAAAGACAATGTATACGCTTTTTTTTGGAGGAAATACATTTGCTCCAGATCTACAGGTAGATGGGCAAAATGTGCAGGATTTCCTTCAGGATAGTTATGTAGATGCAGTGAGGGTCTGCGCAAAAAAACTAAGAAAAATGAATCATGTGATTGGATATGATATAATGAACGAACCACACCTTGGTTTTATAGGTAATAATGATCTTAGTAAGTACCAAGGTCTTTTTCGTCTAGGGCCATCACCGCTTCCCCTTCAAAGTTTTGGTTTAGCAGAAGGGATTCCTGTAACTATCGATATATTTGAGAAAAAGCTCTTTAGTTTAAAAGCAACCCATACAAAGACATTCAATCCAAAAGGAAAAACAGTATGGGACAAGGGCACTTGCATTTGGCGCAGCCTTGGTATTTGGGGGTATGGAAAAGATAGCAATCCCATCTTGCTTCGGAAGAACTATTTTGCCACCAGCTCTGCAAATCAAGATTTCTACCTCCCTTTTGTAGCAAAGGTATGTAAAGCGATTTCTGATGTAGATGCAAGTAAAATCTCATTTATCGAACATGCTACCGGTCATCCTATTCCAAAAATACAAAATTATCCATTTAAGATTGGGTTTTCAGGGCATTGGTATGATGCATTTGTAATCTCAATGAGAAAGGTGTGGAGTTTTATTGCAGTAGATATGATTACACAGAAAGTGCGCGTTAGTTTCCCTTATTTTGTGCAGAAGAACCTTTCTATGCAGATATTTCGCTTGCTGAGAAAAGTGCAGAAGAATTTTGGGAAAGTACCCTTTCTTTTAAGCGAGTTCGGTATTCCTTTCGATTTAAATCGGAAAAAAGCATATAAAAATGGAAACTTCACTAAGCAGAAGGAAGGGCTAGAAAGATCATTTAAAGCAGTTGAAGATACGCTTGTTTCTTCTATTATTTGGAATTATACTTCTGTAAACTCTAATGAGAAAGGGGACTTGTGGAATAATGAAGATTTTTCAATCTTTAGCCCAGATCAAATCAAAAAACCAGAAAGTCCTTACTCAGGGATTCGGGGCAAAGAGGCTATTGTAAGACCTTATCCTATAAAAACCCCAGGAAAGCTAACCTCATACTCTTTTTGTGCACTTCTTGGTCAGTTCACTTGTAGCTTTACTCATGACATAGAAATAGATGATCCGGTAGAAATTTTTCTTCCAGCTATTCATTTTGGAAAAGGTTTTGAGCTACAAACATCTTGCGGTAGGCATGAGATTAAATACCGAGAGCAAAAACTTCTTTTTTATCCCGATAGTAAAAATTCTACCTACCACAAAATCAACATCTTTAAAAAGCACACGCTAAAAGAATCAGACAAACGTCAGTGGACGTTTTTTCAATAAGCTAATGCGCCTAAAGGATCCCAAGGTTCTAGCGCTTGTGGTTTTGTTTTATATTCATCACAAATCTTTTTAGTAAGGTACTTTTTATGGATAGCGATTTCAAACATAAACTCATCAAACCATTTGTCTGTCATGATAAAATATCCCTTATCACCGCTCTTTTTCCCCCAGCTATTTTCCACACGCCACCTTGTAGGCTTTCCGTTTACAAGGTTCACCCCAGTAAAAAGCATCGCATGAGTCATCTGACTTTCACCAAAGTTCATCCTTCCAGCTTTATCCAGCTCAAAACGGGTGTTATATAAATCCTCATATTCATAAAATTCTGTATCCATCACCCCAATATCTCTATGGAAAAACTTGCCCACATCACAACCAAACCACACAGGGGTGTTATCTTTAATAGATGCAATAGCAGCCTTTTTCATCACATCAATTTTTACATTTAAATAACGAACAGCCTGTCCCTCAACAACATTACCAAGATACTTCACGGTATAAGCTTTGTTATAAGGGGTGGATTTCCTTGGGCTATCGACCAGGCAGACCATCTCATCAAGCGGGAAATTCACATGCTTTTTGAAAAATGTCTTTGGTGTTAAATTTCTATGTGCATGGAATTTTTTATTTTTATCCACATATTCCCAATCAAACTTTTCAGGAGGCTGCCCAAAATGGGTGACCATAATTCTATACGCCTCGTTCATCATCAGATCTTTGGTTTCCGAAAGCTTTTTATCAGAGGCTTTTTTCTCCTTTAAATCACGTAGAGTCTTTGCCCATTCTCTTAATTTTAAAGTTAAGATGTAGTTGATGGAACGAGAGTTTAAAGATGCTTTACTATCTGGGAAAATGGATTTTGGCACTACACCATATTTATTGATTATATTGACAAGCATATCCCACTGTCCGCCATCTGAAAGGGGATCGGTGAGCAGATGAGATACTAGACGACCATCAAATGCTTCATCCGTTGTTTTTAATATATTCTCCAAAAAGTAATTGGCTTTCTCCAACTTGTCAAAGAAAAATAAATAACTTTGTGAGAACTCAAACTTTTCTAACTTGTACTTACGTGCAAAAGGGATACGCATTAAATTCATCGCAGCAAAAAGCCAACAACGTCCACTTTGATGCTGACTGGTTGCAGCAAGCTCTGGTGATACCATCTCTGAAAAGGTATGATCAAGCAAAGCAAAACGATCCCAATTCATAGCAACATCTTGCAAATCTCCTCTTGTTACCGCATTACGCGCTAAACGAAAGGAAGGATCCTTTACCAAACTGTTTTTCATCTTAACCAACTCTTTCTCAGAAATTTTCCCTTTGCTCATATATCTATCCTTTTGTATTAAATAACCATCCTTTACCTTACTATTTTTTTCGTTAACGATAAAGTTTTTTCTTCTTAAAACACACCTAATCTCCCAAAGGATCCCACGGTGGAACAACCTGAGGTTTAGCCTTATATTCATCCTGAAGCTTCTTGGTAAGGTACTTTTTATGAACAGTGATCAAAAACATGAATTCATCAAACCATTTGTCGGTCATAATATAATATCCTTTGTCACCATTTTTTTCACCCCAACTATTTTCAACGCGCCACTTTGTAGGCTTGCCATTTACAAGATTCACCCCCGTAAAAAGCATTGCATGAGCTATCTGCGCCTCCCCATAATCAAGCCTTCCTCCTTTATCCAAATCAAATTCTGTATCATATAAATGCTTGTATTCGTACAGTTCTGCATCCATTACACCGAGGCCTCTATGAAAAAACTTACCAACATCACACCCTATCCAAACAGGGGAGTTATCTTTAATAGCCGCAATAGCAGCTTTTTTCATCACATGTGTTTCTACATTTAAATAACGAACTATTTGCCCCTCTATTACATTTCCCAAATACTTCACTGTATAAGACTTTCCATAAGGAGTAGATTTTCTAGGGCTATTTACAAGGCTAACCATTTCATCAAGCGGGAAATTCACATGCTTTTTGAAAAATGTCTTTGGTGTAAGGTTCCTGCAGGCGTGAAATTTTTTATCTTTATCCACATACTCCCAATCAAATTTTTCAGGAGGATGCCCAATATGGATGGAGATTATCCTGAATGCTTCATTCATCATTAAATCTTTTTTTTCAGAAAGCGTTTTATCAGAGGCTTTTTTTTCTTTTAAATCACGTAGGGTTTTTGCCCACTCTCTTAACTTATAGCTGAGAATATAGTTGATCGATCGAGAATTTAAAGAGGCCTTGCTATCGGGGAAAATAGATTTTGGCACAATACCATATTTTTGGATAAGAGAAACAAACATATCCCACTGTCCGCCATCTTGAACAGGATCTTTAAGTAAATGAGAAACAAGACGTCCATCTACAGGCATGTCTGAGGTGCTTAATATATTTTCTAAGAAATAATTGGTCCTTTCAAGCTTGTCAAAGAAAAATAAATAACTTTGTGAGAACTCAAAATCTTCCAGTTTATACTTTTTTGCAAAAGGAATGCGGATTAAATTTAAGGCAGAAAATATCCAACAACGACCGCTATGATGCTGACTTGTTGCAGAAAGCTCAGGTGTTACTACATGAGAAAAGGTATGATCTATCAAAGAAAAACGATCCCAATTCATGGCAACATCCTGCAAATCTCCTCTTGTTACCGCATTACAAGCCAATTTAAAAGAGAGGTCTTTGGATAAACATTTTTTCACCTTAAGTAGCTCTTTTTCAGAGATTATTCCTTTATTCATACAGTGTCCTTTTGTGGTTATGTCAACTTTCCTACTCTATATTTTTTCTTCTTAACGATCAATTAAATGTTTTATTTATAAAAAAGAGATGTATTTCTAAATGCATATAATTTAGGGGATAAGAAACTCTTTTTTTAATTTTTGAAATAATAGGGTTGATTTTATTTTTAGATCGGCATACAGTGGTCTAAACCAAATGGATAAAGCAGAGGTAACAATGAGCAGAGACTTAAATACAGGTGATAAAGCCCCAGAATTTTCTTTAATAGGCGCAGATGGGATGATTCACACCTTAGTCGATTATAAAGGGTATAAAGGTGTTTGCTTTTGCTTCTTATCACAAACATGTAAGTTCTCAAAAAAGAGTATACCAGAAATCACAAAACTTCAAGAACAGTATAAATCAATAGCATTTGTCGCTGTATATGCAAAGGATGAACAAGCATCTTTTACAGAAACGCTTTCTCAGCTAAATAACCTTGGTTTAACAATAGACATCCTTTTAGATAGCACAAAAGACCTTACTAGAAAGTTTTCCGTACACACTACGCCACATTTCTTTATCTTTAATCAAAGTAAGCACCTTATTTATAGCGGAGCTCATTTTAGCCAAGATGACTCCATCGATTATATAGCTAATGCGTTATACGAGCTTGTAGGAGGATTGCCAATATCTACTCCAAAAACAATCCCAACTGGTACATCTACTACAGCATTTGCTACTATTTAATATATTTCGTCGATATCTGACTAAAACAGTGGATTTTAAGCTTGTTTCAGGAAGGAAAACACCTTGGGGTCAGCTTACTCTTGAAAGGTCTGATAATTTACATTATGTCAAAAATTAAAGCTAAACTCATTTAAGAACATATATAACTAAAGCCCATTTCTTATACCATCATTGTCTATATAAAAAATTTGAGGATGTAGAACAAATTTTTACAAGCTAATAACTCCTCTTTTTGTTAATCTATTAATATGATATAAACCTTACGTTCACAATTAGAGGTTAAAAAAAATTTACTGTTGAGTAGTATAAGAAATGGAGAAGAACAATAATGAAGATATCATCCACAAATGGTGATACTAGACCTTTGATTGATAATGGACATAAAGACCGCCCCCCTTGTGGTGCAGCAAGGTCCACAGCAGAAAAGGTATCTCGCATTGGATATTGCAGCCTAATACTGTCTGTTGGGCTAAAAGTGATAAGTACATTCACCAATAAAAACATTAACCCTTTTGTTTATGCAACTTTTGTAATTGCTGCCATTGCTTTTATCGTAAGTAAAATTTTACCCAAAGAAGAGCCTCCGTTACCCAAAGCAGAGCCTCAGTTACCCAAAGCAGAGCCTCAGTTACCCAAAGCAGAGCCTCAGTTACCCAAAGCAGAGCCTCAGTTACCCAAAGCAAAACCTCCGTTTTCCGTTGATATGGAGATGACTGATAGTGAAATGGTTGAAGCTTTAGCAAAAAGTGATCCCGTATCTTATGATACATTTCAAGAGTTTTGTGGAAAACTATTAGTAAATGATAGGGTCAAAACCGTTTCTTATTTAATTGATAACGCTAATGAAACAGATCGCAATAAATTTCGCGATGTCGCTTTTTTAAAGTCTAAAGACCAAGAGCAGGCAGAATTGTTTTTCGAAACTAGAATGATTGAGGGCATGAATAGTCCTATACGAAAGAAAATTTATGCCAAATCTCATTTGTCAATAGTGGCATTTTTACATTCCAATCATATGTGCCGAGCAAGAAATTTTTTTAAGAATATTCCACAAGAAGATCGTCATAATCAGTTTTTCCTAAAAGTACTTCAAACTGGGACCGTTTTTGCAGTTAGAAGAATACTATGTAGCATAAAGTTTAAAGGAAGCGAACACTCTTTCTTATACAAACATAGTATATCAAAGCTAACTACTTTTGATCACTTTTTACAGCGGTACACTAATGACCAGCAAATATCTGCTAAAGAAGCTTTTAAGCTTGGGCTTAAGGGTTTTAGATTAGAGCCTGAAACGATAAAAGATATAATAGCTCTAAAAGGTAGAAAAGCCATTACACAAGCGTTAAGAGGTCCTGGTTTACCAAAAATTACCGATTTTTCATTCAATGCATTATGCGAAAAAGCAAAAACTGATGAAGAAAAAGCACGATTCGCCTAATCTTTTTTCGCTTATAACCTACTCTTTAAATAAAATTTTGTGTATAATTTGTAAAAAAACCTTTTGGTTTGTATGAATACTTATAATACATATGGCGCCTTTGCTCTTTCAAGAACATTTGGCAATAGAATTTATGAAGGTGACATTCAAGATGTGGTTGGCGTTGCTAGACATATTGTAATCCTCCTATTCCGAATACATAACATCACCTTCAATATTTTAGGATACATACCCGTTATATCCGTCTTTTCAGGAACCACTAGAATTTCCACAGGTTTACTAATCACAACCCTGTCCATGATATCTTTTTGCGACTCCGAAACCAATACTAAAATACTTTATACAGGCTACTCTCAAATAGCACGTGGCACCCTTGAGGCGTTCATCCCAAACGGAAGGAAGATAAACATTATTTTAGATTTGGCCGGTACCATCTTCAATATTCGCTCTATTCAGTCCCAAGAATCCCCAACAAATACCCACCTCCACTACCCTTCTTTCTTTCGCATCCTATATCTTACCTAAGGAGAGTCTGAATAACTCATGCTGAATAATTAGTCCAGCTTACTTATAAATGAGATTTTCGCGGCGACTCAGCCCTACAGGGCTGAGTCTTACTCCAAAAACTAATTTATTCGAGCAATCTGGAAAAATTATTGAAACCAGCAGTTACTCAGACTCTCCTTAAGAAATAATAATATAAATTTTAAAATTCATTTAACTTGTGTGTTAATGTATATTACATTATAATTTTATTAATTAAACGTTAAGGTGAGGTGAAATGTTCCGTATCTTAATTAATCACAATCATGATAATTATAATGAAATTGATATGGAAACAGCTTTGAAGGTCGCCAATAGACACGCAACTACTCCTCTACAGAGAAAAATATTTGATGTTTTTAATCTAACTACAGGAAGAGAATAATGAATACATGGGGAATACACTCAGTTAATAATGCAACGTTCAATCAAAGCAGCACTGATCATGGATTAACCTATCCAAGAGATGAAAGAAATATTGTTGTTACCGCTTTACGTATTAACAATGCAGTACTTGATATTCTTGGCTATATACCAGCATATAGTTTTTTTTCAGGTTGTACCAGAATGGCTATTGGAAGTGCTATCACAATCTATACTCTTGCTAAAGGAAGCCCCACTGCACGTAGTGGCATAATTATACAAAGATGGTACTACGAAGCACTTAAAACAGGACTTGCCCAAATTGCTAGGGGTTATATAGAAGCCTTTGTGCCATATCGCAAACTTTTTAGCATTAACTATGGTTTTAATGGCAATAACACGGAGAGATCTTTTGGAATAGATGGCAGAAAAATTAATATGCTTATTGGCATAATGGCCACTTTGCCTAATATTCTTGGTGCATGTGAAGAAAGTACGGTATGCTATGGTTGTAGAAATAATGGAGATGATGAGTTTGGCAGTGAGCATGGCCCGCATGAGAAGCCATCTTATCCATGGGTTATTTCTCCATTATATTTAGCTTAAGGAGACTAACTGAAAAAGTCTTTGGGCATAACCGATGCGTTTTTACGGTCTTTAGTTTTCTTTTCAAGGGCTATAAGTGTCGACTGTGCCTCTTTGAGCTGTTCTTTGGAAAGAAGGTCGATGAAAAGGATGCCGTCTAGGTGATCAAGCTCGTGTTGGAGGCATTTTGCGCGCCAGGTATGTTCTTTTTTAGAGACTACCCTCTCCCCTTTCAAATTGGTATATTCAATATCCACGTCGTAGGAGCGTGCAACATCTAAGGTTACATCTGGAATAGAGAGGCAGCCCTCGGGCTTTACAAATTTTTTCTTGGAAAATCTTGTGATCTTTGGGTTGATATACACTTCTGGTTGTTCAAGAGCGTTGGGAAAGCCGTCACCATCCACTTCTCTTCCAAAGACGTTTACAAAGATGCGAAGGTCATAGCCAATTTGTGGGGCAGCAAGACCAGCGCCGTTTTGAGCTTTTACCGTTTCGATAAGCTCTTTTACCACTTTGTGGATAAAAGGGGTGATCTCTTTGACTTGTTTACATTTCTTTCTAAGGACAGGTTCGCCCAGGTAGCACAGCTCTTTCATATTTTTTTACTCCGCAGCATCTGCCGCTGTTTGCACAGATTCGATCTCCACATCTCTTTTTTGTGGGATTTTAGAAAGGCCATGAGACCAATAGGTAAGTATCAGGCAGCCAGCAAAGAAAGAAAAGGCTAGATACGCTGTGATTCTCTTTACCACATCGGCGGTAGATGATCCAAATAGAGAGGAGGAGCTATCTCCACCAAAAGAGGCACCAAGACCAAGTGTCTTGCTCTCTTGCATCATGATTAATAGCGAAAGGACTACTCCTATGCCAAGGTATAAAAATATAACTAGAAAAAATAGTAATGACATACTAAACACTCACCTCATTTATCAATTGGTTAAAAGATAACGCTTCTAAAGACGCGCCGCCAACAAGGGCGCCATCCACATTATCAATGGAAAAAATTTCTTTGACGTTCTCGCTCTTTACAGAGCCGCCATATAAAATACGAATGCTCTCCCCTTTTTCAGGAGAAAACTCTATTAACTTATCTCTTATTAAGGCATGGACAGAGCGTATCATCTCTTTGGTAGCAACTTTTCCGGTACCAATTGCCCACACTGGTTCATATGCGATGGTAACCAGATCCCAGTGAGAGCCAATTAAAGAAGATAGCGCCTCATTAAGCATATGTGTAATCACCTCTTCGGTTTGCCCAAGATCTCTTTCATCCAAGGTCTCCCCTACGCATAAGATAAACGGCATCTTTTCCACCACGGCACGTTCCACTTTTCTTGAGATCACATCATTATTTTCTAAAAAAATCTTTCGCCTTTCGCTATGGCCTAAAAGGACAAAATCGCACAAAACATCTTTGAGCATAGTAGCGCTAATTTCACCTGTATAAGCTCCATGGCTATATTCAGACATATTTTGAGAGCCAATAAGGATATTTTTAGAAAGAGCGTACTCTTTTATCTGTTGGATAGATAAAAAAGGTGGGACAATAGCAATATCCACTGTATCTTGCTCAACAATATTTTCAATAAAAGCTACAGACTCACCTCTGAGCTTGTTCATTTTCCAATTTGCTATAAGAATTTTTTTCATAGACGCTAACTATAACAAAAGTAAGGTATGATTTTCAAGTTGAAAATTTGTTCTCCATCACTTATTCTCTTGGATATGGAAAAAACGCTAAAAAACATTCATACCGTATCCTCCCTTACTCAGGAAATTAAAAATCTTTTTGAGATAAATTTTAAGTTTATAAAGGTAAAGGGCGAGGTTTCTAATTTAAAAAAGCAATCGAGCGGACATGTCTACTTTACTTTAAAAGATAAAAATAGTGCCATCTCGGTAGCTCTTTTTGCAGGAAATGCTCGACATACTTTGATACCAAAAGATGGTGATGAAGTGGTGATCGAAGGAGAAGTTTCTTTATACGCCCCGCGCGGTAGCTATCAAGTTATTGCCAAAAGGATTGCTAAAACAGGCGCTGGGGATCTTTTGATGAAACTCCACCTGCTTAAAGAAGAGCTTTCTGCAAAAGGGTATTTTGATAAAGAGCGAAAAAAAGCTCTTCCTAAATTTCCTAAAAAAATTGGTGTAGTAACCTCTGGCACTGGCTCGGTGATAAAAGATATCATCCATGTACTATCAAGGCGCTACCCAAATTTTAATCTCCTATTAAATCCTGTTGCGGTACAAGGGCCAGGGGCGGAAATAGAAATTGCTAAAGCTATTCATGATTTTAACAAGCACTCTCTTGTAGATGTAATGATCGTGGGAAGAGGAGGCGGATCGCTTGAAGATCTATTTTGTTTTAATGAAAGGATTGTAGCCGATGCTATTTATCAGTCTGAAATTCCTGTGATATCTGCATGCGGACATGAGACCGATTTTACCATCGCTGATTTTGTAGCCGATGTAAGAGCTCCTACACCCTCGGCCGCTGCAGAAATTGCCGTTCCTGATAAGCAAATCATTCAAGAGAACCTCTCCAAGATAAAAGCCGCTATCACACATGGAACATCCTCACGTATAAAACTGCATAAGGCTGCTTTATCAAGGATAAAATCCACAAGGTGTTTTGAGTCTCCATACTCGATGCTCTCGATATTTATTCAAAGACTAGATGATTTAGTAACAGGTGTGGATCAAGGGATGGAAAGGTTTATTAAACATAAAAAGCATTTTCTAAATGAGAAGAAAAAAACACTCCCATTATTTTCTCCTACGGTAAAGATAAAGGGAGCACGAGAAAAAATCAACTCGATTCAAGAACACCTCTCTTCAGTAAATCCAAAAAATCTATTAAAAAAAGGGTACTCTCTTTTATTTAAAGAAAACTCTAAAGAGATTATCACCAGCTATAAACAAGTTAAAAAGGATGAAAATATCCTTATCCAGTTATCCAGTGGCGAGGTAACAGCACAGATAAAAACTATCAAGGAAGTAAAAAAATGACAAAAGAAAAAACATTTGAAGAAGCCTATGCAAGACTCGAGGAGATTCTTGAGAAAATCAATCTTGGCGAAGTATCTTTAGAAAGCTCTATTGCTCTTTATGAAGAAGCAGATGGTCTGATCAATAAATGTAGCAAGAAAATTGATGCTGCCGAAAAAAAGATCACCACCTTGATGAAGGGGCGTGAAAAAGAACTTATTACCAACGAAGATGGACAGCCTGTGGAAAAAGAGTTTATCCACAACAAAGACAATCCATTAGAGTAAAACGGTAACGACTATAATATATCTGGATATATTCTATCAATATTGTTAGTGATAGAGAAAAGAGAGTAAAAAATTCATGAAAATTGGAATATGCCCTAGTTCTATCAAGGCTCCTGCAAAAAATTTTGTTTTGCCCATCGCTGATTATTTACTTCGTAATAACATTGAAGTATTTGTAGATGACGGGGTTAAAGAGCATTTTGCCCTCCCTATCATTGAAGATGAGACTGACATCGACATCTTTATCACCCTCGGTGGCGACGGCACCCTCCTCCATTTTGTAAGCAAATACAAAGATCGAGATGATGCAGTATTTACCGCAATAAACTTTGGCTCTCTAGGGTTTATGGCAGATATTCGTATCGAAGAGTTTGAAGGGTATCTTGACGATCTTATTCAAAAAAAGTGGAAGGTAGAGACCCGAGTGATGATCGATGCTATCGCCCCCAATGGAAAAGAGTATTTTGCAGTAAATGATGTGGTACTACACAGAGGTAGCATAAAAAGCATGGTAAAGCTCGAGGTCATGATCGATGGAGAGTATTTCAACACCTTTCAAGCAGATGGCCTGATCATCTCCACACCAACTGGATCAACTGCCTATTCTCTCGCCGCTGGCGGGCCTATCATGTACCCAACCCTACACGCCCTTGTAATCACCCCAATCTGCCCTCATGCACTCACTACACGCCCTTTTGTAATCCCAGATAACACCATAATCGAAGTAAAATCCCTATCAAAATCAGAAGGGGTCATAGCAAACATAGACGGCCTCACCTCCTTTTCTCTAGGCCCTGATCAAACAACAAGGGTCCTTTTAAGCAAAAAAACCTTTAAGCTTGTATCCTTTCCCGAAAAAAGTAATTCCTTCTATTCCACTCTCAGAGAAAAACTCGGCTGGAAAGGCTTCCATTAAGGAGACTCTGATAAACTACACTTTTTAGAATCTTTTTAGATTTTTTGAAAGGAATTCTATTTTGGAGTAAGCGGCATCCCTGTAGGGATGGGGCGCCGCGAAAAATAGGATTTATAAGAAATCTGGGAGATTATAAAACTGTCCGTTTATCAGAGTCTCCTTAAAAGAAGATTATGGGACGCTGTCCCATACCCTGAGAAGGGCCGTCGACCCTTTCTAAACCCTTCATTGCTTTTTTTACTAAAAAAAGAAGAAAATAACCTACTACAATTGTAGTAGGTTAAGAAATCTTACAGGTTGATATGAAAAACTATAGTTCCTAGTAGCTGTGGTCGGTGAGCACTGTTTTTCCTCTAAACACGGTGTATAGGATGATTCCGTAAAAAATAACCATTGGTATACCAATCACTGCAATAACAAGTGTTACTCCAAGTGTCATGCGCTGTGCTGAGGCATTGTATATGGTTAAGGTGTTGTCCATGTAGTCTAATGATGATGGGATCATATTTGGAAAGGTTCCAATAAGTGCTAAGGAAAACAAAAGGACAATTGCTATCATGGAAAAGAGAAAGGTATAGCCATATCTTTTTTTAGTTAACAAATAAGGAATACAAAGCATGGAGAGGGCTAAAATTGCTGGCACTATAAAAAATACAGGGTAATCTAAAAAGACGCCTGTAATACGAGGTACCGCGGTCCATGTCCAAACAGTTGCTGCGATAAAAAATAGGAAAAAGAGAGGAATTAGGACTTTGGCGTAATTATGAAGTTTCTTCTGAAGGTCGCCTTCTGTTTTTGTTAATAGAAAAATATTTCCATGCATAGCAAAAAGAGCTATAGAAAATATCCCCATAAAAATCGAATAAGGATGAAAATTATCTAGAAATGGAAGGTAAAGCTCCCTTTCTGCTGTAATTGGCACGCCAAGTAATAAGTTCCCAAGTAATACACCTGCGGCAAAAGTGATGATCACACTTGCAAGCCAAAAAATAGTGTCCCAGGTATATCTCCATGCTAAAGATTCTTCTTTCGATCGAAATTCAATAGCAACCGCTCTTGTGATAATGCCTAGAAGCATTAGCATAATAAGCAGGTAAAAACCTGAAAGGAGGATAGCATATACGTCTGGAAAAGCAACAAATAAAGCTCCTACAATAGCGATCAACCACACCTCATTTCCATCCCAAAAGGGGCCTATTGAGTTGAGGAAAATCCTACGATCTTTATCATCGCCTGCAAAAATTTGCAGGATACCTACCCCTAAATCAAAACCATCAAGGACTACATAAAAGACCACAGCGGCGCCCACAATTAGGTAGGCAAGTATTTGCATTAATTCAATAGACATAATTTCGCCCTTATTTTTTGTTTAATTCTAAAAATGGATCTCTATACTCTGAGCTTGACTCATCATCATCAAAGACAGGCCCTTTTTGTATCTTTTTATTTAACAGGTAGACAAATAGTACGCCCATCATCGTATACATAACGGTGAACATAACAAGTGATGCAATCACATCAGATCTGTGTATCACTCGCGAGACTCCCTGAGCAGTTCGCATCACCCCATGAACAATCCATGGCTGCCTTCCCACCTCGGCAGTAAACCAACCAGCAAGGTTTGCAATATAAGGAAAGGCAATAGATAACATTGCTCCCCATAAAAACCACTTTCTCCTATCAAGACTTTTTCTAAAAATAAGCCCTAAAATTGCAATAAATAACATCCCTCCCCAACAATAGATCATCATATGATAACTATAAAATACCGTCGGAACATGAGGCCAGTCCTCTTTTGGAAATTCATTTAATCCAGGAACCGCTTCGTGAAGGTTGTGGAAAGTTAACAAACTAAGAAGCGATGGCACAGAAAGGCCGTAAACCTTTTCATCTTTCATATCAACAATGCCGATAATAGATATTGGTGTATTTGGCTTTGTCTCAAAAACCGCTTCCATCGCAGCAAATTTCACCGGCTGATGCTTTGCAACTACGCGAGCACTACTATCTGCCGACCATAACTGTAGTATCAACACAACAAAGGCCGTAATAAGAGCTCCCTTTAACATCTTTTTACCAAAATACTCATGCTTTTTCTTTAATACATAATAGGCAGAAATACTAATCACTAAAAATATCCCCATCAAAAAACAACCTAAAAGAACATGGCCGAGCCTGGTTAAAAAAGAAGGGTTGAAATATACCGCCCACAAATCTGTGATAACAGCTCTTCTATGAATCCCCTCTCCAATAATTTTATATCCAGCAGGGGTTTGCATCCATGAATTTGCCATCACAATCCAAGTTGCTGAAAAGGTAGCTCCAAGACCCACCAAGATAGTTGAAATATAATGAGTAACAGGCTTTACTTTTGTCCACCCAAAAATCATTATCCCTAAAAATCCTGCCTCCATGAAAAAGGCAAAAACTCCCTCTGCCGCAAGCAAAGATCCAAAGACATTGCCCACAAACTTAGAAAACTGCGACCAATTATTTCCAAAAGCAAAAAGCTGAACAAAACCTGTTGCCACTCCCATGGCAAAAAACAGACCAAAAATATTCACTAAGAACCTTGTGATTTTATAATACTCTTTGTTTTTTGTTTTAAGGTAGATCCCTTCCATGATTATAATCACCCAAGCAAGGCCTATTGACATTGGAGGGAACAAATAGTGAAAAGAAATATTCAATGCAAATTGAATACGAGAAAGCATGGTTACATCCATATGATAAGCCCTTATTGTATAATATTATTTTATACTAAAGTTTTTTCCAATTTATCACAATTACTAAGTACTCAACGCACTATTTCTTTGCCAAAAAACATACCCCTCTTGGTCATAGGCCCTAAGCACAACAAGCTGTGCTTTTTTCGCTATATCCTCTAATTGCTGCGTAGATATACTCTTATCCTTATTTCTCTCAAACGGGATATCACTCATCACCATCTAAGGAGACCTTGATAAAAGGACAGTTTTATAATCTCCCAGATTTCTTATCCATTCTATTTTTCGTTTCGCCCCATCCCGACAGGGATGCCGCTTACTCCAAAATAGAATACCTTTCAAAAAATCTGAAGAAATTCTAAAAAGTGTCGTTTATCAAGGTCTCCTTTGTGAATGCCAAATACAGTCCGTCATTTGAAAGCATTTTTGTAATAAACTCACATAAAACCCACCATCTAGTACAGCTAAATATATTTCCTTGCAATTATTATGCACTGATATTTTTGAAAAAAGATCATCTCCTATACCAAAATCTGAATCATACTCTTCATACAAAGCGTCAAATATACAAAATAAAGCAGAATTTGATTTCTGTTTTTTGTAAATAAAATCACACACTCCTTCCTGAATACCGTGACTTTTTACACATCCCCCTCGAAAACTATGCACCTGCTCCTCCGACAAGCCTTTTGGCATTAACGTGTAAAACTCTCCTTTGTCAAAAGGAGTATTTTCAACAACCTCTTTGGACAAAATATTTAAATCTTTTAAATTCCAACGAAAATATTCCAGGATTTTTTCTTTGTCTAATTTATACTTAACTAATTCTCGTATCATGGTACCTTATGCTCCCATCCATCTGGATATATTCTAACTCCTGCAGGAAATTCTGAGCTCTCATAGTCCCAATGCGGGTCATGCTGGGGATTATCAAAATCAGGATGAAGAAGGTCAAATTCTTTTCTTCTACCCTTCACCCAATTACCATTTCCAGTTTCTGGAGCCCCACTACCCCCCCCATTTAAATCCTTCTCCAGGGCACTTTGTTGCGTCATCGCCTAGATCATCCCATGTATATGGCGGCGGATCATAAAGAGAACTTCATAAGATTAACCTAAAATATTTAATATAGTCATTACCGTTTCATATGGTTTGTTATTCAATGAATTTTTGAGGGGGTTTTGGGGGGGTTAGCGAGCTAATATTATAAATATTAGCAAGATGCATTTACCAAAAGACTACACAAATTCGCAGAAGAAGACGCCATATGAAACGGTAATGACTATAGTAATCTATGTTAAAGTTTTTTCCAATTTATCACAATTGCTAAGTAAAATAAAATCTGCGAAAACAAGGGCGGCCATTGCTTCCACAATCGCAGGGGCGCGTAGTGCGACACATGGATCATGTCTTGTGTTTTTTTTAGGGGCTAAAGTGGTATTTGCTCCGCAGGTAAGCAGCGTTTTCATCTCTTTTTTGATGCTTGAGGTGGGTTTAAAGGCTGCTCTAAAGGTTATCTCTTCTCCTGTCGTGATCCCTGCAAGGATTCCGCCGTGGTGGTTGGTTAAAAATTTTCCATTTTCCATTTGGTCATTGTGCAAAGAGCCTTTCATAGCTGCTGAATCAAAGCCATCTCCAAACTCTACACCTCGGCATGCGTTGATAGAAAGCATCGCTTTAGCAAGGTTTGCCTCCACCTTTTCATAGATAGGATCGCCAAGCCCGGGAGGGACATTTTTAATATTACATTCTATAATACCGCCTACCGAATCCCCCTCTTCTATCACTTGTTCAAGTACTTTTTTGAAGTTCTCTTTATATCCCCCCACTTGGATAACTTTTGCTTGAATGACAATAGCACCAAGTAATTGTTTAGCCACCACCCCTGCTGCGACACGCGTTGCTGTCTCTCGGGCAGACGCTCTTCCTCCCCCTCTATAATCGAAAATACCATACTTTTTTAAGTAGCTAAAGTTTGCATGTCCGGGCCGTATCACATCCTTCACTTCTTCATAGGAGGTGCTTTTCTGATCTTTATTCTCTATCCATAAGGTAATAGGTGCCCCTGTGGATGTATTTTCAAATACTCCAGATAAAATCTCTACTCTATCTTCCTCTTTTCTCGGTGAGGTGAAGGGAGAAAAACCAGGCCTTCGCCTTTTCATCGCAGAGGCAAACATCTGCTCATCAAGATAAACACCTGCAGGGCATCCATCTATTACGCATCCTATCCCTTTCCCATGAGACTCCCCAAAACTGGTTACTTTAAACTGTCTGCCAAAAGAATTTGATCCCACTCTGCCTCCACTGTCTCCGTACATATTTCTTGATAAAGAGCAGACCTTCGTTGATACACCTCTTCGACACTCTGCCCTCTAAGATACATTCTCTCTCCCCCTTCATGAGCTTCTTCTAAGCAAGCTAAATCTTTCTTTAGGTATATCACTTTCCCAAGCTGCCATAAGATAGAACGTACGCCCTTCACCTCGACAACACCTCCGCCTGCCGCTATTACGCAACGCTCATTACCAATAAGGCTTTTTAAAATAGCCTTTTCTCTCTTTCTAAACTCCCGCTCTCCTATGCTAACAAAGATCTCCTTCTTGGTCATCCCCCCGCCAAATTCTGCACACAAAAGCTTGTCTGTATCTATAAAATCCCACCTTAAATGTTTGGCAAGCCTCTTTCCAAAAAATGTCTTGCCCACTCCCTGAAACCCTATCAAAACTATATTACTCATTTCTGCTAATCCTTTTTTCCTGTTTTACTTTTAAGCTGATCTTCATTCCACATGCCAAAAAATCATATACCGCTGTTGGGTATGTTTTTACCAATACCTCGGGACCTGTAATCATCGAGTTTCCTTCAGCTCCAGCGGCCGCTGCCATCAAAGCCATCACCACACGGTGATCTTTTTCTCCTGACAGGTGAGCACCATACAACTTTGAAGGATAGATTACCATCCCATCTACTCTATCTTCCACAAAAGCTCCCATTTCTCTAAGCTGCTCTACCATTACCGCTATTCTATTCGATTCCTTCAACCTAGCTATCTCCGCTCCTCTAATCACGGTCTTTGAATTTGCAAAAGAGGCAACCACCGCCAAAATAGGCAGTACATCTATACAGTGGTTGATATCTACATCCACCCCTTTTAACTCCCCATCACACATAGCCGTTAATGCCCCATCCTTGCTAAATGCTATCGTAGCTCCCATCTCTTTAAAAATATCTAGAGCCTTCCTATCTCCCTGCATACTCTCCTGATTTAATCCATGAACCTGCATATGTCCACCTGTGACAAGGGCAGTACCGATGGGAAAGAGGGCTGTGCTATAATCGCCTCCTATCTTTAAAGAAAATCCTAGATAGGATAACCCTCCCTCCACTTCAAATACTCGATAACTTTCGTTGTATACGCCCGCACCTACAAATTCTAACCAATGCACGGTTAAATCGACAAAAGGTTTTTCCCCAGCTTTTAAAACATAGATCTCTGAAGCCCCTTTTAAAAAGGCTGCGGTAAATAATAAAGAAGAAACCGGTTGGGAATCCTCGCCCTGTATTAACATCGATCCTGGTTTCATCTTCCCCTTAATAGACATACATCCATCTTGCCGTTGATCAAATGATAACACCTCCATACCGCATCTCTCATATACTTCGAGCAAAGGCTTTACCGGGCGCCGTGTTTTAATTGACTCATCCCCTGTTAACAACACCTCTCCCTCTACTAAAGCAGCAAGAGATAATAAAAAGCGCAAAGCAAGCCCTGAGTTTCCTACATCTATTATGTGATCTGGGCATGTAGGAACCCCCGCTACCCCTGTTATCTCTAAAGATAAGCCATTGGTTTTCACTTTTGCTCCAAATGCTTGCACCCCTTCTATCATAAAATAGGTATCAGGTGATGGAAGGATATTATCTATATGAGACACCCCTTTTGCCATTGCCGCAAATACAATCGCCCGCATTGTCTCTGATTTGGAAGGGGGAATATAGACATCACCACTTACCTTTCCTGGTTCTATAATACAGTGCATACCCCTTCCTTTTTAAGCGCTTCAAGCGTCTTTAATACCATTTGTTTTTCCGCTGCATGGATCACTTTACCCTCAGGCTGATAGACCTTGCCTATCTCTGAAAGGAAAACAAACATAGGTGTGCTACCCTCGTTTTTCTTATCCATTAACATTGCGGTAAATAATTTCTCTCCATCTATATCTGAATAACTCTCTTTACACCTCCCTTTGATTACCTCCCATTCCTTTTCGGGTAAAATTCCCATGTGAAAACTAAGGCAGGAGGCAAAATATATTCCTTTCCAAACAGCTTTTCCATGTGATACCTTATAATCCATTAGCATCTCATAGGCATGGGCGAAGGTATGGCCAAAATTCAATATCTTGCGAAGACCAAGCTCTTTTTGATCCTTTTGAACAATTGCAAGTTTAATAGCCCTTGCTCGAGCAATAGCATCATTCATAGAGAAAAACAGATCCCTATCACTTGTCAAAGCTATTTTCACCACTTCTGACAGCTGCTCCTCATATAACTTTTTTGGCAAGGTTTTAAAAAACCCTTTTTCCAAACATACATCTTGTGGAAAGTGAAAAGTTCCAATAAGATTCTTTCCATAAGAAGTGTTTATACCATTTTTCCCGCCTACGCTTGCATCGACATACCCGATAATGGTAGTAGGGATAATAGAAAAAGGGATTCCTCTCATGTAAGTGGAGCTAACAAAACCTACAAGATCTGATATAACGCCCCCGCCAAATGCTATCAGCTCGGTATTTTTCAAATAGCCGCCTCTGCATAAATAATCCTCAATAAAGCTCTTCATCTCCCGGCTTTTTGTCTTTTCTCCAGCAGAGAGCACCAAGTAAGGAAAGGGGAGATTTTCTAGAAAGCTGGCGTATATAGTAGCTACATTTTCATCTGTAATTAATAGCACTTTATGCCCTCTTTCCATTACCTTTTCTAGAAAAATCTCCATTTCACGAGTCTTTGCGCTGATCATATAAATTAAATAGTGTGATTTATTTACGATTTCTATAGAATATAGCAAACCAAATAATTTTGACTATGGAATTTATTGTAGTAGCAGGACCAGAGTATAGCACTGCACTTTTAAGAATACGAAAAGCGCTTAAGACAATGGACGGTATAGAACTCCGACTGGATCTATTTAAAGAGATTAACATAGAAAATATTAAAGCTATTATAGATATGTGCAGAGCAAAGGGAAAAAAAATCATCATCACCCTTAGATCTTTAACAGGTGGCGGCGGCTATAACCGAAAGATCGATCTGCTTGAGCAAGAAGTAAGAAGATTATCTCTATTAAAGCCTGATTATATGGATATTGAATGGGATCTTTCCGAGCAGCTCTTTAAAGATATTACAGACACAAAAATCATTGCTTCCTATCACGATTTTGAGAAAACGCCCCCATTGCTAGAGAAAGTTTTAGAGAAAATGAAACAAAAAAAAGCCTATGCATACAAACTATGCACCACTTCAAAAGACTTATCTGATTCTTATAGAATGCTCCACTTTATTCATAAACAGAAAAAAGAAGGCCTAAATATTATTGGTTTGTGTATGGGAGAGACTGGCAAGATAACGCGGGAAGATGGCTTAAAAGTTGGTAATTATTTAAATTATAGGATTATGAGCCCACGTGATAAAGTCGCAGGAGGCTTAGATTTTGCTTGATATTATTAAAGAAAAAAGACACAAGGGATATATACACCCAGAGGTAAAAAAACAACGTTGAGTATCTTTTCATTTGTAAATCCGATGGTGGAAGTTGTCATTATTACCGTAATGATTAACTATTTACTTTCCTTTTTCTGGAGCACGCGCTCTATGGATTTACTTTTAGGTTTCTTCGCCTTTTTGCTCATCTATGCGTTCTCTTCCCTTTTACCCTTTCCTGTTCTTCATAAGATCATGCTCCTTATTGCCAATGTTGCGATCATTGGTATTATAGTAATATTCCAACCAGAATTACGAGTTGCTCTCTCGAAATTAAGCCTTAAAGGAAAGCGGTTTAAACAGATAAGTGATTTTGACACCTTTTTAGAAGAACTAACCACATCGGTATACAATCTCTCTTCTAAGCAAACAGGAGCTCTAATAGTTCTTGAAAGAGAAGACTCATTAGAAGACTTTATCAATAAATCCAGTATCATTGGTGCTAAATTTAGTAATGAACTTGTTGATGCCATCTTCTCTAGATACTCCCCTCTTCACGATGGCGCTGTTATTATCCGAGACCAGAAAATCGCAGCAGCAGGGGCTATACTTCCTCTTGCCGATACCCCTCATGTACAAAAAAACCTAGGAACGCGCCATAGGGCGGCAGTAGGCCTAAGCATTGTTACAGACGCTGTAGTTATTGTCGCCTCCGAAGAAACAGGGAAAGTCTCTATTGCTCGTGAAGGTATCATAACAAGAGGAATTAAAATAGAGCGCTTTAAAGTGATCATTAGATCACTCTTTGGCTCGGAAGAAGAGAGTAATGAAGAAGAGCCTAAAAGAAAATTTGCAGGGTGGTTAGGATCATGATGTCAATCATAAAAAGAATCTTTGTGGATAATCTTCTAAGGAAATTCATCTCTTTCATCGCTGCTATTATTGTTTGGTTTGTAATCAACAAGTCAATCATAACACCTATCAATTTCACCTCCATAAACACCAAGATCATAGAAGAGTCCCGCTAGATTATGCCACATAGATATTTTTATCAAGGGCCGCTTGTCCAAGGAGCCTATATTGAGCTCAGCAAAGAAGAGTCTCAGCATCTCAAAAAAGTGATGCGCACCAAAAAAGGGGCTGCGCTAGAAATTATTAACGGAGAGGGATCTTTAGCTCACGCTACATTCGATGATCAAATACTTATTAACAAAGTTACCAAAGAGCCCCTTGCTCCAAAAAGAAAATCTTTAGCACTAGCGCTCACCGAACCAAAAAACTTAGAGCTAGTCATTGAAAAGGCAACAGAAATTGGCATCCACTCGTTTCTTATCTTCCCAGCACAAAAAAGCAAATTAAGAGCCCTCTCACCAAATAAACAGGAAAGAATACATAAAATCCTCATATCAGGAATAAAGCAGTCTAAACGCCTTTTCCTCCCCACAGTCACCTATTACAACAAAAAAGAAGATCTTCCAAAAGAGGAAAACTATCTGCTTGCAGATTTTGACGGGAAAGAATTGCAAAAAGAGGATAAATCATACACTTTTATCATCGGCCCAGAAAGCGGCTTTACCGCACAAGAGGTTGCTTATTTCAAGCAAGAGCTCAAAGCCCTCCCGATCCTCCTTTCAGATGGGGTGCTGCGCGCAGAAACCGCTGCAATATGCGCCGCTTATCTGATCTCTCTTTAGGAACCTTTGATAAACTCTTGTTGAAGTAAACAAACGGGAAAGATATAATAAAGTTCTTTATAATAAATAACAGAATTTTTTCATATGGTATCAATAACAAATAGCGCAACAGATGACAGGCTTAACACAACAAGACCACTAGGAGATTATCAAGGGAAAGCATCTGATCAATGCGGCTTTACTCAAATACTAATGAAAGTTGATTCTTTTGATGATGTTAATCAAAGAATAGCTACTTTGGTGGCCGTTGCTATTGCCTACTCCGCTACTGATCCTTGCAATACTTGTGAGATATTCAAGTATGCAAAAACATTTGTTAATCCGCTCTTCATTTTAGATGCTAATAGTAAATTAACGACTATTGCAATAGCTCAAATACAAGTTGGTATGTTTGCTCTAGTCGAAGAAACTGCTGCTGAAATAAAAAACGATCCCGATGCTCAAGATACTATTTTACTGCTGGTTGTAAAAGAAAAGACAAAAAGAGATGATTTAGAAGGAGCATTTGACGCAGCTACAAGGATGTCATTTGGAGAAAATCGGGTTGAGGCTCTTAGACTTATCAGCAACAGATGGGCACAAGGGAATAAGAGGAATGCACGATGGATAATAGAAAGGGCTAAGCAACTTTTCGGTTGTTATAAGTCTGCATTTTTAGCCGGTTTATTAAGGAGACTCTGAAAAACGAGCAGTTTTATAATTTATAGAGGCCTGCTCTGGATGCAATAATAGCAACTGAAAGCGCTACGCCACCTACCGCTAAACCTAAATATCCAGTAAGATTTCTTACGTGACATGCATTCCATCTAGATTGGAACTCTTCAGGCACACCCCAGAAAAAATACCTCTTCCCTTTATTTTCATAAGCTTTTTGCGCAGCTCTTGCGGCAAAATGAGACTTTACTATTAACAATAAAGCACCCACTACCAATTTCGGCGCAAGCGTTTTTGCTGTAATCTTAGATTTCAGACCTCTAAAAGGAGTCCTTGAAATAAATGCTAACACAATACCCGCAATAGTACACACATGCCAGGTTGCGAAGGCTCCCCATGCTAAAGCATTCCAATTTGGATCCAATGTAAATAAAAGGCGACCTCTTAATTTTTCCCCGTCGTAATGATGACCTACGGTAAAATATTCTATACAGTCTCTACATGCAAACATATCATTTGCGATCCCATAGCCTACTCCTGTTAAAACAGTTGCCCCAATGATCTTTGCAGATTCAAATGGTGATAAAACAGCAAGAACCGAAGCTCCCACTCCGGCCATTGCATAGTTTAGCTTCGCTTTATGCAGTGGATTAATCGAAGGTAAACTTCCTATGCCATATGTCATACTTTCCTCTACTTAATTATTTCTTAACAAAAGGATAGCATTTTTCTTGTATACAATCAACTATAAAAAATCTATGGGATTCTGAAACTGTCCGTTTTTCAGAGTCTTCTTAAATGATCAGTTCTTCTTGAAGTAAATTAATGGGAAAGATATAATAAATTTCGTGACAATAAGTAGTAAGTTACATATTTAATTTACATTTTTTTTAATTTGGAGCCCTATGAAAAGACAAAACATATTTTTATTCTTCTTAGCAATTGGAATGAGTCAGCTTGATGGTAATGTAAAATTAGATAACGCTTTTATTTCAGCTATAAAAAAAAATAATTCTGAGCAGGTGCAAGAACTTTTACAGCTCGGAGCTGATGTACTTACCCCTATTCCATACATTCATACTGATGGTGATTGTGACTGGAAGGTGCAAACTACACCTCTAATATACGCGGCAAGGCAAAATCGCCCAGATTTAGTGCGAGAGCTTTTAAAGGTAAAACAAAACACCAGTAAGGCTTTTGAAATAGCAATCAAAGAAGGTGCTTTAGAGGTCGTAGACGAGCTTATAAGAGGAGGTGCTGATATCAATCATACCGATGAAAACAAAAACACCCTTCTTATTTTAGCTGTAGAAAACGCTCGAGCTAGTGCAGAGTTTAGCCTCCAAGCGCAGCAAAGGTCTAGATCTCTCTGGAAAAAGAGACGTGCCATTATACAAAGTCTTTTGCAAGCAGGAGCAAATATCAATGCCGCTAATAAATATGGTAGGACAGCGCTAATAGAGGCTATCGTAGAACACGATCTGCATACTGTAGAAAGCCTTTTGGAGGCTAGCAAACTGCAAGCTGGTTCTTTTTTAGGATTTATCAATCATGCAGATATTGATGGGAACACCGCTCTTATTCATGCAGTAAAAAAGACCCGTACTAGTTATATCAATAACCAAGAATATAACATTTGTGTAAACAGTCAAAAAATTCTAAGTACACTTTTAGAGATTCCAGAAGCCGATCCTGATCATGCAAATAAAAATGGAGAAACAGCTAGAAAGCTTTTCTTACAAAGTTTTTAAAACGATAGTGACATTAGGAGACTCTGATAAACTACACTTTTTAGAATTTCTTCAGAGTCTTTTTTATAAGCCGGGGGCTTTGAGCATCTCTTGTTTGGTGAGTGCATCGCCTTTAAATACCAACCCTAGAGCAGGCTCCATACGTACATGATCTCCCTCTTTTAAAAGAGACATAGCACCTTCTCCCCGTTTTATATATGGGATTTGGTATTTTTCAGAAAAGGCAAAAAGGGCTTCTTCTGAATGTTTATCGTAATGAGCATTTTGGAGGATGATCCCTTTTACATCTGTGAGCATATCTCCGGTATCCTCAAAAAATTCCCTTAAAATAGCAATCTTTCCTTTATGATGGAGGGCATCTTTTTTAGTACGTGGAAAGTAGTAAAAAACTTCTCCCTCTACCATATTTTTAGGGCTTCTATTTTTCTTTGCTCCTCGGATGATTGCATTGCCAATACTTTCTATCTGCACCGTATTAGTGGTAAAGCTCACGCCAAAAGGAACTCCCTGGGTGATCACTATCAAATCACCATAGGCAACATATTTTTTCTGCAGCATGCTGCACATACACGGCATAATATCTTTATGGTCAGAAGTCTTAGGCTCGCGCATGGCTATGATACCAAATAAAAATGCTGTCTGGTGGTACGTACTTTCTTCTGGGGTGATTACAATTGCTTTCATGTCAGGTCTTAAAGAAGATATTCGCCTTGCGGTACGTCCAGATTTTGTAAAAGCAAGGATAGCCCCTGCTTCAATATCATTTGCTATCTGCACTGCTGAAAAGGCTACTTTTGAAGATAAAGAGCGAATATGCTCTGGAGCAACGCGGTCATCAAAAGTAGCTTTTTCAGCCTCTTTGATAATCTCACACATAATAGATACGGTATGAGCAGGATGTTTTCCCATGGCCGTTTCACCAGATAACATGGTGCAAGAGGTGCCATCAAAAACGCTATTTGCAACATCTGAAACCTCAGCCCGTGTGGGGCTTTTGCTACTAACCATCGACTCGAGCATCTCTGTGGCCACAATTACAGGTTTCCCCTCTTTATTACATTTATCTATCATCATCTTCTGCATAGGAGGCACCTGCGCAAAAGAGCATTCCACAGCAAGGTCACCACGAGCAACCATAATACCATCAGAGACTTCTAGTATTTCATCAAAATGGTGTATTCCCTCTAAACTCTCTATCTTTGAAAAGACAAGGATATGTGCGGCATTTTCTTTTCGAAGGAGCTCTTTGATGCTTAAAATGTGCTCTGCAGACATAGTAAATGATGCAGCAATTGCTTCCACCCCTTGTTTTATCCCATATAAGATATCCTCTTTATCTTTATCAGTAAGAAAAGGGATATTCAGTTTCACGCCAGGAAAGTTAACGCTTTTATTGGGTTTCAAAATACCAGGAACCATTACCTTTACAGAAAAACCAGAAGATGTAGAGCCTAAGATCTTTCCTTTCAAATGGCCATCATCAAATAAGATGGTATCCCCTTGCTTTAAGTCATCTAAAGCAGATTTTGGAGCAATAGAGATCCCCTCTTTATCAGGATCTCCATGCAGCGGGTATAAAGCGCCATCCACCAGCTCCTGGGGAACTCTATTTTGGGTTCTTACCTCCGGACCCTTTGTATCCAATAGGATAGCAAGAGGGCGGCCGAGGTCTTTTCGAAGATCTTTTATCTGATCAATAACTTTCCCATGATCTTCATAAGAGCCATGACTAAAGTTTAGTCTGCATACATTCATGCCAGCGTCTATCAAAGACTTAAGCCCCTTTTTAGAGGATACCGCTGGGCCAATAGTGCATATTACCTTGGTCTTTCTCATACCTTAAGTGTAACCGAGTAATGATTGTTTGCAAGGTAATATATAGTCATTTAAAGTCATTTAAAGGAATTCAACATCAGCAGTGATTTTTCTTGTAAGATCAGCTTTTTGGTTTTCAAGAGTTTGAACTTCCTTTTTTAAGCTTTGCATTGTTGCTTTAAATGCCGCTTTTGAAATCTTATCACTCTTCTTTTCTGTACCTTTACTTCCTGTATTTTTATGTACTACTCTCTTAAACTTCGTAATGTCATCTTTAGCCTGCACTATTTGTTGATTGAGCTTTTCCAACTGCCCTAAACCAACAAGTCTTTGTGTCTTTTGCTCTGTCAACTTCATTATTCGAAACTTATCACCTTGAGCATTATGATCTAACCCCTGTAGAGTATGCCCTATCTCATGAAGCTGTGCCATGACTATGTTTCTAATTCCTTTCATGTCTTCCATATTATTATCTCCTTTTAATTAAATCCTAATTATCATTCTATTTATGTAAAGTTTATTTATATTATTCTTATTTACTGTATCTCTTTCATTTTTAGAAGGCTATTTCATAAAAAAAAGGGCTAGGTATAAAACCTAGCCCTTTTTTAATAATTAATATTTTCAGGGCATAATGCCCTATACTCAATCCAGCTTTTTAGCTACTATCTTTGCAATACTTGCCTTATTTTCTGCTATAAGCTCTTTAATAGCAGCTAAATGATATTTTTTTGCTATTGCCGCCTTTCCTACAATACGAGCAAAAAATTCAAAAATAGCATTAGACACTTTCTGAACAAGTCTATTCTTAGACTTCACATTGATATCATTAAAATGAAGGCTAATCTTCTTCAAAGCTAATATAATAGGACTTGTTTTACGAGCCTTTGCTTTTTCTTCTATAAGTCCCTGCACATTCAAACGAAGCGTCTGAAGTCGTGTATGCGGCGTCCAGCCATGCATTTTGCAAAGGGTATTAAGACTCTCACCTAAAAGAGGCATCTCTTCTTTTCGTTTTTCTATTGCAGCTCTTTCACTTGCTCTTACATTAATTACGCTACTTAATCGTGTTAATTCCATAGTAAACCTCTCTTTCCGTTTATTAAGAAATAATTATAACACAATTATAATAAAAATTCAATTATTTTATATACACACAAATATAAACCCCTGTTTATAAGGTGTTTGTGATTTAATTGCAAGTGTGCTCTAGGAATAATACATAATGCAACTATAGCGACACAAATCACCTCATAAAGGTAAGGTGTTTTTCTCTATATTGAACAAAAACCTTTGCTACATTAGTATTTTCAGGATCTATACTATTATGAAAAGATCTTTTTTCCATTTTAGCTACAAGAGAAATGAGTCTCTTTTTCAGTTTTTTGATTTTCTTTAGAGTTCTCTCCAAACCCCTCTTCTCTTTGAGTCTATCATCAGGTAATGATTTTATGTTTGAATCTATTTCTTCCATTTTTTGATGCATAGCATTTATTTGCATAGGCTCTGCCACAAAAATAGAACCTATACGAACCTCTTGCTTCAATGCATTCTTATTATCCAAATGTACAAATCGCTGTGTATTACAAGTTTGCTGACTCCTACTCCTCTGTTTAACGGGAAGTTGCACCACTACTGCTGGATATGAGGGCGATCCAGTAGGTTCCTCAGCTATTTCATTCCTATGCTTTTGAGCTCTACTAGACAATTTTTGAGCCTCGTCTTCAAGCTTTCTCATAACTCCTCTATAACTCTTTGCTGCTCTTTCTTGTTGATGATTTAACCTATTTGCTGCATATTCCGGATCCTGAAATCGACAAAAAAGTGTTTTAAAAAAAATATTCCATCTATTTATAGGGCGATTTTGTTTTCTTATATCAATTTGCCTTGTTATAGCAGCTGCATAATCCTTCGCCTCGTTATACTGCTTCACATTATAGGTGAATGTTGCTCCTTGTTCTACATAACGCCGTAAAGCTTTTTCATCGTTTAAAGCAACAGTCTTGGAATTTGCAGATACTGAATTGCTCACCGTTGCTCCTCCTTCTCTGTCTCTTTAGGTAATACTACTTTTACCAAATCCATAGAAATACTACTCGTGCCTGGGGATTTTCTTAATATTGTCTTTCTATATAGAGTCGCTTCTGCCCCCCATTTTCTTGCAGTGCCTGTTAATAACTTAATCTTTCTTTTGCACTGCCTTTTTAACTTTTGCCTATATTTTATATGTGCAATTGTTTCTAAACTCTGATCGCTTATCCTGCATAGTAAACGGTCAAAAAAAACACCCCAAGGATTGATCTCTTTTTTTAGGGCCACTATACGATCATGATGATGTTTCATATGTGTTTTATAATTATCTACCTGGTTTTCATCATAACTAAAAAATAGCCCATTGCTTGCATGCTCTTTCAAAGCTTCGTCATCGTAAACGCTTACCTTTATAGCTTGTCTACTTGTGTGCTCCATCCTTTCCCCCCTTTTTGTCTAAATGCCGTTTATTTTACGCGCGTATAATTTTATCTTAATGTAAAAAAAACATAACCTATTTATAATTTTAATCCAAAGGTTATTTTCAATAAAAAACTTTACACTCTAACACTTAGAGCTTTACCCTGTCAAATTCAATTGTTTACCCGCTTCTTCTATTTGAGCTCTAAAGGAGACTCTGAATAACTGCTGGTTTCAATAATTTTTTCAGATTGCTCGAATAAATTGGTTTTTGGAGTAAGGCTCAGCCCTGTAGGGCTGGACCGCCGCGAAAAATCTCATTTATAAGAAATCTGGACTAATTATTCAGCATGAGTTTTTCAGAGGTTCCTAAAGGTGACAAAAACTTTTGTTATCATTAGCTTGCTTCCCTTTTTTTTCTCTAGTCTCGTTCGATGCCTTAAGGATCTACATCGTAATTTATCTATTGCTTTATTCAGCGACTTTATCAAAGTCTCTATACAATGAATTCTATCATCTAAATTTCTCATCAGATTTCTTTCTGATTTTTTTATGCCTAGACAAGTGACGCTTTGTCGAACTCTAATACTCTGGCGCCTTCTCTTTATTATAGAGGAAAACCTCGCTCTGGAAAACTTGATGTGTTGTAAACTTGTCACAATCTTGCGCACCTGATTTATATCTATTTCAAGAGATAAGCCTTGGCGAATGTAAACTTCTAATTCATCTTTATTTTCATAGTTTACATATCGATCTTCTAAATGAATAAACTGCATAACCATTTTATCCCTGTAGCGTTTCAGAACTATTTCTCCCTTTATCATATGGAAAAGAAAGATAGACATGAGTATAGTCTCTACCAAAAGAATCCCGGGGTTTGTTTTCGCGCGCTTGAGAAGCGGTTTGATTCAACTGAATCACCCTTAATTTCAATATTTGTAATAGACTACTTAAGTGTGTGATTTGTTTGTCCCATCTTCTTACAGGTAAGACCACCCTTACATCTTCTGTACATGAGGTGCAGGTAAATATATGTTGGATAATGTGCCACAAGTTTCTCCTGGGTCTCTCCAATGTCTGAGTCGTTGCTATACACATTTTTAAACCTGCAATCTCTTTTGTGACTTTATCTTCATAGGTGGCATCTACAAAAAAATAAGCACCAGCATTAGCAAAGCCATTTTGGCTTTCTTCGTCTTGATAAGTAATATGCTCATTTAAGTTCGTTTTCTCCATAGCTGCACCTCTTTTTATTGTTTATCAAACACACATTATACGTTAACAAAAAATTTATCACCAGAGCTTTTTAAATAATTTTTTGAACTCTTTATACGAGCTTGCTTATCAGAGTCGCCAAAGGTGACTCTTTTAAAAGCATGAGTTTATGAGAGTCATCTTTACTAAAAAGGCAACTTGCTTAATACTGTTGCTATGAAAAAAGAGAGAAAAATTACCTTGAAAGGGGTGACGGTCCACAACCTTAAAGGGGTCGATCTTTCCTTGACTATTGGAGAGATGATTGCTTTTACAGGAGTCTCTGGATCAGGAAAATCGTCGCTTGCTTTTGACACTTTGTTTATTGAGGGGCAGAAAAGGTATATTGACTCCTTGTCTAAAAGTGCAAGACGGGGAATAGGCAAGCTAAAATCTCCTGATGCAAAAATCATTTCAGGGTTACCTCCCACTATTGCAATTGAGCAGAAGACCCTCTCTCATAATCCGCGCTCCACGGTTGGAACGATTACCAATATCTATGATCATTTAAGGCTTTTATATGCCCATCTTGCCGTCCCATATTGTCCGGTCAGCGGCGAAAAGGTAGCCCCTGCCACCGAAAAAGAGATCAAAGAGAGTATTGTTTCATTAGGTGAAGGGATAAAAGCTATATTTTTAGCTCCCTTTGCAAAAGGGAAAAAAGGCGCGTTTAAAGATGACATGCAAGGGTTACAAAAAAAGGGTTTTTATCGACTCTATATAGATGGGGATTTTTATGACTTGAGTGAAGAGATACCCACTTTGGATAAAGAAAAAGCTCATGATATCGATATTGTCATAGACAGGTGTATTATCACCAAAGATGATAGCACAAGGCTTGATGAGGCAACCGCTCATGCCTTACGTGTTGGCGATGGGGTTTTCTCTTTGCTTGTTCCTTCTTTAGGAGAAACACGTGTTTACTCTTTATTTAGCTTTTCCCCTAAATCAGGGATCTACTATAAAACATTAGAAAGTGAAGATTTTTCTTTTAACCATCCAAAAGGAATGTGCACCAGGTGCAAAGGCCTTGGCATATGTGAGGATTTTGATCTTGAAAAAATTATAGATGAAGATCAAAGTATTTCAGAAGATTGTTGCTCTATTGCCCCCCATTATAACACGGTAAAGTGGGGAAATATCTTCAAAAATCTTGCTAAAATCTATGGCTTTAAGCTTACCACTCCGTGGAAGAAACTTTCTGAGAAGGCAAAGCAGATCTTTTTATATGGCACCGAAGAGAAGTGGGTAAAGATGAAATTCACTCATCCCGACACCGGCTATAAGTGGTCTGATTATGTGGAGTGGAAAGGGGCGATAAACATTGCTAAAGATCGTATCAATGAGTCATCCACTGCTCTGTATAAAAAGAAGATGCACGATTTAATGGACATCTTTTCATGCCCCGATTGTAAAGGTTCTCGATTAAAAAGCTATCCGGCAGCGGCACAATTTGATGGGCTGACCATTGCGCAGTGGTCCTCGCTTTCGGTAGAAGATTTTTTAAGCAAGATAAAAAAGGTAAAGCTTACCAAAGATCAAAAAGTGGTCGCTGAAGAAATTATCAAAGAAATAGAATCGCGATTAGCATTTTTAATAGATGTAGGCCTCCCCTACCTTACTATCGACAGAACCTCTCCCACGCTATCAGGTGGAGAGGCACAACGTGTACGTCTTTCAGGGCTTATTGGATCGTCTTTAACCGATGTATTGTATATTTTAGATGAGCCCTCTATTGGTCTGCATCCTAGCGATAACTTAAAACTTATTAAAACGTTAAAAGCGCTTCAGGCGCTGGGCAACACCATTATCATCGTAGAGCATGATGAGGAGACGATTCTTGCCTCCGACTCTATTGTAGATATTGGTCCGCTTGCTGGCAAAGGTGGCGGAGAGGTGTTATACAATGGAAAAAGAGATGCCTTTTTAAAGGAAAAGAACTCTATCACCGCAAACTACCTTTCGGGAAGAGAGACCATCTCCATACCAAAGAGACGGAAAATAGATCTTACAAAGGGGATAAAAATAGAAAAGGCCTCACATCACAACCTAAAGGAGGTAAACCTAACCATACCTCTAAATGTAATGGTTGCAGTAACAGGCATTTCTGGTTCAGGAAAATCTTCTTTGATTTCCGAAACGCTCTATCCCTATTTGAACAACAAGCTGCACAAGACTTCTTTATCTGTTGGTAAGAACAAAAGTATTACCGGTGAAGATCTTATTCAGAAAGTGGTATCTATTGATCAATCGCCTATAGGGCGAACGCCCAGGTCGAACCCTGCAACCTATGTTGGGGTGTTTACAGATATCAGGAAGTTTTTTGCCTCCCTCCCCGCGGCAAAGGCTGCAGGTTTTACAGATGGACGCTTTAGCTTTAACGTCAAAGAAGGTTCGTGCAAAGGGTGTAGCGGTAATGGATCTATTAAAGTAGACATGGATTTTTTAGCAGATGTCTGGGTGGAATGTGAGGAGTGTAAAGGAAAGAGGTTTGATGCAGGGACGCTATCTGTCACGTATAAAGGGAAAAATATTTCCGATGTTTTAGATATGTCGATTGATGAAAGTAGCACCTTCTTTTCAGAGATCCCCTCTATTCATAAAAAACTTTCCCTCCTTTTTCAAATGGGGCTTGGCTATATTACCCTCGGACAGTCTGCGGTTACTTTATCAGGTGGAGAGGCGCAAAGGGTAAAGCTTGCCTGCGAACTTCTTAAAAAGAAAAGCTCTCAGACATTATATATTCTTGATGAGCCCACAACAGGTCTCCATTTTTACGATATACAAAAGCTCCTTCTTATCCTTCACGAGCTGGTTGATGCGGGAAATAGCATCCTTGTCATTGAGCATAACATGGATCTTGTGAAAACATGTGATTATGTGATTGATCTGGGGCCCAAGGGGGGAACGGGCGGTGGTAAAGTGATGGCATGTGGTACCCCAGAGCAGGTAGCTAAACAAAATTCTCCCACAGCGCCTTTTATAAAAGCAGCGCTTGCTGGTGAAAAAGCTCAGGTAGAAACACAAGTGGTAAGAAAGGAAAAGGAAAAGAATATTGTAATCACAGGCGCATGTGAGCACAATCTGAAAAACCTATCTCTTGAAATACCCAAAGAGAAGATCACCGTTTTTGCAGGGCCTTCCGGATCAGGCAAAACAAGTCTTGCTTATAACACCATTTTTGCAGAGGCGCAAAGAAGGTTTGTAGAGACACTCCCCCCTTTTACCAGGCGTTTTGTAAAAGCTATGCCCAAGCCAAAATATGGGAAAATAGAAAACCTTTCTCCAACCGTTGCTATAGAGCAAAGGATGCGTAGTATGAACCCAAGAAGTACCTTGGGGACGATGGCAGAGACATATGACCACCTAAGGTTGATATACACACATGAGGGAGTGGCATATTGCCCAGATACTCACCATCCCATTGTGCAAATTACCAGTGAATATATTGCAAGTCAGTATGTACATCTCCCTGAAAAAACAAAGCTTACCATTTTAGCCCCTATCAATACCTCTGAAATTTCTAATTTTGAGGAATGGAAGGAGAGATTTTTAGCCAGTGGATTTTTAAGAATTAGGCTCAATAAAAAGCTCTATGAACTTGACGAGGAGATTCCCTATAGACGGCTACGAAAAAACACTTTAGAGCTGGTTATCGACCGTCTAGTTATAGGGCCGTCTGTACAAAAAAGGTTGATAGCAGGAATCGATCTTGCGGTAAAATACTCTGATGATGAAGTGATCCTTATCACAGAAGATAAAGAGCAGTATTTCAACCTCTCTTTTTCCGTAAAAGAAACAGGCATATCTTACCCAAAGATCACCCACCACACCTTTTCGTTTAACCATAAAGATGGTATGTGTGACTATTGCCACGGCCTTGGCATCTTGATCGATGTTGATGAAGAGATGTACGCCTATTTTGGATGTGGCAATGAAGAAATTTGCCCTGAATGTAAGGGAGGGAGGCTAAACCCGCTTGCATCCAATGTCCTTGTGGAAAATCTTTCTCTTCCTAGTTTATGCGCCCTTTCTCTTACTGAAGCGCAAGTCTTTGCAAAAAAAATCAAAAAGACAGACCGCATAAAAGAGCCTTTAGAAAAACTACTTTCCACACTATCTTTTTTAAATGAAATAGGGCTTGGCTACCTCTCTTTGAACCGAATGACAAGAACCCTTTCTACCGGTGAATTACAGCGCCTTCGCCTCTCTAAAGAGCTTCATAAAGAGTTAACAGGCGCCTGCTATATACTTGATGAGCCTACAATTGGCCTCCACCCAGTAAATAATGAACTGCTAAATAAATCCCTTTTGAAAATGAAAGAGCGAGGCAACACCTTGCTTATTGTTGAGCACGACCCTCTTACCATGGAAATTGCTGATCAGATCATTGACTTTGGTCCTCTATGCGGTAAAAATGGTGGAGAGATTGTATTCCAAGGTTCTTATAAACAGATTCTGAAAGATAAAAATTCTGTAACAGGCCCTTACCTTTCAAAAAAGAAAATCCTTAAAAGAGAAACAAAAGCTATCTCTGCTACAAACTTCCTCTTGTTAGAAAAGGCTACGATTCACAACATTAAAAACCTTTGTATCGACATTCCTTTAGATGGTATAACCTCTTTTACAGGTGTCTCTGGCGCAGGAAAGACCTCTTTAGTGATAGATCTCTTATACGAGCGCCTTTCAGAAAATCTTAAAAGGAGAAAGCCGCTAAACAAGCTTACTAAAAAAGATGGGGTGATCGATAACTGTAAGGTACTATCCAAAATATTACATATCAACCAAACTCCTGTCTCTCTCTCCTCACGATCTGATATTTCTACCTTTTTAGATATACTATCTCCTTTAAGGACTTTTTTTGCTGCCCTTCCTGATTCCAAAATAAAAGGATTAAAAGCTGGACACTTTAGCTTTAATAGCCCCTTAGGACATTGTAAAAGGTGCAAAGGGCACGGCCATGAATGGATAGATCTCCATTTTCTACCCCCTGTAAAGCTCACCTGCTCCTCATGTAATGGTTTGCGATTAAACCCCCTAAGCCTCTCTATCAAATATAAAGGGCTCTCCATCTCTGAACTTTTACAATCTGATGTAGAAAAAGCTAGGATGCTCTTTCCTCCCCTTTCCAAAATTACAAAAGCATTAGCTCTTATGAAAGATACCGGGCTTGATCACTTAACGTTAAATAGACGAGTAAAAACATTATCCGGAGGAGAGGCCTCCCGCCTAAAGATCACCAAAGAGCTAACACAAAAAGATCTTGGACATACGCTATATGTTTTTGATGAACCAACTACTGGATTACATTTTACAGACACCGAGCTGTTATTAAAATTATTTGATACCCTCCTTCTAAAAGGGCATGGAATATGGATCATCGAACATAATACTGATATTATTGCAAATAGCGACTATATCATAGACCTTGGCCCGGGCGGCGGATCAGATGGCGGTAAAATAGTTGATAAAGGACCTTTTAAAGAAATTTTTAACAGAAAAAAGGCTTTGATCGCCAATTATCTAAATTAGACCGTTAAATTTTATTGTTTTTTTCATCATAACTTAATATAATTGCCCTAAAGAAATTAAAGAAATTTAGGATTTATCATGATTGCTGGAGTAAATAATTATCTAAAAGAGTTTGATTGGAAAGCGTTAAAAAATTCTGTTCAAACAAACAATCGTCCAGCTCTCTATGCGTCAGGTCTATATTTCTCTAGAAATGAACAAGAGGCACAAGAAACGGGGGGGAACCCTATTACCTGTGTAACATACTTTTTTTTTACACAAGGGTTACTTTTTGACCTAATCACAACCAAACGTCCTATCCGTTTCACAGGTGCTAGACTACTTTTTCAAAGTATTCCAACAGCTCTTTATATATTGGGTAAAATCAATAAAGAGGCGTATGTAAAGATGGGTCTTAAATTTCTACCTAAATTAAAACCCATATTAGAACCCATAAAACCAACTCTAGACTTTATCAGACCGGTTACAAAACATATGGATTCTATTTTAGATACAGCAGGCAAAGTGGCCTCCCTTGCTGTTTATATCTCTTTTTTTAATGCTGGGTTAACCTTTGCACCTGCATTAGGAGTCTGTTTAATGAGTATTCGTATTATTAGAAATAACACAACACTTCTTCCTGATAAAACAACAAAAGTATTTAATAATGCCATGTCTATTATTGCATCAATTATATCAACTACTATTATGTACAATTCATTTTATAATTCTAGTAAATTAGGAAAAATTTACTTTCTAGCACTCCGTCTTAGCTCCTCTGATATTCCTTATCTAACGCAGAAGTGGACGCAGCTTATAACAGGAAATCTCCCCTACGCCCTTGATACCCAAACGCTCTTACATCATACAGACAACTCGTCGTTTGATACTTTTATAAAAGATCGAAGTCAGCCATTAATTATTAATACCTCTCACTACGCAGCAATCCCTAAAGATTATACCGCATACGAAGAGACAAAAGCTAGATCTGTATCTGAACTTCGTACTGAATTTAAACAATTTATAACAAATTTTAAGACCAAGCTACCTAATGATGACTATTTTAACAGAATGCTTGCTCTCTACCAAAGTCAAGATGACCTTAACAGCGAAGAAATAGAAAAAATAGAACTGCTAAAACGGGCATGGAATGGAGAAATATCTCAAGACGCTCATCTAATAGAGCTCTATAAACAAACCATTGGTCTTACTGATGTTAAGCTTGCTCAATGGAGCAGATACAAAGGTCTCACTGAAGAATGGATAAATAATTCACCAATAGCACAACGACCTACATTCAGAGCCAAAAAACAAGAAGCCATCAACCAGCTTAATATACATCAAGAATCTATAGCTAAAATAAAAGATATAAATAAGGTTAAAGAGTTTTTTCAAGAGGAAAAAGAGTATTACGAAAAGTATTTTACTTTGAAATTCGAAGGCTTACTAGATCAACTTGAATCTGGAACTTTTACACAAGGAGGGCTGATTGATGTAAATGTTTTAAAAAAGCAAATCACCTTTATTTTTGATTGTATTAAAAATAATATAAACAATGATGAAACCAGAAACGCTCTTTTCCGTATGACAAAACTCATAGAAAAATGCAATTTTTGCAATACCGGTGTCAGCGAATCTATAAGGAACCTTGCCCTCCAAATAAACTATTTTACTGAAAATAAAAGTGATACGCTTAAAAACCAAATTTATTACCTACTTAAAGTATTCAATGAGCAGCAATCAATGTATCTAGGGACTTTCCAAATAGGGGCAGCGCTAGGGAAAGAGCTCTCTAACGATGTTCATGTAAATAAGAATGCAATAAGAATAGATAATGTTAATAAACACTTTAATCCAAACGCGAACATAAAACACATGAATCTTTTTGATTATATGAAATATGGAGTACTACCACCTATTATAGATTCCATAGTGGATCCAACCGCTACACCTCCATCACACCGTTTCTTTAACCCTGAATTGATGATTGCTAGAATTCAATACGAAGTGCGGCAGTCCCCTTCATTCAGCAAGAGATTTGAGAGTTGGAAAAAGGATATAAGATCAAAACTTAGAGGTAAATTATGCACTGAAAAAGATTTTATCAAACTACTGTTGATTGACACAGGTGTTTTAAAACTAGACCAAAACCCAGATATTACAGGTGAGCTTGGGGAAGATATACCCACATGGGCAAAAACTCTATCTAATTTTCATCCGAAAATTCTCTCATTTGTTAAACAGCTATTCCCTCCTGTACCTAGAAGTGCTATTCGTTATTAGGAGACTCTGAAAAACGGACAGTTTTATAATCTCCCAGATTTCTTATAAATCCTATTTTTCGTGGCGCCCCATCCCTACAGGGATGCCGCTTTCTCCAAAATAGAATTTATTTCAAAAAATCTGAAAAGATTCTAAAAAGTGTAGTTTATCAGAGTCTCCTTAAACACCTAACATAACAATTGAATAGAATGCTCTTGTGTGATATGATTTTTTTTGCTGGGGACCTTATAGAATAAGCCTTGTGAACCAGGTCAGGACCGGAAGGTAGCAGCCTTAAGCAAGTAGCTTTTGTTATAAGAAGTCTCCGGCATTTTTTTGCAAAAAAAATAACCTCTCTATTCAGAAAGGTTATAGTCGTTAGAAACTGACATTTCTATACTCTCATAGCGCCTGCAGCCGCTATTCCTCTGACACAAGTTCTGAATGGTATCTTCTATGCGATGGAGGTGAGTGTTTCTTATCTTTCTTATCTTTTTTATCCATCATACCGCATGAGGTAAGAGATAGGCAAAAAGCACTTAAGATACTAAATAACATTAGTTTTTTCATTATTTTTCTCCTTATTAAGAAATTTTATAAGACTGCGTAGCTGTTTCTACAAACGCAGTGCAAGATTTACATTTTCTAGAATGGGTAGTTTTTCTACATTTTTTACGGCCATGGCCTTCGTTACCACATGCTAAACACATTGCTGCAACCAGTCCGAAAACTGCTAATTTTGTTAAATTTTTCATAATACCTCTATAGTTAGTACGTTAGTTTTTTTTCTTTTTTAAAAGCACAGTATACCTGCCCTTCCAAAAAGATATCTAACTCCAACTAACCAAATTTGGTATTTTATTTGCAAATATTTGATAAAGAAAAATCCATCCCTCACTACCTGAAACAGATAGGAAGGATGGATTGTTATTAAAAGGCCTTTATAAGCCTTTATGTTCTAAATTTCTATCACTAAAAAGGGATTCCTTCATCAGGAATTTCTGATGGGGGTGGGTTAGAAGCAAAAGCCTGAGCTGGAGCCGCACTAAATCCGCCTGCAGCTGCTGCGCCTTGATTTGCACCTTCTGAGGATTTTCCTTTACCAAACGGGCTAAAGGAGATGTGATGTGCAGTAATAGCCATCGACACTTGAGTAACACCATCTCTATTTTGATAGATGTCAGGTATCATTAACTCCCCGCATACTACTATTGCGCTTCCTTTTTTAAAATAAGGCAAGATTTTATCAAAAGTCTCTCCCCAAATAGTTACCTTCATCCACATTGTCTCATCAGCACCATTTTTACGTGATTTAGTAGCAACTCTTAAACTTGTTACTTTTTTTCCAGACGGAGTAAATCTTGTCTCGGGATCTGCCCCTAGATTACCTGCAATCCATGTATAATTCATATCAGAACCTTTTCTTGTTTTTAGAAATTACCATAAGTGTATCATTTTTTTTCTTTTCCTCAAAAGGAACTTTTAAAAAAAGAGAATTTCCCTAAGACAAAGTCTGATAAGGGATTAGAAAAATCCACGCAATAATTAAACTACCTGATTATTAAACAAGTAATATAATCATTAGACAAAAAAATGAGTTTAATATAGAACAAAGCTTAACTAAAAAAAAAAATGACCCATGTCGAAAAATTTTAATGAAGGCTTAAATCACGGGAAGGATGCTCTAAATCGCATATACTCCAAGGGTGATCAAAAGGCTCTACATAAACATGGTTTCCTTTATCCGGTGGAAGAGGCAAATGACTTTCACGACCCTTTTTCTAAGCTCTCTTTATTCCTTGCAAAGCGCTTAAAAAAAGAGATCGTAAAAAAAAGTCATCCTAAGAAATGGTCACAAAATATTCAAAAAACCCTTCTTGCCGAAGTCCTTCCAGAGTTTAGAGAACACTTTCCTCATTATAGACTCGGTATTTCCGCACTGAAAAAAACTTGGGAAAAGATCCACTACTATGTAAAATATTTAGAAAAGCATTACGCATACAGTCAAAATGGGAAACTCGACATTTCCTATTTGATTCGCGAGAACCTCTCTTTATTTTTCGAAAAAGAACTTCCTGCCTCGACAGCATCCTTCCATTTTGCCCACCACATCACCGGAAAAATTTCTGAGTGTATTGCAGCAATTGATGGTGAGTCTATAGAGAAAAGTAAGCTCACCAAAGTTATCTGGGCTATGCAAAAACAGCTCATCCCTACTTTTGACAAAACAGCCTCGCCATATGAATCTATAGACACTTTAGATAAACTTCTTATTCGATTTCAACTAGAGATTATCGCTGAGAGTCCTCTCTTAGCTCAGTCAGTGGTGCAAGAAAAATTATTAGGAAAAATCAAAGGGCTTCTTTCTATCAATAGAATACGTAATTTCAGAGAACTTACGCCGCAAATCTCCTCTATCATAGCCGATAAAATGTATCCCGCCTCTCCCCTGCACAGCTTCTATGATAAAGAGTCACTTAAGATAATTGAAGCTTTCATTTGCGCAGAACATACCCGTATATTAGAAGAAGAGAAAAAAATCACAGCTCCCGGACGCCTTTCTTTTGCCAAACGAATCCTTTTTGTCCTGCGTATCAAAGAAACTCTTGGTAAAAAAGAAGCTATCTCTGGATTGAAGTCTGCAATAGAGTACATCTATTCCCTACGCTCTTCTGATTTTAATTTGGGTAAACCTGTCATAAGAAAAGAAATTTTCCATTTTCTTAACAGTGAAATCCTCCTTGCTGAGAAAAAAGGGATTAAAAATATAAAAAATTATCTTCTTAACTTGCTAATCTCTCTATTTGATAGGATGGCGCACCTTCCTTCTTTCCCTGTCGATAATATTCCTATGTTGGAAATTGTTGTCTGGAAAAATCTAAAAGAAGATTTACAAGATACCTGGAAAATCCCATCCCATCTAATTCACACTATTGAAGATGAAATAGCAGGATTATACCTTGATCACGCAAAGCTTCCTTTTCCTGAAATAGTAGAACTCTCTATCAAACACCTAAAACGGATAAGTGAGCTTAAAGGTGATGATCTAAACGATCGTACTCACTACTGGAGCATTCAGAATTTAACTCTTGCCGCACACTTAAAGTTCTCACAAGATCACCCCATTTTCAAAATCCTCAAAGAAGAAATGAAAAGCTTTGAGCTAAGGAACCTTTCTCATGCAGAAATTATTGAAACCATTACTAAAAAATTCCTGAAAAAACATCCAGGGCTCATACCTTGGAAAAACTCCATTAGAAAAAGAGTCTCTCTCTACTACTTATATTACCACTTCGCCTACTTGAAGGGTAAAAACGAAACCCCTTTTGATAGATTTCAAAAATGGCACCTGCATAGCCTTTCCCATGACAAACAAACGGTGTTTAAAGAGTTTTACATGGCAGAGCTCTCCTCCATCACAAGATCCCTTCTTCCATACATCCCATTTGTAGAAGCTTACGTGGGTAACATCCTACATTCTGAAGAGAAAAAAGCATCTGGCAGCTAGCTCTACTTATGGTATGGCGATCCTCTTCCTATCTCAAAAGCCCGATAAATTTGCTCCACTACCAATAATCTTACTATCTCATGAGGAAAAGTGAATTTGGAAAAACTAATAAGAGCGCGCGCACCTTTTACCACCTCTTTTGGAAGCCCTGAGGCACCTCCTATTACAAAATTCCAATGCATCTTCGATGTAAGCAATTTTGAAAAAGACTCGCTTGTATAGTCTTTGCCAAGCACATCAAAGCAATAATACTCTTTGCTAGCAAGCCTTTCCTCCAATTCCTTATCTGATTTTAGAATCACCCATTCTAAAGAAACGTGCCCTTTTATCCGCTTTTCATACGAGCCAATAGCATCTGCCAAAACCGCAGGATGTCGCCTTCCCACAAGATATATTTTTATCTGATATCCCATGCAAACAGCATAAAACAATACAAAGAATATGTATAGTTATTACCTTAAAAACCAGCAGTTATTCAGAGGTTCCTTAAGGAGACTTCCATGACAGCTTCCATAAGATTGCCTGCAGATATCTATCAAAATAAACTCTTACAAACCTTAGGAGTCATAGACAAAGACACTAAATTTAAACGCGTTAAATACAGCGACCTACATCATGAAGATGTAGTAGTTATTTCTCGAACAAGTGGAAAAAGAAATTATGCCATCTTAAAAGAATTTAGTGGCTACGATAGAAAAGAAGTAGCTCATAGAATTACGGTGCATTTTTTTGATGCAGGAAGTTCTGACCATACTCAAGTGATTATAAAAGATGTTGCTATCAACAGCATATGGGTTCCTAACCCCTAAGAAGACTCTGAAAAACGGACAGTTTTATAATCTTCCAGATTTTTGATACATCCTATTTTTCGTTTCGCCCCATCCCTACGGGGATGCAGCTTACTCCAAAATCGGATTTATTTCAAAAAATCTGAAAAGATTCTAAAAGGTGTAGTTTATCAGAGTCTCCTAAATGATCAACGGTGGTCTTAAATTCAAGAAAGGGGTATAGTAAAGTCAGAATTTTGAGGATTTAAAATGTTTGCTATGCTTTTTTCTTTTATCACCTTTGATATGGACCCTGTATGCTTCTCTATCCCTTTTATAGAGCATGATATAGCTTGGTATGGGGTGATATTTTCCGCATCTTTCTATGTTGGTTATAAAATTTTTATTTGGATCTATGCAAGGTATTCTCTTCAAAATATTACTATCCCTGAAAAGTATGAAAAGGCTCGCATTCCTAGCGATTTTGTTCTCTCCAAAAAAGGGCAGAAGTTATTAGATTTTTATCAAGCAAGGGTATCGAACAAAGAGAAAGTGGACCAATTAAAACTACGCCTTTATTTAGAAGAAAGAGAGGAAGATCCCATCCCTTCTATCCAATCTCAAAGCATTACATTTGCAGAGTCGGCGCTGTTATATATCATTATTGCAACGGTTGTTGGATCCAGGCTCGGTCACATCCTTTTTTATGAAAATATATGGCCGTATATAACTTCTCCCATTATGATCATTAAGACTTGGGAAGGGGGGCTTGCAAGTCATGGCGGTATTATTGCTATTTTTATCGCAGCCTATCTTTTTATACGTAAAAGAAGCATTTCCTTTCTCACTTTTATGGATCTTATCAGCATACCCACCATCTTTGTGTGCAGCTGGATTCGTATAGGCAATTTTGTCAATCAAGAGATTTTAGGCGCTGCCTCTTCTTTACCGTGGGCCATTATTTTTAAGCATCCTGCAGATGGGGCTCTACCTGTTGCAAGACATCCCATGCAATTATATGAATTTTTATTGTACGCATCGGTCTTTTTCCTCTTATTCTCTCTGTGGAAAAAAAATACCTATAAAAAACAAACAGGTTTATACACAGGTTTAACTTTAGTAATCTCTTTTAGCGTAAGGTTTTTCCTAGAATTTTTGAAAGTTCCACAATCAATATATGACTATCACTTCCCCTTACAAACTGGTCAGCTATTAAGCATTCCTATGATCCTTTTTGGGCTTGTCCTGATCATAAAAGCGCTTGGTAAAAAAGAGGCTCTCGACAAAAAAGTCCATGAACACTAATATGAAGAAAATATATTTTAAGGAAATTTAAATGGATCTACCTATCAAACTTACTCGTATTATAACATCTGCTATCATCTCCCTCTTTACCCTCTTATCCTTCCTCTTTATAAAGCCTCTCTTTGGAGGATCTACCTCTTTAAATCTTCTTGCAGGGATACTCTGCGGCGCTCTTTTATGCTTTCTACTTGCCACTTTAGACAAAGCGGTCAGGAAAGTACATCTTAGGGTATTAGCAACGCTTATACTAGGGCTTTTTGTAGGTATCTTTTTAGGCAAAGCATTAGGCGGAATCTTTGATACCATCATCTTTTCTTCCGCTTTCGGTAATTCTATCCCCTCTTATTTAATTACATTTCCAAAAGCTCTTATATATCTTATCAGCATTCATCTAGGGATGGTAGCAACCTTTGCTTGCGCCGAAGAATTACACATATCAGTACCTTTTGTTCGATTTAACAAGGCATCAAACAACGAAAAAAATATCATCATAGATGATAGCATCCTATCAGACCCTCGTGCTATTGATTTTCTCTCCACAGGCATCTTAAATAGCAGAGTAATTCTTCCAACCTTTATTCTACGCGATCTTCAAGCAAAACTTGACAGCTGTGAAGAGCATACAGGAGTAGGTATTCGCAAGGCTATAGCTGTTCTTGAAAAGTTAAAGTCTATCAAGAATCTCAATTTAAAAGAAAACGAAACAGACTTTTCTGATCTAACAGATGTAAAGAAAAAGGTGCACAGACTAGCAAAAATCACCAAGTCTAGAATCTTAACAGCGGAAGGATCCAAGCTGCATATAGATGGGGACGAAGTTGAATATTTAGATCTTACTAGCATAGCAAACTCCTTAAAGAACATCATGATGGCCGGCGAGTCTATTGAAATAAAAGTACAACGTTATGGAAAAGAGCCCAACCAAGGGGTGGGGTATTTAGAAGATGGTACCATGGTTGTGATAAATAATGGCGGAAGCTTTATCGGTGAAATCATCGAAACACAAGTTATTTCTGTAAAACAAACCTCTGCAGGACGCATCATCTTTACCAATGCTATGGTAGAAGAGGTTGAAGATATAGAATATGCCTATGATGCCCAGCCTAACTATGAGCACTCACGCGACTAAATATGAATAACAACAAAAACATCACCGGATTAGGAACCGATATTATCGCCATCGGTAGATTTAGTAAATCTATAGAGAAATACGGAAAGAAATTCCTCGATAAAATCTTTACCGCAGAAGAGCAAGAATATTGCGATGCCTTTTCAGACAGCACCCCGCGTTATGCGGCTCGCTTTAGCGCTAAAGAGGCCGTTTCCAAAGCACTTGGATGCGGCATTGGAAAAGATTTAGGATTCCACGACATTGAAATCATCAAAGATGATTTAGGAAAGCCACATATACGCCTTTCTAAGTCAGCCCTATCGCATTTCAATAATCCAGAATTTCATCTCTCTCTCTCTCACTGCAAAGAGTATGCCACTGCAGTAGCAATTGCTATGCACTAAACATATCCTTGCTATTTACTCTCTAAATGTTTATATTTACTTTAAAAAAAGAGAGGGGAAAATGTTTTTAAATATCACTTATGAGAGCTGTTGCTCAATGCCAAGTAATGATAACATGCTCATGCATTATAAATCTACTTATACTGATTATCAGAGTAGTACTGCAGTGCTGTGCATGGTAGGATCCATAGGATTAGGAGCATTGGCATTTAATGGCGCCCGTAAAACATACAAAACTGTAGTGGACTTTAACAAAGAGAGCAAATTTTTACCGCAGATCTTTGGTGAAAACACAAACACATGGCAAAAGGCAAAAAAAATTGCCTTATTTATAGCAGAAGTATTTGCAGGTATCATACTTATTAGTACCGCCTGGTTCACTAATGGATTATCCCTTCTAGTTACTGTTGTAGCACTTTCAACAGGTCTCTTAGTTATTCATGGAATAAAGACAATCCTTAATATATATAACAAGATTATAGGCAGCCGAGAAGCACCTTAAGATCATCCATAATATAGGCGCTACCGCAAGCTAAGATAAGATCGGACTGCTCGCCATCATATTCTTTAAGGCCTAGTTGTTTTGCCATCTCTTTGGTGATCAGCCTATCAGATGTAGAGGGATAGAAGTATACCTCCTCGGTGAAAGAGTGCAGTATTTCAAGGCATGGGAGAATCTCTTTATCAGAGGCAATGTTCCATATTGCTATTATTTTCTTCGAAGGATAGGTCTTTAGACATTTTTGTTTTAAAGACAAGAACCCAGCTCTATTATGTGCCATGTCAAAAATGATGTTTTTGTGCACCTCAAATCGTGCAGGAGGAGAAAAAAACTCTTTAGAGGGCTCTATTCCTAGCTCTAATAAAGCGGCATCGGAGATAGCCTTATTTTCCTCCAAGTAATCCTCATATTCTCTATCAAGATCGATCACTTTTGCATTTACTTGCTTTGCCTGTTCATAGACTAAAGGGTGTCTTGCATGAAAACCAAGAATGACTGGGGTATCTTTTTTTATGATCTTTGCTTTGTTGTAGGCAATGCTCTCTAGGCTGCTACCAAGCAGCTGCGTATGATCAAAGGTGATATTGGTGATAACAGAGAGCACTGGGTGGATAACGTTTGTGGAATCGTGTAAACCGCCAACCCCCACTTCAATAACTGCTATATCTACCCCTTCTTCGGCAAAATAAATATAGGCAATCAAGGTGAGCAATTCAAAAAAATAAAATTTCTCTAAAATGGAAATATTTTCTTTGTAGATTTTTTCCATACGAGCAAGAGAGATTTCATCTCCATTGATAGAGATCCTTTCGGTAACGCTATGAATATGTGGAGAAGAAAATAGCGCTGTCTTATACCTCTGATTCTCCAGCCCTTTAGCAATATTTAATGATACCGTTCCCTTGCCGTTGGTGCCTGTAACATGAACTGTTTTAAAATGCTTTGCAGGTGATCCAAGCTTCTTATAGCCATCTTTAACCTCTTCAAGGCTGTGCATCTTGCTGTGATATTTTTTTGGACGGAGGAGTTTATCTAGCAGCGCGATAAAAGACTCCCTAGCGCCTGTTTTGTCATAAATGAAGATCCAAGTGTTACAAAGGTGCGATGCTCGCCGTGAAAGTCTGAGCCTCCTGTGATCAGCAAGTTTTTATGCTCGCACATCTTCAATAAAAACTCTATTCTATCGCGAGGAAAATTCCCGTAGTAGCATTCCATACCATCAAACTGATAAGAGGACATAATCTTCCTTAAGATCTTTCTCCCTTTAATGAGTATTGGATGAGCAAGAATTGCTTTGCCTCCTGCAATTTTAATGGTCGCTATCGTTTCTTCAATAGAGGGCATATTAGAAGGAACAAAATAAGGAGCTCTATCTCCTAAAAATTTTCTAAAAGCCATCTTCATATCGGCTGCATAGCCTTTTTCAATAAGCGCCAAGGCAATATGAGGTCTTCCTACAGAGCCTCTTTTCTCTTTATCAAAATTCCCATCTGTTAGATCAAATCCGCCCGCCTTTAGCTTGCTCAGTATCTGCTCAAATCTCTCTTTTCTACGCTGCTCATGTAACTTTTGTAAGTGTTTGATTTTTTCGTGATGAATATCTATACCATATCCAAGAATATGAACAGATTCTGATCCTTCTCTCTTGTTGTACACAGTACTAAACTCCACACCAGGGATTAGATCCACACCTATCTTCTTTGCATGGTCAAATGTCTTTTGGGTATAGGCAGCAACTGTATCGTGATCGGTAATAGAAATACCATGCAGCCCGCTCTCTTTTGCCAGGTTGAGTAATTCTATTGGTGATAAAGATCCATCAGAACAGGTGCTGTGGCAATGCATATCATAGGACTCTAATTTCGCATTCAAGATCTACCCCCTTTTGTTTTTTTACTTCTGCTTTTACTCTATCTATTAATGAGATCACATCTCTATATTTAGCGCTGCCTAGATTATTAATAAAATTTGCATGCTTACTACTAATCTCTGCCCCGCTTGCCTTTAGCCCCTTTAAGCCGCACTTATCAATCAACATACCTGCAGATAATTGAGGTGTTGGATTTTTAAATATACAGCCAGAATTTTTCTCTTCAATAGGTTGAGAGTGTAACCGGTCTGCCAAATTTTTTTGTAATATAGAGGACGCATTACTATCAGGAACCAGGTCAAACATCGCCTTGGTTATTACCGCTTTGTTTTTATGAAAGATAGAAGAGCGATAGGAAAATTCACATTGCTCTTTAGAAAAGATCCTTCGCCTTCCATCTAAAAAAAGCGCTTCTACAGAAATAAGATGAGAAGAGATCCACGCTCCTGAAATGCCTGCGTTCATAAATATACTACCACCAACGGTTCCTGGTATCCCTACCAAAGACTCAAGGCCTGCAAGATTTTGTTTTGCCGTTTTTCTTGCAATAAGAGGAAGGTTTACTCCGCCCTCACATATAAGCGTATTTTGCACCAACTTATAAGCAGTCATTTTATTGATAATCACAAGGCCGTCATAATAATCATCTTTAAAGATGACATTAGAACCTCTGCCCAAAACAGTAAATGGCTGATTTTCTTCTTTTACAAAAGATAATGCCTCTATTAATTGTGTATGGTTACTTACTTCTATTAAGAATTTTGCTTTAGCATCAATCCCGTAGGTATGATACCGTCTTAAACTACATTCACGCTCAATGCGCGGCCATTTTGTTATCATGCTTCATCTCTTTGTACACAGAGTCTATCATAGCATGAAGATATTTCCCAGCACCAAAGCTACTAAATTTATTAGCTATTCGTAATGCCTCTGCAACCCCTACCTCTACCGGAATCTTTTCAAGCTCAAGCTCATATAAAACCACCCGTAAAATAGCCAAATCTACTTTTGCTATCCTATCTAAAGAATACTCTTCAGAAATATTTCCCAAATAGCTGTCAAAATCACCTCTAGCATTAAAAATTTCTTTTGCTTTTTCAAAGAATTCTAACATATTCTTTTTACTAACACGAAATACTGACATAAGAGAAACTAGAGAATCAAGAGAGATATCATCATTATCTTCTAATAAATAGAGCATCTGTACATAAATCTCACGGCTCTTTCTTGGGGACATATCCATAATATACTATTCTCTTTATTTTGTGCACTAGAGTATACCACATAACTCGTATTTTATACATGCAATAATTTATCAGAGTTTCCTTTATAGAAAAAAAATTTTACTTTATACTGTTTTAGGAGACTCTGAAAAGCCGGCAGTTTATCAGACTCTCCTTTACCATAGAATAAATCATGAGGGTGGGATTTTGATAGGAGTATTTTTAGATACAGAAACCAACGGTCTTGATTGGTCTAGACATACTATATTAGAAATTGCCTTTGTAATTATTGATATGACAAGTGGTAAAAAGCTTGGCGAATATAATACGATGGTCAAAGTAAGCGATAAGGAGTGGCTAAGAAGCGATGAAAAGAGCCTTGCCTATACAAAGATCACTCGATCTTCTTTACATGAGCAGGGGAAACCAAAAGAGGTTATTAAAGAAGAGATTTTAGCTTTATTCAAAACCCATGGAATCAATAGAGGAGAGGCAGTTTTTATCTGCCAAAATCCAGGTTTTGACCGATCTTTTTTTAGAGGGATAATTGATGTTGCTACACAAGAGAAGCTAAATCTCCCCTACTACTGGCTCGATTTAGCTTCTATGTACTGGGTAAGACGCTTTTCTGAAAAAGCACCTGATTATAACTTTCCTATATCAAAAGATGCTATTGCCGATCATTACGGTCTAGAGGGCGAAAAAAAGCCTCATAGGGCTATGCAAGGCGCTCTACACCTTATTGAGTGTTATAACTCTGTAGTTGGCTTTCCAGAAAAAGATTTTCAATAATATGTTTTACGCGGATATTTCCTTGAAAAGCTATTAGCGCATTATGAATACGCTTTTGTATATGACCCGATCGAGCTGCAAAGAGATTATCAGGCGCATCAACAGATAAATACACCTTCATAAATAGCTCTAAAAAGTGCCTGAATTTCCCTTCAGAAACCATATTATCTTCAGAAATAAGCTTATCCAGTAATTCTACCTCTTTAAAAAAACTTTCATACTTATCTTCGTTTACCATTTGAACCATATGCTTTAGCTGTAAAGAGTAATCATCTAATTCTTTAGAGCCGCGCACATGCTCCTTTTGCACTCTAGAGAGAATCGTTTTTATGATAACATCATAGGCAGTAGTCGTAAGCATCATGATAAAATTCAAAGGGGCATCTTCAAGTGTCTTTAACAAGGCGTTGGCATGCACCGGAAGCATCCTATCTACTGCATGTAGTGCTATTATCCTTTTTTTTCCTCTATATGGAGGAAGACAGCTCTCCTCTACTACTGAGTGAATGGTCTCCATAGAATAGAGATAACTTTTAGAAGTAGGCGCTACTTCTTGGTAATCGCCATGACAAAGCAGCGCTTCCACAGATGACACTTCTAAAAGTTCCATCGCCTTTTTTCGCATTGCTGCTACTATAATATCATGATCGTCTCCATGAAATAATATAGCCCCTGTCATATCTATACCTTGTTTAGATTTGTTTTTTTTAAGAGCTCATCCAAATGCTTTGTTGTTACAGCAAAAACATCTTCGATGGTATCTTCAGCATTTATGACAACAATTCTATGGGGATTATCTCGGGCAAGTAAAAGGTACCCTTCTCTCACCTTTTCATGAAAAGAAATATCTTCCCTTTCTAGGCGATCTTTTTTACCTGTGAGTCTTTTAAAAGCAATTTTTGGATCGATATCAAGATAAAAAGTTAAATCAGGGGTAAGCCCCCTTGTTGCAACAAGGCTCATCTCTTCTATTCTCTCTAAAGAAACAAATCGTCTCCCTTCTCCTTGGTAGGCAACAGAGGAGTCTGTAAAACGATCGCATAGTACCATTTTGCCAGACTCAAGCGCTGGCATAATCATCTTTTCAACATGATATGCTCTATCGGCTAAATAAAGAAAAAATTCTGCCTCAGGCGGGATTTTCTCATTACCATCTAAAACAGCTGCACGAATGCTTTTACCAAACTCTGTATCACCTGGCTCAAACGTACAGAGTACATCTTTCTCAAGAGATACAAGATATTCTTTGACCTTTTTTATAAGAGTTGACTTTCCAGCAGCCTCCCCCCCTTCAAAAGTAATAAAAAGACCTTTCTCATTCATATGCTACTCTTTTTTCTCAGCCTCTGTCTCAATGTTTTCTATTCTTTGCAAGCCCACTAAATAGTCATCAGCACCAAGCTGTACTATCTTCACTCCTTGTGTTGATCTACCCATGATACGGATATCTTTCATAGACGTGCGAAGTGTTTGACCTGCATTAGACATCATCAAAGCGCTGTCTGCATCAGTAACTGTTATTGCTCCAACAACAAGACCATTTCTCTTATTGGTAATAATAGAACGAACCCCTTTACCGCCACGATTGGTCTGCCTAAAGTCTACTACTTTAGACCTCTTTCCATGACCATGCTCACATACTACAAGTAAAGAGTGTCCTTCATTTACAACTACACAAGAAACAACAAAGTCATCGGCATTTTTCAGCGATACTCCACGAACACCTCGTGCTGTTCTTCCCATAGCTCTTACAAGCGATTGATCAAAACGTACTGCCATCCCATGGCGAGTGAATAACATTATCTGATCTGTCTCTTTTACCAATTTTGCAGAAATTACCTTATCCCCTTCATCAATAGAAATAGCATATACCCCTTTTCTTCTTGGAGAAGAGAAACTATCTAGCAGAGTCTTTTTAATCACTCCGTTTTTCGTTGCAAGGAGGATAGATGCCTCTTGCTCGAAATTAGAAACTCGTAATACAGCAGCAATTTCTTCTTCTTTAGCAAAACCTTCTAGAAGGTTTACCAAAGCTTTTCCTTTAGATCTTCTTGAGCCTTCAGGAATTTGCCATGCCTTCAACCAGTAACATCTTCCAAAACTAGAAAATACTAATAGATGATCATGAGTGCTTGCCACGTATACATCTTTAAGGCCATCTGCATCTTTCTTCATATCAATACCAATAACGCCTGATCCTCCCCTTTTCTGCTCACGGAAAGTATCAATTGGCATACGCTTGATATAATCATCTGTAGAAATAGTAATGATCACCGGCTCATTAGCGATAAGATCTTCCATCTCAAGACCCTCTTCTTCAGAAGGGGCAATCGTCGTTAATCTTTTCTTCTTATCATATTTACGCATGTCATCTAATTCACCTTTGATGATATCAAAAACCATCTGACTTGACGCTAAAATAGCTTGAAGATGTTTGATTTTTGCTAAAAGTTCGGCATACTCTTTTTCAATCTTCGCTCTTTCTAAACCAGTAAGTTGATACAAACGAAGCTCTAAAACAGCATCGGCCTGTCTTTCTGACAACATATATTTTGCTATTAAAGCGACCCTTGCCTCTTTCTTGTCGGCACTTTTCTTAATTAAGTTAACAATTTCATCGAGCTTATCAAGGGCTTTTAAGTAACCTTCTAAAAGATGGGCACGAGATTCTGCTTTTTTCAGCTCAAAACGGGTACGACGGCGAACCACTTCCACCCTGTGATCTATCCAACAAGTGATCATATGCTTAACATTCATCACTCTTGGTAAACCATTATCAAGCGCAAGCATATTACAACCAAATGTCACTTGGAAATCTGTAAATTTATACAACTGATTTACGATTACATCAGGAATTTCCCCTCGTTTAAGATCAAGTACCACACGAAGGCCTTGTCTATCTGACTCATCACGAATATCAGAAACACCTGTCATCTGCTTATTATTCACAAGCTCTGCTATTTTGATAATCAATGTGGCCTTATTCACTCCAAACGGTAGCTCATCTAGTACAACAGAAGATCTATCCCCTTTCAATTCTTCTATGTGGAATACACCGCGAACACGAAGTTTCCCCCGTCCTGTATGATAAGCCTCTTTAATCCCTTTGATGCCACAAATAATTCCGCCTGTTGGAAAATCAGGTCCTGGCATTACAGCCATTATCTCATCTACCGTTGTCTCTGGATTATCAATTACTAAAGATGTCGCATCGATCAATTCACAAAGGTTATGCGGAGGTATATTTGTTGCCATACCCACAGCAATTCCTGTCGATCCATTACACAACAAGTTTGGAAATCTTGAAGGGAAAACTACCGGCTCTTTCTTTGTTTCATCGTAATTGGGAACGTAGTCTACTGTCTCTTTATCCAGATCATCCATTAATGACATAGACGGTCCTGTAAGCCTTGCCTCTGTATAACGCATAGCAGCAGGAGGATCTCCATCCACCGAACCAAAGTTTCCCTGACCATTTACCAAAGAGTAACGCATAACCCAATCTTGCGCCATACGAACAAGTGTTGGATATATCACCCCTTCACCATGAGGGTGAAAATCCCCTGATGTATCACCTGCAATCTTAGCACACTTTCTGTGCTTACCGCCGGGTGATAGGCTCAGCTGTCGCATAGCGTATAGAATCCTTCTTTGCGAAGGTTTCAATCCATCTCTCACGTCTGGAAGGGCTCGAGATATAATTACCGACATAGAATATCGAAGATAACTCTCTTTCATCTCCTCTTCAATATTCTTGGTTACTATTACTTCTGAAGTTTGTTCTTCGTCACTCATATTTTCATTTCCCTTAAATATCTAAATCTTTTACTGATAATGCATGGTGTTCAATAAATGCTCTTCTTGGCGGCACTTCATCCCCCATTAATACGGTAAACATCTTGTCAGCATCTGCAGCATCTTGAATGCTTACTTTTACAAGCGTTCTCTTTGAAGGATCCATTGTTGTTTCCCACAGCTGATCCGCATTCATCTCACCCAAACCTTTATATCTCTGTATCTCTATACCCTTACGCCCATTTACTCTGATCTCATTAATGATCTCTTTTAATGTATGATAAGGAGTGGCTGTCCCTTCCTCATTAAGCATGTCCAAGATTTTACCCTCGTCATTAAAATATTGCGCAATAGTCAGTGAATGATCGGCAAGGATCTTATTGAGTTCATCTAAAGTTTCTTTTTTGAAAAGCTCTAAATAAGAAAGAGGTTTAGAGGCAAAAGTTTCTATTTTCATCTCCCTTTCTGGGTCATCCTCTGTCAAAGAATTGGTGAAAATAGTCTTCTGTGCTAGGGCATCATTTTCCCTCAACTCTTTAAATTCTTCTGTAGAGTACACATACTTAGGCTTTCCATCTACATGAACTAAGAAGTAAGGCAATCCTCCCTCTTCATTTCTTGCTGCAAGAAACTCTCTAAACACTACCCCTTTTTTCTCTAAACTAGATATTAAGTTTTCTACACTCATGATCATAGAGATAAAATCTTTTACTTGCCCTTCATCTAAAATTTTTTCAGAAGAGGCGACTCTTAACGAAACATCACTCACCCCTAAAGAAATCAAATACTCATCCATCTCTTCTTCTGAGTGAATATATTGGAAATTTTTCTTCCGAGCTACTCTAAATAGTGGTGGTCTAGCAATATAGATATGACCATTTTCAATCAATGCAAGCATATGTCTAAAGAAAAACGTTAGAAGAAGCGTTCTAATGTGTGATCCATCAACATCGGCATCGGTCATAATAATGATCTTATGGTAACGAAGTTTTTCTGGATGGAAATTATCTTTACCAATACCACAACCAAAAGCCGCAATCATAGCGCCAACTTCCGTATTCTGAAGGATTTTTTGTAAACGAGATTTTTCTACATTTAAAATCTTACCACGAATAGGCAAAATCGCTTGATTTCTTCTATCTCTTCCCCCTTTTGCAGATCCTCCCGCTGAGTCTCCCTCAACAATATAAATCTCACATAGTGCCGGATCCTTTTCAGAACAATCGGTAAGCTTTCCTGGAAGTCTCAATGTATCTAAAGCAGATTTTCTTTGCGTAAGCTCTCTTGCTTTTCGAGCTGCCTCTCGTGCTTGAGATGCAAGCGCTGCTTTATCCACAATCACTTTTGCAACTTGTGGATTCTCTTCCATGAAAGTAGAAAAAAGCTCTCCTACAATCTGCTGTGCTGCAGACCCTACATCACTATTTCCTAAACGCTGCTTTGTCTGACCTTCAAACTGTGGATTGGGAACTTTCACAGAAATAATTGCTGTCATTCCCTCTCTTACATCTTCTCCAGTGATCGATGACTTGAAATTTTTCAACAAATTGTGACCTTTTACATAACTATTTAGAACACGAGTCACCGCTGATGAAAACCCAGATAAATGCGTTCCCCCTTGCCTTGTCGCAATGTTATTTACATAAGAAAAAACACTTTCTGTATAGGTGCCATTCCACTGCATCGCTACTTCAAAATCAATAGTACCATCATGAGTTTCTCTTGAACCGTGAATATAAATAGGTTTGGCAAATAAAGGCGCCTTGTTTTCATTTAAATATTCTACATAAGAAGAGATCCCCCCCTCATAGTTAAAAGAGACATCTTCATGCTCACTACTTCTCTCATCTACTAAAGTGATAGTTAAACCTTTATTCAAAAAGGCAAGTTCTCTTAAGCGGTTGTGAACTATATTATAGTCAAAATCAAGAACAGAGAACATCTGCTCATCTGGATAAAAGAGAACGGTTGTCCCCCTTTTAGATGTTTTCCCTTTTTTAGAGAGAGGTTTTACTACCTTACCACGAGAGAATTCTAAATCATATTCCGTTCCATCTTTATGGATATTCAATACCACTTTTTTAGACACTGCGTTTACACAAGAAACACCCACTCCATGAAGTCCACCAGACACTTTATACGTATCCTTATCAAATTTACCACCGGCGTGAAGTACCGTCATTACAACCTCTGCAGCAGAAACATCTCTTCCTTGCTTTTTAGACTGATCTTCATGCCTTCCTACAGGAATACCACGACCATTATCTGTTACAGAGCAAGATCCATCTTCACGAAGAATGACATTAATATCTGTACAAAATCCAGCCATAGCCTCATCAATACAGTTATCCACCACCTCATAAACAAGCTGATGTAATCCAGCAGATGCTGTATCCCCGATGTACATACCAGGTCTTTCTCTAACTGCTTCTAAACCTTCTAGAACCGTAATGCTACTTGCATCATATTCTTTCTTCTTTTTGTTTTTATCTTCTTTCATGATTGTCATTGCCTTTTTACTTACCTCCGGTACACTACTCTTTTGATAGACGGGAAACTCCCCTGTCTTGCAATTCTTGAAACAATATCATCTGTTCCTATCATCACAAGCTCTGAGTATAATGCAGAAGATAACACTTTTATATATAAAGTATCCCCTTCCACCTTTTCCACCCTTGTATATTTCACATATTTTGGATCGATCACAGCGCGCAATATATTATCTATATTACTCGGGCGAGATCTTTTTGCTTTAACAATAGTACCTAAAACAGACGGCAGCACGTCACCAATATGTGCCCACGGCGTGTCCATCTTGTTTTTTTTATATCGTTTTGCCAAATGAAGGGCCTTTATGCTTTCATACCAAATCACCATTCTACTAAAACACCTCCAAAAAAGCTATCTTTTCTTTTACCTAAAGGGCACTTAGACCGATAGCTTAAAATTCTCATTTAGTCTTTATGAAGAAAATTCTGATTAAGGAGACTCTGAAAAACGGACAGTTTCAGAATCCCATAGATTTTTTATAAATTCCATTTTTCATCACGCTCCATCCCTACAGGGATGCAGCTTACTCCAAAATTGGATTTATTTCAAAAAATCTGAAGAAATTCTAAAAAGTGTAGTTTATCAGAGTCTCCTTAACAATAATTGCCACATCTGCTATGTTTATTAATAAAAAAACAAAATACCATGAATTTATATAAATATATTTTACTGCTTGCATACTTTTCTGCCAGCCCTTTTTATGGAAATGAAACAAGGGTTTGCTATGGAAAGATGTATGCCGCAGAGATGCAAGTAGAAAAACCATTTCTCATCAAAGAAGTGCAGCAAATTGTTCTTCGAGCAAAAGCTGAAGGGAAAAAGATTTCTATCTTGGGGGCCGGCCTTTCACAAGGTCCGCAGTCGTTACTTGGTGGTGGCATCCTAGTTGATATGCAGAAAATAAACCATATGCACATCAAGGATAAGAAATTGATTGTTGGAGCAGGCGCTAAATGGGCTGATGTTCAAAAATATATTAATAAAGAAAAATTAAGCCTTCAGGTAATGCAGGGGGGGAATATTTTTAGCGTAGGAGGGTCCATATCAGCAAATATTCACGGATGGGACTTTCGCTCTGGAACTATTTATAATACCATTTCAAAACTTACTATTATTGATAGTCAAGGAAAGCTCCGCTCGGTAGAAAAAAAGGACCCTTTATTTTCCTATATTATAGGAGGATATGGATGTTTTGGCATTATCGCTGAAGTAGAAATGTTACTTACCGACAACCTTCCTCTTCAAAAAGAAACCGTCATTGTTGAGTCCTCTCACTATGTAAAACATCTTGAAGAAAATGTCCTACCAGATCAAAGGGTAATCATGCACCATTACTGCCTCTCTATAGACCCAAAGCAATTATTAAAAAATGGGGTTGCTACTAACTTTAAAACTATAAATAAAGCTTCTACCACTTCAAACTTAGTCGTAAGCAACAACGCAGAAAATATCAGCAAGATAGGAGCTTGGTCGATGAGGAATTTTCCTACGACCAAAACACTATTATGGAATATGAGAAAAAAGCTTATGCTCAAACAGGGAGTACACACAAGAAATCAACTCATGTCACCACCGAGTGCACTCCATTTTGCAGCACAGAAAAATAAAGCCGATTGGCTTCAAGAATTTTTTATACCCAAAGAGGAGTTTTCTAGCTTTATAGATTTTTTACGAAAAACAATGCAGAAAAATGAGGTCAATCTTCTAAACTCGACGGTACGTTATGTTAAAGCCCATAAACAAAAAGGGCTCTCGTACGCGCCATATGAGGACCGTATATCCATTGTACTTTTTTGGAGTCAATCCCTGCAAAAAGAGGAAATTGAAAAAACAAAAGCGTGGGTACAGCTACTTACTGACGAGGCTCTTGAAAGAAATGGAAGTTTTTATTTACCTTACCAACAATTTGCAACAATAAAGCAATTTCAAAAAAGCTACCCAGACTATAAGGATTTTGAACGGATGAAAAGCCAAGTAGATCCTGATCATCTATTTCTCAGCGAATTTTACCAAAATTACTTTGAATAATCTTTTTTCACAAATTCCACCCATCAAACCCAACAAAAAGGAGTCTCCTTAATGCTACAAAGCGTATCAAATCAAAATACCTGTACTACGATGATCGTTTATTCCCCGCCCGTTCCTCCAAAAGACTACTCAGTAGTTCCCCCCGAAATAAGAGCATGGTTTCTTTCTCATCCAACTGAAATGGATGCTTGGATACAATGTAAAACAACTACAGACAAAGACCTAAAAACTGTAGATTGGGCTCTTGGTACCATAATAAGAATTCATCCTTCAGGATATAGTCAATTTCAGGGGGTATCTAAGTCCATAAAAATGGCTACTCAAAAACAAATGGAGTTTATGCAGGTGCTAATAAAAATACGGCAATTTATCTCAGAGAACTTTCCAGAACTCCCTCCTTTGGAAAGAGCGCTTCGGCAATATGCTAGCCTGAGAAGCGACACTCCCCCTCTCTTGGATAGCAGACTCCCGCAACTAAGCAGTGATTTAAAAGAAGCTCTTATTGCAGCGAGCTTTGATGATTCTTCCAGTGCGATTGCTGAAGAGGCATCGGCGCCTCAAAATAGAGCGTAAATTTTTTCGCCCCAATCCTTTTTCTTTTGTCATATTCTACATTGACCTTGATTGCCTGGGTCTCTGTAATAATAAGATAGCCACCGGAGACTTTTTTGATATCTTCAATCGATGAGGATACAGAAAGTTGATCGGAAAGGGAGGGGTAGGATAAAATAGCTGTGATCTCTCTAACGCTTTGAGAGAGGGGCGCAAGAGCAGCGCATGCCAAGCCTGGGATTAAAGCAGATAAAAATAAAACCTTTTTCATAAACACCTTCTTAGAACAAAACAAACACACTGTAAACAAATATTACATTACTAACAATATTAAATAATTTGATTGTTAAAAAACGGCCATATAGATACGGTGCGGATTAAGAGGTCTTTGAGAAAATATGCGAAAAAGTCTATTCATTATTTCTTTTTTATTGCTAAGTTCGTGCAAAACATCTGCGATTTTACACCCTTACACAAAAGCTCCAGAGACACATACAAGTACATGGGTAGCATCTACTGAAGATACAGCAGCGCTTACCGCTATTGAGATAACTGATGAGCTATTCCTCCCAGCATGTGACATCGACAACTCGCTTGGGGATTTATTTGATATAGCGTTGCATAATAATCCATCGACAAAATCTACGTGGTCAGAGGCAAGAGCTGCTGCCGCTGCATATGGGGAAAACCTATCTTCCTATTTACCCACCATTGATTTTGATGCGCAGTTCAATACCAATCGGGAAGGATATATTTTTAATAATCCTAATGGTGAGAGTTCGTTTTTAATGAACAACCAGATTCAATATGGACCTATTGTAACCCTCTCCTACCTTTTATATGATAGTGGAGAGAGAAAGTCTAAAGCAGCAAAATATTTTTGGGCCTTGCAAAAATCAAACTTTCTACACAATGAGAATGTACAAAGTGTAATGAAGACGGTTGCTGATAATTACTACACCTATATAAGTGATGAGGCACAGTATAACGCCGATTTGGAGGATTTAAAAGACGCAGAAGAGTCTTATAAAGCCGCCTCTGATAAATATAAGGCTGGTATACTTGCTATCACAGATATGCTTCAGGCAAAGACTAATTATTTGCAAAAAAAGGTCAATCTTACCAATCAAAAAAATATAAAAGAAAATAGTTATGCAGCGCTAATTACGACTTTAAGTATCCCGTCGAGTCATTCTCTGCACTTAACTGGATTTCCAAAAGAAATTCTCCCTTGCCCTTTCAAAGAGGATTTTCCATACCTTTTTAAAATTGCTAAAAAATGTCGAGGCGAATACCTTGCAGCCAAAGCAAATGTCCTCTCTGCAGAAAAAGATCTTGCCATGGCCAAGGCAGAAGTTTTTCCAAAGCTTGCCCTTACTGCAAATGGTGGAGAATATTGGTATCAAGATGGATATCAAGATGAAGGAAACTATAACATACAATTAGATTTTACCATCCCCCTTTTTGCCGGATACTATTTTCGCAATCAGATAAAAAACAAAAAAGCGCTGCTTGCCGATGCTAAAGCTTCTCTGTTTGAAACAGAACTTACCGTTGTTGAGCAGATACGCATTGCTATGAATGATCTAACCTCTTCTAAAGAAAAGATAAAAGATACAAAAAGCTATTTAGAGGCCGCTGAAATTGAATATAGCGCCATGTTTAAAAGGTATAAACATGGAATTGTAACTATATTAGATCTATTAAGCTCTCAAGCGTTTTTAGCAGATGCACGAGCCCAGCACATCACGGCGCAAAAAGAATACTACACCTCTATTATTTCCCTCTCGTTTGCAACAGGCGTGTTGAGCACACAAAATACGGAGCCTTCTTATGAAAAATAATCTCTTACTTCTACTGCTACCCTTTTTCTTCTTTGTTAGCTGTAAAAAGGCAGAGCAAAAAAAGGAACCTCTCCCTCGAGTGGAAGTGGGCCTTGTAGAGAAAAAGACCATTCCTATTGGTTTAAATGCCGTAGGACATTGTACAGCGTATAATTCTGCTGAGATAAAAGCTCAGGTAGAGGGAGTATTACAAACCATTCATTATACCGAAGGCGGACAGGTAAACAAAGGGGATCTTCTTTTTACCATTGATCCAAGGCCTTATCAGGCGACGCTGGACAAGATGATAGCTGTTCGTGCTGAGAATCTTGCCAAGTTAAAATATTCTACCGAAATAGTAAGTAGGTATGAGTCTTTATTAAAAGAGGATTATGTTTCTGCCCTTGAGTTTGATGGCTTTTTACGGGACCTTGCTGAATATGAAGGGACGATCGCTGCAAATGATGCCGATATACGCCTTGCTCAGATAGATCTTGAATATTGTTATATCAGAGCTCCTTTTTCAGGAGTTGCCGGAAAAAAGCTTATCGACATAGGAAATCTCATTTCTAATGATGGATCTACCATGGTTGTTATCAATCAAATTGATCCTATTTTTATTGACTTCTCCCTACCTGAAAAAGATTTTAGAACGATTATGAAATATAGAAAAGGTCATGCGCCACTTACGGTGGACATACAAATTCCTGGAGAAAAAAAATTAAGAAAAGCAACGCTTCTTTTGGTAGATAACAGTATCGATCCAAACACAGGGATGGTTCCATTGCGCGCACAAATACAAAATAAAGATTCTTTCTTTTGGCCAGGGCAATATGTGGAGGCAAATCTCATCTTAAAAGAAGAAAAAGATGCTCTTCTTATCCCTTCAAAAGCGATAGGCACAGGGCAAAAGGGAAGATTTGTCTTTGTAATAGATGAGGATAATACCGCCCTTTATAAAAAGATCGAGACCTTTAACACCTATGGGGAGCACACCCATATAAAAGCAGATATAAAACCAGGAGATCGTGTCGTCACTCGAGGGATAATAAATGTAAAACCTCATAAAAAATGCACCATCATTACAACAGAGAAAAAGAAATGAATATATCTAAACCTTTTATCGACAAACCTGTTTTTACCACTCTCTTGATGGTGACCCTTATCACCTTTGGTATTATCTGTTATAAAAGTCTTCCTGTTGCCGCAATCCCCCAAGTAGAATACCCAGTGATAGAAGTCTCCGCCTCCTATCCAGGTGCCAGTCCAAAAGATATTGCCAATTTAGTAGCAGCACCTCTTGAGAGGGAATTTATCATCATGCAAGGGATAGAGGTGGTAAGCTCACAAAATTATTATGGCTCGTGTACCATCGTATTGCAATTTCATGATGGGGTAGATATCAATGTAGCGGCCCAAGAAACCGATCAGGCGATACAAAAGGCGCTTGCGCAACTTCCAAAAGATATCCCTCAAAACCCCACCTACTCAAAGGTCAATCCCTCCGACACTCCTATTATGTACCTGGCCGTACATTCAGATATTGCTAATCCATGGGATGTCTATGAATATGCCTATAGTTATCTCGGCCAGCAGCTGGGAACGGTAAACGGTATTGCTGAAATAAATACCTACGGCTACCCTTATGCTGTGCGCTGCCATGTCAATCCAGAAAAACTTGCTGCAAAAGGTATCTCTTTTTCAGAGCTCACCTCTGCAATTGATAATGCCAATGTACAACAGCCTACAGGAAAAATGTATGGTCCTGATACCAGTATGGTCATAAAAACAAAAGGGCAGCTAGAAAAAGCTTCGGACTACCAAGACCTTATAGTAAAATTTCAAAGCGGCGCTCCTGTTCGTTTGAGTGATGTGGCAACCATTGAGGATGGTTTGCAAAATGATAAAAGCTCCTTTAGATGGTATACCAAAGAGACTCCTGATGGGGAGAGTTTATGCTTTTTAGCTCTGTTTCGCCAACTTGGCTTTAATACTGTAGAGGCGTGCACAGGTGTGGAAACGCTACTTGAAAGTGCCGGATCGCAGATGCCTAAAAACCTTACTTTGACCGTCCCCTTCTCCTTAAAAAGCTGGATCTTAGAGGCTCTTGATGATGTGAAAATGACTTTATATATTGCATTTGCACTGGTTGTACTGGTCATCTATCTCTACCTTGGTAAAATCCGCAACAGCATTATCCCCCTACTCTCTCTTCCAATTACTATTCTTACCACTTTTATCTTTATGCTTTTTCTTGGCTACAGCATCGATATCATCTCTCTTTCTGCTATTACCATCTCCATAGGATTCTTGGTAGATGACGCTATCATCGTGATGGAAAATATTGTTCGCTTTGCCCAATCAGATAATTTAAATCCATATGAGGCCACCTTAAAAGGATCGAAACAAATTGTTATGGTAATTGTTGCCATGAGCCTTTGTTTATGCGCTGTGTTTATCCCTATGCTTTTCTTACAAGGGGTAATAGGACAAATTTTCCATGAACTTTCGGCCGTTATTATTATCGCCGTCCTCTGCTCAGGATTTATCTCTTTATCCCTTACCCCTATGCTATGTAGCCGCTTTCTTGCCGACTACAAAGAGGAGAGGAAAACAAGGATGGAAAGGATTTCTGAAAAGATCAATAATATAGTAGAAAAAAAATATGAAAGGTCTCTATCCTTTTTATTGAAACATAAGGTTTTTGTTCTTGGTTTTGCTGTGCTTTCGACGGCAGCCTCTGGCATACTCTTTATGACCGTTCCAAAAGATTATCTTCCTGAAAATGATTTAGGGGTGATTATGGGCTTTGCGCAGATGCCCGAAGGAACCTCGCCTCAAGCTTTTAAAGAGGAGATGAAAGCTGCCACAAAAGTTGCCTTAGAAAGCCCTTACGTTAAATACTTCACCACCGTGGAAAGTTTCCCTACAGACAACCAAGGGATGCTTTTTTACACGCTTACCGATTCTAAAAATAGACCCGATATTTGGGAGATCATGAAAGGCCTTAAAGAGGAAAATTACCTGCAGTGTATAGGCGCGCAAAATACATTAAAATCTATGCCACTTATTAATCTTCAGGTGGGAAATACTACTGCAGGAAAAGCAAACTACCAATACATCTTTAGAAGCTTTGACCAGGACGCGGTGAATAAAGGCGCTGAGCAAGTGATGAGCAAAATGAAGGCTTCTTCTATGTTTGCAGATGTGAGCACCGACTATCAACCAAACGCCCCTATTGTAAAGGTAGATCTTTTACGTAACCAATCGCATAGCTATGGAAATGTCAACGCTGCAAACATTGAAAATTCCTTGATGTACGCCTATGGAGAGACATATATTTCGAAAATCAATGTACCGGAAAATATGTATTACGTAGTGATGGATATGGAAAAAAAATACAATACTTCTACACAAAATTTTAGCTCCCTTTACCTGGCAAATGATCCCATGAATAAAATGATCTCATTGAATTCTGTGCTTGATGACTCTTTAGAAGTGGGCTCGGAACTCTCTACTAGAATAAACGCCCTACCTGCTGTTACCGTCTCTTTTAACCCAGGAGAAGGCGAGGCTCTTTCTTCTGTAATTAGCGAAATGGAAAAGATTACCAAAGAAACTCTTCCATCCAATGTTAGCGTCTCTGCAGCTGGTAATACCGCCGCTTTTAATAGCGCAATGACGCAGTTTATCCTCCTTATCGCGCTCTCTATTTTTGTTGTATACATCATATTAGGCATCTTATACGAAAACTTTCTCCACCCAATCACCGCTATCTCCAATATCCCAGTAGCGCTACTTGGAGGTATCCTCTCTCTAATAATAACAGGCAATACCATCTCTATATACGCCCTTATTGGCCTGCTTATGCTCCTTGGAATTGTAATGAAAAATGGTATCTTGATTATCGATTTTACTCTTGAGCTGATGGAAACAGAAAAACTCTCTGCATACGATGCAGTCTTTAAGGCGTGTACGTTACGATTTAGACCTATTGTAATGACCACTATTGCTGCTATGATGGGCGCTGTTCCTATTGCAGTAGGTATTGGCGGCACTGTTGCACAAAGCCGCGCCCCTCTTGGTATTGCTATTGTAGGAGGACTTATTTTTGCACAAGTTATCACCCTTTATGTTACTCCTGTTGTTTTTCTCTATGTTCACAAGCTAAACACTTATCTTACCACTCACTTTAAACTGTTTAGACAGACCTAAAAATCCCCAGTAAAAATTTTAATATTTACTTTATACACTACCTATATTATTCTAACATTTTTATAGTCACCTGTTTAGGCCGTAGCGCCTATAAAGAGAGCGCAATATCATTCATAACCTAGACTTTTGTAGACATTTTTTTGAAATTTATAATGTAGTGAAAAGGGCAAATCAGCGACTGATGCATATTGGCTGTCTGAACTCCTATTTTGATGCGGGGCAGATCACACACACGATCATGCTTACATTCCTCCTTGCATGCAAAGACTGCAGCCAAAGAAATTTACTACAAAATCACCAAAAATCGATCACCACGCTCCGTAACATAGCACCTATTATAATAGGTGCTATACATGGGGAAATGACAACCACTGTCTTGCTTATCAAAAGGCTTAATAATCGGCTTAATAGGCTCAATGACACTCTTTATGATGCTCAAGAAAAAGTTTCATCTACACGTCGTCAGGCCCTAAAACAAGCTGCCAGAAGCAAGGTCGCAATCGCAAAAGAACAAGTAAAAAATATAAAAAACCAAAGGTGGCAAGCAGAAAGAAAGTATCTTTCATTATGCGATCAAGTGGACTGGATAGAAAAGTTTACCATTTTAAAACTCTAAAAGGATTTTGAAAGGGTAACCATTGCTTCATTGGAAATATACTCGGTTCCAAATTGGCCATTGTAGCTAAGGGCGATAGTGACATCTCTCTTTTTCCCTACCTCTGCAAAAAAGGTTAGATCCAATGCACCAAGATTTTGAGCACGTCTTAAAGATTTTAAAGTGACAAAGTTTGACGAACCAAATATTGCTGATGTTACCGATCCTGTTCCGAAAGGAGTTCTATTAATATAGTATGCCGCTTGTTTAAACCCTAAAAGATAGCTGCATTTTTCTATAGATTGGTAAAACTTTACTCCTACCTCTGTTTGAAACATAGAAGAGGTATGACCCTTTTGATACATATTTAAATTGGTGGCACCTGTTTCATAAAAACTTCCCTCCCAATTTACCACATAATCCAAAGAAACATAAGGCTGTGCCTCTAATTTAGAAAAGCCTAAAATATAGCCCAGCTCTACATGTGGATCTATTTGCCAAGTAGATATTTTTCCTGAAGCCTTGGTATTTATATTAGAATAGGCAATTTTTCTACGATTTTCGGCTTGATTGAATATTCCCCAAAAAGCGCCCTTTAGGTATATATTATCCCACAAACAATCTGCATATAGCGAGGCCGCATAATAAGAAATCTCTGATGAACCCATATTATAACTATCTTTTACCTGAGATGCAGCATAGGCAAGTGCAAAACCTACCCTTTGCTCTAATGAACCTTGATATGTAAATCCAGCTACCACCCCTTCTGATGTAAAATGAAAAGGAACGTTTTGACTGTCACTTGCTTGATACGCAGCATCTACAAATCCTGTGGCCCACACTTCATATTTCTCCTTAGAAGTTACACCACAACACTCTTCTAAACCTTTTTTCCCCGCCACAACATTCCTGCTATTTTTGGAAAAAATATCTGCAGTCTCTTTGCTAAAGTTATGAGAGTTTATAAATCTTTTATTGCCCAAATAATTATCTACTTGCCTACTCAAAGAAAATGCTGTGAGCTGCGTTACAAAAGAAGCAAAGGCATTTCTTGCTGGAGATGCTCTATTTAATCCTACCTTTAGCGCTTCTCCCGAAAGCTCTGCAAGGGCTAAATACTCTTCCGATCTTGGGGCATACGCATTTAAATAATTAGCAAAAGCCAATTGATTTCCACTCAGTCCATCGGTATCTATCTCTTGGGTTCCAAAGACTATGAAAACACTATTATCCATATAGTCTAAACTAAAGGTAAAGCCTGGAAGGCCTCCTGTTATCGCATCAAAAGTGCCATTAAGAGTTCCTGCTGATAAAATCTCATAAGTGAAACTTTGAGAGTATACCCCCTCAATTTGAACTAAATTCAATGTTCCTGCAATGTCCGCAGTATTTGTCACTGTTATTAAAGAGGTAGAGCTATCATCAAACTCAATATTTGTAGTTGATCCAGCATCCAATGCTAAACTTTCAAGCGTTATCGTGCCAATAGAGTTTCCTGGAGTAAGTGCTGCTCCGCTTTCCACCGTAAGTAGGCCGCCTACAGAACCTGTCCCTTTTAAAGTTGTCCCTGTCTCGGCAGTTATTTGTGCCGGTAACACTCCATCCACCTCGAGCGTCCCTTGAGATAAAGTTACCGTTTCAGTAAAAGCGCTTGTTCCAGAAAGAACAAGGGTTCCCGATCCGCTTTTGATAATTGTCGATCCTGCTGCATCGGATATAACTCCTGATAAAGTAGCGGTGCCGGTAGGAATATTGATCGTAGCGCTACCACCTGGAGTAACAGAAATAGCATTTGCAGCGCTTATTCCTGAAGCTATTTCAAGCGTAGTATTAGAAAGAAAACTAAGCCCCCCTGTTCCTAATCCGGCATCACTCTCTAAAGTTATCTGTCCTGTGCCTATGCTAATACCTGTATAGGTATTTGTTCCAGAAAGAGTAACCGTACCACTTCCTTGTTTGAGCAAAGTTCCACCGGCGCCTATAATGGTTCCCGCAAGCTCTGTATTGCTAGCTGTTCCAAAAGTTAAGAGCTTATTTCCTAGATTGATAGTAGAGGAGCTTGATGTGGAAAGAGCTCCAATGGTAGGATTTGCAGCAATGGCACTTATATCAAAGATTCCCGACCCTAAAAGAGTAATATCCCCTGTTGAAGAAAGGGATCCTGTAACCTTTAGTGCCCCTTGAGAAACCGTTGTCCCATTAGTATAAGTATTAGCACCCCCCAATTCAAGGGTTCCTGGTCCTGTTTTAGTAACCGACATTGGGCTACCACTAATCACTCCTGATAATGTCCCTATGCCAGCTGGCACTTCAAGAGCTATGGTAGTTGCTGGTCCAAGTGTTATATTGTTGGTGGCAGTAATACCAGAAGCTAGTGAAAGCGTTGTTCCGTTGCCCATGGAAAGATCCCCACCTCCTAAACCTGTATTACTTCCCACAGTGATCTGCCCTGCAGATAATGTAATTCCTGTTGTAAGAGAATTATTATTGCCACTAAGCACAAGAGTTCCAGCTCCTGTTTTGGTAACAGATATGGGTACGCCACTAAAATCCCCTGATAAGGTAGCTGTACCCGATGGAACCGTAATGGTTCCCGCTCCGCCTGGAATAACAGAAAAATCATTTGATGCGCTCACTCCTGGAGCTAGCGCAAACGTTGTTCCATTTACAATTCCAAGTGCTCCTGTTCCTAAACCGCTATCACTTGCTAAAGTAAGCTGACCTATGCCAATGGTTGTAATTCCTGTATAGGTATTTGTTCCAGAAAGAGTGACAGTACCGCTTCCTTGTTTGGTCAAAGCTCCGGAGCCGCTAATTGTTCCTGCTATCTCTGTATCACTGGCTGTCCCAAAAGTTAACTTGTTTCCTCCTAATTCGATTGAGCTAGCGCTGGATGCAGTAAGATCTCCAATAATGCGATCGGCAACTACTGTGCTCATATCAAATACCCCTGAGCCAGAAAGAGTGACATCCCCTGTAGTGGCAAGAGATCCTGTGACCTCTAAAGTCCCTTCAGAAATGGTCGTTCCATTTCCATACGTATTGGCTCCGCTTAATATAAGCGTCCCCGCACCTGTTTTTTCAATAGATGATGTAACGCCGCTAATTACACCAGATAATGTACCTGTTCCAGACGAGACATCAAAAACTCCTGATCCTAATGCAGCAAGCTCAACATCATTTGCAGCGCTCACTCCAGAGGATAGCGCAAGTACCGTTGCATCGGCCATAGTCAGCTCATCAGCAAGCCCTGTTCCTAAAGCTTGATTATTACTCAACGTGATTTGCCCTGCAGATAAGGTTGTTCCATTTCTATACGTATTGGTGCCGCTTAACACAAGAGTTCCCGCCCCTGTCTTGACTAAACTATCTGGTGCAGCTCCTGAAAACTTAAGATCTCCTGAAATGGTTCCTGTCCCGGAAGAAACATCAACGGTCGCCTGCCCCTCTAAAAAGATCCCATTTGCCACATTCACTGTATCATTGAGCGCTAAAATACTTCCTGCTTCAATGGTTGCATCGGCTGTTCCTAAGCCAGTATTATTACCCAAGGTAATCTGCCCCGCATCTAGCGATACCCCTCCTCCATAAGTACCACTTCCTCCAAGGATAAGCGTCCCAGCTCCATTTTTTACAAGACTAGAAGAGGGAGCCCCTAACACAGAAATATCAAAATTCAACTCGCCCGAGGTTCCTGTTAATGTATATGCAGTGGCTCCTACTAATTGAATTGCTTGACCGCCAACAGGAACAATAACCACACCATCCCCTCCATTTGTCCCATCTATTATACATGCAGTAGGCATAAGTAAATTAGAAGTCAATGTAATGGTATTACTCGGCGCAATACTAAAAGTAATGGTATCTCCCGCCCCTACAGCAGCAACAGCTGAACGAAATGTGTTTGCTCCTGCATCTGCTGTAGAGGTCACTACTTGGTCTACTGCAAGCAGCGGCAGCGTAAAAGAACACGCAAATAGGAATGCAATCTTTTTCTGTATAATCATAGTATAAAGCCTTAAAATAATCAGTTTTTCTTTGTATAACAAAAATAAAGAAAAGAATACACACAAATAATTGCTTTTGACACACAGGGCTCAATCGATTAGGATAAGAATATGATTAGCAAAGATAAAAAAGAGAAGCTTGATAAAGATCTGCGCAAGGCTGGCATCTTTGAAGAGGATATTGAGGAAAAATTTATCCTTGGAACTGGCAGTGGCGGACAAAAGGTGAACAAGACTTGTAGCACCGTTTTTATTAAACACTTGCCAACAGGGCTTACCGTTAGATGTGGAAAAGATCGACTACAATCTAGCAACCGCTTTTTTGCTAGAAGAAGATTGCTTGAAAAACTTCTTGAACAAAAAGAAGAGAAAAAATCGAAACGGATGCAAGAGGCTGCAAAAATTCGGAAACAAAAAAAACGTAGATCTAAAAAAACAAAAGAAAAAATACTCAATGATAAAAAACATCGCGGTAAAATCAAAGAGGAGCGCGGTAAAACCACCGATTAATAAACTACACTTTTTAGAGTCTCCTTGACTTAATCTATATAAAATGTATTATTTCCCCATCTTTTTATTGAGGAGAAAATCATGATAAAGCCTATTGCATTAAACAACACTATTGCGAGATCTCCTCGCGTCGACCATGCCGGATTAAAAGGGAGAGGGGTTCCTCTAAAAACAATGCTAATGAGTTGCTCCCACAGGACAAAACTCCTTGTAGGGTGCCTCATAGTTACCATCACACTTTTAATCGTTTACTTTTTCCGCACGCGCCCTGATGCTACAGCAGACAATGAAAGTAAAGCAAACAAAAAAAAAGAAGTCGTACCGAAAGAAGTCGTACCGAAAGAAGTCGTACCGAAAGAAGTCGTACCGAAAGAAGTCGTACCGAAAGAAGTCGTACCGAA
>JAJACI010000001.1:17530-45240 GCA_022601595.1 Chlamydiia bacterium | reverse complement strand
AGAAAGGGTCGTAAGCTCTGTAAAACAGCCTGTTACTTTAGAAAAAATAGAGACACACCTAGGTGAGCTAGACGATTATCTAAATCAAGCAATTACTGAGTATAAAGCTCCGCCTGCCCATAGAGATAACAAAATTCAAGCATTTTGTGATAAATGCAAAGCCATTTTAGAGATCCCTACCGCACATATATATAAGGAACAAAAAGGAATCTCAAAAAGAAAAGAGATTGAAAGCAATCTCAAAAAGGCTCGGAACAAAACCCAGCAAGCAAGAGATATACTTACTCAAATACATAATACGATCGATCTAGCAGAAAGATCCCAATGTATTAACACCATTTATCTTTTAAAGCTCCATCATGCACTAGAACAAGCAGATTCTGTATATGATGGAGCTTTAATAGAGGAACAACAAGTCTTTATCCAACTATTAAAGAACCATAAACAGGTATGCAGGGTTCATCTACTCCTATTACAAAGGGAGATTCAAGGGAAAATAAAGAGTGTTAAGAAATAATTAATTTTTATGTTTTAATTTAATTCATAATTAAATATATAGGATTTTTAAAGAAAGTCTATATTTATTATGAAATTTTTTGCGCTATTATTAACTTCTGTTCATTTGATTGGGACCCCCCTGTCTCATAAATTAGCATTGAATGTAATAGAGTTTGCAAAACCAAAAGAATCTATTCCATTTACAGGGTTTTACCGAATAGACAAGCAGTGCAGGTTGCTGTTTAAGGATTTAGGGGCAGAGTTTATTGATAAAGCTGCTGGATTTGAAGGGTTTTACCTATCGGCAAAGCAGGTGAAATTAAATAGCGGAAAAACCTTTGGCAAATGGCGCGATCTCTTAAGAGCTCCTAAAAACACCAAGCTGATTGAGATTTTTGAAGCAAATTTAGCAAGCTCCAGTCTTAGAGATTTTTTCTCTTTTCCTAATCAAGTACGCCCTACAAGAGGCGCAAAAGAAAAAACGGTTATCCTATTTTTAGACTATACTCTGCCATGTGCCATGCAAGTGCGAGAGATCCTAAACTTCTCATTACGCGGATATAACGTTCTTGTGGTGGATTTTTATAGAAAAGAGGCGGGGAAGTATTTCCCTACTTGGGATGCTTGTAAAGATATGGCAGATAGTGCCTATCATTACCTCTGTGGTGATATCATTTTATATGGCAAATCTTTTGGTTCCGCCCCTGCTGCCTACCTCGCTGTAAAGCACAGTCAGTGCCCTGTCATACTAGATAGACCTTTCAAGTCCATGTCAGCGGTGGCAGAATCCTATCTTCTTGAGGGTTTCATAGATGAGCATTATGCCTATCCAGTGGCGCAACTTGTACAAAGGCTCGCTCAAAATCCATTGATCATATCTGCAGAGGGTAGCGATACCTTCCAAGGGCATGCCAGAGAGATCTTAGAGCGATATATCGCTTCTCATAAAACAAGTACCCGTGATACACTTCTTTTAAAGTGCTTTATCTCTACAAGGGGTGGTCATTACTCAAGCTTATTAAATAAAGGCGAAAGTTCTTGGTTTTCCTATGAAGATGCACAAAGAGGACTCAACCGGTATTTATTAAACATTGAAAACTAACTCCTTATTCCACAGTCAAACATTTGCCCCCTGGGACATCCTGATTATCTTTCTGTTATTTGTAGTGGAAATATTTCTCTCAGCCGATAACATTTTAGGAATCTCTCTTATATTAGATCGAATAGATAAAGAAAAAAGAAGAGTCTCCTTACTTTTAGGTATTTGGTCCTCTCTAATCATTCGCGCCGTTATCATCTCTTTTGCAGCAGTCTTATTTCTAATGGATTCCCTAAAAGTGCTCGGCGGCGTCTACTTAATATATCTTGCCATCTCACATATGTTTCATCATAATAAGAAGACAAGTGGCAAAGGAAGCTCTATCTCCATGTTAAGGGGCGTCATCTCTATTGAGTTAACAGACATCTTATTTGCCCTCGATTCTATCTTTATCGTCCTAGGTTTACTATCTTTTTTCTATTCCAAAGATGAGGTGCAGAGCAAAATTTGGGTGGCATACCTTGGCGGTGTCCTTGGCGTTATCACATTGAGATTTTTCGCAACCAGCCTATTACTATTTTTAAACAAACACCCTGTGATAGAAAAGATCGCTTATTTTCTCATTGGATGGATAGGTATTAAGCTTGTTTTTATTGGATTTTCCCTCCCCCATTATATCCCATATTTTAATACTATTTTTGCATTAGGAGTAGTATTTATTATTATATATTCTTTTTTCTCGACGAAATGGCCTTCTAAACGATAGAATAGATCTATGAAAAAGAAAAAAAACACCTCACTGGACCTTGTCTCTAACCGCATTGCCTATCATAACTACCAGGTGATAGATACGATGGAGGCTGGAATAAAACTGCTTGGCACTGAAGTAAAGTCATTACGAGATGGTGGCGGCATCTTACAGGACAACTACATTATCATCCGAAAAGGAGAGGCATTTTTAGTCCAATCCTATATTGCTCACTATAAATTTGGTAATACGAACAACCATGAAGAGAAGCGTGAGCGAAAACTTCTTTTACATAAAAGTGAAATTTCAAAGCTCCAAAAGAAAAGGGAGGAGAAAGGGCTTACCCTGATTGCCCTCTCTATGTATATGACAAAAACAGGCTTTGTAAAAGTGAAGGTAGGTATTTGCAAGGGCAAGCAGCTTCATGATAAAAGAGAGAGTCTTAAGAAAAAAGGGCAAGAAAGAGAGATGAACAGGGCTTTAAAACAATATTAGGTCTTTCCTATTAATTCGGCTCATCTGTATACTGCGGAATATGAAAAAATATTTTTTGACAGGTTTAATCTTACTTTTACCCATTGTTTTGACCATTATGATCATCACTTTTGTGGTGAGGTTTCTTACCAATCCATTTGTGGGTTTTGTATCACATCTTCTCTCTGAAAGCTCACTTGGAGAACATGGGTTTTACCTCCTCCATGGAGAGAAACTTGTTACCGTAACTAGCCAAATAATCATTTTAGTTTTTCTTTTTGCTTTTATCTTATTACTCGGTATGCTTGCCAGGTGGTTTTTTATTCACTGGCTCATCAACGCTGGAGAATATATTGTCCATAAACTTCCGCTAGTAAATAAAGTATATAAAACATCCAAAGAAATTGTCTCCCACTTATTTGGGCAGGATAAAAAGTCCTTCAAGCAAGTGGTTTTAGTCCCTTTTCCAAAAAAAGGAATCTATACCCTTGGTTTTCTCTCGGAAAAAGCCCCTCCTGAGATTATTGAGGCTACAGGACATGAAATGATTTCAGTCTTTGTACCTACCACTCCGAATCCAACCACTGGATTTACCGTTATATTTAATGTGAAAGATATCTATTACTTGAAGATGAAGCCTGAGGCTGCCATTAAATTTATTGTATCATGTGGAATAGTCCATCCTGAGGATCTTACCAAAGAGGGTCAAATCAAAGAGGAGGGAAAAATATGAAAAAAAATTTATTATCAGGGCTTGCCCTTTTGCTCCCCCTTGCAGTTACCGTCTTTATCTTTGTCTTCCTGGTAGATTTACTTACCACTCCTTTTTTAGAAAACGTCAAAGACATCATCAAATTTTTTAGCGTAAATTATGTCGATTTTGACCTTCATAGCACCTCTCTTATTTTGCTTTCCAGATTTATTATCCTTATTCTGCTTTTCTTTGGAGTCTTTCTCCTTGGATTCCTTGGAAAAAGGATCTTTTTTCACTTTTTTGTGAAAATGTTCCATTCATGGATGATGAAAATCCCTTTGATAAATAAGATATATAAAGGGGCAAGAGATATCATCATGGCACTTCTTTCTGAAGATAAAAAAATCTTTAGCCGAGTGGTTGCTGTCCCTTTTCCTAATGAACATTCCAAGGCCTTGGGCCTTGTTACTGGCAACGCACCTTTCAAATTGCACTCCGATCAAGAGGCAGATGTGACTACAGAGAGAACTTTAAAATCTGTATTTGTAGCAACCTCTCCTCACCCTCTATCTGGATTTCTACTACTTACAGAGGAAAGGTATTTAACAAGAATTGACTTCTCTGTAGAAGATGCTTTTAAATATCTTATTTCCTGTGGAGTTTTCGTACCAAAAGATGGTGATTAAAAATTTAATTATAGAGAAAAAAGGTTCTTGTCATTAAAAGCCGAATCTTATATACTTCTCATTTTATTTTAATCAAAGGTATACAATGACCAGACAGAGTAAGCAAGGTGAGCGAAGAGCAAGGTCTCACAGAAAAAGACACGTTAGCATGGAGCCCAAAACAGGCGCTAAGAAAGATAATTTAGAAAATGGGTATAAAGAGCATGTAAATACCCTCAGCAATAAAAAAGTATTTATCCCAAAGGTGAAGTAATGTCAAGACATCGTAGTTATGGAAAAGCAACAACAGGTGCTAAAAAAAGAAACGTTCTTAAGCGTTTTGAGCGTGTACAACTAATGAAGGCGCGTGATCAATGGAAAGAAAGAGTTTCTGTTTTCTCACTACCTAAAACAAAAGTTGCATCATAGAAAAAGTAAATTTTCCTAAAATAACGCAAAACAATAATCAAAAAGCCTTACGCATCGACAAAGATGCAGTGAGGCTTTTTGTTATAGAAATATTAGATTTTTTCTCCATCCAAACAGATGAAATTATTATTCATTTTATCTCAGAGGAAAGAACCAAGTTATTGCATGGGTTATTTTTTAGTAACAATGAGACTACAGATTGCATGTCCTTTCCTATAGACGGAACAGAGAAGAGAAAAGAGAACTCCACACATACACTTGGAGAGTGTTTTATAAACCCTCTTGAAGCTGCGCTATTTGATAAAGACCATCCATACACTGAACTTTCACGCTTGCTCACCCATTGCATTTTACATTTAATCGGCCATACCGACCAAACAGACTCTGAGAAAAAGAGTATGAGAGCTCTTGAAGATCGCGCCCTTAAACATGCAAAAGAAAAAAAAGTCCTTCTTACTAATCCCCATCCTTTGTAACATACGAATATGACTCTATCATATCTCTATATTGCTGTTGTTTTTCTAGCCTTTTCTTTGATCCTTTTTGCGCTAAGGACCGGCTTAGTAAATATCACCGATAAAGCCTCGGGAAAACTTTTTGAAAAAAAGCCCTCCGCTCCATTAGCAAAAATACATAAAATTCTTGGAGGATCTGACAAAACATTCCTAAGCATATTTACCTTGACAGGCATGCTAGTTTTTTTAGTTTTTTCCATTAGTATCACATTGTTTTTTATCTCGTATCATAAAGAACAGACCATTTCATTTTTGTACTTTCTATTCTTATGCATTATTATTGCTATAAGCCTTATTATCCTATTTGGGCTTATAGAAATTCTGGGAAGAATTTCCAAGAAATGGACCATTGCTATTTTAGGCCCCCTTGGGTGCATCCCTTTATTTCTTTTTCTACCATTTACCTACCCCATTGCACTGGTATCTAAAAGGCTATCTCCTTCCAAAACCTTGGAAAAGGAAGAAAAGGATTTTGTCAAAAGACATCTGCTAGGCATTCTTTCCTCTGACACAGATAAAACTATAGACCCCACTAAAAGGCGCCTTATCTATTCTCTTGCCCATTTTGATGACAAGACCTGCAGAGAGATCATGATCCCACGAATGAGAATACAGTGCCTTGAAAACACCTCCTCTATCTTTGAGGCACTTACTCTTTTTATAGAAGAAGGCTTTAGCAGAATTCCAATATTTGATAAATCTATCGATCACATTACTGGCGTACTTCTCTATAAAGACGTACTAGAATATACATTTAAAAGAGGAATGAGTGATTTTGATACCATCAAAAAAGCTCCTATCACCTCACTTATCACACCCATTCTTTATGCACCTGAAAATAAAAAGATCTCTGAATTATTTCAGGTAATGCGCTCAAGAAAAATCCATGCTACCATTGTGGTAAATGAATATGGATGTACGGAGGGGCTTGTTACTATTGAAGATATCTTTGAAGAATTAATTGGCAGTGAGATCTTAGATGAGCATGATGAGGAAGATGAGCTGCTTTACAAAAAAACCCACGACAAGGGCTGGATAATTGAGGCTGATGTAAGCATTATTGATGCCGAAAGGGAATTTGGCATCTCCCTTCCTCACGACCCAGAATATGAAACTATTGGCGGGCTTATCTCCACAAAATTAGGGGTGATTCCCAACCCTGGATCAATCATCCATTTGGATGGATATGAGATAAAAGTGTTATCGAGCAATGATCGTAAAATTCTCAAAGTTAAAATCTCATTCCCTCAAAAAGAGACAGAATGAATCTATAAGAGACTTTAAGGAGACTCTTATAATTAGCTCGACTTTTATCTTTTTTTCCATTACAGTGGTTTATAAAAAAGGAAGTTTAATGGCTCGATCAATTTGTAAAGCACACCCTGGGGTTACTCTAGCAGGCCATAGTGGCAATTGGAATTTTATTTTTATCCCAGGAACAAACCTACCTGAAAAGACGGTGCTTCGTTTTGACATCCTCACAGATGGAGAAGAAGGGTCATGGCAGCTCCCTTCTGCTGCTGCAAATATTAAGTTAAACTGCATTTGGTTAACCACCGGCAATGAGAAAAAAATTATACCAAAAGAGGTTACCCAAGAAGGTAAAACTGTCTTCGATTTTACTTTAAACAACGCTGTTAAAGCTGGAGATGAATTGGTTATTACCATGGGGTCTTTTGGCAAGACTTCTGAAAAGAAAAACACCGCACAGACATACACGCAAAGAAGACGTCCTTTTCATCTTTACGTCGATACAAAAGGAAAAAAAGTTTTCCCAAAAGAGCCTGAAGTATTCCATTTAGATGTTAAAGGTGGAGAGCTAAATAATATTCGTATTATTGGCCCGTCTGTTGTTGCTCGAAATGATCGCTTTGATTTGATGCTCCGTTTTGAAGATGCTTTTGGTAATCTTACAGGATATGCCCCAGAAAATACTCTTATTGAACTCTCCTATGATCAATTAAGAGAAAACTTAAACTGGAAATTATTCATTCCAGAAACAGGGTACTTATCTCTTCCCAACCTCTATTTTAATGACCCAGGAACATACAGGATTAAACTAACAAACCTGCAGAATAAAAAGATATACCACTCCCCTCCTATAGAGTGTACACCAGAGGCTGGAAACAGCCTGTACTGGGGTATGTTACATGCCGAGTCTAAACGTTATAAAGAAGTAGAGGATGTAGAAAACTCTTTAAGAAACTTTAGAGATGACCACGCCTTACAATTTTATGCCGCATCTGTATTTGAAGACGAGGATTCCACGCCTGCCTCAGATTGGAAGCTCTTATCTTCACAGATTGCACAATTTAACGAAGAAGAGCGCTTTGTTTCCATGCTTGGCTTCCAATGGTTTGGAGAGCCCAGCACAGAAGGTTTAAGACATTTTATCTATCCCAAAGATAACAAGCCTATTCTGCGCATGAAAGACACCAAATCTAATACACTGAAAAAAATCTATAGATCTCACACTCCTAAAGAGCTTCTTTCTATCCCTTGTTTAACTATGGCAAAAGGGTATTCATTTAATTTCAAGGAATTCAATCCTGAGTTTGAAAGAGTGGTAGAAATATTCAACAACTTTGGATCTTCAGAATGTAGCGCTAAAAAAGGAAATCCATTCCCTATTCGCACCAAAGGGAGAAAATCCGGTATGAGCGAAACAGAAGAGGGCTCTATCCAAAAAGCTCTTTCTAAAAACTGCAGATTTGGTTTTGTTGCAGGAGGAAGTGATAGAAGAGGCCCTTATAAAGACACTTTAGAAAATGACCAGATTGAATACACAGATGGTCTAACTGCTATATCGTGTAAAGATTACTCGAGGGACAATTTATTTCAAGCTCTATACAACAGAAGTTGTTATGCAACCACCGGCGCTCGTATTGTTGTCTCTTTTAAAATTGCTGGAATGCCTTATGGATCTGAACTTGATACAGAAACAAAGCCTGGCTTAGAATATAACAGACATCTAGAGATCAAAGTTTCAGGTACTGATAAAATCAAAGAGATCATTATATATAGAAATTTAGAAAAGTTTAAAGTGATAGAAAATCTAGATAATGAGCATATCTTCACCCTAGATGATAGTGAAAATATTAAAAATATTGCCCTTACCTCTGCCGATGATCGACCTAATTTCATATATTATTATATGAGAGTCACCCAAGAAGATGATAGCACCGCTTATATCACTCCTATTTGGATTGATCATATTGTTAAAACACCTTCAAAAGGTAAAACAAAAGCTAAGTAAGGTATTAAATGCAGTCTTTTCTCACCTTTATATTTTCCTTAGCGATACTTGTTATCTGCTGCTCTTTGCTGTTTTTTTCGCGCAAAAACATTCGTAGCCGCTGTGGCAGCCCTGAAAAATGTAGTGGATGTAAAAGAAAATGTAGGAGTGTAAATGATCAAAACCTTAAATAAATCTATCATCCTGGCAAGCTCTTCTCCTCGAAGAAAAGAAATTCTCTCTTTATTCGACTTTCCTTTTACTATTGATGGTACAGGTATAGATGAGTCGAAAATGGATATTACCCTTTGCCCAGAAGAGTACACAAAAAATCTTGCTAAGCTAAAAGGCAAGGCGCTTATCACTAAACATCAAGATTGCATCATTATTTCTGCAGATACTATCGTTTATCATCAAGGTAAATATTTATCTAAACCTAAAGATCTAGCTGAGGCCGCATCTATGCTACAAAGTATGTCTGGAAAAACACATACCGTTGGAACTGCTATTGCCGTACATGATAATGGACTCTGTTATGCAGAATATGAGGAGACAAAAGTTACCATGCGAGATCTTACTCAAGATCAAATTCAAAGCTATATAAGCACTTTCAAACCGCTTGATAAAGCTGGTGGATATGGAATACAAGATGGTGCAGGAATTTTAATCGAAAAGATTGAGGGAAATTTCCATAACGTGGTAGGGTTCGAGGTAAAGCTGCTAGAAAAGCTCTTTATAAAAATCGGAATCAATTTATGGCACCATCTTTCAAACAAAACTTTCTAAAGATAATCTTTTGTCTTTACACCCCTTTGCTTTTTTCACAAAGCCCCCCTCACGATCCTAAAAAAGCAAAAGCATTAGAAATTTTAGAGCTCAATAAATATACGCGCGAAAGTAATAAGGCACATGATGAGCTATCTATGATGAAAAGTCAGATCTTATATCTTTTCTCCAAAGGATCACATGTAAAAGGGCTAAAAAAATATAAAGAATACTACGCCCTCTCTGGAGATCACGACTATACCCTTTTAAGAGAAATGTCTTTAATGATTGTGGAAAATGGGATCTCTAAAGGGACAGAAATAGACTCTCTCCTTTCACTCATTGCTATGGAAATTGCTGGGGAAGATAACTTTTCTTACCACCTAGGCAAACTAATTAAGAGCAATTACTTTCCTGTCCAAGCAAAAACCCTTTCTCTATTAAAGCGCATTGACAATGAATATTCTGATCAATTGATTAAATCCTGCCTTTCCTCTAATTTTATTATGTTAAGACTAGAGGCGCTCTCTATATTAGTGCAAAAACATCATAAGACCGCAATAGGGCAAGTAGAATCGCTTATGAACATGGTTCATAAAGCGTATCATCCCATTTTTGTAGATTTTTACGCACTATCTGGTACTAAATATGCCATTTCTGTTCTAAAGAAAATGATGTCTGATAGCGATGTAAATCTAGGCTTAGCCACAATCATTGCTTCAAAAAACTATAAAATTGAAGAGCTGATTCCAAATTTACGTAATTCATTAACTCATACCAGCCCGCTTATCCAAGAAAGCGCTGCAAATGCGCTAGGTATTTTTCACGACTCTCATGCCGTTGATAAACTAGAGAAAACCCTTAAATCAAAACACGAAGAAACTCGGCTCTCTGCACTATTTGCTCTATACAGCATGGGCCAAAAAGAGCGTAAGGCGGAAATCATTCAACTTGCAAAAAAGGGCAACCTCTTTGCAATCTCTATTTTACCAAAGATAGAGGGCACTAAAAAAACACTTCGTGAAATATATTATAGCGATGATAATGAGCTCCGAATCAATAGCGCAATAGCTCTGCTTGAGCAAAAAGACCCCATATGCCTACCTGTTATTAAAGATCTTATTACCCTTGATACTGGCGCTTTTTACCTCCAATCGGTACCATCTCCTGGTAGAGCTTTTACCTGCATAAAGCTTTTACCAATTGCTGGCATAAATAAGCAAATGATCGCACCTGCCAAGGGAGGCACTGCTCAAATGCAGGCAGCACTTTTTGCAAAATGTATCGACCTTGAGAGAGGTAAATTTATGCTTGTTGTGGATAATATTTTTAACATGAAGCGCAATTCACTTATTCCTGTAGCAATCTCATTGCTGGAAAACTTTAATGATGAGGAATCTATCAATTACTTGCTTAAAAAATCTAACACTCCCGGAGCTCCTTTTATTAGAACTTCCTGCCATCTCTCATTATGGAAAAGCACGCACAACCAAGTTCATAAAAATGCAATAAATAGCTGGCTAAAAAGATACGGTAAACATGAAATGATCACCGTATCTCAAAAAAAACCGAGTAAAAATAACGATGATTATTCTCTAACTAGCTACGAATTAAGCCTTGAGGAAAAAAGTCATCTACTTATTGGATCTTTTTTAAACCTTGCTGCAAGTCGCGAGAAATCTGGCCTGGACAGCATCTTAGACGCAATGATTGACGGTCATGAAAAAAATCGTATCCCTCTTGCAGGAGTTCTTTTGAAAACAATTCAGTGATTTTGTATAATCGCTGCTATGAGAAATTTTTTATATACCTTCCTGTTAGTATCGTATGCCTATTCAAGCACCGATCAAGTAAACCTAAAATTAAATGATCCTGTTTTTACACAAAAATCAGCAAAATGCTCCCGAGGTGGGGTGATTAAAACAGAAGAAATCACCATTTATGGAAAAGAATTTGACTACCAAGATAAAGATGGTGAACACTCTGTAACAGTTACCGGAAATCTTCTAGTAAAATATGGCAAATTTTTTATGATTGGAGATAGCATTTCTTACGACTTTAAAGAAAAACGAGGCGTAATTAAAAATGGTGTTGGAACAATAAATGGTTTAATAGCTGGTGGAGAAAAGATTTTTCTTTTTGAAGATGGATCTATGGAAATAGAAGAGGCTTTTGCAACACCCTCCCCTACTGTCCCTCCCACTTTTGAAGTGACCTCTCCGGAAATTACAGTTACAAGCAAATTAAAAGCTCGCACTAAAACAATGGTTGGCCGTCTTAATGGTGTTCCTATTATCTGGCTACCTAGCTTTGGGTGGAATTTAGATCCAAAGAACAAATCGAAACCTCCTTTAACCTATGGTTTAGTGAGAGAAAGCAACCAGGTTCCATCTCTGTCTGGACGTGCTAAATTATATGACAACGGTGCTCTTCAAGCTTATGCAAGACTGGAGTATAGATTTTTATTCTTAGACAATAGGATCAATAAAAAACAAGAAAGAACTTGGTATGAAGGTTTAGGCGGTGCCATAGACGCAGATTACAAAGCACCTGATAAAAAAATAGAATTCAAAACAAGAAATTTTGTTACTTACAATATTTGGCCCTTAAATCCTAAAGCGAATCAAGTTGGGCTAAGATACCGACTACAAGGTCAATATAAAGGATCGACAGAAGATGGGAAAGTGGAGTCCTTTTTGCAATGGGACAAACTCTCTGATCGATTTATCCGGAAAGATTTTAGTTCACAGACAAGTCAAGGGTGGTACCTAAAGACACTGGAAAATAACATTGGATATGTAAAGTACCGATCCGATCCTGTTTTTATTACCTTGTTTGCGCAGCCTCGACTCAATAAATATAGAGGCTTCAAGCAATCCCTACCAAGCTTAACGGCTGCAGCTCGACCTATTGAATTTTCCAATACTAAAGTGTATTTAGAACAAACCTATAACACCTCCTACCTTGACTATCTTTATGCAGAAGAGCTGCATAATGCGGTTCCTGACTTTAATTCAGGAAGGTTAAGCGCTATTTATAACTTATATAGACCGTTCAATTACAAAGCCTTTAACATCACACCTCGTGTTGGATTTGATGGAATCTTCTATTCCAATAGCCAAACCAATGAGACTGCCTATCAAACCGTTGCCAGTTATGGTGGTGATGCCAGTATGCTCTTTTGTGGACAATATGACACGCTCAGTCACTATATAAAACCATTTGTCAAGTATAATGGGTTAACCCCTCCTACCTCTAAAAATAGTGAACACTATGTTTTTAGTATAGCTGATGGATATGCTAGTTATAATCAATTGATTTTTGGCTTGAACAATGAAATTTTTCTAAATAGATTTCCTGTAAATGATCCCACATTTGCTTGTAACGTAAGTGGTATGAGCTTTTTTGCTACCAATTCGTTTAAAGATCCTGTTGCTAAAGGTGACATTGAGCTTGCATTGCACTACCCAAGAATGGAGCTTACAGGGAAATTTGGGTGGAATTTTGAAAAATCTTGCTATGATTATTTTCATGCTAAATATGGTTGGACTATAAACGATTATTTTGCCTTTTCCACAGAATATAGAGATAGAGGAAGATTTTGGTGGAGAAAAGATAACCATGAAAGTTTTGTCATCGACTCTCATAGAACCATTGATGAACTTTCTCACACGCCTCTGTCTAACGCTAGATACTGTCTTGTAAGTAAACTGCAAGTGCAGCTTGCCCCTCTATGGACTTTCCAAATTGAGAATAATACAGGTAAACAAAATGAATATACCAATGACTTTGGTGAAAAAATTCCTGCGGATAATCAGTTTTATGTGCAAACAAAGATGATACTATCTATGGTCCTTGGTAATTCTTATCGTATTGGAATCAGCTATATAGCAACCAACTCTGAAAAAGATAACGCTATAAGTTTTGTCTACACACCATTTTCATCTAGTAAATAATATTAGGAGACTACAAGTCTCCTAATTAATATTGGTAGAGTACTCTATAGGAGAGTCTGATATAGTCGTTACCGCTTCATATGGCTCCCTATTTAATGAATTTTTGAGGGATTTATAAGAAATCTGAAAGATTATAAAACTGCTCGTTTTTCAGAGTCTCCTTAGGAGAGTCTCCTATACAGCGGTATATAATAAAATATAAGTCATGGCCACTACTCCACACACAATAAGAGAGCTACCTACTATAAATTCCATCTGTCTATCTGCTAAGGATTGGCTAACGGCTTGTTGCGCATAATACACCCCTATTACCGCACCACTAGCTGATGTAATGAACGCTCCAGAATGCACAACTCTACTTACTTTGCAGCAACATCTTTGCATACAATCTGCCAAAGCACCTGGTCTGTAATTACCTACTTGATGAGCATCAACTGGTCCTGATCCTACCATATCCATATTTCCTCCTTTTGAAAATAATTTTTGGTACATTAAAACTTTTAACTTCTTTTAAAGCAATAAATATATTGCTGTAAAAAAAACAAATAGCCTATGTTATCTACTATGAAAAATTCTTTAACAAAAAAAACGTTTTCTATTGCTAAGATTTTTGACGATATTGCAGAGAAATATGATCAGATCAATACCATACTATCTTTTGGATTAGATAAAAGGTGGCGCAAAAAGATGACTCAGTTCTTGCCGCTAGGAAAGGAGCTAAAGGTACTTGATATCGCTTGCGGTTCTTGCGCGCAAATCATGGCGCTTGCTGGGAAAAGACCTGACTATCTCTTTACAGGTGTGGATATATCAGAAAAGCTCTTGCAGTTAGGCAGAGAAAGGCTTGCTAAGACCTCGTATAATATTGAGCAAATTATTAAAGCTTCTGCGTTACAACTCCCTTTTGACAAAGAAACCTTCTCCATTATTACGTTATCTTTTGGCATAAGGAATATGGAGGATGTGGATAAAGCTCTATCTGAGGCAGCACGTGTCCTTAAAAAGAATGGTAAGATATTCATCCTTGAGTTTTCTCTACCAGAGGGAAAAATACTGAGAAAAATCTCTCTTTTTTATTTAAGGCGCATCCTTCCAAAAATTGGAAACTTGATTTCAAAGCATTCTTATGCATATACTTACCTTAATGAAACTATTGAAGATTTTCCCTATGGAAAGTCCTTTGAGAAACTTATGGAAAAGGGGGGCTTTATCAAAACTGCATTCTATCCAATGACCTTTGGTATGGTCACTTTATATGTAGGAGAAAAGGCAGATGCATAAACTTCCTACCTCTTTTAAAGGTTTGTATCCTATGGTTCTTTGTAATGGATATTGCGGTATTGGCAAAGCCAAAAAAGAAGATCCTGATCTCCCCTATTTCTATCTAGCATCGTTTGATAAAAAACAAGTTGTAAGCTTTCAGCCAGCACATTATTTTAAGCTAGAGGAAAGCATAGATATCCCGATTGATACCTCTCTTCTTGATACACAAGATCACCCCTCAGCAGAAGCATTTACAGAGACTATAGAAGCATTTAAAAATAACCCCTCTCTACTTAAGGTTGTGCTTGCAAGATTGCGTATACACACCTTGAAAACAGCTCTTTGTCCAAGAAAAATCCTAAGCGTATTACTAAACAATTTTCCTCTAACTAATATCTTTGCCTACTTTGAAGATAAGGATAAAGGTTTTTTTGGATCTACCCCTGAAAATCTATACACAAGAAACGGAAATAAATTAGTGGTAGATTGTATAGCAGGCACCACAGATAGTGATAAGAGTTGTGATCTTTTTACAGAAAAAAATCTTCAAGAACACCAATTGGTTACAAAAGGTGTCACAAAGGCGCTTGTCAAAATTGCAGAAAATATATCCACCTCTGAGATAGGGATAAAAAAAGCGGCCGCTTTAAAGCATATCTTTCAAACCGTTTCAGGAGCGCTCTTTGCTGAAATTACTGATCAAGATATCATAAGTACACTACATCCAACCGCTGCCACTTTAGGTTTTCCAAAGCAAGAAGCTTTAGCATTTTTAGATCTGTTAGAACCATTTGATAGAGGTTTTTATGCAGGACCTATCGGATGGATTCATCCAAAAAAATCCATTATCAAAGTTGCTTTACGGTGTGCTCTTGTGGAAAAAGAAAAGCTTACTTTGTATGCAGGAGCCGGAATTATCAAGCAATCGTCAGCAAAGGATGAGATAGAAGAAATCGATAAAAAATTTAATACTTTAGAGGGAGCGTTCCTTGAAACTACAATGTCAAAATAATAGCCACTATGCAGATCTACTTATATCTAATCTAACGGGTCTAGGGGTCTTTACCTTTTGTATAGGAAGCGGAAGCAGAAGCTCCCCGCTTGCCTTAGCTCTTAAAAAAAATTCCCTAGCTGAAACTATTTTATATTATGATGAGAGATCACTTGGTTTTTACGCATTGGGTGCTGCAAAATATAAGGGCTCTCCTGTATGCTTAATTACCACTTCTGGCTCTGCCGTCTCTAATCTATTGCCTGCTGTAATGGAAGCTTTTATGGGCAATACACCATTAATTATTATCACCTGCGACCGCCCTTTTGAAGACAGTGACAGAGGAATGAATCAAACATGCAATCAAGAAAATATTTTTGGTAATTATGTCGCTGCAAGCAAAACATTACCACCCCCTCCGCATTCTTTTAATATAAATGCCATTTCATCTGCTATATCTTATATCTTTGCAAAAGCAAAGTACTCTCAGTCTCCTGTTCATTTAAATGTTCCTTTTAGAGAACCTTTAATTGATGATACTGCTTCTGAGAAAATACCTTTCAAAATGACTACAAAATATTTACCTACACATACCATGGCTTCTGAACAGTCCGTTGAAGCTATGGTAGATATTTTATCCTCCAATGAAAAAGGTCTTATCATTGCAGGAGGAGGCCTTGATAAAAAGGGGCTAGAGGATATTATCTTACTTGGAGAAAAAACCAGTTATCCAATACTTGCTGACCCCTTATCAGGGTTAAGAGAAAATGGTAATTCGTCGGTGATTATAACTCACTACAATCAAATCATCCACCATACAAAAAAAATGGATTCTTTAAACCCTGATGTCATTATCTTTGTGGGCGGCCATATTATCTCTAAAAGCATTCTTGTGTGGGCAAAATCCCTTAAGAGAACCCATCAAATTATTGTTATAGATAAAGATAGACATATAGACCCCACTTTACAAATTGATACCTGTATTAAAGCATCCCCTGGACTTTTTGCTAAAGCTATATGTGCCCGCATTAAAAGAAAAGAGCCTTCTCTATACCTATCTTTATGGCAAAGCTTCTCCCTTACCGCTTCTAAAGGCATCGATGACTTTTTTGATAGACAAGATAAAATTTTTGAGCCGGGAGCGATCATAAATTTACTCCCTCTGCTAGAAGATTCTCCATTTTCCTTGTTTATTGGTAATAGCCTTCCTATACGATATGCCGACAACTTCCTATTTCCTAAAAAAATTTCGAGAAGAATATATGGTAATAGAGGCGTCTCTGGGATAGATGGTAACATCTCTACCGCACTTGGAATTTGTGAAAGTGCAAAGACTCCACTTGTTGCTGTGGTGGGCGATGCCACTTTCCTCCATGACATTGGAGCATTACACATGATGCGCTCTAGAAATATTCCCCTTATTATTATTGTTATCAATAACAATGGCGGAGGTATTTTTCATTTTCTCCCTTACAGCAACAATAAAGATTTTTTAGATACGCATATCTCCCCTCCAACTCAATTAGATACCGGTAATATCGCCACTGCTTTTAATATCCCTTTTTGGAGAGCTGAGAAATCGTCTGATTACACCAAAATGGTGCAACACCTTCTTTCAGAAAATACGGGAGGGATCATAGAGATCCCTTCATGTAAGGAAGAGAACCTGCAGATTCATCAGGAGCTGGAAAAGTATCTTGGAAAACAAATGGATAAAAGTATAAAAAAGGAGCGTAATTCATATTTCTCTTTTCCAAAAAGAAAAAAAATAGAGAGCACATCCTTTGCATCCATGGATTCCTAGGATCTTGTCAAGATTTTGATGACTATAGCAAGGATTTTTCTATAGAAAGTATCAATCTTCCTGGCCATGGAGGCTCTCCCTATATGCCAAAAGATACATTTCTAAAAGAGCTAGCGGCACATCCCCCTGTTCATGTAGTTGCATACTCTATGGGAGCAAGGCTTGCTTTGGAGGCTCTTTTTTACCATGGAGCACCTTTCCTCTCTTTAACATGCCTTTCAGCTACCCTGGAAATAGAAAACAGAGAGCGAAGACAACTTCAAGAAACCAAATGGATGGATCAATTAAAGAATCACTCGATCAAGGATTTTATCGATAGCTGGTACACACAGAAAATCTTTGCTCATTTTACCCCTCCAAAAAGGCGGTATACACAAGATAAAGAGGCGCTCATCCAGATACTTAAAGAATACTCGATCTTAAATGCTCCATCATTTCTCCCTGATATTTTTAAGGGAGGCGTGCCCATTCAATTCATCTTTCGTGAAAATGACCCAAAAGCTGAACCTCTAAAAGGATTTAAGGACGTGCATTTTGTAAAGGGCTCCTCTCACTGTATACACTTAGAATATAGAGATCTTATCTCTAAAATCGTAAAAAATATTTTAATTCTTTAGAGTTATTCAATATATGTTATAATTAAACTATGATTATTAACAAAATGGTAATAAAATGGATTTTAAAGAGCGATTTAAGGTTAAGCCACCAGTAAAATATATAGAGAAAGAGAGTGTTAGCAAAACCCATCTAGCTGATTATCAAAGGGTTTATGCAAAATTCTTTAAAAAGTTCACCCCCAATCTTTCCAAAACTAGGACAAAACAATTTACCGCCTATTTTAACAAACTCGCTAAAGCTGGTAATGACCTTGCATATTGTAAAAGGGTATCGCTTAAATATATTAGCAAGCAAGTAGGTTATGGAGTCTTTGCAAAAGAAGATATCCCTCCCTATTCCGTTCTTTGCCACTATGTAGGGGTAGTAATACCTACAAAAAATTTAAAAGCTGCACATGATAGCACCTTTTCCTTTGAGCATTTTCCAAAGTATTCCATTGATGCTATGAATAAAGGTAATTGGGCACGCTTTATGAATCATAGCGACCTTGGAACAAAAGCTAATAATGTCACCGTGTGGGAATACTATAGCGAAGATGGACCTAAAATCGTTTTTACCTCAGGTTCTAAAGGGATAAAAAAAGGGGCGCAGCTACTTTATTCTTACGGAGAAGAATATTGGGAAGATAGAAAGGCTTTACCTCTAAAATGACTATATAGTCATTACCGTTTAAAATGGTAATGGCTATATAACTTTATGCTGTAGTAAAACTATGATCATGCGGGCTAATGGTATCTTCTAAATTTGTAATAAAAACAGCTTGCGTATCATCTATCCCAGGGGTGCTATTATAGGAGATTATTATCCGCCCATGACAAGTAATAGCCCCAAATCCACCATTAACTTTTGGTTCAGGAAAAATAACATACTCGCTAAATACCATTACAGGTGCCGCTGAAAAAAATATCAAAAAACCTTTCAGCTGCTCGTCTGTTGCCGTATCTCTCAGCCAATTTGTTAACCACAAAGCTTTTTCTGTAACAACTCTTTTTTGGTAAGGGGTCATTGCAGGACTTAAGTCTAAACGTATACGTTTAATAAGCTCCTCTCTATTCATATTTCCTATTATTTCACCTATTAGGATGCTCGGATTTTCCCTAATCTCACTCCAGCTTGATTGCCCGCTTTGTTTATAAAATTCAAACATCCCTAATGACATTTCTAATACTCTTTCAGGACCTGCCATTAAAGGTTCTATATCTTCATCTTCAAAATTTTCCAAAGCTGCTAAAGCATACATATCTTCCCGAAATAAAATTCTGGCAATTTTCTGAAGCACTATTTTTATCTCATCACTTTCCGTACTGTAAGAAACAGCCGCGTTATTACTAGATCTATGATAAAGTTGAATTTCATTAGGCACTAAAAGGGCTATAACATAAAACGCTGGAATAAGATTTCCAACCCCGCATTTTACCTTAGTTTTCGCAATAGCTCCAAGTAATAGACCAAAAGATCTATAGAAGTCACTAGTTTCTCTAAAGCACCTATTTTTCGAAAGTCTTTGGTCTGTAAAATATAAAATATCTCGGTATCTACCACTCTCTCCACTTAGCAGACCAGAGAATAATAAAAAGAAAAATTCACGTGTAGGGCCGTGATCATATCCAGACTTTTCATTTTTAAATTTTACTCGTATGTCTAAGTCATATCTCTGATCATTTCCATCTTTTATATACCTCCTAAAGTTTTCAGCAAGCAACTTTAAAACCACTTGTGGATGCTTTGTCAAAAATTCTCTGTCTACACTTACATAAATATTGTTAGTAATCTGAACTGCAATAAAATCATTCAAACAGCCTACTTTTTTAGAAAGTCTAAAAAAACCTCTATTTTCTAATATTAATGATGCTGTTACATGCATACCAAGACAGGTAATCGCTCGAGAGTAATCCCTTAAAGGAGGGAGATTCTCTCGCACCCACTCCATTAGATTTACATTAGATGAAATATAAGATAACGATTGAGCAAGTAAGGAAGGCTTTAAATGCTTAGAAGCAAAGTGCCCAATCCCAAATGAGGTTGCAGCACTTGCTATAGTTACGATCGCTTGCTTTAAAAGAGCATCCTCCTCATCATCATCTATAAGCTCCCAAGGCGCTCCTAAAAACACTACTATTTTTGTAGAGCGCATCCTTTCCGCAAGTCCACAAACAATTGCAGGGATAAACCCAAATAACCAACTACATCCAAGAGAACAGACCGTGTTTCTTATCCTTAGTATAGAAAGACCTTCTCTTTCCTCTGGCACAACACTCCAAGGCGCTGTCACCGAATTGATAAAATAGTTTTGTCCTATAGAACCTGTCGATTCACTCATATTTCAGCCCTTTTTATTTTTTAAGACATCTTTACACATATCTAAATAAAAACCAACAATAGAAAGCGTAAAATTTCTATTGAGCTATAGGCCATATTTCTCTATTATAGTCATGTATAGTCATTATCATTTCATATTGCGCACTCAGCATATGGTAATGACCATATAAAAAAAAGGAGCTCTTATGCAAACAGTAAATTTAGCCACAGCCTGGAATAAAGTAATGGATTTTGAAGATATCGAATATCACAAATCTGGATCTATCGCCAAAATTACCATGAATAGACCGCATATTCATAATGCCTTTCGCCCAAAGACAGTGGAAGAAATGATTTTTGCTCTTGCAGATGCACGCAGCGATCAACGCATTGGTGTTATTATTTTAACAGGAAAAGGGGATAAAGCATTTTGCTCTGGCGGCGATCAAAAAGTTCGTGGTGATTCTGGCTATAGCGATGAACATGGATCTGAGATGCTCAATGTATTAGACTTTCAAAAAGACATTCGCTCCTGCCCTAAACCGGTTGTTGCTATGGTAAACGGCTATGCAATTGGCGGCGGACACGTCCTTCATGTGATATGCGATCTAACCATTGCATCTGATAATGCTATCTTTGGGCAAACAGGACCTAAAGTGGGCTCTTTTGATGGCGGGTTTGGAGCAAGTTATCTTGCCCGTATGGTAGGTCAAAAAAAAGCGCGAGAAATTTGGTTTTTATGCAGACAATATAGCGCAAAAGAAGCGATGGAAATGGGCATGGTAAATGCTGTTGTTCCATTAAAAGATTTAGAGGCAGAGACTGTTAAATGGTGCAAAGAAATGCTTAATCACTCCCCTCTATCGCTGCGATGCCTTAAATCTGCCTTTAATGCAGATCTGGACGGCCAAGCCGGAATTCAAGAACTGTCAGGAAATGCAACCCTCCTTTACTATATGTCTCAAGAAGCACAAGAAGGGCGCGATGCCTTTGTGGAAAAAAGAACACCAAATTTCCAAAATTTTCCTAAGAGAGGGTAAATATGACCGCTAAAACCCTTTCTGAAAAAAGCTTTTTCTCCCTTGCTATTTACGGAGCAAGACCAAAAACACTGGTGGCATCTTTTTTTCCTGTTATTCTAGGGATGCTGCTTGCCCGCTTTAATGGCTTCTATGATATTAAAATCTACCTCTGCACTCTATTTACTGCAGGCTTTATACAAATAGGCACCAACTACGCTAATGATTTTTTCGATAGCAATGCTGGCCGCGATACAAAACAAAGACTTGGGCCGCCGCGCCTTGGAAGCCTAAATCTTGTTTCTAAACGCACTTTAAGCAACTTGATGATCTTCTCTTTTGTAGCAGCCGCGACACTCTCTATACCATTAATTAGCACCGGCGGACCCATTATTACTTATCTAATGATTGCAGCAGTGATCTTAGGAATGGTATACTCTTACGGAAGATATTCTTTAGCAAACACAGGACTTTCTAACCTTATTGTCTTTGTAGTTTTTGGCCCTCTTGGCACAGTGATGTCCTACTACCTACAAACTGGCTTATACGAAACCAAAGCCGCATTTCTTGGAATCTTACCTGGATGCCTCTCTCTCATGCTCTTTGCTATGAATAACCTACGCGATTATGAAGAAGACAAAGCGCACGGAAAAAAAACCCTAGTTGTACGCTTTGGTTTTGCATGGGGAAAGAAAGAATACCTTACAGCACTCTTCTCTGCATGGATAATCCTTCCCATCTCAATGATGATTTACCATACACCTCTTATCACCCTCCTCCCCCTTTTTCTTCTTCCAAAAGGGATGAGGCTTGCTAAAAAAGTACGTGATGCCCAAACGCCTTTAGATATTATCCCCCTCTTTGAAGAAACCGCTAAATACAACGTCCTATTCGCTCTTTGCTATATTCTTGGGTGGAGAATCAGCACTGCCATGTAGAATCTTAGTCTGCTAAGGGTCTATCTGGGTTCTCTCTATTCCAAAGATATCTGTAAGCATGCAAACGACCTTCTGCCATCTTAAGCTTAATAACATTTTCTATTTCACCTTTTTTCAAAGCCCGCTCTGGTAAATTCTCATTGCTATTTCCAGCTAATAAACCCGAAGCTTCCAGAGCCTTTTTAGCTTCTCTAATTTTACTTAAAGCTAGATTATAACACGGCACATTATCTTCTTCTGTCATATTATTGTTAATTGGCTGCAGATTACTCTCAGGCAAAAGTCCCAGTCCCTGTAAAAAAGCACTTGCAAACTCATAAAAAATCCTTTTTATATACAACTCCTGCTCGAGAACCACCCTTTCTAAACGCCCCCATTCGGTTTCGGTTATAGAATCATTATTAACATCTTGAAATATACCTTCACAGCTTTGTAGCCATTGCTGCATTTGGTCTTGTAACTGTTCTTTGTTTTCTTGCTCAAGTCCTTTTTTATTAAATCTTTCTACCGCTTTTGCTAAGGTATTGATGCGATCTCTAAAGACCTTGATTCTCCTTTCGGGCTCTTCCTCTTGAGCATTCCCCACTTGTTTAGCACCATTATTTTCCACCTGCTTACCACGATTATATAACATCCACGCACTAGATAGAGCAAACGGAATGACACAAAGCCAAGGAAATTTTCCAGTTTTATACGACACCCCAATGGGAATAAAGTAAGCAAGGAACACTAGAGCTGTTTTTTTTACAGTCTCTGTCGTGTTCCTATGCTCTGTAACCAAAGTCCATGGCTTACAAATTCCATCAAATATTGATTTGTCACCGCGTGTTTCAACTGCCTTTGAAGTAACCAACGTCATATTCATTCCTTTACTGTTCTACACAAAATTTTACCAAAAAATTTAGAATTTGTAAAGAAAAATAGAATTTATAAGCAAGCTGGACTAATTATTCAGCATGAGTTATTCAGAGTTTCCTAAAGCATACCTAAGCCATATCATAGCTTTTTATCCCACAAACATCTGCAAGCATTTCAAAATGCTTCTCTTTGGTATCATCAAAACCAACTATAAATGTATCACTCACTTCTATTAGTCCAAAACAACTGTGAAATGTAAATAAAGGAAACTTACCTGAAACCTGCTTGAATCTTAATCCATTATGATAGTTACACCTTGCACCTGTTGCTACAAATAAAAAATCTTCTAACTGCTGCTCTGTGGCGACACGTAAAATCCATTCTTTTGTCCACTCAACCTTCTGCTTAAAACATGTTGTAGGCTCTCCCTTAATCACTAGACAACTTTCATCTACAATCTTATTTCTATCCAGCTCTCCTTGAATAGTAGCAGAAACAACACGCGCCCCTTGCGAATAACATACATCCCACAAATTTTTAATCTTCCCCCAATTGAATGCCTGGTGAAACGTAAATAAATTTCTTAAGTCCGTAAATAAAAGGCTTTTAACATTAAAATAAATTAAATTAGCTATACACTGATACTCCTGTTCTGAATGTAAAGGTTCTATATCCCTTAGCATAGAGTCTTCATAATGATCTGAAGCAGATGCATATTCCTTTATTTCTTCTGTATAACTTTCATTGCTATTGAGGTTTCTTAAAAAGTTCATCTGAAACTTTATCGCCCTCCTCTCTTGCACAGGTCTTGTCTCTGCAAGTTTAGATACTATTTTCCATAAAGGATCTATATCACTACTAAATAGTTTTTGTATATCTGCTCGCTTTCTACTAATACTAAAAGGAGAGAGCCACTCTTTTTTTATCGCCTGGAGCTCATCACTTGACAAGGAAAAAATCGCATCCATTTCTTCATGTGCAATATTCTTTCCCAAAAACTGCTCTGCTCTTAAATATGCATGCCTCATAAACATTCCTAAATTAGTGTATAATGTATCTGCACTCAGAATCGGTCTACTACTATAACTTAAAAATGGCTTTCTTGTGTTATCATGCTTTACAAATAGACCTGCTTTTTTTTTAAAAATCCCCATCCAAACAAGGGTTAGAAATTCTCTCGTAATCCCCCCCGCATCTTGTCCTAACTCATTATCAAATTTTATTTTTGTCCCTACGGAACAATATGTCAAGCCGTGTTCAAAGGCTAGTTTCACGTTTTTTCTTAATGCATCACTATATTGCAAAAATACCTTTAGTGCATATTCCTCTACCAATTTTCTTGGTACTTCTATTGAAACAACTATACGGGTCTCTTTAGGATTTGGAGCGCTTCTATATGTTTGAACCTTACCGAGAATAGACAATATTCTATTCAGTTCTTTTTTTAAATCAACAAGAGTAGCCACTTTGATGTTAGCAGCATACGACGCTGCCAATTTTTGTAACGATGTAAGCTCTCTTTGTAATCCTCTGACATTTCCACAACCAACTAATACCTCTTGAGTGCGTGTAATTTCCTGTAATAACTTACTATAGCAATAAGCTATAACGCGCTCTTGCTTATCTTTAAATATTGTATCCTGATCAAAATATCTTTTAGCAAAACTCCCTTTACAAACACCTAAAGAGCAATCTGCAGCAGGCTGATCTGCCGCTAAGCTGTTAATATCACGCAATAAATCACCCAAAATCTTAGTTTTTTCTTCTAAGAGCTTGTAGAACTTATGGTTAACTCTAAATTGAGAAGCAAGGATTTTCAATGCAGCACATTCATCTAAGTTTTTATGTAGTTGAGCTTGCCATTTCTTTATTTGTACATTTTTGAAGCAGAATACGACCACTTTGAATTTTTCCACTTTAGATGCTAATCTGAATAATGTTTTTCTATCCTTTTCTGCGAACTTGCGCGCACTTGCCTTTACCAAGTCAAGCTCATAGTGAATTTGATTCCGTTGAATACTTACATCAAAAAAACCTCTATCTCTAGAGTTTAAAAAACTTAATTTTTTCTTAAGATTTTCTAAAGAAGTAACCATCTCAGACTTCATCTGCACATTTCCATCTAAAATATCTTGTTGTATGCTCAAAACCCTTTGATCCAAACCTTCATAGCTCTGCATTAGACTGGCACAAGCATTTCTTAACACCTGAAATCTCTCTACAAATGTGTAGCCATCAAAATACTTAAGAGCAGCACCTGCCCTTCTGGCAGATGATTCTAAATCTGCTTGCAAACCTGAAATATTTTTTTCACAATCATTGATATTTGCTAAAAGATCAGCTTGATCTTCCAATTCTTCTGCCGATTCCTTTAATATACCTGCCTGGCTAATTATTTGCGGCAGATAATCTGAAACCTTCTTCTGCCAATCCTCCAGCTGAGCTCTTGCTCTAAAATTATTTATAACAAAAACGGCCCCTGAAAAAAGCACAGGAATAAAATAAACTTTCGAAGATGCTATGTACACTATCGCTGTAATGGTAATTTTAACTACCAAATGGGGGGCAGATGAACCCTTTATCCATTTCCACGGCATACACACTACATCCAAATGTGAAGTAGGATCTATTGCATATTTTCTATCGGTAAAATACCCTTGTGGGATCATGAAAAGCCTTCTTGTGCCATACATAGATCAATATGCTAACATAACATTAATTTTTTGTAAAAATATATGAGCAGTTATTCAGACTCTCCTTAAGGAGACTCTGATAAACTACACCTTTTAGAATTTCTTCAGATTTTTAAAAGGTATTCTATTTTGGAGTAAGCGGCATCCCTGTAGGGATGGGGCGCCATGAAAAATAGGATTTATAAGAAATCTGGAAAATTATAAAACTGCTCGTTTTTCAGAGTCTCCTTTAGAGCATGTTTTATGTTTATAGGAAAGCAAAATCTTTGGTTGCTATCGATTCCATTATCTTCCCTATAAACCTTTCTTTGGTATCATCATGACCTACAATAAAGCCCTCATAAAATTCAATTTTTCCAAAACAGGTATATGCTGTCAATAAAGAGCTCTCATTCTCCACTGACATTAATACGATATTTGAATGAAAATCACAATTCGCTCCTGTAGCAAAAACTAAAAAAGCCTCCCATTCTTTTTCTGAAGCTTCTTGTGCCCATTCCTTAAACCAAGCAACTTTTTGCTTAAAAGGCTCTGTTTGCTCACCTTCTAGGCGCATACTCTTAATGATTGCCTCTCTATTACTTCTCCCCTGAATTTTTTCACTAACAGAATCTGTACCTTGTATAAAAAACTTATTAAGACGAGCTCTTACTACAAGCTTTACCTCCTCCTCTGAAAGCTTTTCTTTTAACTTTCTAATAGACGCTTCATCTATTGCGGTAAACGCTCTCATTAGAGAACGAATACGACTCCTGTAAGGCCTTATCATCTTGTATAACATACCCACAGCAAGATATTTCACTTGAATCAAGAATTCTTCGCCGTTTGTTTTTTTGAGTGTTAATATATCCTCATCTACCTCTCCCTTTTCTGCAAAGAGACACTCAAGCATCAGATCACTACATTCTTTTGAGTCTGTAACAGCAAGCAGCTCAACAATAGGAAGATAACTTTTTTGAAAGCTTTCTGAATTTGTTGCTATAATTGCCTCAACCATAGCAACTACTTCACTTTGTCTATTTAAAAATTCTTTTAATACAGATGGTTTAGACTTCCAAAATTCCTCCGATTTATCTAATACCGTTACGCTCATTACATCACTAGAAAAACCAAAAAGAACTCTTAGATCTTTATGATCAAAATGCTTACCAATATACAACCTTTCTTTTTCATAAGCATACCTCAATAAAAAACTCAAATGAGAGTATATATTTTCATCTCTGGAGACTCTATGATCATGCTCAAAAAGTCCCCTACGTGACCCGCTTGCACCTTTAGAGATCCCTGTAAAAAGTAAATAGAAATACTCTTGCGTAAGCCCGCCTGTATCAAATCCATCCTCCCCTTTAAAGGTAATACGAAGTCTCACATTTTTTAACTTTTGAGTGCCCTTAATAATGTTTAGAAAATTAGATAGATCAATTAGCTCTTTATATGGATCTGCAACTATTTTATCTCTGATCACCTCCCTTCTTACTACATGTTGACGTCGAAAATCCTGCGCCTCTTCCCCTGGAAAAACTTCAAAATACTTTTTTGTCCCTTCACAAAGCTCTCTAATACAAATAAATTCTTTATCCATTTGTTCAATAAGATACTCTATTCTTTTGACCATAAAACTCCTTTCCATTAAGGCTCTATGATCAAACTCTTTTACAGCATCCTCTAGATAACTGGATATATCACAAAGCACTTCATTTATCTCTTGATACCTCTGTTCTAAACGATCGCAATCTTTTAAACCCGAAAAAGACTGCCGCGCATCACTTGCAAGTGATGCCGTAATGAGAAGTTTTTTTAAATAGTCTTTTGCTCTCTTCTTAACCGCTCCAGCAAAAAGCAATAACATAGTATCATATGCACGATCAGCTAGCGATATCTTTTCCTCTAAAGATTCCCTTGTGTCAGTTAAGCTAATCGGACTTGAATGCTGTGTATAAGAGGCTTCCATCTGCCTCAAAACACTTTGCTTAAGATCAAATCCTTCGGCTTGCTCCTTCATACTCTGAAACTGCTCTACTAAATCAGCGATCCGCACCTTTAATTTCTCCTTCAAGGCAACATCTTGAATTCTAGCACGAGCCACTATCCCTCCAAGCACCTGATGCGCAACCATCGTAGAACTAGATGAGGTAGAACTAGATGAGGTAGAACTAGATGAGGTAGAACTAGATGAGGTAGAACTAGATGAGGTAGAACTAGATGAGGTA
>JAJACI010000001.1:0-17432 GCA_022601595.1 Chlamydiia bacterium | reverse complement strand
TAGAACCAAATTGGGAAGATCCAATTTTTCTTTTTGCACCACAAGTAACTCTATCCATTATCAAATCCTAATTATTTATCAATGCGGAAATTATACTATTAAAATGAATTTAGGACTAGTAATGACTGTATATATCAACAATATAAGAGACTTTGACAAGCCGGCAGTTTTACTGTTTTAGGATTACTCACTGTCATGACTTCAATTTACCCTCAATCTGTCTAAAGAATGCATTGATATTCTTCACCTCTCTATTAGGGCTATCTATTTGTTGAATCAATCTTCGCAACCTAGCTACACAATCATTCATATCAACATTTAAACCGCTAGGATCCTTTTCTTTAAACCTACTTAAAAGAGACTCTGAAAAACGGACAGCTTTATAATCTCCCAGATTTCTTATAAATCCTATTTTTCGCGGCGCCCCATCCCTACAGGGATGCCGCTTACTCCAAAATCGGATTTATTTCAAAAAATCTGAAGAAATTCTAAAAAGTGCAGTTTATCAGAGTCTCCTTAAAAGAAACTCGGCTCTCCTTACAAATATCTGATTTGCCTCAACCTGCGCTTGATGCTGAGATCTACCATTTACTTGTAAAGCAGCCCGGTTAGAGCGCCACGTTGACATCGTGGAGCCGGTCTTCTCACAGCTCTTCGCTGAGGTTGCGCATGCAATACTGGAGTCGTTCTTTGTGCGGCCCTTTGTTGTTGCTTTCGAAGACGAATTGCCGCCTGAAGTTCTTGGTTTCTTTGCTGGGCTTGCTCTTCTCGCTCTTATTGAATGCGACTTGCTAGTGCTTTTTGTCGCTGAACTCTTACCCGATCTGCTTGTGATCTTTGTCGAGCAATCTTATATCTTTCGACCCTTATAAAGAACTCATCCGTATTTAATTGAGAAAGCTCATCTACAGTCTCCGCTAATGCTTTTACCCGCATTAAACAACGCAATCCGCTCACCACTGTGCCTTGTTCGTATTCCTTCTCACTTATTTTTCTCAACAGAGATACCTCTTTATTTACTTGTGCTAACAACTTATTCCATTTAAAGATATTTGGAATAAAAGGGGAAACGCCTGGGACAATATTAATTTTCCCAATACGAGAATTACATCTCTCTAGATCACCTCTATATGATCCCCTATTTAATTGATGCAGGAACAAAGCAAACATCTCATCACATAAAACTCTTTCAAACTCGATATAGCTCTTTTCTATTTTTTCCCAGTAATGATCTTGTGTAAAAGCCCCAACTAATTCTTGCTCACCATTCAACATCCTTAAAATGTTCCCATGTATTATTTTTGCACCCGATTGATCATTATCAAAAATTGGTTTAAGACAACTCATTTGACATATATTATAACACTTTTTTCGATAGATCATTCTCTGAGCATTTGATAAGCTCTTTTTAAACGATGCGTCTTCATATGTTTCCTTTATAGAGGCCAACAAATCGCTTAGCTTATCTACAGATGCTTTAAAGCGATGGCAACCATCAAGAGGTACGGCGTTAGATGAATAGTACCCTATAATCACACTAGCTTGTTCTATCTTTTGGCCCCATTCTTCTACATCAGTTAGACCCGCCGGTCTATTTGAATAGCTATGTGAAAACACGTAAGAGTACTTTGCATATTGCCTCAAATCGCTCTTTAAAATATCAAACTGAGCACGCGACTCTTCTATCATCTTATTATCAAGACCTGCTATTTCGCTTTCTATCGTAGTCAAAGTCTGATCCCTATCAATTAAAACATTACTAGCCAACTCAAACTGCCGCTTACAATTCTGTTTGTTAAAAGCGAAAAAACCATTATCCACCCTATCAAAATCGCTAATTTCTGATAACTGCTGTTTAAGCCCTATCAATCGGTTAACTAAATCAAAATACTCATCAAAACAGTTTTTCTTGTTTATTAAGGCACCTATTTTGCAACCTAGATTATATTTTAATCCCTGATACTCATTTTTCTTAGCATCAACCACACTCATTCTAATTAAAGTGTTGAAAACCATCCAAGCAACAGATTCTCCGAAAGATACCACACATACCCAAGGAAACTTTCCTGTTCTTGCTGATTTCTTTATAGGGACAATGTAGGCAAAAAAGAGGAGCGTAACTCGTTTTGCAGTATTTACATCAAAACCAAACTCCTTAACGCATATAAATGGATTATATACTACATCGAATATAGATCTATCAGAAGGTATATTGAATGTAGAAAAATTTGCAGGTATCATAAATAGACCTCTTATATTTTTCCTAACATTTTAACTAAATATTTATATTTCGTAAAGATAAAATATGCATACTACTTATTCTCTAACAGAGAAAGGAAACTAAACTCTACTATATTGGATAAATCTCTGTTGAAACATAAGCCTATCCACTGAATTCTTCAAAGCATTTAGACGCCTTAGAAGATCTAAGTTATAAGCTACCGATTGCTTTGGATCAAAAATATCCTTACTTACTTTTTCTAATTCAATACTTTTTGTTTTTAATAGTTTTATGTCCTGATTCCATTTAGACAATTCACCATCTGTAACACGAAATCGTTGTATCGTTGCCATTTTCTGAAAAACACTATTAAGCATATCGATTATATCTTTATACGAATGACCACCCGAATACGCATTTAATCTACTTTGAAACAACGCAAATAAATCTCTTTTTAAAACTCCCTCAAAAAACAAATACTCCTCACCTATTTCCAGTAATAGATTTTTCGCGGGATGTATATCCTCGATTCCGATTACTAACACATTAGGAATGAACCGCAATAGCTTAGATGTGAGTCTCAAGCAGTGTTTTTTAGCTTCACCTTGTTTTTTTCGAAAAAGAACCTGGACAGAGCTCTCTTTAGCAATTGCATTACACTTTCTCATGTACCATTGCCTCGTAATATTCAGAGCTCGCACTAATTTGGATTTAAACCTCACCTCACAATGGTGAACCTCTAATTCACTCAACACCCCTCTCTCTATCTTTTCGCGCCATTGGGACATAACTGGCATCACTTTTTCAATCTCTTCAAAAGCAGGCAATATCGCTTGAAGGTAACCTTTATATTCCTTCAGTTTAGACACCCTTTTATCCAGCGGAGATTTACCCTCTTTTTTTTGATTGGTTTGAGAATCAAAAGTCTCGCCCCCTTTATTAGACGGGGAAAAAATGGTAAGTATCATAGCAGGCAACTTATTGTAATTTACGAAATACTTTAGCTAAATGTTTATATTTGGTAAAGAGTCAAAAGCGTTTTTTTTACAAACTCCATTACACCCTTTCTGTTGCAAATAGATAAAGAAGCCTTAACTTTCTACACCTTACATGAATTTCATTAACTTTTTCTTCAAAACTCATACGATCAAAATAGGTAAAAGGATTTTCATAACCTTTCACCATTTCTTTTACTCGTATTAGCTGTATCCAAAAAGAGGTTCTACATGTGCTAACAACCCTGTAGTCGATCTTATTCATACTTTTCTGAGCCGCTATAAATCGCTTATTTAAAGCGATCATAGCATTGCTAGACTCCTCTATAAAACTAGAGTACTCTTGTTCGCGTACCTCAATCCATCTCATTTTCTTCAAATAATTAATATGATTAATTCTGATAGATAGGGCAAAAGGTAGCATGAATGCCGCCCAGCCTATCTTTCCTTTTATGTGTATTTTAGCCGCTATTGCACCAAGGTATGCAATTACTAATACAGCAATTCTTTTAATTTTAAGAGATCTGGTTGCACTTGTTCGTACAATCCACGGCGTTGCAATAGCACCTAATAAGGTATTTTCAGCAGGAGGTTGGGTAGTAGAGAAATGAAAATTCATAATTAATCCATTATTTCAATAGCTAATTATAACCTTTATTTATTAATTTTTCAACGTCTGTAAATTAAATAAAAGTTGATTGCTTTTATCAAAATCGCTATAATAAATTCTTTCTTGCGAGGTGGTATGGATACATGTACTCAAATTTGTGGTTTTGAATTGGAAAAATATGCCATTACCATGAAATCAGGACAGATACGGGAAGGGATATATATCCATTTGCAAGATACCAATGGTAATAAGGCAACAGGAGAAGTTGCTCCTTTACCTGGTAGAAGTCTTGAAACGCTTGATGACGCTTACAAAAATCTAGAAAAACTTAAAGAAAATTTTTTAAAAAACCATTTAGAGCCGTTTGCTCTACACCCTTCTGTGATGTTTGGCATGCAAATGGCTCTCTATTCACTGCAAAACCAGAAAAAGAGCTCTGATGCAGAAGTGACAAGACTTTACTCATCTGCTCCCACCTTTTTTCATAAAGGGCCTGTCAAATTGAAAATGGGACATTTGTCAATAGATGAGGCAGCAGCTTTTTTCCATAAATGTGATAGAGGCGAAAAGTCTATCCGTATAGATCTAGAAAGAAAGTGGGATCTAGAAAAGAGTGTCGCTTTTTGCACTAAAATAAACACCGATTCTATTGTCTATATAGAAGATCCTGTAGAAAATTATTCCGATCTTGAGGTTTTTTACGAAAAAACAGGCGTCCAGTTCGCTATTGATAACTTTCTTAGTTTTCAGCCTGTAGAAAAAATGAAAACACTAAAAGGGCTTCACTCCATTGTGGTAAAGCCGAGCCTAGTAGGCGGCCTTCATGAGTGCAAAGAACTTCAAAAAGCGTTTACTCCCATCCCCATTTCGCTTAGTAGCCTTTATGAATCTGAGGTTGGCATCAACCATATCAAACTTATCTCTTCCATTCTTTGTCCAGGCAAACCTGCAGGTGTAGACACGTTAAAGCTCTTATGACAGCCATCTATTATAAAGACCAAAAGATCACTTATAAAGAGCTTCTTACTCGAATTGATGCCCATAAAATAGATTCTCCTATTTTTCCTGTTACCAATACATTAGACTGCGTGATCTCCACTCTATCCTGTTTAATCAAAGGGATCCCCTTTTTTCCTTATTCTCCGCAACTACCAAAAAAACCTGAGATAACGATCCCAAAGGGTTGTGATTTTATTTTACACACCTCAGGATCTAGCAAAATGAAATACGTATTATTTAAAAAAAAGGCGCTGTTTCTTGCAAATATAAAAACCCACCCTGCATTACGTTTAAAGGGTGAGGATGTCTATCTTTTAAACCTTCCGCTCTATCATGTAGCTGCATTGAGCCTAATAATGCGCGCATTTTTACGTGGATGTGCCATTGCAATAGAGCCACAAGATCCATCTATGGTCACACATATTTCCATGGTACCTGCAATGACAAATATCTTATTGCAAGAAAAGCTCTTTCCTCACCTAAAAGTACTTTTACTAGGTGGCGCCCATATAAAAAAGGAACTTGCCGACACCTTGTTTTATAAAGGATATCCATTATATGTAACCTACGGGATGACAGAGATGTCTTCGCATATTGCAGTGGAGAAATACCATCCTGACAACGGAGTTTGTTTTCAACACTTTCTTTCAGGCCGTGAGATAAAGATAAGAGGTGATGGAGAACTTTTCATCAAGGGGTGTGGAAAGTCTATTGGATATTTAGGCGCAAAAGAAAGGGAATATCATAAAAGCGGTGATATCATAGAAAAGATCTCAGGAAAGTATTTTATCAAAAAAAGAAGGGACAATATGTTTATCTCTGGAGGAGAAAATATCCATCCAGAAGAGATACAAAAAGCGCTTCTGTCCCATCCATCAATCCAAAAGGTGGAAATTACAATCCAGGATCATCTTAAATGGGGAAAGCGTCCCTTTGTGAAAATTACAGCGACAGGCCTTTGCAAAAAATCTATCCAAGTGTTTTTAGCAGACAAACTAGAAAAGTTTAAAATTCCAAAAGACCATGAAATAGATCTTTGCTAGAGATCCTTTTCATCGAGGCAAGCTCTAAGCAAACATGTGTGATCTCCACATTCCCCTTTTCTTTTTCATCATGGATGAGTCTTCCTTTTACCGTAAAAGAGCTTTGTCCAAATTCTATATCAAGATGGATTTCCAAACAATCGCCCGCAAATATAGGGGCTAAGAAATTTGCCTGCGTAGAAACAATAGGCATCGCGATTTTCTGCTCCAAAAAAAGCTTGCCTACCTGTTGAAATTCCTTTCTTAGAAGGTGCTCAAATGCCTCCTGTACAAACTTTGACTGGCTTGTAAAATACAGAGCTTTAGTAAGGTCGGTATCACCTACACAAACTACTCGTTTAAAAACTTCGATACCCTTCTCCTGTAATTTTTTTTGATTAATTTTACATTAACAAAGAATTTTCTAACACCCTTAAAAACAAATTTAAGCCGTTTTTTTAGGTAAAAATTTTCTTTTTATAAGTCACTGAAACAATTTCTATGGCTTGAAACAAAAAGAGAAATCATCTAAAATAACAAACTTTAAACCATAGAAAATGACACTCCTAAATGAGCGAAAAAAAATCTACAACTAATCTTTTCTCGAAAGAGCACCTCGAAGAAGACTCGGCGGTGGATAGCGACTTTTTTTTTGAAAAAGGAATGCAGGGCAACCATGCAAAACTCCTTCAAGACGAAGGTATCGCAAAGCTAAAAAAAGGAGAAATTGAAGGTTGTGATCTATTTGATCTTGCAGAAAGCCTCGACCCTAAAAACCATAAAATTATTTATGACCAAGGAATTTCTTTATTTGAATATGGCAAATCTACTAAAACGAAAAAATACCTACTTTTAGCGAATAAAAAATTCAAAAAAGCGCTAACTCTTCACTCTCATGATTTTAATACACTAAATGCGTTAGGTTCCTCTTTATTTTTACTTAGTAAAATGACAGGCGATCACCACTTTCTTTTAGATGCAAAAGAATATTATAAAAAAGCTCTAGACCACCTAGATGACACCCCTGCCAATACACTTGCTGAGACATACTGGCAGTATGGTAAAGTGAACCTCCTTCTCTCTAAAAAATCAGAAGAGGTTTCTGACTTGAGCATCGCTTTAAACGCTCATAGAAATGCCCACACTTTGAATGAAAATTTAAGCCCTGCTTTTTGGAGTAGTTATAGTGCATGCGCGCTAAACCTTGGAACACAAATTAATGATTCCAAGCTTTACTTAGAAGCTATCAAATTTCAAAAAAATGCCATTGCTAAAGAGAGCTCTAACTGGAAGCATTGGTATAGACTAGCAAGAAGCCTTTCTAAACTGTTTTTTACCACCTCTGATGAAGACCATTTCTTACAAGCCAATGAATCTTTTATCACCGCAGCAAAACTCAATCCAACAGGAGATGCTTTTTACCTTTCTTGGGCGAAATTACTATTTATATCAGGCAAAAAGACAAAAGAAACCAAAAGATTGTATTCTGCAATAGAAAAATGTGGATTTGCACATACTTTAAATGTGAAAAACCCTAAAACATATTCTATTTGGTCCATCGCTCTTTCTGAAATAGGCTCTCTCAAAGAAGAATTATCTCTTCTTTACGACGCTGAAAATAAAGCTCATGAAGGTGCCTCTTACAACGCAAGATCTACCGATCTTTACTTTGCTAAAGGGTACGCCTTGTTTGCTCAAGGGAAATACTTTAGCGATCCTGATCTTTACCATCAAGCTATAGAAAAATTCCAAGAAGGGCTATCTGTGGACAGAACTTGCCATAAGCTCTGGTATCACCTAGGCTGCAGCTATTCTATTTTAGCAAAACTGGAAAATGACCCCTCTTATTACGAAAGAGCAATCAAATTCTATACACGCGCTATTCATTTAAACATGAAAAGCACCTACCTTTTTGCTTATGCAAGCGCTTTGCTCGAAATTGCAGAGCTACAAAACGATGAAGGGACACTTGCCGATTCAATCACGCATTTCCAACAGGCAATCTCTTTAAATAAAAATGCTATTTTCATCCAAACAGAAGCCCTTTCCAAATATGCAAAAGCATTAGATCTATATGGCGACTATAAAAATGAGAAAAACTACTATGTTCAAGCAATCGATGTACTTAAAAAGATTTTATTAGTAGACCCATCTTTTCCAAATATCCACCATAAGCTAGGTCTTGTATACGACCATTTAGGTGAGCTTCTTGATGAAAAAGAAATTCTAGAAAAAGCTTTGATCCATTATAAAATTGCTGAAAAAACTTCTTATGAAGATGCAGCCCTCTTCACAGATCACGCTTTGACAAAAATTCATTTAGCAGAACTTTCTCTTACCTCAGAAGATAGATATAATCTATACAAAGAGGCGGAATACAAATTGATGCAATCTGCCAAACTTGGATTTACCGATGCATACTACCACCTGGCAACCCTTTACTCCCTCTCTTGTGAATATGAAAAAGCCATTGCCTTTTTAAATAAATGCGTTACCTTTGACGCCCTTCCCCATTTAGATGACCTTTTAGATGATGAGTGGCTTGAAAACCTTCGCCATACAGAGCTATTCCAAACCTTTGTAGAGCACCTTAAAAGCTTTTAAGGAGACTCTGAAAAACGGACAGTTTTATAATCTTCCAGATTTTTGATATATCCTATTTTTCGTTTCGCCCCATCCCTACGGGGATGCAGCTTACTCCAAAATAGAATACCTTTCAAAAATCTATGGGATTCTGAAACTGTCCGTTTTTCAGAGTTTCCTTAAAGGGATTCTTATAGTTATTTAAGGCATTTAATTGGCGTCATGCCCTAGACATTTAAAGAAAATTCCTTTATCATTTCAATTCACACTGATAATAAGGAAAAAAAATATGAATAAACGATCTTTTCTACATATGAGCATTATAATGGGCATGTTTGTCCTTTTAAACACCTTTGTGCTAAACAAAGATCCTATTCAGCCGCCATCGTCAGAATCGCTGGCTACTATTGATATCGAGCACCTGCCTGTAGGGGCTTTGAAAAATTCTGTAGGCCACACAATATGTTCGACCGTCACCTTAGGCGATGCTTTTGTCACCTTATCATCAGACAATCTTCCTAAGACTTTGTTGAAAAATAACGACAAAGTTCATTTGATCAAAAAATGTGAAAATGGAATTTTAATTTATTCCAGCAAAATTTCACCTTTGATGGAAAGTTACCCAGCTCTTTCAGATGGGGATGAATTACTAATACTTTCTAATCTATCATCAAGTGACCCAAAAGTATCTCCTGCAACATACACCGAAGGAAAAATACATTTCCTTGCTGAGGTTCCTGAGACAGATGGTATAGCAGTAATAGAGACAATTGATGGGCTCGCCTTTTCAGGTCTTTGGGATAATGAGAAAGAAGAGATCACATCTGCAGCCATGATGGAAGATCTAAAGAATTTTGTAGCAAATAATCAGATGTCTACAAACACTAAAGAAGAAAAGTTCTACTGCTTAGAAAATGATCTTATGCAGGTTGTTTTTTCCGACAGAGGTGGCGCTATTTCCGAGATCAACTTGAAATTGAATGGAAAGACAGATAAAACATCGACTATTCTTCCGGTAGCATTAGATAGAAAAATTGCAAAACAAGACCCTTTAAACAATAAATACCCTCTTCAAAGAGCTTATATTGCAGACGGCACAGGCCACACGACATATAAAGAAAGTGTAGAAGGTGGATATATTCCTCTGATACGTAGAGATATTTTAGACAAACATGGCAAGACCTCTTTTAAGGTACCTGCAAAAAACTATGCCCTTGCGCTTATTAACCAAAAGAAACCAGAGGTTAGTACTTTTAGAGTGGCAGGCTTCACAAAAGATTCTATCCAATTTAAAGGTCATATTCAAGGAAAGGAAGTTACCAGAAGCTATAAAATGGTTAAAAACTCTCCTTACACGTTAGAGATGGTTAACTCGGTAAATGGAAATATCCCCTCCCTGGTTATCAGCTCAGGAATACCTGAGGTAGAGTCTGATACTGGCGGATCTACTCCAGCATTATTGTATTACAACTTTGACGGAAAGAAGATGAAGCTTAAGTCTTTTAAAATGCCTAAAGAGACCCTTGACTATGATAATATTTCCCCAAACTGGGTAGCAAATACCAATGGATTTTTTGCCACCATTTTAAATCCTAAAGGGGAAAATCCTAAAGAAATCTACTCTTCTAAGATCGAAGGTAAAGATTGCCCATCAAGAGTAACACTTGTTGATGTGGATAAGGCATTGAACCCAAACACTAAGTTTCCTGGGTATGTTCTTTTCACCCCTTATAAAGCATCAGCAGTACCCTCTTCCTCTTATTTCTATTGTGGACCTTTAGAAAAATCGGTATTAACCACAGTAGATAAAGCTTTATCCAATGAGCAAACAGGGGCAAACCCTGAGTTTATAAAAGCTTTGACCGTTAGAGGCTGGCTGACCTTTGTAACAGACCCATTTTCAAAGTTCATGAATATCATCATCGATTTTTATCATATGATAACTGGTTCCTGGGGTGTATCTATCATCCTGCTTACCATCACCCTTCATATGATTTTATATCCTTTCAGCGCAAAAGCATTTAAGTCTATGATCAAGATGAGAAAACTTGCTCCTAAGTTAAAAGATCTTGAATCTAAATATAAAAATGATCCGAAAAGACTGCGTATGGAGCAGGCAATGTTTTACAAAAACGAAGGGGTGAATCCATTATCTAGCCTCCTTCCTATGCTTTTACCTATTCCATTTTTCATAGGAATGTTTGATTTGCTTCGAACAAAATTTGCAATGAGAGGCGTGGTATTTATTCCAGGATGGATTGATAACCTAACCGCTCCTGATGTAGTGTTTTCTTGGGGAGTGAACATCCCTTTTCTAGGAAATGAATTTCACCTGCTGCCTATTTTAGGAGCCCTTGCTATGCATTTCTCACAAAAATTTGGTGCAAGTATGCAACCTGCCAAGAAAAATCCTACCGACATGGAAAAGTCAATGCAGTCTATGGGGCCGATATTGACGGTAGTATTTCTATTTTTCTTCTACAATCTTCCTTCAGGATTAAACATCTACCTTATTGTTTCATCTCTTCTACGAATGCTGCAGCAATGGTATGTGAACCGAAAATTTGGCGATAAAAACCCTGGAGTGAGCATCGTAAAGAATAAATAACTAGCTCAAAATAAAAATGTTCATTTACAGATAAATACAAGTGAGTGAAAATAGAAGTGTTTTAAAATAATAGGGCGGATATCACCTTGGAAGCATGGGAAAAATTCATAGACTTCTTAGAGACAAAGTATGGAAAGGCAACAACTGACAAGTGGGCCCGAACGTTAAAAGTTCTCCGCTTTGATGCCTGTAACATCTTTTTAAAATCTAACGACTTCTTTCAAACGCAGTGGGTGGGAGAATATATTCTTCCGCTAGCTAAAGAGCATTTTTTAGACACCAACGGAAAGTTCATCCGTATCCATATAGATGCCGAAGAAAAGAAAGAGAAAGCAAAAATACCCACAAAAGAAGTGGCTATAAAATTTTGCTCAGATATTGCCTCCCCTGGCGCAACATTAGACAGCTACTACGCCTCTTCTGAAAATGCTTTTACTCATAAGGCGCTTGGAAAAATTTTCGGATACGACACAGAGCTTGGATCCATGAGCTCACTGCCGGAAGATCCTCCAAATCCCGTATATGTATACGGGCCAAAAGGCTCAGGAAAAACTCACCTTTTAATGTCAATAAAGGGGGTCCTTGAAAGCCACGGATTAAATGTTTTCTATGTAAATGCCGATACTTTTACCGATCATGTTGTCCATGCAATACGATTTGGAAAAATGCAGACATTTAGAAAAACATATAGAAATATTGACGCTCTTATCATTGATGATATTGAAGTGCTCAGCAGAAAAAATGCTACTCAAGAAGAGTTTTTCCATACCTTTAACACACTGCAAACGACAGGGCGAATGATCGTTCTTAGCTCTACATTTAGCCCAAGAAAACTTGAAGGTATAGAAGAGCGTTTGGTAAGTAGATTTGAGTGGGGAATTTTACTAAATATAGAGACTACAAAAGATCGTGCCATCAATGAAAGGCTGCTTAATGAAAAGCTAAACTTTTTAAGCCTCATTGTGGATGATCAAACAAGAGAATATCTGCTAGATAACTTTACAGCTGCACACCAACTATCTGCCGCCATCGAATCTCTCTCTAAAGCATCTATTTCCGATACAGTAGCCTTAAATGGAGCAAAGCCTATACTAGATAGACTTATCAAGCAAAGGATCATTGACGGCCTTAATTCGAATAAAATCCTTGAAGAGATTGCAAAAATATTTGGCATTAGAGTTATTGATATGCAAAGTAAGGCTCAAACACGTGATTGTGTCCTTCCCCGTCAATTTGCTATGTTTTTCTTGAGACATGAATTAAAAATGCCTTTTATGAAAATAGGATTCATATTTAAAAAAGATCACTCCACAGTGATGACAAGCATTAAGCTTATTGAAAACCTTGCCGAAAAAAACCATGAAGAGACTATCTATTATATTAATGCCATAGGCGCAGCACTTACTAAGGTGCGTAACGGTATTGAGACTGCTAAAGTATAGCCCTTAAGGAGACTCTCCTAACGACTATATAATCATTTAAATTTTAAGCAAAAAAAAGACACCTAATAAAGGTGTCTTTTCAATATCATTGAGGTTTCTTAAGATCTTATATCTTGATATAAGAATCGCCAGGTTTACCACCTGAAGGACCTTTTCCTCCGCTTGGAGGGCTTGAAGGACCTGTTGCTCCTGGTGGACCCATACCACCTGGACCCATTCCTGGACGCCCGCCTTGAGTTGGAAGTTTCGGACCATCGCGCTCTTTATCATAAGTACCGCTATAGATCTTATCTGCGATTTTTCTCCATGATTCTACAGATTCCACAAAAGCTGGAGCAAATTTTTTGAGTGCATCAGGTGCTGCATGCGCCATCTCTAAAACGCTGTGCATTAAAATTAGCTCTTCTTTTGTAGCAACTCCAACACCGCCGCCTGCCATAAGGCCGCCCAGCATAGAACCTTCTAAAAGAGTTTCATATAATAAAAGCTTTGATTTCATATCTCCTGGTAACCCATCTAAAATAGGAGAATACAAGTATAGTCGATCTGAGTGTGGTTCATAGGTAAGGTGTAAGGAAAACGTATTATCGATACCGAGAATACATGTCTGATTCTCATCAAATGTAAGTCCCTCTAAATTTAATTCCTTACCGAATTCTATCAAATTTTGTTCGGCATTATCTAATGACATTCATCCTCCTTGCGAGATTTTCTTTACATATATTGTTTATGTCCATTCTTTTTTATGAACTTTTCGTACAGTATACTAAAAGTGTAGTTTTTTTTCTATATTTTTTCTAAAAAATTCACAAATCTTAACATAATCATTAGATATCCAAAATCCTACAACTCAAACATTCAACTATTTAAAAGATCTAAAATCCTGGTTTCATGAATTTAATACTTTCTCCCTTTATAATAGTCATTAGCGTTCCTTATGACGTATCTTCTGCAAATTTTTGTAGCTTTTTGATAAATGCATCTCACTAATATTTAAAATATTATCTCGCTGAATTTATCAAAATTCCCTCAAAAATTCATTGAATAGTACGCCATATGAAACGCTAACGACTATATTCCTAACCTCTATTCCACTTAAAATGAAATAAAGCACAAGAGAAAATATCACCTTTTATAAAAAAAGTCCTAGATTAATGCCTTGCCTAGCGAGAGCTCTTATGATAGGATGACATAATCTAAAATGGGTATCTAATTTAAAAAAAAGGTGATCATGAAGTATACTTGCCTACTGCTTTTATTATTAGCAGGTTGTACACATCCACAGCCCTATACTGATCAGGTTAGCTACCATGATAATGGTCTTGCAAAACCTAAAGTAGCTATTGTTAAAGTGATAGACTCTAGCGATCATAAACTTGATTGGGATTTATCCTCTGAGTTAACAGAATTATTCATCAAACAACTCTTTTCAGACTCTAAATTCTATCTTACCGATGATTTTCACATGCTAGAGAGCCAAAGCTTGAAAAACCTTGAAATATCTCCTTACTCGGAAGATATGAGGTGGCTGAAAGAAATGAACAGCAACTCTGAGTTTGTGGTATTTACAGAAATTTTAGAGCATAATATTGAAAATCGCTCTGGATCTGCTTACAACCCACTTACTCATATAAAAGATCTCTCCATGTCTGTGAGAGTGAGAGTCTTAGATATACGCAAAACAAATCCAAAAATCGTTTTGCAAGAGGTTATTACCAAAGTCTATTCTATACCGTTTAATTTTGGAACCTATAGCGATCAAGGAGGGAGCCTTGCAAAAAACACCTTTTCCCTTTCCCCTCTTGGTATCGCCCATAAAAATATCCTTTATGAGATTTCTAAAGAAGTGGAAGAATATATAATTATTGCAAGGTCTAATATATATGACTAATGGGGCTACAGATATGCAATGGGTGGGAGTTTTACTCACCTCTTTGTTCTTCTTTCTTGGCTTTTTAGTCAGTACATATATCGCTAAAATGAAGGGCTTTTTCTCCCTTCCTTTTAAAAAATATGTAGGAGCCTCCCCTGCCGGAATAGATGTTCTACTTACCACCTTTTTCTGGATTTTTTCCCTTTTTGTAAGCAGTAATATACTCGTTAGATGGAACTTTACCGTTTCTCTAACAAACATTCATCTAATTGCTCTAATACAAACTTTTGCCTTCTTATTCAATGTAATCCTTATCTTTTTTTACGCCCTTATAAGAAGCTCTTTTCCCATAAAATCTATTATTAAAGATCCACTATTTCCAGGGAAAACTACGATAGGTTCTGATATTGCCACAGGAATAAAAGCACTTATTCTAGCGCTTTTCCCCCTTCTTGCCGGTATGTGCGTTTTTGAAAGTATCCTGATTTATGTAAACGGTGGCACCCCGCCCATGCAAGAGGCTGTAAAATTTCTTATAGAGGCTTTAAAAGAAGGGAAGCCTATCTTCTTAGCGCTGTTTACAATAATAGTTGCAGCACCCATTTTAGAAGAGTTTTTATTTCGTGGAATCATACAATCTTATTTCAGAAAAAAAATAGGGCCTATCGCTGGGATATTTTCAGCATCTGCACTCTTTAGCTTGTTCCATTTTTCCTATTCACAAGGTTTTCAAAATATTTTCATTTTACTCAGCCTCTTTATCCTTAGTTTGTACCTAGGATTTATCTACGAAAAAACAAGATCTATAATTGCTAACATAACTTTGCACGTGACATTCAATTTAATTAATACTATAGTTATAATTATTTATAACATGTAATTTATAGGTTGTTTTGCAGAAAGTCTTCGATATAGAAAGTTTTGCTACCTCAGACATTGGCCTCGTAAGGAATAACAATGAAGACGTCGTAAAAATGCTAGAAAAACTACATTTTTATATCTTGGCAGATGGTATGGGCGGACATAATGCGGGCGAAGTTGCGGCTGAAAAGGCATGCGAATATATGTGTCACCTTATAGAAAGCCTACCTCTGGAAAGCCTTACCGAAAAAGACATTCCTATTTTAAGCGAAAAAGTTCTCTCCATGATGCACAAAACAAATCTATGGGTACATCATTTAAGTCGGCAAAATCCTCATCTTTCAGGAATGGGAACAACACTATGCTCATTACTTGTCTTTCGTAATTTTATGATCACCTCACATGTTGGAGATAGCCGCATTTACAGACTGCGAAAAGGAATACTCAGCAGGATAACAAGCGATCACCTTACCTACAAAACAAAATACGCAGCATCAGGTCATGTGGAAAAACAAAAAAAACACGCCCTCACACAGGCCATTGGAACAAGCGTAAAAATAAAACCTTCTCTCCTTATATCAGAGGTCCTAGATGGCGACCTATTCTTAATGTGTAGCGACGGCCTATCAGACCTTGTAAAAGACGATGAAATAGAAAAGATCCTACGCTCCCATGTATCCCTTGAAGCTACAAGCAACTTTCTTATCGCCCTTGCTAAAAGCCGCGGCGGCCACGACAACATCACCCTTCTTCTCACAAAAATCAATAAAAAAGAATAGATTCTTGGTTACTACAATTGTAGTAACCAAATAATTTTTAACATACAAACGGTAATGACTATACTTGAATTTAAACGATTAAGATGAGACAATATTAGGATGACTATACACAAAAATATTCATTTTGATAACAATGCTACCACCCCCTTATCCGAAGGTGCTTTAAAAGCGGTGATAGAGGCCCTTGAGGCAATTCCTGGTAACCCATCAAGCATCACTAGTAGAGGTAGATACGCTAAAGGAAAAATCCTAACCGCCAGAAAAGATATAGCTAATTTTTTAAAATCCCATCCTGAAGAAATATTTTTTACATCAGGTGGAACAGAATCTATCCAAACACTCATTCAAGGAATATGTGCTAAAAGATCAGGGCCCATAATAACCACCTCCATCGAACATAATGCTGTGTTAGGCTGCACTGAAAAATTAGATAAAATACTCTTAGACACTAGATCACCTGATATCTATTGTATAGAAGAAATAGAAAGCTCTCTTCAAAAAGGCGCAGCAGCAATCATCCTTTCCTTGGTAAATGGAGAGACAGGGGCTATACTTCCTATCGAAAAAATAGCCCGTCTAGCTAAACAATATACAACTCCTCTTATCATTGACGGCGTCGCAGCCCTTGGAAAAATGCCCATCCAATTACACGAAGGGATCACTGCTATGGCTTTTTCAGGGCATAAAATCCACGGACCAAAAGGGTCTGGTTTTTGCTTTATTAAAAAAGGTACTCCCTTCTCCCCGCTGCTTACCGGAGGGAAGCAAGAGCATAATCTGCGTGCTGGAACAGAAAATACCCCCGCAATATTAGGCCTTGCGCAAGCTGTAAAAGAAATCCATGTGGATACCTATTCCTACCTAAAAAATCTCCGCGATTATTTTGAAATAGAGATACAAAAAGTATTTCCCACATCCTCTATTCACAAAGCACCCTTACGTATATGCAATGTGTCCAATATCCACTTTGAAGATATCGATGGCGACCACCTTCTCATATACCTTGATCAAAATAATATTGCAGTCTCTCTCGGCTCTGCCTGCTCCTCAGGTTCTTTAGAACCATCCCACGTTCTCCTCGGCCTTGGCTACTCCCGCCGCCACGCCTCCTCCTCCATCCGTTTCTCTTTTAGCAAGCAAAACACCAAAGAAGAAGTGGATCAACTAATAAAAGTTCTACATATGTATCAGAGTTTCCTTAAGGAGAGTCTGATAAACTACACTTTTTAGAATTTCTTCAGATTTTTGGAAAGGTATTCTATTTTGGAGTAAGCGGCATCCCTGTCGGGATGGGGCGAAACGAAAAATAGAATTTATAAGAAATCTGGAAAATTATAAAACTGTCCGTTTTTCAGAGTCTCCTAAGGAGACTCTGATAAACTACACTTTTTAGAATTTCTTCAGATTTTTTGAGATAAATTTGATTTTGGAATGAGCTG